>JAKSPK010000001.1 GCA_024404875.1 Oscillospiraceae bacterium
AATCACGAACCCAAGAATTTTCCGGAGATTTCCCTGATTTCGCTTGACTGTTCTGTGATTATCGGTTATAATAATTTTGTATCGGTCTGCGGTTTGCCCGCAGCATATATACTATTTATATATAGCAAATTTCGTGAAGGCAGGTGCTGTCATGCAAACACTGACACCGTATCCGCATTTACTCCACGGCTGTGACTACAACCCGGAGCAATGGCTGGCTTCTCCGGAGATCCTCGCACAGGATATCGAATATATGAAACAGGCGCATATCAACTGTGTCTCCGTCGGCATCTTTGCATGGGCTGCGCTTGAACCGCATGAAGGCGACTATCAGCTTGACTGGCTCGCCAATATCATCAACAAGCTCTATGCAAACGGCATCTATACCGTTCTTGCAACACCCTCCGGCGCAAAGCCTGTCTGGATGTCACACAAATATCCGGAGATCCGCCGGGTCAGCGCCGACCGGATCCGCGATTTACAGGGCGGCCGTCACAATCACTGTTATACTTCACCGGTCTACCGTGAGAAGGTCCGCGCAATGAATTCAAAGCTCGCTGAACGCTTCGGCACACATCCCGCCGTCATTCTCTGGCATATCAGCAATGAGATACAGGGCGAATGTCACTGTGAGCTTTGTCAGGCGGCATTCCGTGACTGGCTGAAGGAACGCTACGGTACACTCGATGCACTCAATGCGGCATGGTGGACAGCGTTCTGGTCGCACACATATACCGAATGGGAGCAAATCGAATCTCCGTCACCCCGCGGCGAAACCAATATCCACGGTCTGAATCTCGACTGGAAGCGTTTCTGCACCGCACAGACCCGCAGCTTCTTCGAGAATGAGATTGCTCCGATCAAGGCCGTCAATCCGCACATTCCGGTGACGATGAACCTCATGGGCTTCTATGACGGCATCAACTACTGGGAAATGGCAAAATCCTGCGATGTCATCTCATGGGATGCTTATCCGACATGGCATACGAATCAGGACGGCGACGAGACCTATAATGCATTCTGGGCGGATGCGTATTCCGATATCTGCCGCTCGATGCTTGGCAAGCCGTTCCTGCTTATGGAAAATACGCCCTCGCAGACGAACTGGCACGATGTCTGCCGTCCAAAATCATGGGGATTCCACCGGCTTTCCGCGATATCCATGCTCGCACACGGCGCAGACAGCATCCAGTATTTCCAGTGGCGGCAGAGCAGAGGATGCTCTGAAAAATTTCATGGTGCTGTCATGACACATGCCAACCGTACGGACACACGCGTATTTCAGGAGGTCAGCGATGTCGGCGCGATGCTCGAAAAGCTCGATGTACTCGCCGGCGCAAAAACCGATGCGAAGATCGCAATCCTCTATGATATCGAAAGTCACTGGGCGGTCAATGATGCAAAAGGCCCGCGCAATATCAATATCGGTGACAATGACCTGATGCTGCGGGTATATCTGCCGTTCTGGAAAAACGGATATGCGGTCGATATCCTCAACCCGGAGCAGGATTTCTCCGGCTATCATCTGCTTGTGATCCCGATGCTCTATCTGCTGCATCCGGATACCGCAAAACGCATCCGCGCTTATGCCAAGCAGGGCGGAACGGTCGTTCTCACGATGCACACCGGCGTAGTCGATGAACATGATCTCTGCTATATGGGCACAACACCTGCTGAAGGACTCGCGGAGCTTGCAGGTATCCGCTTTCTTGAGATCGACCCGCTTTACGATAAGCAATATGAAACCATGCGCATAGTCAAAGCACCGTTCCCGCTGGCGGAAACCTATCGTCTGGAGCGTCTATGCGAACGCGTTGCAGCGGAAGGCGCCGAGGTACTCGGTGTCTATGAGCATGACAATCCCTGTATGCCGGACGGAATGCCCTGCCTGACTCGGAACAGCTTCGGCAGAGGTACGGCCTACTATCTCGGCGGCTTCGCAGAGGACGGCTTCTTCTCCGATTTTCTGATTTCCCTCGCGGAAAAGCTCGGCATTGAGCCGGCACTTGATACCACGCTCCCGCACGGCGTTGTTGCGGCATCGCGGCGGACTGCGGACGGCACAATCTTCCGCTTCGTCATGAACTGGACACGGGAAGCACGCTCTGTAAATCTGCCGTATCCGATGAAAGACTATGAGACCGGCAAGGTCTATCAGACCAAGCTGCCGCTCGCACCCTACGGTGCAAAGATTCTCATCAGACTGTAATACATAACAAATGAAAAAAGGAATAAAAATTGCGCTGATCTGCGCAGGTTTCTTTCTCGTCGCATTGGTGGGATATACCGGTCTGGATCCGTTTTCCTACCGGAATGACAGCTTCTATTCCGGCAGGCAGATCACTCTCAGCAAGGAGCCTGAACAGGTCACACGCGAATCCCTCGCGGAGCGCGGCGCCGTCTGCATTCAGTATGACGGGCACATTCACGGCATAGAAGGCGAATTTGTGCCGTTCCGGATCCACGGAAAAAAAAGCGCCCTCCGCGCTGCAATGTCCTGTGCAGATCTGCTGGAGCTGAACCGCCGGACCGAGCTTCGATTTCCCGATTCACTGAACGTTTTCAATAACATCTGGTCATTCATCGGCGGCTTCCATTTCTATATGTTCATGCAGTATTATCACGGCATTCCGGTTGCGGATACACAGGTCTTCATCGAAGCCGGACGCTTCGGCAAGCCGCTGAACATCTCCGCCGATCTGCATTACGATTTTCCGGAAGATCTTCCCACTGAACCGAAGATCACGGCAGACGAAGCGGAGCGCATTGCTGCAAAACATGAAATGAATGAGCCAAGCGGACAGAAGCCGGAGCTTGTGATCATATTCGACAGCAACGAACAGCCCGCACTCGCGTGGATCATTTATGTCGGCGAATACGCATATACCGTTCCGGTCAATGCCATCACCGGCGAGGTGATCGACACGGAGACCGGTAACGCCGAAGAAGAACAGTCTCTCGTGACGGAAACAACCGTCACGCAGACAGATATGACAACCACACAGGAAACATCAGTATGAAATATCGTATTTTACCTGTCATCTGTGCAGCGGCACTGCTGCTGACCGGCTGCGGCAGCGCATCATCCGCGGCAGCACATTCGGCAACAATCATTCCCGCAAGCGGAACAATACAAATGAATTTGCAGAGCGCCGGCTATAAGGTCAGCCTCGCCGATACCGAAAGCGTATCCCTGCTCACTGCCACAAACGGCAAGGAGCCGCCGGATTTCGAGGGCGTTCTTGTCATGCGCGCTGACAGCTCCGAAGCAATCACACAGCAGCAGTCGAAAAAAGCGGAGAACGAAGGCTCGATCATATTCGTCCGGACGAATGATCCGGAATACGGCAATATTTTCATTACCGGAACACAAAAAGCTCTGCAGGACGCAGGCATCACGATCGGGGACTGATTTCATCTCACACAGGGGGAGCTATGATTATCTATCTCGAAAACGAACGGCAGTTTCAGCTCAATACCCCGCACGCCAGCTATGTGCTGACTGTTGCGGAGGAAGGCTATCTGCTGCATACATACTGGGGAAAGCGCATCGCACCGCAGGATCTGACCGATCTGCTGCGGCTCGGCGATCCGCCCTTTGTCCCCGCAAAAAACGAACGCGAACGCGCGAGTTTTCTCGACTGCGCACCGTTTGAATATCCCTGCGCCGGCATCGGCGATTACCGCGAGCCTGCGATCGTTTTGGAAGACGGCGCATTCGCCTGCGATCTGCGCTATGTCAGCCACCGCATCTACAGCGGAAAATATACACCGCGCTGTCTGCCGCACACATGGGGCAACGGCTGCGAGACACTCGAAATTCTCATGCGCGATGAGCCGAC
Source organism: Oscillospiraceae bacterium (assembly GCA_024404875.1). Taxonomy (GTDB): domain Bacteria; phylum Bacillota; class Clostridia; order Oscillospirales; family Ruminococcaceae; genus Firm-04. The sequence goes on from JAKSPK010000001.1 coordinate 3,843, forward strand.
CGGACTTGAGGTCAAGCTGCATTACACAGTCTTTGACGGGCTCGATGCAGTGATCCGAAGTGTCTCGCTCGAAAACTGCGGCAGCCGCGATCTTATGCTGCGGCGGGTGCTTTCGGCATCGGTCGACCTCGACGATGACCGCTTTGAGATGATTACGCTCTACGGTTCATGGGCGCGTGAACGGCAGGCAGAGCGTCTGCCGATCCGCCATGGCAAGCAGCGCATCGACAGCACAAGAGGGGAGTCCTCACATCAGTACAGCCCGTTTTTCGCACTGGTGTGTCCCGAAACGACCGAGGAATCCGGCGAGGCTTATGGCTTCACTCTGATCTATTCCGGCAATTTCACAGCACAGGCTGAGCTGACGCAGTTTTGTCAGACACGCGCACAGATTGGCATTGAGGCCGGCAGCTTTGCGCACTGTCTCAGCACCGAATCGGAATTTGATGCGCCGGAAGCTGTTCTCGTCTACAGCGAGGACGGTATCGGCGGAATGTCCCGCACATTCCACAGACTCTTTTGTGATCATCTGATCCGGTCGAGATACCGCTATAAGGAGCGGCCGGTGCTCATCAACAACTGGGAAGCGACCTACTTCGACTTCGATCTTGAAAAGCTGAAAACGATCGCGGATGAAGCTTCCCGCCTCGGCATCGAGCTGTTCGTTCTGGATGACGGCTGGTTCGGCAGACGCGACAGCGATAACTGCTCGCTCGGCGACTGGGTGCCGGATCAGCGAAAGCTCCCCGGCGGACTGAAGCCGCTAACCGATCACATCACCGGAAAAGGGATGCGCTTCGGACTTTGGTTCGAACCGGAGATGATCTCACCGGACAGTGATCTGTTTCGTTCACATCCGGATTATGCCGTCGGCATCGAGGGAAGACCGCGCACGCAGTCCAGAGCGCAGTATGTGCTGAACTACACACGGCGTGATGTGCGCGATGCAGTCTGGGCGCAGATGAAAGAGATTCTCGACACTGTTCCGGTCTCCTATATCAAATGGGATATGAACCGGCAGCTGACTGAAGTCCCGTCTCCCGCCTTTTATCATGCCTATATGCTCGGCGTCTATCAGATGCTGGAGCGCCTTGTCACTGAATATCCGGATATCCTGTTGGAAAGCTGTTCCGGCGGCGGCGCAAGATTCGATCCGGGTATGCTGTATTATTCACCGCAGATCTGGGCATCGGACGATACCGATGCAAAGGAGCGTCTGCGGATCCAGTACGGCGCTTCGCTGTTCATGCCGCCCTCCGCGGTCGGCTCTCATGTCAGCGTATGCCCGAATCATGCGACCGGCCGTGTCACACCCTTTGAGACACGCGCGAATGTCGCAATGTTCGGCACATTCGGCTATGAACTGAATGTCGCACAGCTCTCCGATGACGAAAAAGCACAGATCCCGGCACAGATCGCCCGCTGGCACAGCATCAGCCATCTGATTCGTGAGGGCAGCCTTTACCGTCTCGGCAATCCCTTTGCACCGACCGGCTATGCGGCCCAGCAGAATGCGGATTACGATGCATGGATCTTCGTCGCCGCAGACCAGTCCGACGCGGTGTTCACCTATGTTCAGATCACCGCAGAGGCGAATATGAAGTCCCGACGCATCCGGCTCGCAGGCCTTCTGCCCGATGCCGTATATGCCTATGAGCTCGGCGGCAAAGCTTATCAGAAAACCGGTGCGTATCTCATGCAATGCGGTGTCATGCTCCCGAATCTCTGGGGCGACATGACCTCGGTGCAGATCCGTCTGCGCACGCTCTGAAATATCAAGTAAGGAAAACATTTATCATGCAAGCAGCAAAAATTCTTTTGCTTGCGGCGGCACTCGCTGCTGCGGCCGGCACGGTCGGCTGCGCCGGCGGAAGTGCTCCGCAGACACGCAAAACCGAATTCGGCAATGCTGCAATCGGCGGCGGCGGATATATCCCCGGCATCGTTTACAGCAAGGGCGAATCCGGACTCAAATACTGCCGCACTGATATCGGCGGTGCCTACCGCAAACGCGAAGGCGATGCAGAATGGGTGCCGATCACCGATCATCTCGGCGGCGTCAACTCCGACAACTGGAACCTCATCGGCATCGAGGCGATCGCCTGTGATCCGGTCGAAACCGGCAGAGTCTATCTCTCCTGCGGCACCTATGCCGGCTCCAATGGCGCAATCCTGCGCTCAGAAGATTACGGCGACACATGGGAGCAGATCAATATGCCCTTTGCAATGGGCGGCAATATGTCCGGCAGAGGCGTCGGCGAACGGCTCGCCGTCAATCCTCAAGACAACAAGCAGATCTTTTGCGGCTCCCGCACGGATGGACTCTATGTCAGCGGGGATTACGGAAAAACATGGGAGAAATGCAGCGCATTCCCCGTTACAGGCGACTACTTTCAGGAGAAGAGCCAGATCGGCGTAATGTGGATTGAATTTGCGCCGGAGAGCAATGATATGTATGTCGGCTGCGCGATGCAGAACGGCGAATGCATCTACCGCTCAAAGGACGGCGGCAAATCTTTTGAGGCGCTGCCCGCTAACCTTCCCAGAATGTATCCGCTGCGCGCAGATATCTCCGCGAACGGATATCTCTATCTCTGCTACGCCGATTCCTGCGGCCCGAATGCTGCGGTAAAGAACGGCGCAGTCTTCCGGTTTGATACCGAAAAGGAAGTATTCGAGGATATCACACCACAGTGCGGCGACGGCAGATACGGCGGATTCTCCGGCATTTCTGTTGACGGCAGCGATCCGGATACAGTCGTCTGCGGCACGCTCGGATTCTGGAGCGACCGCGGTGAGAATATCTACCGCTCAACAGACGGCGGTGAAACATGGACGCCGTTTTTCTCCAATACCGAAACGAATTATCAGATGGATGTCTCCGATGCCGAATGGCTTGACTGGGGACGCGGCGAGCAGAATGCTTCGATCGGCTGGTGGATGGCGGATCTTGAAATTGACCCCTTCAACAGCGATGCGGTCACATGGGGCACCGGCGCGACGCTCTACTGCACGCGCGATCTCACTGTGCTCGGCAGCGGCAAGCCCGTCACGGCGGCGTTCGATGCACACGGGATTGAGGAAACTGCTGTATTCAAGGTCGTTTCCGTTCCACAGAAGGACGGCTCGCCAGCGCTCTATTCGATCATGGGAGACCTGACCGGTTTCTCGCATCTCTCAGCCGAGGCACGACCGGACGACGCGCATTTCATGAAGAATGGTACGGCATCCGATCTCGCAGCCGCATGGCAGAACGGCAATATCGCCGTCTATGCGAATGACAGCAAAAAAGCGCCGCTGACTTTCACGACCGACGGCGGCAGCACCTGGTCGCCCGTCCCGAAGCTCCCCGAGCGCACACCGAACGGCTCCGTCGCACTGAATGCGGACGGCAGCGTGCTGTTCTGGGTTCCGGGCAAACTGAGCGCGCCTGTCTATTTCTCGACCGATCTCGGCACCTCATGGTATAAATCCAACGGGCTCGGCCTGAATGCGCGGATCTATCCCGATCCGACCGATCCGCAGATCATCTATGCCACCTGCGGCGGCAGCATTTATCTCTCGAAGGACAGCGGTACGAATTTCGCTGCGACCGGCCTTGCAGTCTCTGATAATGCGGAGCTGATCCCCTCTGCGGAGCAGTCCGGTGCCGTCTGGATCCGCTCCGGCGTCAGTCTCGGCTATTCAGACGACTATGCAAAGACGGTTGACTATATCAAAAATGTTTCCGCGAATGCAATCGGCATCGGTGCTGCTGCTGCCGGAAGCGAAATCATGCCGCTCTACTTCATGGGTGAGGCAAACGGCATGGGAAGCGGAATTTATATGACAGAGGATCACGGAAAGAGTTTCAGCAAACTTTCGACAGAAAAAGACGGCTTCGGCAATCTGACGCCCTCAATCACAGGCGATGCGACTGTATACGGTAAATTCTATTTTGCGACAAACGGCCGCGGCATCATCAAGGGACAGGTAACAGGCTGACAATCATCCGCTGTAACAAACAGAATCCATTTCTGCGGAAAGCCGCAGAACCATTTTTCACGCATTTTCAAAGGAGGATCCCGATTATGAGCAACCGGTCTGCACGTAGAGAAAAAGCAAGAAAAGAACGCCACATGAGTCTGCGCTCCGGATATATCGTCGCGCTGGTGCTGGTGATCGTCGGCGTTATCGGCGCGATCTTCAGCATCCAGAAGGCAAACGAATATGAGAATTCCACAGATAAGCGCGTTGTTACGGCGACTGTGTACGATGTGGAAACGGTCACGCGGAAGGATGATAACGGCTTCCGCAAGATGTACTGGAAGGCAAAGCTGTCCTATGAGATAGAGGGCGAGATCTTTAAGGATTCCGGTCTCTTCGAAAATGAAGTCAGGGTCGGCGATCAAAAAGAGATCGAGTTCTATCGTACCCCGACCGGCAAATACCGCATCCCGCGCAATACAGAGCATCAGTTTGCAAAGTTTCTGTTCATTGCAATCGCGCTGATCGGTGTCATTACGGCAGGCCTTTCAAAATTCGTTTTCTCTGATCCGAAGCGCAGCACAAAACACACCAGAAGCAGAAAAACGCAGCGCCGCCGCGACCGGAATTACAATGCCGCTGAAATGACGGATCCGAGCCGCCGCTCTGACCGCCCGCACCGCAGACGCCGCCGCAGACGCAGTTCCGAAGATCAGTGAGGAACAACCGATTGACAGTTACGAAAAAACAACGATTTCTGGCTGCTCTCATCGCGCTCGTGCTCTGTACGCTCGTAATCTGGGATGTGGTCGAAAGCGGCGTGATCTGGTTTAATATGCCATCGTCAAAGCAGTATCCCGTTCGCGGCGTTGATGCATCGCACTATCAGGGCAGCATCGACTGGGATACAATCGCAAAACAGGGGATCACCTTTGCCTTCATCAAGGCGACCGAGGGTTCCGGCACGAAGGACGACTGCTTTGCGGCAAACTGGGATAATGCGCGGAAGGCCGGGCTTTATGTCGGCGCCTACCACTTCTTCAGCTTCGACAGCTCCGCTGAAACACAGGCTGAGAATTTCATCTCGGCTGTTCCGGACATTGAAGACGCGCTCCCGCCGGTCATTGATCTTGAATTTTACCGCTCCGACAATCTGCCGGATGTGAGTGCAGTCCGTGAGAGCCTGCGCATTCTGCTCGCCAGATTTCAGGGCATCTACGGAAAAAAACCGATCGTGTATACGACACGGAAATGCTGGGAGATCTATCTCAGCGGCACTGATCTTTCGTATACACTCTGGATCCGCTCGATCTTCACCGCACCCTCCGGAGAATTTTCGCCGGAATGGACATTCTGGCAGTATAATCCCCGCGGCAGACTGGAAGGCTATTCCGGCGGTGATGTACGGATCGACCTGAACACATTCCGCGGCAGCATGGAGGATTTTCGCAAATTTGCGGGATATGATCCACAAGCTGCCGCAACCTGATATCACAGACTGAAAGGAAACCGCCATGCGTGTTATTACCGGTACCGCACGCGGACATAAGCTCCTCACGCCGGAGGGTCTTGATACCCGTCCGACAACCGACAAGGTCAAGGAAGCCGTCTGCTCCGCGCTGCAATTTGATTTTCCCGGCGCAAAGGTGCTCGACCTTTTTGCCGGCAGCGGACAAATGGGCATCGAAGCCCTGAGCCGCGGTGCATCCAGTGCAGTCTTCATCGACGCTGATCCCCGCGCACTCGCCTGCATCAAACAGAATGTCAAGGCCTGCGGCTTCACCGAACGGTCAGCCGTGCTGCGCTCCGATGCAGTCAGTTATCTCCAGCGGACAACTGAGTGCTTTGATATCGCATTTCTCGATCCGCCCTACCGTCACGGCATTTTATCGCAGATTCTCCCTCTGCTCGCCGAAAAAATGCAAAAAAACGGCATAATCGTCTGTGAACATGAGCCGGAATGCAAATTATCTGAGAGAATTCTGTATTTTGACTTGCAAAAGCAGAAAAAATATGGTAAAATAATAATTAGTATCTATCGGAATCTGTCAGAGGATGAGGCATGAAACCATAGCCCTCTGCAGTGAAAGGATATCACCCATGAGTGAAAAGACACGCCGCATCGCAGTCTGTCCCGGCAGCTTCGATCCGGTCACATACGGACATCTTGATATCATCAGCAGAGCTGCAAAGCTTTTCGACAAAGTCATCGTGCTGGTCTCTGCAAATCTTGAAAAGCACCCCGTCTTTACCCTCACCGAACGCCTGCTCATGATCGAAAAGGTCACAAAGGACTTCGACAATATCGTCATTGATATTCTGGTGGATGAGCTGCTCGCGGATTATATCCGCAGAGTCGGCGCGGATGCGATCGTCAAAGGGCTGCGCGCCGTCACAGACTTTGAATATGAATTCCAGATGGCACTCGGCAACAAGAAGCTCTTTTCCGGTGCCGAGACCGTTTTCCTGACGACCTCTGCCGAGAATATGTATCTCAGCTCAAGCATGGTCAGACAAATCGCATCGCTCGGCGGCGACATCAGCAGCTTCGTTCCCGGGGAGATCCAGAATGTGATCCTCGAACGGCTGCGCAGAACTACATCAAAATCACCCGCAGGAGGAACTGCCAGTCCGCAGGAGCTCCAGCAGGTGCAGCAATTTGCAAATGCAATCAGAAAGGAAGAATCAGAATGAGTGTATTTGATATTCTCGACGAAATGGACGATCTGCTGGATAATGCAAAAGCATTTCCGCTCGCAGCGCATAAGGTTGTCATCGACGGAGACCGTCTCCGCGAACTGGTCAATGACATCCGTCTCAATATGCCGAAAGAAATGAAGCGTGCACAGACCATTGACTATGACTGCGACCGCATTATGAAGGAAGCCCAGACTAACGCAGAAAGCATCATTCATGGCGCAGAGGAGCGCGCAAAGGCGCTCGTCGCTGAGAATGCTATCGTCGAGGAATCCAAAAAGCGCGCACATGAGATCCTCGCAAAGACAAAGTCCAGATGTGAGCAGACCAAGGATGCAACCTCTTCCTATGTCCTGCAGGCTCTGACCGAGACCGAAGCAAAGCTCAATGTCCTGCTGAACGATCTTCGCAAGGAAAAGAGTAATTGGGAAAAATAATCACCCGCCGCAGAGCACTGATTCTCTGCATTGTGCTGACGCTGCTGTGGATGTGCATGATTTTCTTCTTCTCCGCTGCAGACAGTACGAAATCTGCGAATATGAGCGGCTCGCTGCTGCGAAAGCTGCTGTCGGGTTTCGTTCCGCACTGGCAGGAGCGTTCTGCGGATATACAGCAGCAGATCATAGATTCACTGCACACCGTTTTCCGGAAGCTCGGTCATTTTTCTGAATACGCACTGCTCGGATGTCTGCTCTCTGCAGGTGTCCGGCTTTGGCCGCAAAAAAGCCGGCTGCCGCTCCCGAAAACAGAGCTATGGCTTCCGGCGCTTTTGTCGTTTCTCTACGCCGGAACCGATGAGCTGCATCAGGCTTTTGTGCCGGGCAGAAGCTGTGAGCTGCGCGATATGTTCATTGATCTTTCCGGAGCCTGTGTCGGCATTGCCGTACTGAGCTGCATTCTCATGCTCCGCAGAAAACTCCGGCGGCGCCGTTCAAAACAGAATCATTACCACCAGACGGGCGACTCATGCTGAGCGTCCGTTTTTGTCTGCCTGCGGACAAATATCGCTGTCAAACATCGCTGCAAGCCGCAAATCTCCATGCATACTGCAAAAAAGCGAATCCGGTTATCTGCTCCGCCTTCCTATTTGTATAATATGCTGTAGGTTTACAAGAAAAATTCGTATAAAAAGAGACTTGTATATTTTACCTCCATATGCTATAATTAAGTATACCTGTGCAGTCATGCGCAGTCAGACTACTTGTCAGATTGTATTCAGATGACACCGCCGGGCGCGTGTTCGGCAAGGCGTTTTCATGCAAGATGGCGGGAATTATGCAATCAGATTCCGTGCCAGGCTGACAGGCGAGAATGAATCAGCGGTTTCTTAAATACTATTCTGCAAAAAAAGGAGCGAAAACTATGAAATCATTCGGTCACTTCGATGACGAACGCAAGGAATATGTCATCCAGTCCCCTCAGACACCTTATCCGTGGATCAATTACCTCGGTACACAGGCGTTCTTCTCTCTGATCTCCAATACCGCAGGCGGCTACAGCTTCTATAAGGATGCTCGTCTCCGCCGCATTACGCGCTACCGCTACAACAATGTCCCGATCGACATGGGCGGCAGATATTTCTATATCAAGGAAGGCGATACTGTCTGGAATCCGGGCTGGTCGCCGGTCAAGACTGCGCTTGATTTCTATGAGTGCCGCCATGGTATGGGCTATACTGTTATCACCGGCGCAAAGAACGACCTGAAGGCTGAAGTCACTTTCTTCGTTCCGCAGAATTATGACGGTGAAGTCCAGCAGGTTGTCCTTACCAATGAGAGCGGTGCTGCAAAATCCTTCAAGCTCTTTTCTTTCGCAGAATGGTGTCTCTGGGATGCGCAGGATGACTGCACCAATTTCCAGAGAAACTTCTCCACCGGCTGTGTCGAGGTCGAGGGTTCTACGATTTATCACAGAACCGAATACCGCGACAGACGCGACCACTTCGCATTCTATACCGTCAATGATTCCATCGACGGCTACGATACCGACCGTGATTCCTTCATCGGTCTCTATAACGGCTTCGGCGATCCGCAGGCTGTGACTGACGGCAAGGCAACCAATTCCTTTGCGGACGGCTGGTCTCCGATCGCATCCCACTATAAGGAGATCACTCTCCAGCCGGGCGAGACCAAGACGCTCGTCTTCATCCTCGGCTATGTCGAAATGCCGGTCGATCAGAAGTTCGAGGCAGACGGCCAGACCATCAACAAGACCAAGGCTCACGCAATGATCGAGAAGTATAATTCTCCCGAAAAGGTTGCAGCCGGTCTCGCTGAGCTGAAGGACACATGGGACAAGCTCCTCGGCATCATTAATGTTAACACCTCGGATGACAAGGTCAACCGCATGGTCAATATCTGGAATCAGTATCAGTGCATGGTCACCTTCAATCTCTCCCGCTCCGCTTCCTACTTCGAGAGCGGTATCGGCAGAGGTATGGGCTTCCGCGATTCCAACCAGGATATCCTCGGCTTCGTCCATCAGATTCCGGACAGAGCAAGAGAACGCCTCATTGATCTCGCTTCCACCCAGCTTGAGGACGGCGGATGCTATCACCAGTATCAGCCGCTCACCAAGAAGGGCAATTCCGATATCGGCGGCGATTTCTCCGATGATCCGCTGTGGATGATCCTCTCTGTCGGCGCCTACATTAAGGAAAGCGGAGACTGGGGCATCCTCGACGAAATGGTTCCTTATGACAATGACGAGTCCAAGGCAAAGCCGATGCTCGATCACCTGACCGTTTCGTTCTATCATATCGTCAACAATCTCGGCCCGCACGGTCTGCCGCTTGCAATGCGCGCTGACTGGAACGACTGCATCAATCTCTCCTGCTTCTCCGATAAGCCGGGCGAGTCCTTCCAGACTTATACCAACCCGAAGTTCAAGGCTGAGGGCGGTTATTCCAAGATCGCAGAATCCGTCATGGTTGCTGCACTGTTCACCTATGCCGGCCCGACCTATGTCGGCATCCTGAAGCATCTCGGAAAAGATGATGAGGCTGCAAAGGCACAGGCTGAGATCGACAAGATGAAGAAGAATGTTATGGATTCCGCATTCGACGGTGACTGGTTCATCCGTGCATACGATGCTTCCGGCGCAAAGATGGGCTCCAAGGAATGCGAGGAAGGCAAGATCTTCATCGAGCCGCAGGGCTTCGCTGTTATGTCTGAGATCGGCAAAGAAGAGGGCGCCGACATCAAGACGCTCGAATCCATCGACAAGTATCTCAACACCAAGTACGGCCTTGTACTGAACAATCCGGCATTCACCAAGTACTACATCCAGTACGGTGAAATCTCCACCTATCCGGGCGGATATAAGGAGAACGCAGGTATCTTCACGCACAACAATGCATGGATCATCTGCGCAGAGGCCTACGCAGGCAGAGGCGACAAGGCATTTGAATACTATAGCAAGATCGCTCCGGCATTCAACGAGGAAATCTCCGATCTGCACAAAACTGAGCCGTATGTCTACGGTCAGATGATCGCCGGTAAGGACGCTTCCCGCTTCGGTGAGGGCAAGAATTCCTGGCTGACCGGTACGGCGGCATGGAATTTCGTCGCAATTTCGCAGTACATCCTCGGCATCTCCGCTGACTTCGACGGTCTGAAGATTGATCCGTCTGTTCCGAAGGCATGGGATGGCTTCACCGCGACCAGAAAGTTCCGCGGCGCAACCTATAATATCACCGTTCAGAATCCGGATCATGTTTCCAAGGGCATCAAGTCCCTGACTGTTGACGGCAAGACTGTTGACGGCAATGTCGTTCCGGTATTCCCGGAGGGCGGCGAACATGAGGTTATCGCAGTGCTCGGCTGATCCTGCCGGCGCACGGTTTCCGAGAAATCTATGATTTGAAATGCAATATGACGGACTGTCAATCAGTCCGTCATATTTTTTATTTCTGCGTATCTGCAACCGGCTCTGCGGCGTATTGCCCTAACAAAACAGCATGATTCTCCTATTTGCCCATTGCTTTTTTAGGAATAATGTGGTATAATGAAAATATATATAAGCATTGAGTAATGTTTCAACAGAGAGATATCAGCGATACCGAATGAAAGAGGGAAAACCTATGAAATGTGCGCATTGCGGCAGTAACCTGCCGGAGCGATTCTCATTTTGTCCGCAGTGCGGCGTCCGTGTCAGAGATATGTCCGGAAACCCGATTCCTTCACAGGTCACGACAGATGCGAAGCCGGATTTTCCGAAAGCGGCGCCGATGCCGAAACAAAAAAAGCAAATGAATATGCCGAATCTTGTACTCTGCGGCATACTCGCTGCAAATTTGATCGGCGGAGCTGTGATCTTCAACGGTGTCCGGCAGAAAAAGGCAGCAACATCGCAAACCAGTGTTGCAGAGGAATCTGAGGCTGAAACAACAACGACTGTTTCTGAAGCGCCCGCTAAAACGACCTCTACGGAAACAGAAGCCGTCACAACCGAACCGGAAACGACCACTGCCCCCGCAGTAACGACGAAAGCTCCGGAGGTCACGACCGCCAAAACAACAAAGACAACAACCGCGCAAACCACCAAACAAACAACTTCAAAAATAACCAAACAGACTACAACACAGACCACCGCTGCGCCAACAAAAAAAACAGAGCCGCGTACACAGCCGCCTGCTGTGCCCGATAATCAACCTGACTATCAGGAGCCTTCCGGCACGACTGCAAATGATTACTATGCAACACTCGGCTGGAGGCCATTCTCTGTCGGAAACGGCGATGATCCCTTTATGCTCCCCGGTCTCTGGACTCGTGCCAGCAATAATGACGGAAACGCGTGCAGCGAAGACACTGCGAAGCGGGCAATGCTCGATCTTCCGATCAACTGGGGCGATGATTACGATATCTACTGCGGCACCAAAGAGGACAACAACGGTACCGCTGACTCCACCTACCGCTATATTGTAGATGCATTCCCTGTCCCCGGCTATAGTGATCTGCAAATGCCGGCGGCTGTCGATCTTTATATCCATAACGGTACACAGGGCAATTATCTCCGCGCAATCGACTACCGCTACGGAATGCACACTGACTACACCGGGCCTTATGTCTGGACATATGACGATATTGCGAATATCTTCTATAATATTGCAAACTATGCGGATTCCCTCTACGGCGGACATGAATCCGTCAGCGATAACAATTTTGAACATTACCGATATAACGACGGTGCATTGGACATGGGCTTTTATGAGAAAAACGGCAGAAATGTTCTCTGGATCTCCCGTGCGAATGACTGATCTCCGCCTGTGAAAGGAGACTGATTATGGAATTCTGGGATGCTGTCAGCCGCGGCATGGATAGGCTCGCAAACAAGCTCGACGCGCTCTCTGAAAGTCATCAGATGCAGCACAGCGATACCGGCTTTTCTGTCATGGATAAGGATTACTGCTGGGAAGATCTCGATTACGGCAAGGATATCACCCTTCAGCGCCATGTTGTCAATGGTGAGTGCCGGATTGTTGATCAGTATGGCCAGATCCTTGAGACCGGTACACAGGAAATGCTGGAGCAGTCTATGATCCGCAGAGCAGCCCGCTCCGAGGCTATTCGGAATGCGGCAGTATCGGTCGGAACGGATTTCTCTGCGCATCCCAGCGCAATCTCCGGTCTGCCCAGCGCTCAGCCAGTTCAGGCGCAGTATGGCGATATCATCGGTGTCGTTCGCCGCGGCGGTACATATGTCCATTACGGCATTTATGTCAGCGATACCTGCATCGTGCATTATAATTTTCAGGCAAGCAAGACCTTCGGCGCTCCGACGATCCATGCAACGAATCTCATAAACTTCTTGCAGAATGATCCGGAATACTTCATTCTTGATTTTCCGAAGCCCTATGAACCGCCGGTCGCGCTTGGCGGAGAGCTGAGTGCGCCGCATATCAACACCTATTCCGAGGAACTGGCAAAATCGCTCCAGCGTACCTACGGCTATCACCTCTATACGCCGGAGGAAACCGTCGCGAGAGCGCGCTCAAGACTGGGCGAAACACACTATAATCTGTTCACAAATAACTGCGAGCATTTCGCGATCTGGTGCAAGACAGGTGTCAGCGAATCTTTGCAGGTCAGCAATATGCTCGGCTCACTGCTCAACAATCAACGCTGGCAGTTCCGCAAGCCGGTAAAATATTGATGCATCACACACAGATCCAATATAGATCAACAGCCCGGCCGTTTGCGGAAACGGTCGGGCTGTGTAAGATTTGATAACCAGGCAACCGGAGCGGCACAGCCGCCGGAGGTATTATGCATATTAATGAAATATCCGCGGAAATCAGCATTGTACGCAGCGCAAGGCGTACCCTTGCTGCCGAGATCCGGCCGGATGGTTCCGTTCTCGTCCGCGCACCGCTCAAAATGTCCGAAGCGCAGATCAAACGCTTTCTCACAGAAAAAGCCCCGCTGATCGAAAAGCATCTGCAAAAACAGCTCCGACGCAAAGCAGAGGCCGATGCACTGCCGCCCTTTTCGCAGGAAGAGATCTGCGCAATGGCCGAACAGGCGCTGAAGATCATACCGGAGCGTGTGAAATACTACGCGCCGCGCGTCGGCGTGACCTACGGGCGCATCACGATCCGCAACCAGAAAAGCCGTTGGGGAAGCTGCTCTTCCGTCGGCAATCTCAATTTCAACTGCCTGCTCATGATGACACCGCCAGAGGTTCTGGACAGCGTGATTGTACACGAGCTCTGCCACCGGCTCCAGCCAAATCATTCGGCAGCATTTTATGCGGAGGTCTACCGCGTTTTTCCGGATTACGACCGATGCGACAAATGGCTCAAGGAGCACGGTCCTGCGCTTATCCGCCGGATGACGGGCTGATCTGCCGGAGAAACAGATGCAGCGTATCGCCGTCCGCCGTAACACAGGATAGTAGTGTCTGCGCGATCAGTTTCTTTGCAGATGCGTCGGTTTCACTCCATCTCGGCAGACTGGCGGCCTGTGCCTTTCCCGCCGATGCGAGCTGGGTTTGCAGCAATTCCATCCGATGCGTGATCTGAGATGCCGCTTCCGTCAGCAGAGAAATATCCTTTCCGTCCGGATCTGAAAGGCTCCGCAATATCGCAGCACGGCGCAGCTTTAGCGCATCCAGCTCTGCACGGATCTGCGCAGAAATGTTATCGCTGATCATCATGATTCCTGCTCCGCGCAGCCGCTCTAGTTCCTCTGCGAGCAGCTGACCAGCCAATGCTTCAGCCGCATCAACACGCCAGACTGCGCCCGCGCCGCTGCATTTTCCACGCTTCCGGCCGCCGCAAATCAGATATACCGCACTACGGCCTTGGACTGCCGTCAATGCGCTTCCGCAGCGCATACAATAGATCATACCGCTGAGCCATGTGCGCACACCCTTTCCGGATGCGCGCTTTTTTCGTGATGCTTCGAGCTTTTTCTGGCATCCGAGCCAGATTTCCGGCGCAACCGTTCCTCTGTGCGGCGCCGTTATCGCGAGAACATCATGCAAATCTGTAAAGCGGCTGCGGTTGTATCGGCGATCCGCATAAAGATAAATCCCGCGCTGCTGCGGAAGCGGATCCGCCATACACAAAACCGCTCCCCGTGCCGAAAGATACGCATATACATCCGCATTGCCCTGCACATAAACCGGATTCCGCAGTACACGGCAAAGAACATTCGGTGTCCAGCGGCCGCCGTGCAGCGTTTGAAAGCCCTGTGTATTCCATGTACGACAAATCGCCGTCAACGAACCATCCGGCCGCAGATATGCGTAAAATCCTTCCGAAATAATCGGCGCATTTTCGTCCGGTGCCAGAATATTCGTCCGCCTGCCGAGGATCTCGCCGCGCACTTTATGGAATCCTGCCGGGGGAGGTCCGCCCGTATCAAATCCCAGCTTTGCGCGGGCAAATGCCGCGTCGCGCACTCTTCCGCTGATCGTTTCGCGTTCCAGTTGAGCAAATACCATGAGCAGACTCTGCATTGCCTGCCCCATTGGTGAGGCGGTCTCAAAGCGTTCAGTATGCGAGCGGAACTCTACACGATATAAACGGAATAAATCCAGCAAACGCGTGAAATCCGCAAGGTTGCGGCTGATGCGGTCGAGCTTATAGACGAGGACTGTTCCGATCTCTCCGCGCCGGATCGCTTCGGTCAGGGCGCGGAGTCCCGGCCGCTCCGTATTTTTGCCGGAATAGCCGCGGTCGCTGTAAACCGTGACCGGCGTTTCCGGCGGCAGCTCCGAACGGCAGAGTGCCTCCTGCGTTTCCAGACTGACACTGTCGGCACGATCGGCTGACTGCCGCACATAAACCGCAGTTATTCGCATAAATATCCCCCCTGCTTATGCTTATGCATCCGCAGGGGGGATTCATGCACGAACCATCGAAACATCCGGGACAAATGTGTGCAAAGCAGGCCGCTTTATCGTCCTCCACAGTGACAGTCCCTGATTTGTCTATACGGGCACATCTCCCTATGATTGCGCCTGCCGTCAGTCGCCGAACGAAACACCGATGCGCTTTGCCGTCACGACAAGCTGATCCTTCGGGCTGACAAATTTCGTCAGACCTGCAATATCTTCCAGCTTATTCGCTGTGACCTTGCCGTTAACCATTGCAACTGTTCGGCCGTATTTCTCATTTGCGATCAGCTTTGCCGCATGAACACCGAATTTCGTTGCGAGAACGCGGTCATATGCAGAGGGCGAGCCGCCGCGGAGCATATGTCCCGGTACGCAGACTCGCGTATCAATACCGGTACCCGCCTGCACCTGAGCCGCAATACGGGAAGTCGCCGTAATAATGCCGGCCTCCTCGCGCTTTCTTGCACGATCCTTCTTCTTGAGCTGTGCCTCATCCTTATCGAATGCGCCCTCTGCGACAGCGAGGATCGAGAATGCCTTGCCGCTTGCGGCCCGCTTCATAACCGCATCGCATACCTTGTCGATATCATACGGGATCTCCGGAATCAGGATGATATCCGCGCCGCCGGCGAGTCCTGCATTCAGCGTCAGCCATCCTGCCTTGTTGCCCATGATCTCACAGACGAGAATGCGGCTGTGAGAAGCGGCAGTCGTATGCAGCCGATCAATCGCGTCAGTTGCGATATCGACGGCAGTATGGAAACCGAAGGTCACATCCGTACCGTAAATATCATTGTCGATCGTCTTCGGCAGACCGATGACATTCAAACCCTCCTGCGCAAGCAGATGCGAAGTTTTGTGCGTACCGTTTCCGCCGAGTGTCAGCAGACAGTCGAGCTTCTGCTTCTTGTAGGTCTCGCGCATATTCTTAACCTTGTCCACATTGTCATCGCCGATGACTGTCATCATCTTGAACGGCTGACGCTTGGTGCCGAGGATCGTTCCGCCCTGTGTCAAAATGCCGGAGAATTCGCCCGGCTGCATGACACGGCACATATTGTGAATCAGGCCGTAATAGCCGTTGGAGATGCCGACGATCTCGACATTGTCCTCACCCATCAGCTCAAAGCAGGCCTTCGCGACGCCGCGGATTGTGGCATTGAGACCCGGGCAGTCACCGCCGGAGGTCAGGATTCCGATTCTTTTTTTCATAGTTTTTGATTCCTTTCGTATTTGGTTTTTGTTTTCGTAATTTGCATTCTGTCCATCCGGCTGCGGCACTGCCGCCCGCCGGAGGTCAGGATTCCAATTCGTTTTTTCTTGGTTTTTGATTCCTTACGTTTATGGATTTTTGGTTTGGGATTCGTTTTCGTTTATAGTTTTTTGTCAGGGATTCATGCTTTTATGATGTTTTATGTAAGTGCATAATATGCTTCGCCCTCGTCTGTCAGATAAATATTCGTCTCCTGAAAAGGTGCATACAAGGCTTCTTCTAACTGCTGCCGCACAGCCGATTCTCCGCTCGGCAGAGAATCCAGCAGCTTTTCAATCTCTGCCTTTCTTGATCTCAAATCATAGCTTCGTGTTTTTTCCTCTGTCAGCTGATAAACGCCGCCGTGCATCATTCCGAGACAGCTGCGTATTTTGTCTCTGTATTTTGAAACATATTCCGCTGTATCTTCAATCATAAAATCAAGATAATCATGATCGAAATTTCCCGAATAATACGGCTCAAGAATACAGCACATGATATAAAGCTGCAAGGAAAGCTCCAGACTGTTGATGATCTGACTGACCTTCTGCTTTTTCGACAATTCTGTTGTTTTTCCCGCCGCATCTTTGACAGCTGCTTCCAAATCATTCAGGTAAAATTCGATATCCTTCATTGCAACTTTTCTTGCATTCTGAATACCGGAAATCGTTGCTGTCTGCTGAACTTCATGCCGAATGATCGACGCATAGCATTTCTGCGCATACTGGACAAATGATATTTCCGAGATCAACTCCGCCTTTTTATCGCCGTATAAAAACGCGAGGATATCGCTCACATTCTGACTAATCTTATCGAGCTTGCTGTTGATCTCCGAAAGAAAATACTGACCGGTGATCGCTGACATCACGGTAAAGATGCCCATTGCTGCCGCAACAGGTACCATTCGATGATAAGAAGCTTGGTCTATAATTCCGCTCTTACCCATAATGGCAGAACCATATCCACCTGTTTTGAATTTCATCAATGTATGCGGAAGTCCCTCCGGAAATCTGCAATAATATGCCTTTGAAAGCAATCCGGTTGCTGCGGCAGGAACGATCGACTGCATCAGCATACTGACCTCGGATTTATCAAGATTCATTTTCCTGAATTTCGTTTTGTCCTGAAAATCCGGAAGTGCTTCGACCGACTTCACCTGAAAATCCAATGCTTCCTGAAGCTCCGCTTTTTCGTTTTCCATACACTGTCCTTTCCGGTTATCATGTTTCCGCAATATCTCACATTTTATGTGTATATTTGCATTTCGGGTACAGGGAACATACCCAGTAATTACCGGTCGGCGTGCCGACGGGCTTCAGCGGCGAAAGACATTCCGGACAGATCTGCTGCGCCAGCGCCCGTCTTGCGTTCAGCTTGTAATCCACAGACTCGGCCACATGCTTCATACGCATATCCTCGCCGCGGAGCTGATGCTCTCCGATGTAATCATAGATATACCGTGTCTCGGCATCAGTCAGATGCATTTTGCGCTTTTCGCACACAAGCTGCACGATCCGGCGCATCGTATTCAGATTCTGCACAATGCTCGTATCTGCCGGATACGGCCCCGTCAGCTCCAGCTTGCCGCCCCTTCCGACCGGCTGCATCACGACCAATGAATGAAAATGCAGCTCATACGGCACCGGACTCAAAAATTTCCGCATTTGCAGCATATGATAAAGGCTCTGCATCATCGGGCTGAAATAGTCAATCTCTGCACCGCCAACGAATTGCTTCCAGTATTTGTTCATTCCGCTGCCTGCGATGAGTCCCTGATAGGTCTTGTATTCTCCGAGAAATATACACTGCGGCGCTGCGATTACAAAATCAATATGCATCGTCCTGTCATTGGCTGGGATCAGTACATCGCGCATCACATACCAGTCGCTGTATTGCAGCAGCGCATTGGTCAGCGCAGCATCCGGCGCCTGTGATGAAATCGGATTCGCCATGAAAGGTCTGCCTCCTTAATACACGATCTTATTCTTTATATTATCGCGGATAAACTGCTCTGCTTCCTTAGCGTTCATCGGATGACCGTATAGATAACCCTGCACAAGATCGCAGCCCATTTCACGCAGCGCGACCGCCTGTTCCGGCGTTTCTACACCCTCTGCAATCGTCCGGATTTTTTTTGCCTTTGCAATCCGTGCGACTGAATGAATGATCTCCTGCACGACTGGATCTGCATCCATGCCGACCACGAAGGAGCGGTCGAGCTTCAGCATCGTGAACGGGAGCTGCTGAATATAGCTAAGCGAGGAATAGCCGGTACCGAAATCGTCCATTGCAAGCTGGATACCTGCCTCACGGAGCTGATGCATCCGGTCAATCGTCATATCAATATCCATTAGCGCCATAGATTCAGTCAGCTCGATTTCAAGATTCTTCGGATCGAGGCCATGGCGATTCAGCGTTTTCATGATCTCCGCACAAATATTCTCCTGATAAAAATCCGGACTGCTGAAGTTGATCGACATCACGATTTCCGGCAGCCCAAGAGTCTGCCAGACTTTTGCCTGCCGGACAGCTTCATCCAGCACAAACCGCGTGATATGCGTGATGAGCTGTGAACGCTCAGCCAGCGGAATAAAGATATTCGGCGCAATCAGCTTGCCGGAGGGATGCCGCCAGCGGATCAGTGCTTCGAGGCCCTTGATCCCGCCCGTATGCAGGTCGATCTTCGGCTGGTAATACAGCTCGAATTCCCGGCGCATAACGGCATCATGAAGCTGTGCTTCGAGAATGCTTTCCTGAATAATCGAATCATGCATCGCTGAGGTATAGCGGCGAATCGAGCCGAGCTTTGCTTTGCCGCTTGACACTGCAAATTCTGCATGCTCCAGCACCTTTTCAAAAGTCTCGCCGTCCGCCGGCATCCGCGCATAGCCCGCTGAGCAGGTCAGTGAACGGTTCGAGAGCGCACCAACTGCCTTCGTCGCAAGTGTCCGCTGTACTCTGTCAACAACCTTTTCCGGCAGAGTTTCATCGCCGTTATCGCGCAGGATCAGCGCAAAATTATCACCGGAAATACGCGCACCGAAGCCGCCGAGATTAAGCTGCTTTTTCAGTGCATGTGCAAAGGCGCTCAGCAGCTCATTTCCGATCTCATAGCCACAGGTATCGTTGATGAGGTGGAAGCGGTCGATGTCCATGACAATCACCCAATAAGAGCTGCGCAGCTCCACGGTACATTGATAGAGATCACGCCCCATAATCATCAGCTTGTTGCGGTTCGGGATGCCGGTCACGGAATCCTCATAAGCGATCTGCTCAATTTTTGCATCCTTTTCCTTTTCCGCTGTGACGTCTATGACTGATCCGCCAACGATCAGTCTGCCGGACTCGGCATTCTGCGTTGCTTTGAAGCGATAGCTGAACCAGCGGTACTGACCGTCCGCCGCGCTGATGCGCAGCTCCAGCCGCTCATGTCTGCCGATATAATTCCGCATATTGTTGCGCATATTCTGAACGAAATTGTCGAACTTCACAGTATCCAGCGGATAGACACGCTTTCGCAGTTCGTCAACCGTCATGGCGCTTTCGTTAATACCAAGCATCTTCTGGAGCTTCTCTGTCGGGAACAGGTGCGAATTGCCCTGCTCAATCAGCAGGATACCAACATCCATCAGCTCCATTGTCAGATTATGCCGTCCCTCAGAAACAGTCAGCCGCTTGGAAGCGATCTCCAGCTCGGACTGCATCTTCCGGATATCGTCCATATCTATGCCTATCGAGAGCAGCCATGTCACGCCTTCCTCATCTGTCTCGACGGCCGAGGTATTCCAGACCATATCATGCGGCACGCCGGAGGGTGAGGTAAACGAATACTCCTGATTTTTCGCGGAAACAACCGCGCTGATCCCTGCGGCATCCAGCTCCCTTTTGCCGAAGAACATCGGAACGACATATTTTACATCATAGTCATCGCGCATCTGCATCTCTGCAATTTTCGTGAGCGCATCATTTATGATCAGTTTTTTCATGCCGTCATCCCAGAGCATCGCAGGCGAGGTGAGGTTTTTCACAAGATGTTCCAGCCGTTTGTAAGTCAGGAGCTTCCTGCGTTTTTCCGCACGCTGCCGCCGCAGTACCATCCACAAATTCAGGATCACCGCGATCAACGCATAGGCATTGAAGATCAGATAGACCAGATCGCCCTTTTCGCGATGAAGAAACGCATAGACGATCATATAACCTGTTGCAAGCGAAAATGCAACCACAACGGAATACATCAGCTGCTTTTTATATTTCAATTCTGTCACACCTTTCCCGCAAACTGCACCGGGTTTCTATTCTCCGGTGCATACCAATCCATGTTTTATTATACCAAAGAAAACAGTAAATGTCAATGGATTTTCATGATTAACAAAAAAGAATTTGGACTAGATTTCACAAAGAATTCACAATTCTATGGTAGAATAAATATATCGAGAATCTATGTCTGACAATACAGAAAGGATTTGCAAGTATGAAGCTTCTGGTAGTTGACGATGAAATGAACATCCGCAGAGTTGTGCGTGAATATGCGGAATTCAAGGGCTACGAGGTCGATGAGGCTGCGGACGGCATGGAGGCCGTGACCAAGGCCAAGGAAACAGACTATGATGTCATCATCATGGATATCATGATGCCGCGCTTTGACGGCTATTCCGTCTGTAAGGAAATTCGCAAGACAAAAAACACGCCGATCATCATGCTCTCCGCCCGCGCAGAAGAATATGACAAGCTCTACGGCTTTGAACTTGGAATCGATGATTATGTGGTCAAGCCCTTCTCCCCGAAAGAGCTGATGGCGCGCGTCAAGGCCGTCACCTCACGCAAGGCTGCGCAGCAGCCCGCCGTTCCGGAGCGTATGACCTTCGAGGGACTGCAGATTGACATGGCCGGCAGAGAAGTTTATGTCAATGGACAAAAGGCCAATATGACGCCGAAGGAATACGACCTGCTGTTTTATCTTGTCAAGAACCGCAATATTGCGCTCACCCGTGACAAGCTGCTGGAGGAGGTCTGGGGCTACGATTTCTTCGGCGATGACCGCACAGTCGATACCCATATCAAAATGCTTCGCAACAGTCTCGGTGAATATCGCAAATATATCGTCACACTGAGAGGAATGGGATATAAATTTGAAGCGTAAACACAAGCCGAACAACAGTATGCGCCGGACAATCTGGTTCTGGTTCATGGAATTCGTCCTCGTAACCTTTCTGCTGCTCTGGATTTGTCAGGTATTGTTTTTGCAGAATTTCTATGACCGCATGAAAACGAATGACATCATGCGCCTTGCGGACAAAATGGTCACGCTCTATCAGAAAGGCAGCTATGAGGATGAATTTCTGGATATTGCGATCGAAAATGATCTCTGCATTGAAGTACGCGATCGCTTCAAGCGCTCAGCATATCAGCAGCATATTATGGGCGGAAGCTGCTTCATTCACGGCTATAACAACCATACCCGGAAGATCATGGATCAGCTCATGGCAAGTGACAACAATGTCTATTACGGCTGGGACGAACATCCGGTCACAAAGCTCAAGGTTTTGATTTATGCGCGTGTCATCGGTGAAAAGGATAATCCGCAGGGCTATCTCATTCTCAACACACCTCTTGCACCGGTCTCTGCGACCGTCAGCATCATCCGGCGGCAGCTTATCATCATTACTGTGCTTCTCGGACTGATCGCAGTCATTATTTCCATGATTGTTTCTGACCGTCTCTCAAAGCCGATCGTCCGCGTCACAAAAGATGCTGAGCAGCTCGCGCACGGCAATTATGATATCCAGTTCGACGGCTCCGGCTACGATGAAGCCGAACGGCTCGCAGAAACACTGACATACGCCAGCCGCGAAATCAACCGCGTTGATACGATGCAGCGCGACCTCATCGCAAATGCCTCGCATGATCTCCGGACTCCGCTGACCATGCTGAAGGCTTATGCGGAGATGATCCGGGACCTTTCCGGTGATAATCCGGTCAAGCGCAATGAGCATCTGCAGGTCATCATAGAGGAGACCGACCGCCTGACAGCACTCGTCAACGATATCCTCAATCTTTCCAAATACGAAAACGGAAAAATGCCGCTTGAACGCTCTGCATTTGACATGGAGGAGCGCCTGAAAGAAATCGTTGACCGCTATCGCGGACTGAGCGAAGTCTCCGGCTATAATTTTACGCTCAAAACAGACGGCCCTGCGCCGGTCTGCTGTGATGCCGGAAAAATCGAGCAGGTCATCTGCAATCTCATGAACAATGCCGTGAACTATACCGGCGAGGACAAGCAGATCATTGTTAGCCTCAGCCACGAGCAAGACGGCATACGCATCGCTGTCCATGATACCGGTCAAGGCATGGATCAGGAGACTCTTTCTCGCATTTTTGACAAATATTACCGCAGTGAAAACTATAAACGCGCTGTGCGCGGAACCGGTCTCGGTCTTTCGATCGTCAAGGCGATCCTGCGAATGCATGACTATGCGTTCGGTGTTGACAGTACCGTCGGCGTTGGCTCGACATTCTGGTTCATCATCCACGGAGAGATGAATCCCAATGATCAACAAACGGAGCATGAGCCCGGCAGCAGCAGGGTATGATTTGCCGCTCTTCTTTGCGTAAAATCAAGAGTTTCTGATTTGCATATAACAGTAGGATATTGCTTTGGAATTCTCGTCAGCCTGCACAAAGATATCGAAACACACTTGACTTTTTCAAGCTTTTCCTGTATAATCTAACCTTGCAGGGGTATATGTATTTCTTGATACTATTATATATATTCGCTGCGAATACTTTGTAATCCGATGCGGCTGTTTTCGGGCGGCTGCTCATGATGATACAAAAGAAAAGGAGTGACGATTTCCATGAAGAGAACATATCAGCCGAAGAAGCGGCATCGCAAGATGGAGCATGGCTTCCGGAAGCGTATGGCAACCACAAACGGTCGCAAGGTTCTGGCTCGCCGCCGTGCAAAGGGTCGTGCAAAGCTGACCTATTGATCCGATCCGCAAGTAAGAGGGCCACAAGCATTTGTGGTCCTTTTTTACTAGGTGTGCTAACACGATAATAATATGAGGATTTATGAGCTGGTTTTGTTCCGCTCTCGGTGAAAATCCGCAGGCCGGCTGTTGCCCGGGAAGGATTTTGAACAACGAACGGCGTAAAATCAGCCAAAAAGACGCGTGTTAGGCTGAGTGTCAACGCGCCCTAGGAGATTACCTATGGTCTTTACGCAAACACTGAACCGGAATACGGATTTTCAGCGGCTCTATCATATCGGCGCATTTTGCTCGCTCGGCAGTGCGCTGCTCTATGTTATGCCGAATGGCTTGCCATATAACCGGCTCGGAATCACCGCCGGTAAAAAGATCGGCAATGCCGTCAAGCGCAACCGGGCAAAGCGCATCATACGCGCAGCCTACACAGCAGCGGAAATGCAGATGCCGGTCGGAATCGACCTCGTGGTCGTTGCACGCAGCACTCTGCCGGAGCAGTCCTCTGTCATTCTGACAGAAAAATTCTGTACCCGCGCCGCAGCACACTGCAATGCAGTCAGCAGCGGAGAGATCCCCTGCAGTCAGAATCCGCGTTATAAGAAAAAGCACAGCGGAAAGCCCGCACAAGGCCAATGAAGATGCTGCGACATATTTATTCGGCACCCATCCGATTCTACAGAAAGCATATCTCACCGCTTTTTCCTGCTGTCTGCCGCTACCGGCCAAGCTGTTCGGCCTATGCGCTCGGCGCAATCGAACGCTTCGGCATCATCCGCGGCACATGGCTCGGCTTTCTTCGGATCTGCCGGTGTAATCCGTTTTCAAGCGGCGGGTGGGATCCCGTTCCGATCCGGTTTGATCTCTTCGGACGACATAAGATCCCGCAGCCTGATCCGCTGTCCCCTGCGCAGCGCCATGCACTTGAGTATCAATGGCTGCTCGCATACCGAACAAAATGGCGGGGCATAAAATTTCGCCCGAAGCACTGAATAAACCGAACGGAGGCAAAAAAACTTGAGTCTCATCGCAACTGTAATGGGCTGGGTTATGTATCTGTTTTATCAGATCATTCCGAGCTATGGCATCTGTCTCATTCTGTTTTCTTTGGTCGTCAAGCTGCTGACCATGCCAATGACCTATAAAATGCAGGTCAATCAGGCAAGACAGTCTTTGCTTGCGCCGAAGCTTGAAAAGCTGCGCAAATCCTATGCCAATAACCAGCAGCGTCTTCAGGAGGAGCAGAACAAGCTCTTCCAGGCGGAGGGTATCAATCAGACAGCCGGCTGTCTCGGATCAATCCTGACGATGGTTCTTGTCCTCGGCGTATATCAGGTCGTTCTACGCCCGCTGACCTATGTTCTGCGCATCAGTGCCGATCAGATTAATGAGGCAAAAGGACTGCTGGAACAGTTCCTCACATCGCAGGACATTGTCGTCAAGAATCTCAGCGCCCGGCCGGAGCTTTTCATCCTGAAATATATGAACTCCAATCCGGAGATTTTCAGCTCTATCGAAGGTTTTAACGAAAAGGTCGTAAATTTCAATAATAACTTTCTCGGCTTCGACCTTGCCGGTATCCCTTCGCTGCATCCGGAAAACGGCTGGAGTGTAACAGCCTTCCTGCTTGTGCTGCTGCCGGTTATTTCAGCAATCGTCCAGCTTATTTCAACATTTGTCACACAGAATCACACCAAGAAAGCAAATCCCGCTGCACCCCAAATGGGCTCCATGAACCTTATGCTCTATATGTCTCCGCTGATCACCATCTGGATCGGTATGTCCGTTCCGGCCGGTCTCAGCTTCTACTGGCTCGCAAACGGTGCTATTTCTCTGATCACACAGGTTATGCTCTACCGCTATCTTTCCGGTGAGCGCCTGGTGAGAATCAACGAGCGCGAAAAGCAGAAGCAGCTCGCAAAGGGACCGACCTGGATGCAGCGTATGATGGAACAGTCTGCACAGATGCAGGCGGAGCAAAACGGAATGCGCCCCGATTCCAACCGTACACGCTATGTGGACGGCGATGACGGAATGTCCCGTAAGGAACGCGCAGAATATGAAAAAAAGCTGATTGAAGCAGCCAGAAAACGCGCTGCTTTGAAATACGGGGATTCAGAGACTGAGACCACTGAATCAGATGATCTGTAAATCTCCGCAAATTTGCAAAAAAGGAGATCAGCCCGATGACTGGAATTTTTACCGCTTCGTCGATTGATGAAGCAAAGCAGAAGGCCGCTGACGCTTTCGGTGTGCCGGTTTCTGCGATCACATTTCAGATTCTGGAAGAGCCAAAGCGCTCGCTTCTCGGCGGATTATTCGGGAAAAAGGAAGAGTGCCGCATTGAGGCCTCCTACACGCCCGTTGTACCGACAGAAGAGGAAACTACAGAAGAAATAATTGAAACTGTCGAAAAAGTTGCTGAAACCAAGGTCGCTGAACCTGTTGAAGAAACCTCGGAGAATGCAGAAAATGCTGATGAGGCTGAGTCAAGCCGGAATGATATCCCTGAAGATATTCAGCTTGAAAAACTTGCTGTCGGTGCTGCTTATCTGGAATCCATTCTCAAACAGCTTGCCCCGGATGTCAAGGTAACTGGCAAGCTCGAAAACGGTATTTTCTATCAGATCGAAGGAAATGGAGCCGGTTCTCTGATCGGCAGACGCGGCGACACACTTGATGCAATGCAGTATCTTACCTCGATGGTTGCAAACCGCGGTGATCGTGACTATGTGCGTGTGACAATCGACACCTGCGGCTACCGTGAGAAACGCAAAAACTCACTCCGTGAGCTTGCACAGCGCATCAGCAAAAGCGTGCTGCGTACCGGTAAAAGCGTAGCTCTGGAGCCGATGAATCCCTATGAACGGCGAGTGATCCATTCTGCTGTAACTGAAATTGACGGCGTTTCATCTCATTCAGTCGGAGAGGAGCCGAACCGCAAAATCATCATTACAAACGATTCCGCACCGGAATATAAGCGTGATGACAAGAATGCCCGCAGCTTCCGTGAGAGAGGCAAAGGAGGCAGACGTGACCGCGGCGACCGTCGCGATCGCAGACCAAGCGGTGAAGGCCCGCGTAAGCTTGATCTTTCTACCAGCTTTGAAAAGGATTATAAGCGCCCGAAGCCGGAGGATTCCCTGAATGCCGGTGTTTACGGCAAAATTGATATTTGATGCTGAAAGGGCGGTTCATTTCTGAGCCGCCCTCTGTTGTTAAGGAGAATTATGCACACCATAGCTGCAATTTCTACGCCGGAAGCACCCGGCGGCATCGCTATGATCCGGATATCAGGCGATCAGGCGATTTCCGTTGCCGAACATATATTCGTATCATATAATCATTTAACATTATCTGAGATGAAAGGGTATACATGCGCTTATGGAAAAATTGTTGATAAAGAAGAGCGCATTGACGATGTTGTCCTGACTGTTTTTCGCGCTCCGCATAGTTATACTGGTGAGGATACCGTTGAAATCACTTGCCACGGCGGGTTGTATATCAGTAGACAGATTCTACGATTACTATATCAATTTGGTGCTGTTCCTGCTGAACCAGGTGAATTCACAAAACGCGCATTTTTAAACGAAAAAATGTCCCTCACACAAGCTGAGGCAGTTATGGATCTGATTGCTGCTGACGGCGAAGCTGCTCTACGCCAGGCAAATCTTGCAATGGATGGAATGCTCGGCAAACAAATGAACACTTATGCAGAGCGTTTGATTGATTTTATGTCCGCGCTCTCTTACTGGATGGATGATGCAGAGGAATGCCCGCCTGAATTAGATCGAAATACGCTTTCAACCAAGCTCAACGAAATCAAAATGCAGCTGAATCGCCTTGCTTTGGAATATCAGAACGGAAGACGAATCCGTGAGGGAATCAAGACTGTTCTCCTTGGACGGCCAAATGCAGGCAAGTCATCTGTGATGAACTGGCTCTGCGGAACTGAAAGAAGCATTGTTACGGATATAGCAGGAACAACGCGTGATATAGTAACTGAACAAGTGAAAATCGGCGAATTCACATTGCTTTTGTCGGATACTGCCGGATTACGGGACACTGATCATCAAATTGAGAGTATCGGCATACAGCAGGCATATCGAGAGCTGGAAGCCTCGGAATTTGCCCTTTATGTTATTGATGCTAATATTGGTCTATCTGACGAAGATCTTGAATTTCTTTCAAAATGCCCGCAGCACACCTTGATACTATGGAATAAAACTGACCTTACCGAAACACTTCCGCCACAATTACCGTATCCTGTTGTATTGATATCTGCAATTAAACATCCACCTCTTTCTGTACTACTTGAGCCTATGAGAAACATCTTTGGCGAAGCTGTTACAAACAGGCCGCAGATCATGAATGAAAGACAGCGTTGTTTGATCGAAAGCGCGATTCTTTCGGTTCAGGAAGCATTGGAACTCGTAGATGTCGGTGAGGAACTGGATATTCTTTATACTTCACTTGAATCCGCAGTAAAATCTTTGCGTGAGATTGAAGGAATTGATGTGAATGAGAATGTGATCCAGGGTGTGTTTTCAAAATTCTGCGTAGGTAAATAAAATGTTCCACGTGGAACATTTCACACTGATGAACGATTCACATCTAAAATGAAAAATATATCAGTATTCTATATTACCAAAGCACAAACTCAAATTCTGGAATAAACAGAAGTATAATCACCATTGTTCCACGTGGAACAATCAATATAGGAGAGTATTATGCAAGAAATCATCGAATTTGATGCGGCAGTTATCGGTGCCGGGCACGCTGGAATAGAGGCAGCGCTGGCAATGGCAAAACGAGGCTGTAAAACAGCGCTCTTCACAATATCATTGGATCAAATCGGAAATATGCCCTGTAATCCTTCGATTGGAGGAAGTGCAAAAGGACATCTGGTGCGAGAAATTGACGCGATGGGCGGAATCATGGGAAAAGCTGGAGACGCTTGCTGTATACAAATGAGAATGCTCAATCTAAGCAAAGGAGTATCCGTTCACAGTCCCCGCGCGCAAGCCGACCGCCGAGAATATCATAGATATATGAAAAAAATGCTGGAAGCGACAGAAAATCTCTATATCATCCAGACTGAGATTGCAGACATAAGGATAGATGAAAATCAATGTGTCACAGGGGTGGTTAATCGGTTTGGCGCAATATATCCGTGCAAAGCAGTTGTCATATGTGCCGGAACATTCCTCAATGGAATGGTCTACATAGGAAAAACAGGTTTATCTAGCGGTCCTGACGCCTGTTTACCAGCATTATCACTATCAGAAAAGCTCTTATCATATAACATCAAGCTGCGACGATTCAAAACAGGAACACCCTGTCGAGTTCACAGCAGAAGCATTGATTATTCCCAGCTTATTCCGCAATACGGAGACAAAGAGCCGATTCCATTTTCGTTTGAAAGCGGAGCAAAAGTCGCAAGAAACGACTGTATTTGCTACCTGGCAAATACAAATGAGCAAACACATCAAATCATACGCGAAAACATAGGAGAGTCTCCGCTATATTCTGGTGTTATACATGGAATAGGGCCAAGATATTGTCCTTCAATCGAAGATAAGGTCATTCGTTTCGCAGAAAGACAAAAACATCAGGTATTTGTCGAACCAACAGGACTGCATACGGAAGAAATGTATTTGCAAGGATTCAGTACTTCACTTCCGGAATATGTTCAACATCAAATGTATCGAAGCGTGAAAGGGTTTGAGCATATCGAAATCATGCGACCGGCATATGCAATAGAATATGATTGTATAAACCCACTATGCTTAACGCATACGCTCGCTTTCAAAGATTTTCACGGACTATATGCTGCCGGACAGTTTAATGGCACTTCTGGATATGAAGAAGCCGCATCACAGGGTATCATAGCCGGAATCAATGCCTCAGCATATGTCAAAAAAGAAAAAGAGCTTGAACTCAGCCGCAAAAGCTCTTATATCGGCACGCTGATTGATGATTTAGTAACAAAAGGCACAGAGGACCCGTACAGAATGATGACTGCTCGCAGCGAATACAGATTATCCCTACGACATTCTAACGCCGACACACGATTAACACCGATAGGAAGAGAATACGGACTAATATCGGATAGCAGATGGAAAGAGTACACCCAGAAACAAGATCGAATACAAGCGGCTGTGGAAATAATATGCCATCAAAATATTTCACCTAAGGAAGTCAATGAATATTTGACAGAATGCGGAACATCTCCAATATCACAAGCTGTAAAGATGGATTCATTACTTCGCAGACCACAGGTTCAGTTTACTGATCTAACCAGAAATATTAGTATGAAATTTGATCTTCACGGCGAAGAAATCGCAGAAGTCAGCCATATTATCAAATATGAACACTACATTAAGAGACAGCAGGAGCAAAATGAACACATAGAACGCTATGAGCGCATTAAACTCCCAATCGAAACAAAATATAGCTTAATCCGAGGATTATCATCAGAAGCGGCTGAAAAGCTCGGCCGCGTTCGACCGGAAAACCTCTCACAAGCTTCGAGAATTTCAGGGGTATCCCCTGCAGATGTAGCAATCCTGATGACTTGGCTGAAAGCCGGAGGCAAGATATGATCTCTTTTCAAGAAGCAAACAAAATATTCAGCGAGATATCAATATCACTGACAATGGAACAATATGATATATTCTCAAAATACGCGGAAATGCTGCTCAATGAGTCAGAAGTACAAAATGTGACAGCCGTCAAAACAGAAATAGAGATTTGGAAGCGACATTTTCTTGATGCAGCATTTCTCATTAACGAACTACCAAAGACGAGTAAAATTATCGATATCGGAACTGGCGGAGGTGTTCCTGGCATACCCCTCGCTATTCTGAGACCGAATATAGACATGGCCCTCTTAGACAGTGAATTGCGTAAAATAGAGTTCTGCAGAAAGGTGATCCACAATTTAGGCCTGAAGATCAGAACTGCAGCTGGCAGAGCTGAGGAAATCTCTCGCATGCCGGAATTTGAAGGCAAATTTGACCTTGTCGTTTCCCGTGCAATGGCAGCCGGATCAATGCTGACAGAGGTATCCGTAAGATACTTGAAAGTGAACGGAAGACTCATTGCGATGAAGGGAAAGCAATATGATCCGACCATAGAGCGCTTTGCTGAAGCTGCAGATGCACTTGGCTGCATCGTTGAAAACGAAAAAAAATACACGCTTGACAATGAGGAAAAGCATCTAATCATACTGCGAAAGCAGCATGAAACGCCGGATCAATATCCCAGAAGATTCGCAAAGATCAAACGCTCACCGCTGTAATGTTCCACGTGAAACATAGGAAAATCAGTCGCAATATTAAGAATTTGGGATATAACACAGAACACCATGCGGCCAAATTCTATCACAAATAGTATATTCAGCAGATCAGCAAGTATATGAAAATACCAGGAAACATCAAATTAGGCAGCATCATTTTCGACAAACTCCCCCATTCTGAAACGCGCCTCCCGCCAAGAAAAACGCAACGGGAGAGGGGGCGAATATATAAAAAGGGGAGAACCACACACTGCAGACAATAAGAAAATATTGTGCAGGGAACTAGTAACAAATCGATATCAAATTAATACAGATCGGATAATGTATTGACAAGTACATTTTCCTGCGATATAATAAAAGAGAAGAAACAGCAGCCAGAAAGAAAGGAAGATATCAATGAGCGACCGCTTTTCCAATACGACTGAACTTCCGATCCCGGACGAAAATGAATATCGTCGTCAGACAGATCGACCGCCAAATGCAATGCAGAGACAACCGCAGCAGAAAACCACCAGCAATCCAAACGGTCCTCGCAGAACCAATATCCAAAACAGAAGCAGGCAGCGAATCTCCAATAATCAGCGGAACTTACAGCACCCGCAACGAACTATCAACCGAAACACAAGGCAGCGGATCGGTCCACCGCCAAAAGAACATCGACCGATCATGCCGGTTCGACGGGCATCCTATCAAAGCCAGCTTCCTTCCACTGAACAATCAGAACCGACGCAAACTGTCTATGTGCGTCCATCATATCAGCGACCGGAATTCGTAGAAAAACCTCCAAAAGAATCAACCGCGAAAACACGCAGTGAGCAGAAGCAAAAAATCAAAACACATCGCCGCAAAAAAAAGAGCTGTCTCAGACGAATTGTGACAGCAATCATCATATTTATCTTTTCATTATTTGCGATCTATTCCTGCATTGCACTTCTTGCCATCAAACAGTTGAACTATGAGAAAACCGGTGTGCGAAATCTCATTGTAGGTTCCGCTGAGGCGGATCCGAATGTCAGAAACATTTTGATCATCGGTACAGATAACCGAACCGATGATGAACGCGGCCGAGCCGATACAATGATATTGCTCAGCTTCAGCAGTCACAACAAAACCATGACAATGACATCCCTGATGCGCGATTCCTATGTAACAATCCCGAATCATGGCAACGACAAGCTCAACGCCGCCTATGCTTACGGCGGGGCAACTTTGCTTATGGACACGATCTCTAATAACTTCGGCATCCGTGTCGATGATTATGTCTGCATCAATTTCAAATCATTCGTTCATATTTCGGATGCAGTCGGCGGTTTGAAGGTCACAGTCAGTGACAAGGAAGCAGAAGCGATCAATGTAATCCTCGAAAGCGAGGTCAACGGCATCATGGGCGATGATCCGAAATCTGACTTTCTGCCGAGCGGCGGCACATTTATCCTGAATGGAAAACAGGCGCTCTCCTATGCCCGAATTCGTTTTGTCGGCAATGCAGACTTTGAGAGAACAGAACGACAGCGAAAAGTGCTTGACCTGATGCTTGGAAAATTGAAACATCTCAGTCCGACCGCGATCTCTTCCATTCTTGTTAAGGCACTTCCGGAACTGAGTACCAATATGACAACCGGAAGTCTCTATCTGAAATCCTTTGAGCTTCCAATAAAATTGTTGTCCTATGAAACGCAAAAGCTCCGTATTCCGGCTGACGGTACATTTTCAAATCAGACTGCGCCAAACGGACAAATGGTTCTGACGGTTGACTTTGATGCAAATTTACAAAGCTATCTGAAAGCAATCAATGATCCGGTCATCAAACAAACAGAGGATATTCCCACAGGACAGGAGGGAACCGAATGAGAGCAATCGCACTATTCCATTTACTCACAGTCCTTCAGGAAGAAACCGACCGAAATCATAAAATGTCTCAGCAAAGGCTGTTGGAATCCATTGAACGGCGATACGGAATCATTCTGAACCGCAGAACTCTGAAATCCTATCTTAATATTCTGCAGGAAGCCGGATATCCGCTAAATGCCGAAAAGCGGATCCGAATCCTGCCGGACGGTTCAGAAGAGGAAATGCTGACAGACTGGTATCTTGAACCACAGTTTGAGATCAGTGAACTTCGGCTGATATGCGATCTGCTTTCCGCAATGCCGGCGATCCCTGAAGCACAACGAGAATCTCTGCTCACAAAGATCATGACACTTGCTCCGCCGACCTTCCGACAATCACAGCAAGATTCAACAATCACCTATCTTCATTCACCGCCCGCGCAGCAGCTTTTGTATTCGATCGAGCTGCTCTGCGAGGCAATGCAAAAGAAATGCATGGTCTCATTTCAATACGGAAAATACACTCTCGATCAGAATAATCAACCCAAACTGACGCCGCGCTGTTCGGAGGAAGGACGGCAGCGGAGATATCTCATTAGTCCATATGAGATTATCGTTTCGCATGGACACTATTATCTGATTTGCTGCAAAGAGCCTTATCAGGTTCTTTCCAATTACCGAATTGATCGGATCATGGAAATCAAGCTGGAGGAGAAGCTCGATCGTCTGCCGATATCGGAAACAGAAGGCAGCGCTCCGCATAATGAACATTATGCAGAACAGTTATATATGTATCAGGGAGACGCTGTAGAAGTCAAATTTCTGGCAGACTCCGATATTCTTGGAGATATCCTCGATTGGTTCGGCAATGACATCAGTATCCAAGCGGGTGAGCGAGTCAATACAGTTATTGTAAAAGTCAATGTCAACCCAACTGCAATGACACACTGGGCGCTACAATACGGAAAACATGTCACAGTGCTTTCGCCGGTTTCGCTGCGGGATGAGATTGCAGGCATCGCACATCAGATTATGAATCGATATGCCACATAAAAACAGCCGCTGTTCGTATAATGAACAGCGGCTTGTTTTGTCAGCAGAATATTTTGAGCATAGCCTGATAAATTATACATTTATCAGTTTTTGGGAACAATTTTTTCCTTGCCGCCCATGTACGGACGGAGAACTGCCGGGATATTGACAGAGCCGTCCGGCTGATAGTGATTCTCCAACAGGGAGATCAGCATTCTCGGCGGCGCAACAACGGTATTGTTCAGCGTATGAACAAGATAAGTACCGTTCTCACCCTTTGTACGAATCTTCAGACGGCGCGCCTGAGCATCACCGAGATTCGAGCAGGAGCAGACTTCGAAATATTTTTTCTGACGAGGCGACCATGCTTCAATATCGCAGGACTTAACCTTGAGGTTTGCCAGATCGCCAGAGCAGCATTCGAGCTGACGAACCGGAATCTCCATGCTGCGGAACAGATCCACGGAGAGCTTCCACATTTTATTGTACCAATCCATGCTTTCTTCAGGTTTGCAGAGAACGATCATTTCCTGTTTCTCGAACTGGTGAATACGGTAAACACCGCGCTCCTCCAGACCATGCGAACCGATTTCCTTGCGGAAGCAGGGCGAATAGGATGTCAGTGTCAGCGGAAGTGTGCTTTCATCAACAATCTGATTGACAAATCTGCCGATCATCGTATGCTCAGAGGTGCCGATCAGATAAAGATCCTCACCTTCGATCTTATACATCATCGCTTCCATTTCCTCAAAGGACATAACGCCCTCGACAATGCTTCTGTGCATCATGAACGGCGGAATCATATAGGTAAAGCCATGATCAATCATGAAATCTCTTGCATATGCGAGAACAGCCTCATGCAGACGCGCAATGTCGCCCATGAGATAATAGAAACCGGTTCCGGCTACTCTGCCTGCAGCATCCTTATCCAGACCGTTGAGTCTTTCCATGATGTCAGCATGATACGGAATCTCGTAATCCGGAATGACCGGCTCACCAAAGCGCTCGACCTCGACATTTTCGCTGTCGTCCTTGCCGATCGGCACCGATGCATCAATGATCTGCGGAATGCGCTTCATGATATCATCGAGCTTTACGCTAAGCTCGTCCATGATGGTTTCCTTTTCCTTCATGGTCACAGCGTTTTCCTTGACCTGCGCCTTGATCGCCTCGGCTTCATCTTTTTTGCCGGCCTTCATGAGAACCGGAACCTGCGCCGAGAGCTTATTGCGCTGTGCACGGAGATCCTCCGAGATGTGCTTTGCCTCAAGAATCTGAGCATACAGCTCCGCCGCTTCATCAACGAGCGGAAGCTTATCATCCTGAAACTTCTTTTTGATATTCTCCTTGACAGCTTCCTTATTGTTTAACAGAAACTTAATATCAATCATGATGAACTTCTCCTTTATATAATGTGTTTTAATTCACAATTCCTTTGTGCGCAGATACCAGCCAAACAGGATCTCCGCCTCCGAATTATAAATGCACCTGATCAATTCACGAGCTGCTCAAGTGCAGCAAGTTTCACGCAGATACAGAACAGCTCCATTGCCTGAGAAAGCTCTCCGCATTTCGGATAAGTCGGTGCAATGCGGATATTGCTGTCATCCGGATCGTTCTTATAGGGATAAGTCGCGCCTGCATTGGTCAGAGTAACGCCGCCCTCTTTGCATAACTGAACGATGCGCTTTGCCGTACCCTTCGGTGCATTGAACGAAATAAAGTATCCGCCCTCCGGCTTTGTCCAGCTCGCGATGCCGAGCGGAGCGA
The DNA here is from genome assembly GCA_024404875.1 of Oscillospiraceae bacterium. Lineage (GTDB taxonomy): Bacteria > Bacillota > Clostridia > Oscillospirales > Ruminococcaceae > Firm-04. Next base: position 39,018 of record JAKSPK010000001.1, read on the forward strand.
TCTCCTGCTCCAGCATATCCAGCACGATATCGAACTTCGGCTTCAGCACCGCACAGTGCTTTTCCATATGTGCACGCATATTGTCAGCATTGCCGAAGAACCGCACATGACGAAGCTGATTGATCTTATCAAATCCGATCGTCTGGATGCCGAGCGATTTACTCAGCTCGTCAAGATTTGTTTTGGATGTATTGAATGCTGCCACACCTGCGCCGGGGAATGTGACTTTCGAAGTTGAAACAAACTGATAGAAAATATCAGTTTCGCCGGTTTCCTCGCATGCCTGATTGATCGTCAGGGGCTTTTTCGGCTCTGCGGTCAGATGATGGATGCAGTAGGCATTATCCCAAAAGATGCGGAAATCCTTTGCAGCGGGCTTCAATGCGGCAAACGCGCGGACAGTCTCGTCGCTGTAAACGATACCACTCGGATTCGCATAAACCGGCACACACCAGATACCCTTGACTGCCGGATCAGATTCAACATATTTTTTGACCATGGTCATGTCTGGGCCGTTTTCGTCAGTCGGAACAGGGATCATTTCAACATCGAAATACTCAGTCAGTGCAAAGTGGCGGTCATAACCGGGAACAGGGCAGAGGAATTTGACCTTGTCCAATGTTTTCCATGCCGGACATCCGGCAATGCCCTTGACATAAGCGATTTGCAGACAGGCAAACATCAGCTCAAGACTGGAGTTTCCGCCGATGAACATCTCCTCCGGCTTTGCACCGAGGATATCAGCAAAGATCGTCTTTGCTTCGGAAATACCGGAAAGCACACCGTAATTACGGCAGTCATCGCCGCTTTCTGAGATCATGTCTGCATCCGCGGACAGAGCATCCATGAGCGGAAGTGTCAGTTCAAGCTGCTCAGGTCCGGGCTTACCGCGTGCCATATTCAAGCTGAGCTTCTTCGCCTGAAATGCATCGTATGCTTCCTTCGTCTGCTGAAGCAGGGCTGCAAGCACTTCGGCACCCTGCGCTTTCAACGGCTTTTTTTCCATATTTTTGGAAACCATCCTTTCGTAGCTGTGGGATCAGATTGATATTGATAAAAATTTCACAATCTTACGTTAATCCACTATTTATTATATCACATATCGCCTGAAAATGCAAGAGCGAATTTATTTCAGAAACATTCTTTCAAATATATTTTACATTTCATTTTCGGATCTCCGCCGCGATTTTTTCAGCACCGCTCTCCGCGGAAACCCGCTTGCAGCGCCGAAAAATCAATCACTCAATATCCGCCGAAAACAAGTGTCAAGTTTTGTATAAAGCGACAATGATTCTTCCGGATACTTGAAATTATCTCCGCATTATGCTATAATATATCTTGTATGCGACTGTCCTGAAACCGGCCAAAATCGGCCAATCTCAGGGGCAAGTCTGTCTGCTGAAACAATACTATTTATAATATATAGAAAGAGGATGTGAACAAACCCGTGAATTCCTTTGAAGAAGTGTTTGAAGCGGTGAAGGAATACTGTTCAAGAGACGGTAAGGTCGGAAATCTGGCAAAGGGACTCTGGCTGGACACACTGCGTCCGGCAAGACTGGATGGATCGGATGCAGTCATCTACTGCCCCTCCGAATTCCAGCGTATGATCGTTGAAAACAATTACTCGCGCCCGCTTCAGGAAGCGTTTTCACAGATTCTCGGCTTTCCGGTCACGCTGCGTATGATCGTTCAGGAGCAAAATGAGGAAACAGAGAACAACACGCCTGCAGAAGAAAACCCCATCGCGGAGCTGAATAAACGTTCCGGCGACGGCGAATATGCTTATACCTTTGATACATTCATCGTCGGCGGCTCGAACCAGTTTGCATATGCAGCCTGCACGAGCATCGCGCGCGGTGACGGCAGCGGCAATACCTATAACCCGCTGTTTATCTACGGACCTTCCGGTCTCGGAAAAACGCATCTGCTCATGGCAATCGCCCACGAAATGAAAAAGCGCGACCCGAATCTCAATATCATTTATGTCACAGGCGAAACATTCACGAATGAGCTGATCGAGGCGATCCAGCAGAAGAAGGATACCTCCGAATTCCATGGAAAATACCGCAGCGCCGATGTGTTGCTCGTCGATGATGTCCATTTCATCAGCGGCAAAGAGTCGACACAGGAGGAATTTTTCCACACCTTTAATATCCTGCACGCAGCCGGAAAACAGATCGTTCTGACATCTGACCGTCCGCCGAAGGATATCCGCATTCTGGAAGACCGTATCCGCACACGCTTTGAATCCGGCCTTATTACGGATATTTCCATGCCGGATTTCGAGACACGCGTCGCAATCATCCGCCGCAAAGCAGAGCTGCTCGATCTCAATATCCCGGACGATGTAGCGGAATTCATTGCAAACCGCCTGAAATCGAATATCCGTCAGCTCGAAGGCGCAGTCAAGCGTCTGAAGGCACTGAAATCCCTCGCAGATTCCGCTCCCTCGCTGTCAATGGCACAGAGCGTCATCCGCGATATCCTCACCGATGAACAGCCAACACCGGTCACGGTCGAGAATATCATTCAGGAAGTCTCGAATCTTTACGGTGTCACGCCCGAAGATATCCGCTCCAAGAAGCGTTCGCAGCAAATTTCCAATGCGCGCAAGGTCGCAATCTATCTCGTACACGATATTACACAGATGACACTTGCTTCAATCGGCGAGGAATTCGGCAACCGAGATCACTCTACAATCGTTTATGCGGTCAAATATGTCGTCAATAATATGAAGAAGGATTCCGATTTCCGCGATGCGATCGAAAGCGTCAGCAAGACCATTCGTGACGGTTCCGGAAAATAATCCTGAAAGATTTTCCACTTCTTTGTGCAGACCTCCGATTTGTTTGAAATCTGTCGAAATTCCAAAAATCAACGAACTGGAAAATTTACAAAGTGATAACAAAGAGCGTTTGTTCGGAAATTTCGCATTTCAACAGCTGTTGAAAGAGATGTTGAAAACTAACCTCGCAATTTCGGGGAAAATTAGAATTTCCACTTCCGAAATGTGGAAAACTGCCTGATATACTCCGAGTATTCACAGTTTCAACCGTTTTTTCAACATTCTTTCCCGCACTTTCCACTTTTTACACCCTTGTAGAATGGCTGCATCTGCTTTTCAACTTTTCACATTTCTCTGCACAATGCGCCGTGGAAAAAACACATTCCTTTTCAAAGCTTAATTTGCAAGCGAGAGCTGGATTTTTCCGATCGGCAAAACAAGATTCCACAATTTCAAGTCCTCTACTGTTCCTACTGTTTTATATTATATGATATCATATGACAGACAGCGCAAAGTGCTTCTCCGAAATGAGATCGGCTGTGGAAAACGCATCTGTCATCAGAAAGGATTTCTGCAAAATGAAAATTACCTGTCAGAAAACAGACCTCACAGAGGTTCTGCCAAATGTTGCTAAGGCTGCCAGTTCCAAGACACCGATGGAAGCACTTGCTGCAATTCATCTTCGCGCGGAGGGACAGGAGCTGATCCTTACCGGCTATGATCTGGAACTCGGCATTCGGACACAGATCCCGGCAGTTGTCGAAGAGGGCGGAACACTGCTGACAGACAGCCGTCTTTTCTCGGAGCTTGTCCGAAGAATGCCGGACGGCGTTCTGACAATCGAAACCGATGACCACCTGAAAATTACAATTACCGGAAATGGCACATCCTGCCTGCTCCCCGGAAGACGTGCCGATGAATATCCGGATCTGCCGGATATCGAACAGGGCAAGGGCGCAGTCATTCCGCAGAGTCTGTTCAAAAATATGATCGACCAGACGATCTATGCCGTTTCACTTGATGAAACCAAGCCGATCTTCACCGGCGAACTGATCGAAATGACAGACGATGTACTGAACATTGTTGCACTCGATAATTACCGCATGGCGATTCGGACCGAGCCGCTGCCCGGTCAGGATCCGATGAAATTCGTTGTGCCGGCAAAGGCACTCCGTGAGATCGAGCATCTGCTCGGCGATGACGAAAAGAATGAAGCACCGTGTAAAATTCGTCTTGACCAGAGTCACGCAATGTTCGAGATCAGTCACTATGTTGTTTATACGCGGCTGCTTGCTGGCGAATTTATTAACTATCGCCGCAGCATCCCGGAGAATGTCAAGACAGAGCTCACACTGAACCGCCGTGAGCTGATGGACAGCCTGGAGCGCTGCTCGCTGCTCATTTCGGAGAAAAACAAGACCGCTGTGCGCTTCCAGCTTGAGGATGACCGTCTGCTTATCAACTGCCAGAATGTTGTCGGCAGTGTGGACGATGTACTGAACTGCGAGATGACCGGCGAAAAAATGGTAATCGGCTTCAACAACCGATATCTGCTTGATGCGGTGCGCGTTGTGCAGAGTGACAAGGTGCGTCTGATGCTGACGGCAGCAGACCGTGCAGTTAAGATCATGGAAGCGGACGGTGATGGTTCGATTGCGATCATCATGCCGGTTCAGGTGCGCCGTTGACGGAGAATGCTATGGAACAGATCAATATTACGATCAAAACGCCCTTTATCAAGCTCGAACAGCTTTTGAAGCTCGCGGGGCTGACGGATACAGGCGGATTTGCAAAACAGATCATTCAGGATGGCGCGGTAAGCGTCAATGGTGAGATCTGCACAATGCGCGGAAAAAAGATCCGCGGAGGCGATACTGTGACAGTTGAAAATTATCAGGTTCATGTCACCGCACCGGAAGAAGCGTAAATGCGAATCTTATCATTCAGTGCGGAAGGCTTCCGCAATCTGGAACAGCTGCAAATATTGCCGCATCCGGAGAGGAATCTGATCTGCGGAAATAATGCGCAGGGCAAGACAAATCTGCTGGAGGCGATCTGGAGCTGTACCGGCTGCCGCAGTTTTCGCGGTGCAAAGGAAAAGGATTTCATTGGACTCAAGGCTCAGGCGATGCATCTGCATCTGAAATTTCAGGACAGCAGACGCATACAGGAGATCCGGATCCATATGGCGCGCGGCGAGGGCAAACAGAAAAAGATCCTGCTCAACGGCGTTCCGCTGAAGGGCGGGAGCGGATTGTTCTCACAGTTTCAGTGCGTGGTATTCTCACCGGACGACCGGGAGCTGATTCGTTCCGGGCCGGAGAAGCGCCGCAGCTTCATGGATCTTTGCGGTTCGCAGCTTACTCCGGCTATGCTTGGCTGTCTGCGGCGGTTTGAACAGCTGACCGCGCAGCGCAATGCTGTTCTGAAACAGATTCAGCTTGGCACCGCGAAAAAGCACGATCTGGCAGACTGGGATATCCAGCTTGCTGCGCACGGCAGTCTGCTGACATGTCTGCGGTATGCCTATATCCGGCAGCTTGCGGCAGTCTGCGAGCAGCTTTATGCGTCGGTCACGGACGGCAGGGAAAAGCTTGCCGTGAAATACCGCTCGAATTTATTCCGGAATTCGGAGATTCCCGAAAAACCAACGAAGGAGATGCAGCAGCATTATTTTGAGCAGCTGCAAAAAAGTGCAGAGGATGATATCCGGCTTGGCTTTACTGCAAAGGGCGCCGGCAGAGATGATTTCAGCTGCAGGATCGGCGGACTTTCCGTGCGGGAATTTGGTTCGCAGGGACAACAGAAAAGTACGGCGCTTGTTCTGAAGCTTGCGCAGGCGGCAGTCTTTTATGACAAAAAGGATGAAACGCCGATTATTCTGTTGGATGATGTCATGGGCGAGCTGGACGGTCAGCGTCAGCGGCTTGTGTATGATATCGTCAATGATATGCAGATCTTTCTGACCACACCGCAGCCGGAGGCGGTCGGTTTTTCCGGAGCGGGAAAACGCTACAGCATGGAAAACGGCTGTCTGACGGAACAGAATGCAGAGCCGGAGGGCGCATAATGTATATTCATCTTGGAGAACAGATCTCGATCAACGATACAACTGTGATCGGGGTATTTGATATTGAAAATACGACAATCGGACAGGACACCCGCGCTTACCTGAGCCGGTTGGAAAAAGAGGGCAGAGCCATCAATGTTTCGGCGGAAATGCCGAAGAGCTTTGTTGTCTGTATGGAGAGCGGCGAGGAGATCGCGTATATATCCTCGATTTCTGTCGCGACGCTCCGCAAGCGTGCATTGACAATGTTCTGAAGGCCGACTCTTTTTGCGGGAGCGGCAGATGCAGATCTGAAGGGAGTAACGTACAGTATGGATCGTGAAGAAATGCTGATACAGGCGCCCGTCGAGGGCGAATATGACGAAAACCAAATACAGGTGCTGGAAGGACTGGAGGCGGTCCGGAAGCGTCCGGGAATGTATATCGGTACGACTGGTTCCGGCGGCCTGCATCATCTGGTCTATGAGATCGTGGATAACTCGATTGACGAAGCACTCGCCGGATACTGCAATAAGATCACGGTTGAGATTCTCGAAGGTGATATCATCCGCGTGACCGATGACGGCCGCGGCATTCCGGTCGGTATGCATCCGAAGGAGAAGATCTCCGCGGCAACGGTCGTTTTCACTGTACTGCACGCCGGCGGTAAATTCGGCGGCGGCGGCTATAAGGTCGCTGGCGGTCTGCACGGTGTCGGCGCGTCGGTTGTTAATGCGCTTTCGGAATGGCTGGAGCTGACCGTCTGGGACGGCAAGCATAGCTATTTCCAGCGGTTCGAGCGCGGGAAATATGACAAAGAGCTTGCTGTGACCGGCGATACCGACCGTCACGGCACATCCGTCACATTCAAGCCGGATGGAGAGATCTTCGAGGAAACAACGATCTTTGATTACGAGGTTCTGCTCAAGAGAATGCGTGAGCAGGCGTTCCTGAATGCCGGTCTGACGATCGAGATCGAAGACAAGCGTTTTCCGGAGGAGGATCGCCATGAGGTGCTTTGCTATGAGGGCGGCATTCGTCAGTTCATCGAGCATATCCACATGACACGCGGTTTGGATCCGATCTCTGATCAGGTTATATATTTCAACGGCAAAAAGGGTGACAACGCTGTTGAGATCGCGATGCAGTATAACAACAGCTACAACGAGGTCATCATGTCGTTCGCGAACAATGTGCATACGATCGACGGCGGTGTACATGAGATGGGCTTCCGCAATGCGCTGACAAAGGTCGTCAACGAATACGGTAAAAAGTTCGGTCTGATGAAGGACGATACGAAGCTCATGGGCGAAGATGTCCGCGAAGGTCTGACGGCGATCATCTCCGTCAAGCTGACGGACTGTCAGTTCGAGAGCCAGACAAAGGTCAAGCTCGGTAATCCGGAGATAAAGCCCTTTGTTGAGCAGATCGTCACCGATAAGCTCATGGATTTCCTCGAAGAAAATCCGACTGTTGCGCAGGCGATCTTTGAGAAATCGCAGGATGCGCAGCGTGCAAGAGAGGCTGCAAAGAAAGCGCGTGAAACTGCAAGACGAAAGTCTGCAATGGAATCCGCATCTCTGCCGGGCAAGCTTGCCGACTGCTCCGAGCGCGATATCGAATTTACTGAAGTCTATATCGTCGAGGGTGATTCTGCAGGCGGTTCCGCAAAGGACGGCAGAGACCGGCGCTATCAGGCGATCCTGCCGCTCTGGGGCAAGATGCTTAATGTCGAGCGTGTCCGCATCGACAAGGTTTACGGCAATGACAAGCTTCAGCCGGTCGTAACAGCGCTCGGCACCTCGATCGGAGAGGATTTCGATATCACCAAGCTTCGCTATGGCAAGGTCATCATTATGGCTGATGCCGATGTGGACGGCTGCCACATCCGGACGCTGCTGCTGACCTTCTTCTTCCGGTTTATGCGTCCGCTGATTGAGAACGGCAATGTGTATATCGCGCAGCCGCCGCTTTTCCGTGTCACAAAGGGAAAAACACATAAATATGCATTTTCTGATGAGGAACGCGATCAGTATATCGCAGAGCTTTCCGCAAACGGTGCAAAGGTCGAAGTGCAGCGCTACAAGGGCCTCGGTGAGATGGACCCTGAACAGCTCTGGGAAACGACAATGGATCCTGAAACGCGCACGATGATTCAGGTCACGATGGAAGATGCGATGAAGGCCGACGAGATTTTCTCAATCCTCATGGGCGATAAGGTGCAGCCGCGCCGTAATTTTATTGAAACCAATGCAAAATATGCTGTGAATCTGGATGTCTGATCCGAAAGGGAATCTATGGCAAAGGAAGAAAAGCTCCTGACTGTCCAAACCAAAATGAAGGACAGCGATTTTGATGATGTATACCGCATCTATGTCAACAACGAACGCGGCAGCGAACGCATGATCGGACTTGTGACCTGCATTGTGCTCGGCGTGATCTGCCTGCTGCTCTGCATTCTGCTGAAGCGGATGACATTTCTGTTTTATACGATCGGCTGTCTGCTGGTAGGCGCCGCATTTTATTTCACACCGTCAAACAAAAAGTTCATTGCGACAAACCGGCTTCAGTTCGGCGAATGGCGTGAGATCACATTTTACCCGCATTCGCTGACAATTATGGAGATTTTTGAGAAAGACGAAACAGAGAAAATGGATCCCGAAGAGATTGCCGATGCGGAAACCTCAATCGGCACCGGCAGCCTGACCGCATATGAAAATGCCCGCGGCTTTCTGTTTGCAGAAAACAAAATCGTCAATCAGTTTGTATATGTCGCAAAGCGCAGTCTGAATCGGCAGGAGATCGCTGAGATCCGGAAATTTGCCGAGGAAAACTGCTCCGGCGGATATCATCAGCTTGAAACGGCCTCGATCGTGGACGGCGAGGAACCGCCGGTTCCGGAGGATGACGAGAACGCAGCCTCTGTGACTGCTGAACTCTGCGGCCGGTATTACGGCGCAAAGCAGCTCCGGCTCTATGATGCAAAAGGTCAGCGTGTCAATCCGGACGGCAGAGTCATTTATGAGGATGATGATGCCGATGAGGAAAACGCACAGCAGGAAGCGCATACCGAAACAATAGATGCATCGGAGATAGATATCGAGAAAGCATTTGAGGATATCATTGCCGAGGAAACGGAGGAAGCGGAAGATGGCAAATAAGACACCGCTGCTGGAGCGCAGCTATCATATCCCGCTGGCGATGTTCGATGATGCATTCCGGAATTTCCAGAAGAAATATGTCTATCCGCAGAATTTACTTCTGACCGCAGTTCTGCTGGCGGTTGCCGGAGTATATGTTCATGCGGTCGTAAAGGATAATACGCAGACGCTTGCATATATTCTGATCCTTAGCTGCATCGCGATCATTCTCGTGCGCTGGTATCGGACTTTCAAGCTGCGCCGGTCAGTGCACGAAGCGCTGAAGGAGATCGAGCAGGACACCTACGCACTTTCCGTTTTCGAAGACGGGCTGGAGATCCGGACAGAGGATGCGCCGAATCCGTCTGAAGAGGAAACAGCTCCCGCAGAAGAAGTTTCCGCTGAGGTCGAGCCTGCTTCCGCTGAAAAGCCGGACGGAAACGGCTTTCAGCAGCTTTTTCCGGACGAACCGGCTGAGAATGAGCCGATTCCGCCGACGGAAATCCGCTTTGGAAACGGCGTGAAGACACACGAATATCCGGATTATTTCATGGTGTATCTTGTCCGGCAGAATTTCTATGTTATTCCGAAGAAGGATTTCTCGGAGGACGAGAATGCACAGCTCCGGAAAATCTTTGGACTGGTGTAAAGTCCGTGAAGCATAATAACCGCATGAACGGAGTGGCTGCGGATGCAGCCCGATCCGCTGCATGATCTGATTTCATGAAAAGAGGAGGCAGAATCCTTGTACGACACAAGTAAAGCCATCATGATCCATCGTGACATTGAGGAGGAAATGCGTTCATCGTTTCTTGCATATTCGATGTCTGTCATCACCTCCCGTGCACTGCCGGATGTGCGGGACGGCCTGAAGCCTGTTCACCGCCGCATCCTCTATACGCTGTTTGAAAAAAGTCTGACACCGGAAAAGCCCTACCGTAAGTGCGCCGATATTGTCGGTACAGTGCTGGGTGAGTATCATCCGCACGGTGATGCCTCGGTTTATATGGCGCTGGTGCGTTTGGCGCAGAGCTTTTCGATGCGTTATCCGCTCGTGGACGGCCACGGTAATTTCGGTACGGTTGACGGCGATCCGCCTGCTGCCTACCGTTATACCGAAGCAAAGATGACGAAAATGTCGCTGGCAATGCTGACGGATATCCAGAAGGAGACTGTCGATTTCCAGGCGAATTATGATGACCGTCTGAAAGAACCGGTCGTTTTGCCGGCAAGATTCCCGAATCTGCTTGTCAATGGTTCTGAGGGAATCGCAGTCGGTATGGCATCACATATTCCGCCGCACAATCTCGGCGAGGTTATTGATGCGTTGGATTATTTGATGACAAATCCGGACGCAACGCTGGAACAGCTGATGCAGTTCATCAAGGGACCTGATTTCCCGACCGGCGGTATCATCATGGGCAGAGCCGGAATGCGCGCAGCTTATGCGACAGGCAGAGGCAAGCTGACTGTCCGCTCAAAGACTGAGATTACTGAAATCAAGAATCGCCAGTGCATCATCGTTTCGGAGATACCGTACATGGTGAACAAGGCGGAGCTTATCAAGTCGATCGCGGAGTTAGCAAAGGAAAAGCGCGTTGACGGCATTCACGATATCCGTGACGAATCTGGCCGCAAAGAAAAGGTGCGCATCTGCATCGAGCTGAAAAAGGATGCAAATCCGAATCTTGTTCTGAATCAGCTTTTCCGTTATACACAGCTTCAGGACACCTACGGCATGATCAATCTTGCGCTGGTCAACGGCATTCCGAAGGAGCTTTCACTGAAAGAGATCCTTGTGCATTATCTTGATCATCAGACCGATGTAGTACAGCGTGCCTCCCGCTTTGATCTGCGCAAGGCGCGTGAGCGTGCTCATCTCTTACAGGGATTTCTCGTCGCACTGGATTTCATTGACGAGGTTGTTGAGATCCTGCGTACATCGAAGTCGGTCGCTGAAGGTAAGGAGCGCCTGATTTCGCGTTTTGCTGAGGTCGATCTGACTAAGCTGCTGGAAGATGAAGCATACAGCAAAGCAATGGGACTTGTCGTCGATCCTTCCGAAAAGGTTTATCCGACCGTCGGACTCTCCGAGGCACAGGCTGATGCGATCGTGCAGATGCGTCTCGGTCAGCTGACAGGTCTGGAGCGTGAAAAAATCCTGAATGAAGTTCGCTCGCTTTGTGAAAGTATCAACGATCTGCGTGATATCCTGTCGAACAGGGAGCGCGTGCTGGAGATTATTCGCGAGGATCTCGAAAAGATCCGCGGAAAATACGGTGATGAGCGCCGCACACAGATCGAGAGCGTCAGCGGCGAAATGGATATTGAAGATCTGATTCCGGTTGAGGACTGCGTTGTGACATATACGAATTTCGGATATATCAAGCGTGTTCCGGCCTCGGTATACAAATCGCAGCGCCGCGGCGGCAGAGGTGTTTCCGGCATGAAGCAGCGCGAGGAGGATTTTGTCTCCGAGATGTTTGTCGGATCGAGCCATGACCATGTGCTGTTCTTTACGAACCGCGGCATCATGTTTGATCTGAAATGCTTTGAAATCCCGATGGGCGGCAGAGATTCAAAGGGTACGAATATCATCAATCTGCTCCCGCTGGCTGAAAATGAAAAGATCGCTGCCATGATGAAGGTTAGTGAATTCAACGATGAAAGCTATATCGTCATGGTAACGAAGAACGGCAAAATCAAGCGTACGGCGCTGCCGGCGTACAAAAATGTCCGGAAAAACGGCTTGATCGCGATCAAGCTGGAGGAGGGCGACGAAATCGCCGGTGTGCGCTTGACAGGCGGACACGATCAGCTTTTTGTTGCAACAAAGAACGGCATGGCGATCCGTGTCGATGAAAACTGTATCCGGCCGCAGGGCAGAAGTGCGCACGGCGTCCGGATTATGAAGCTGCGCGGTGAAGACGAAGTCGTCTCAATGGCGAGAGTTCGCGAGGGTGCAACGCTCCTGACCGTCACGGAAAAGGGCTTCGGAAAGCGTGCACGGATCGAGGATTACCGCATCCAGAACCGCGGCGGCTTCGGTCTCAATAACTATAAGCCGGATGAGGAACGCGGAAAGGTCTGCGGCATCAAGGTGGTTGATGAGACTGATGATATCATGATGATTTCGAGCGACGGCATCATCATTCGCATTCGCACGGCAGATATCCGCATCATGGGCAGAATGGCAAAGGGAGTCCGGGTGATGCGAGTTTCGGAGGACGGCAGAGTGATGTCCTTCACACGCACCGAGCATGAGGATGATGCGGAAATCACCGAGGTCGAGCAGCTTTCCGAGGAAGAACTGAAGGCACAGGAGGCGGAAGCTGCTGCGGAGGAATCTGCTGAGAGCGAAGAGATCGCTGCGGAGGAGATCGCTGAGGCGGAAGAATCCGAAGAGGATAACGAGCTTGATGAGGACGCATCCGACGAAGAATAACAGATAAGGAGGCTGCCGAATGGAACGCGGAGAAATCGTAAAGCGCTGTATACTGATATTTTTCGGCAGTCTGTTTCTGCAAATCTTTTGTTGGGCGATGTATTCTCTGCTCGAGATGCGCATCTGGATGTGCGGTCTTTCGGTAATTGTGACGGCACTGCTTTATCATTTCCTGCAAACGGAGGAGCAGACCGGATTATCGCGAAAAAATGTATTTTTCGCAGCGATCCTTGCGCCGTTTGTGCTGAGCCTTGCAGTGACGGTCATTCAGCTTTTGAAATACCCGAATCTCAGTTTGCTGAGCGCTTCCCTGGATGGTGTTTCTCCGCTGACGGAGACTGTCTCGCTCTATGCGACGCGCATTGCGCTGAACGGTTTGATTCTGCTGATCTTTGCGGCAATCGACCGCGCATTTCTGCGGAAACCGAAAAAGGAGCAGAAAAATGAAAAACTTTCGTAAATACGCGGTTTTATTTCTGCTCCCGCTTCATATTCTTCTGATTCTGTTGTTCGTATACGGCAGTCCGGCCGATTATGTATACAGCATCGCAACACTCGGAGCTTTGCTGGCGGACTTTGCGCTGTCATTCCTGCAAAATGAGATCTTCACTTCCCGGCGAAGCAGCATCCGGATAGTGATGCATGATTTTCGGCCGTATTTGCTGGAAAAACTTGAAATCATAGCTGCGGACTGGATCATCATTTTGCTGATGACACAGGGAGATATTTTGCGCGATGCATACAAATACTGCGTGTCCGGCATTCTGTTGACGGCGATGGTGATTTTGAGTGCGATTGTGACCTTTGTGACCGCTGCGGCGCGCACGATGATGTATCATGATGAAAAGAGGTAACATATATGACAAATGCGGAGATCCTTTCGCATATTGACCATACAGTACTGAAGGCGACTGCAAAATGGGAGGATATTGCGCAGATCTGCGAAGAGGCGCTGCAATATCATACTGCCTCGGTCTGCATCCCGTCCTATTGGGTGAAGCAGGCGCATGAGACTTATCCGGCGCTTAATATCTGCACAGTCGTCGGCTTTCCGCTTGGCTATTCAACAGCCGCTGCTAAGGCCGCAGAGGCAGAAGAAGCGATTCGCCTCGGCGCATCTGAGATCGACATGGTAATCAATATATCTGCATTGAAAAACGGAAATGATGACATCGTTTTCGAGGAGATCAAAACGCTGCGAAAGGTCTGCCGTGATACAGTGCTGAAGGTTATCATCGAGACCTGCTTCCTGACGGAGGAAGAAAAAATCCGCTGCTGCGAACTCGTGACAGAAGCCGGTGCGGATTATATCAAGACTTCGACAGGATTTGGCACAGCAGGTGCGGAACTGGATGATATTTCGCTTTTCAGAAAGCATATCGGCAGCGGCGTGAAGATTAAAGCTGCGGGCGGCATTCGTACACGCGAGGCAATGGAAGCTTTTCTGGCTGCGGGTTGTGACCGTATCGGATGCAGCGCCGCGAAAATTCTGTTTACATAATGGAGATCCTGCTCTCTGCATACGAAAAAAGTATGCATCAGCTGATGTTTCGTGTTTATGCAGAACCGCTTCCGGATACCGGGCCGAGGCAGAGTCACAAGGCGGCGCATTTTGCAGCGCTTGATCTGCTCAGTTCGGCTCTTGCAGAAGACTTCGGCGTATATCATGCCGTTATCCGGCGCAGCGGACTTGGAAAACCGAAGCTGATACACGATTCTTTGCATATGAATCTCTCGCATTGCCGCGGGCTTGCAGTCGCGGCGATCGGCAGAGTTCGGCTTGGCGTGGATGCGGAAGCGCCGCGCAGTGTGCCGGATTCGCTGATCGAAAAGGTTTGCACACCGGAAGAGATCAGCGCAATCCGCGCAGATGATGACAAAAATCGCGCATTTTCGCGCTTTTGGACACTCAAGGAGGCTTATTCAAAATGGGACGGCCGCGGCCTGGCGATCGGCTTTGCATCGCTTGGCTTCACGCTCTCGGATGAGATCACCTTTCATCATCCGGCGGCGGATGCAGTCCGTTTTGTACAGCTTTCCTATTCTGATACACATATCGTTTCGTTATGCTATCCGTCGGGCAGCGCGCTCTGCCTGACAACCTGAACCCCGATACTTCTATTACAACCGAACGGAGGGCTTATCCATGCTGACGATTGATTTACGCGGCAGTCTTGCTGTTATTACAGGCGCATCCGGAATGCTCGGACGCGCGATCGCTGCGACATTCGCCGACTGCGGTGCCGATCTGGTGCTGCATTATTTCCATGGCAGAGAGGAAGCCGAGGCGCTGGCCGTTGAGCTGCGCCGCAAGACCGGCAGACGCATCATGACCGTTCAGGCGGACATCACCTCGCCGGAGGATGTACTGCGCATGAAAAAAGAGGTCATTCAGCGCATGGGTGTGCCGGATATTCTCGTTCACAATGCGGTTATTCAGTATGACTGGAAGCCGATCATTGAGCAGCCGCTGATTGATTTTGACGGACAGTATCAGTCCTGCGTCATGCAGACTGTCCACATGGTTAAGGCGTTTGTGCCGGAGCTGATTGAAAAGGGCAGCGGCGGGCGCATCGTTGTCATCAATACGGAATGCGCTGCGATGGCGGAAGCCGGATGCGGTGCATATACGGCGGCGAAGCGTGGTCTGGACGGCATTGTCCGTGTGCTGGCGAAGGAGCTGGGACCGCATCAGATCACAGTCAATCAGGTCGCGCCGGGCTGGACGATCACCGAGAACGACCGCCGAAATCATACCGAGTCTCAGCCGGAATATGAGAAATCAGTTCCGCTTGGACGACGCGGAACCGATCAGGAAATTGCACAGATGTGTTCATTTCTTGCATCGCCGCTTGCTTCGTTCACGACCGGCGCCTATATTCCGGTCTCCGGCGGCAGAGTTATGCCGGCGATCTGATTAGGAAGCGTAGAAGTATTCTCATAGAATCGAATGGAACCCGATTCCGACCGGACGGGCGGAGCGTATTCAGAATTATGTTTCCTGAATACACAACGCGCCGTGCAATCTGTATTTATGAGACCGGAAGCTGGTCTCTGAAAAGAAAGGAATGTGCCACATGAGTACAAACAGCTATGAATCCCCATTCTGCACCCGCTATGCGAGCAAGGAGATGCAGTATCTCTTTTCCGCAGATAAGAAGTTCTCAACATGGCGCCGCCTCTGGGTCGCGCTGGCAAGAGCCGAGCATGAGCTTGGTCTGAATGTCACTGCTGAGCAGGTCGCAGAGCTTGAAGCGCACATCACGGATATCGACTATGAAGCCGCTGCAAAGCGCGAAAAGGAATGCCGTCACGATGTCATGTCCCATGTGTATGCATACGGCCTTGTCTGCCCGAATGCAAAGGGCATTATCCACCTCGGCGCGACCTCCTGCTATGTCGGCGACAATACCGATATCATCATCATGCGTGATGCACTGAAGCTCGTTCGCACAAAGCTTGTGACAGTCCTGCGGAATCTGTCGAAATTTGCTTTAGAATGGAAGGCGCAGCCCTGTCTTGCCTATACACACTGCCAGCCAGCACAGCTGACGACTGTCGGCAAGCGCGCTACGCTCTGGATGAATGAGCTGCTCATGGATCTTGAGGAGCTGGATTTCCAGGTTGGCAGAATGAAACTGCTCGGTTCCAAGGGTACGACTGGTACTCAGGCATCCTTCATGGAGCTGTTTCACGGAGACGGCACGAAGATCCGTGCAATGGAAGCAAAAATCGCCGTTGAAATGGGCTTTGCACCGGATGCGATCGTTCCGGTCTCCGGTCAGACCTATTCCCGCAAGGTCGATGCACAAGTGTTGAATGTGCTTTCCGGCATTGCACAGAGCGCGATGAAATTTGCAAATGATATGCGTTTGCTCCAGTCCTTCAAGGAAATGGAGGAACCGTTTGAATCCGGTCAGATCGGTTCTTCGGCAATGGCGTATAAGCGCAATCCGATGCGCTGCGAGCGGATTACCGCACTCGCCCGCTATCTGATGACCGATACGCTGAATCCGGCATTTACCGCCGGAACACAGTGGTTCGAGCGTACACTCGATGATTCCGCGAATAAGCGCATTGCTGTTGCTGAAGGTTTCCTCGCAGCAGATGCAATTTTGAATATCATGATGAATGTTACAAGCAGCATGGTCGTATATCCGGCTGTGATCCGTCAGCGCGTCATGGCAGAGCTTCCGTTCATGGCAACGGAAAATGTCATCATGGATGCAGCGGCAAACGGCGGTGACCGGCAGGAGCTGCATGAGCATATCCGTGTGCATTCAATGGCAGCGGGCGCAGAGGTCAAGCAGAAGGGTCTGAAGAATGATCTTTGCGAGCGTATTGTCAATGATCCGATCTTCGGTGTCACAGCAGAGGAGCTGGAGAACAAGCTCGATCCTGCGAATTATACCGGAAGAAGTGTGCAGCAGGTCGAGGAATTCCTGGAAGAGTTCATCGCGCCGTTACTCGCAGATTCAGAGCTTGCAGACGATGTCGAGCTGACAGTCTGAGGTACGCAGCAGCATTTATTAGATACGGCATCTTCGGCTGCTGTGAGAAGAAACCGCCTGCACTGCTTCCGTAAAATCCGGCAAAAGCATAAATCAGCAGTTATTTCGCCGGGTAGTGACAAAGCGATACTTTTGTGATATAATATACAGGAAGCATTGTCATATCAAAGAGGAAAGGATCATCAAAAATGGCAACTCAGAAAAAGAGAAAGAAAAAAAATTCGCCGCTGCCGCTTGCGACAGTCGCGGTCTTCGGCGCAGCAGCGCTCGTCACGCTGATCGTTTATGATCACACGCCGCGCTCCGAATCCATGACAGTCGGTGAAAACTCCGCGGCAGTATCAGAGCTTCCCGCCCAGACTACGGTTACTACGGAGGGAACTGCTATGCTGACAACTGATACCACCACCGAGCTGACGACAACCGTTACGGAGGCAACTCAGCCGCTTCCGCCCGGCTCCGTCACCGATATTTCACTGACCTTTTACAGCTGTGCGCTCAAGGTCGGCGGCAATCGCGTTATGCCGATCGTTACCATGACACCGGAGACTGCACCGGATAAATCCGAGAAATGGGAATCCTCCGATCCGGCTGTTGCAACGGTTGACGGAATCGGCTGGATCACACCGGTCGGCGCAGGCAAATGTACGGTCAAGGTCACATCCGTTAACAATCCGGCTGTTTTTGCAGAGGTTGTTGTTAGTGTGACGGATCCGAACGCACCGGTTGCGGCAAGCACAGTTCCGATTGGCGGAACAGCGCCTGCTGAGACTGCGGCGCCTGCCGAGAGTACGCCATCGGGTTCCAGTACAACTGTCAACGGGCGTCTTGAGGTTAAGGACGGAATCACCTATATCGACGGAATCATGATCGTCAATAAAACATATTCGCTGCCGGCATCCTATGATCCGGGCGCACTGACGCCGGATGCGGATCAGGCATTTGCAATGCTGCAAAAGGCTGCAAAGATCGACGGCTTGACGATGAACTGTGTTTCCGGCTATCGTTCCTATCAAGCGCAGGATACGCTGTATCATAATTATATAGCGCGTGACGGTCAGGCGGCCGCCGACCGATTCTCTGCGCGCCCCGGCCATTCCGAGCATCAGACCGGACTGTGTTTGGATGTCAACTATGCCGGCGATGCGTTCCACGATACGCCCGAAGCAAAGTGGCTGGAGGAAAACAGCTGGAAGTATGGCTTTATCATCCGCTATCCGAAGGGCAAGGAGGATATCACTGGATTCAAGTATGAGTCTTGGCACATCCGCTATGTCGGAACGGATTACGCAAAGCTGATTTATGAAAGCGGACTCTGTCTTGAGGAATATTTCGGCATCGAATCAAAATATGCTGAATAATGTCGGCTCTGCCGAAAACAGCCCGAAAGCGTGAACAACGCTTTCGGGCTGCTTTTATGTGATATTTGGGATCCAGTGCATTTTCGCATCAAAGATCCGGTTTTTTGAAATCCCTCAAGCGCAGACTTAGTCTACCGTTTTCAACGGTTGCTTGAGGTATTTGGAAGGGTTTTTCTTTTTCTTCTCCTCATACATCCGGTTATCAGCAACGGTAATGAGCTGGAAGATCGTGCTGTCCTTCGGCGGCACTGTCAGGCAGGCACCCATGCTGACGCTGAGCTGATACGGACGGCCGGAATTCCGGTTACAGATTTCCAGACTCCGCAGGATTCGGTCGCGAAGCTTCACGGCCTTTTCTTCGTCATAGTCCGCGCCGAAGATGAGAAATTCATCTCCGCCGAACCTGCAGGCGATCTCGCCGTTTGTGCAGGATTCCTGCAAAATAGCTGCAATGCTGCGAATCGCATGGTCACCGGCCTTATGGCCGAAATTGTCGTTGATAGTCTTCAGTCCGTCCATATCAGCGAACATGACCATGACAGTCCGATGATTCACGATGCAGTCATCAAAGAGCATCTGTACACTGCGTTTGAAACCGTTGCGGTTGAAGATGCCGGTCAGCGAGTCGATTGCATAGAGCTTATCCAGCTCTTCTACGATTTCATCAAGACAGAGGATCTTTCGGAAGTTTTCGAGCGTATTGCTGATATTGATACTCCATGAATGGAACAGGGAACTGGTCATCGGGAAATCGCTGTTCACAATCGCAAAATAACCGAGGCAGCGCTCGCGGAAATGCAGCGGAACAAAATAAAGATTGCGCGTTTTTTCAGAATCTGCCCGTAAACGCGGGAGGATCTGTGAAGAAACAAAGCTCTGTTCATTGTGGAATTTGCCGTTGTAATAGGCCAGCGGCATCAGCATTCTGCCGGAATAGCCGTGCGAGATATAGGAATCGACTGGAAGAACACCCATATAGCCGCCCTCTTGCGGGAGCTGCCGCGTATGCCAGTTGTCATTCAGACAGAGATAGAATTCCTCGCAGCATGTTTTCAACACAAAACTCTTGAGCGTGTTGATATACTCTTCAAAGCTGTCGCACTCAACGAGTGAGCAGGACATCTGATTATTGCGGGAGATATCACGCTGCGTATTCTCCATAATTTGATAGCTGCGCTTTTTGTAGACGGTGATATCCTCGTTATCTGTGGGCTTGCAGCCGCAGCTTTCTGAGAAGATCGGAACGGCATTCAGCTCCGTGACGCGGTCGAAGTGCTCACCGGCGGCATGGCGGCAGATCATCTCGCAGGCCAGTGCACCGGACTGCATCAGCGGCCGCTCGACGGTCGTCAGCGCAGGCGAAAAGTTTTTCGCGTTATAGGTATTGTCAAAGCCGGAGACCAGAACATCCTCCGGGCAGCGGATGCCATTTTCGGCGAGCGTCAGTACCGCAGAGATCGCCATTGCATCGTTCGCGCAGACGATTGCTTCCGGAAACTGCAATTCAGATTTGAGAAAGTATTCGATCGCGCGGCGGCCGTCCTTTGCACGGAAAGTGCCGTGATAGATTTGTTCCGGTTCGATAGGAATGCCGTACTCCATCAGGACTTTCTTGTATGCTTCAAAGCGCTCGATACTCTCGGTATTGGTATCCGGGCCGGAGATATAATTGAGCCGCCGGACGCCGTGCTTTTCGATCAGGTGGCGGGTGATCTGCTCCATTGCGGTCGCGTTGCGGATGCCGATATAATAGAGGTCGCCCAACTCTTTGTCGATGCTGACGGCTGGAATTCCGGCAGCACAGATGCGCGGATAAAGCGCATCTGCCAGATCGCTGGAAAAAGTATTGGACAGCAAAATAACACCGTCGAACAGTGAAAAATTCGGCAGCTCAAAAATATTATATTCGCCCTGATCGTAATTCGGATTTGCGAGGATCCCGCCGAATGCGATAAAATGCGCAATGTTGACATGATGCTGCGCCGCATAGCGGTGGATGCCGCGAAGGATCGACTGCTGATATTCCTCGTCGATGCCCGAAGCGATTACGGCGATCGTCAGTTCAGATTGGTTGGCAGGCATAGGTTCACCTCATTGTTCCGCAGCCATATCAGATGCCGCGGAAGGATTGGCTTGAGCCACTGCGGTAATCCAAATCTCTCAAAATTTCATAGATATCCGGCAGCCAAGATTTCGCCATTCGACCCGGACTACCTTGCCTGATGTGAATATATCTCGCTGTCTTATCTATGTTATGATCGGAGTTCGTAAAAAGCCACAGTTTTCATTTTATAGTCAAATTTATTATATCACAGTGCGTTTGTTTTGTCAAGTTTTTTTGGCTCGGTGCGCGGATTTCGGCATTCCGGTCAGTTTCAGCGGCAGGATTTGTGCAGACTGTCAATCGCCGGATCTGCGCACCACATACAGTACATAGCGGCAATGAAACACAATGCCCCGAAGCGGGAAAACGCATCGGGGCGATTGGGTAGTATCTGGATTTTATAAAGGGATATGCAGCGGATCAGTTTTCTCCGCCCTGCGGCTTATGGTTGTCGTGACCGCCGCGGTGATTCTGCCAGCGGCGATTATTTGGACGATGCGGCCTGCGGTTCTCGCCGGTCTGCTTTTCCGTCTCACTGCGCTGCGCTGCGGTGCGTTCCGGATGCTCCACAACAGCGCGATGCTCCGTAAAGTCCATATCCGTGAAAGCGGGTGCACGATGCACGGGCTTCGGCGGCTGCGGCGCTTCGCTTTGCTGCTGGCGGTTCTCGCCGAATTCCGGATGCAAAGCGGTACCGCTCTGCTTGTCAGGCTTTGGCGGCTGCGGCTTTTCGAACTTCGGCTTATCCTGCTGCGGCCGTTCGGTTTTCATCTTTTCAACGGACTGCTGCTTCGGATTTCTTGGCGGACGCTGTTTTTCCGGCTTATCGGTCTTGTCCTGTTTCTCCGGCTTGACAGCATCAGGCTTTGCAGCATCGGGCTTTGCGGCGAGTGTCCGCTTATCGCGCAGGTCATCCTTTGTCAGGCGGCGGCTGGTATCCTGCAAACGCTCGACTTTGTCACGGTGGATTGTAATCGGCATATCGGAGTTTTCTGGCTTGACACGCAGATTTCCGGTTACGAGATTTGCCTCCATGACATAGGCGCGGAGCGGTTTGTCACCCGGCAGGATGACCGTAGAGCCGACTTTCGGCGTCATGCGGATCAGTTCCTCATAGACGGGGCTTTCATAGCGCAGACAGCACATCAGTCTGCCGCAAGCGCCGGAGATCTTGGTCGGATTCAGCGCGAGTCCCTGTTCCTTTGCCATTTTAATCGAGATCGGCTGAAAGCTGTTGAGATAGCCCTTGCAGCAGAATTCTCTGCCGCAGATGCCGAGGCCGCCCAGCAGTTTTGCCTCATCGCGGTCGCCGATCTGCCGCAGCTCGATCCGGATATGGAATGCGAGCGCGAGATCCTTGACCAGCTCACGGAAATCGACACGCGATTCCGCCGTAAAATAAAAGATCAGCTTATTGCTGTCGAAGCCGCATTCGACATCGACCAGCCGCATCGGCAGACCGCGTGCCTCAATCCGTGCGGCACAGACGCGCATCGCCTCTGCCATGTAAGCGCGGTTTTTTTCGAGTATTTGCAGATCCTCGTCATTTGCGAGCCGGAGAATCTGCTTCAGCGGAGCGGTGACGCTGTCATCCGGAACTGCATGACGCCTTGCCGCGACCTCACCGCATTCCGGGCCGCGTGCCGTTTCCACGACGACATAGCTGCCCTCGGCGGGATTCAGGTCACCCGGCGCAAAATAATACATCTTGCCTCCGCTTTTGAATTTGACTCCGATTACTTCGATCATGTTATCAACCATCCATATATAGTTTCCGGCTGCATGGGCAGACCGGTTATGCTTCACAAAGTGCTGCGCAGAGAGCCGATGCCGTCAGCACTGCACTGACATTGCTTTCGAGATCCGAAAAGCTTTCGGTGACTGCGCCGTGCATCCGCATGACTCGGCGTGGTGTGAGCTTTGCAGCAAGCGCCTCCGCAGCTGCGCGGTCACAGCCGAGCCGCCGAAATTCGCCGTCCAGCGAAAAGACCGCTGCATCACGGAGCTGACAGTCAAACAGCTCCAGTGTTCGGCGGAACAAATCTTTGTCGGCGGCCGCGGATGTCAGCAGACGCAGCAGATCATATTCCTGCATCTGTGCGAGTGCGGCAGTCAGCGCCGCAGCGGTATCCGAAGCTGTCCGCAGCGTCTCATCGCTGAGATACTCTATGCATTTACCGATATTGCCGCTGAAGCGGGAGACAGCCGCCTGAATATCAGCAGCGGGATAATCCCGTTCCGTCAGCGCAGAAACACATTCCGGCTCTGTGACCGGAGAGACCGCTTTCGCTGTCATACGCGAAAGCAGTGTCGGGAGCAATGTACCGATCGTCTCCGCCGTGAAGACAAAGCAGGCATGCGCAGGCGGCTCCTCGACGGATTTGAGCAGTGCATTCTGTGCCTGAATGCTCATACCGTCTGCATCGGGAAAGAGAAAGATGCGCATATCGCCGTTATTCGGCAGGATTGCCGCCTCTCTGCGGATCTCACGCACAGTTTCGACGGAATAGCCCATTTTCTTGCCGGAATGCTCTGCTGTCATTACATCGGGATGTGCGCCGTGCAGAATCAGCCGGCAGTTTTTGCATATGCCGCAGGGTGCATTTGCTTTATCCTCGCAGAGAACGAGCATCGAAAACCACTGTGCGAGCAGTTTTTTGCCGCAGCCGCGTTCGCCGTGCAGCAGCAGCGCATGGGGCAGATGATGCTGGCGGCGGCTAAGCTGCAAATCGGAAAGAAGCTGTGCATTGCCGGCGATGGCCGGCATATCCTGTACGCTCACAGCTTTTCAAACCGTTCGATATTTGTCACGAATACAGTCGCGCCGCCGACAGGGACCTCCAGCGGCATAGACGGCACCTGACCGGTCGTGGAGGGGGTGCCGTAGGAAGGCGATGCAGGGATGAACTGCTTTCTGTGGTGGCACTTTTGTTCCACGATGCTGATGACGGCATCGACCTCAGGCTCTTCCACACAAATCAGGAAGGTCGTATTGCCGGCGCTGAGGAAGCTGCCGGATGATGCGAGCTTTGTTGCGCGGAATCCGTTTTTTGCCAGAGCCTTTGAGACAGCCGCGCTGTCATCGCCGTTGACGACTGCAAAGATCAGTTTCATGAATCTATCACCCTCATTTACTTATCAATCAAATGGGGATCATGCAAGGTACAGCATTCCCCATAATCAGTATACCACAAATTCGCTGAAAGTGCAAGGGGTTATATAAAAACTCCCATACATTCCTGTATGGGAGCTGTGTCTCAATATTGAGCTTCGCCTTCGAGAATGAGCATTTCGTCCGCGTGAGGATCAATTTCTTTTTCCTTGATCTCACGCTGCCAGTCCTCCGGCGGATAGGATTCAATTTTTACGGTCACGGCCTTGCGGCTGCATCCCCATTTTTCCGTGAAAACGCGGGTGATTTCCTCAGCGACCTCCTGCTTGATCTTTTCATCCTTCGGATATGCCTTTACTACGATCAGCGGCATCTTTCTCCCTCCCTTCATCTGCATATCGTCTTGCGACCGCAAGAAAAATCTCTGCGTTATGCGCATCCCAGCCAATACGGATACGCTTTTGTCCGATCAGGATCAGGGTATCGTTTGGCTTGCCGTCATGCCATTTATTGAGAGAGAATGAGTGCACCGAACGAATCCCGGTGATGTCCGTCCATTTATAAGTTTTTTTCCTGCCGAGCAGATTGCGGCGGACAAAGCCTTTTTTCTCGTGAAATTCGATGCGGATGTTGTGTGTCAGCAGCAGCGGGATATTCACCACGGTCAGCAGACCGCAGATGATACAGGTGCTGCGTTCAGCGTGATCGAGAATACAGAGGATCGTGATAATCAGAAAAATTGCGCCGCAGACTGCACCGATCACAGCCGGCTCGCGGCTGGGCGTGACAACTCCGCGCAGGTATTTTTTGGGAACATTCTTTTTTTTCTGTGCCATCAGTGGAACGCCTCCACGCATTCCCGTTTTACGAGCGCTGCCAGATCCGCCGGGAGATTGTGCTGCGGATCCCATTCCTGTCCGAAAGCAGCAGCCTGCGAACTGTATTCTTTCCACAGCGGCGTTGCTTTATACTGCTTCAGCAGCAGCGGCAGTTCGATGCCGTCGCGCTCTGCGCGTTCGATTGCAAGACAAAGCGAGAGATTGACCTCTTTACGGCTGCCGACGCATTCAAACGGCTTATTCGGCAATGCGCCGCAAAGCTCCTGCAAAGTAGGCTCCATTTCCGGCATATTCAGCATATCGGTGCCGAGCAGCCGGACAATTTCTGCATAGGGCAGGAACGGCGAGAGAATCACCGATACAAACAGGCATTTTGCACAGTGCCCGCACCATTTATCCTGTTTTGCACCGGCATTGCAGCTGCGGAAGATTTCGTGATATTTTGTATCGCAGGATGCAAAATATCTTGCGATCTGGAACTCCGTCAGCGGACGGAGCAGACTGAAATATCGCACACCGCAGCGCAGATAATTATGCTCATAGGTGAAAAAGTCGCGCTCGAACTGATAGCTTTTGGAGTACTGATGATTGACCTCGGCTTCGGAGACCGTTGATTCGCTCGCAGAGGATTCATTCGAGAGGATGACTGTTCCGATGCCGTTCAGGTAAGCCGTCAGCACGGACGAAAATGCGACGATTGCGGAAAAAGGAGTGTGACCGTTAAGGAATCCATTTCTGTTGCATTCAAGCATAAAGGGATCGAGCGTGCGTTTCGGTTCGAGGATGCGTTCCTGCGGGATCCCTGCGAGCAGCGCTGCCTGTTCGGACGAATTGCGGTGATTGATCTGATAGGCATAGGCATCATCAAGCTGACTGTGGAGCAGATTCAGTGTGACGATCGAATCCTTGCCGCCGCCGACCGGGATCAGCTTGCCGGAGAGCATTTTTTTCGGCGCATCTGCAGAGAAGCATGTATTGCTGCTGCATTCGATTGTCATGAAGCTGTCGAAATCCGTTTGAATGCCGTTGCGATAGAAAAATTCACCCAGTCCTCCGAAATAGAGCTGCTTCCACCAGTCGGCCTGCTCTTTTGTCATGTGCATCGGGAGCCGCACGACCGGCGGACAGGCGATCTTCCAATAGCTGACCAGCTCTGCCATGCCGAGAGAAAAAATCAGCCGAGAAACAGTCGGATCCGAGAGATCCGGCTGCGGGCAGGGGATCTCCCATGCCGGCGAAAAGCTGCCGAGCCCTGTGATCTCAAAGAGACAGGAAATATGCAGTCTGCTGTTTTCGTAGCTTGCGCGGGTCTCATGAAAAATGAATTCCGGATACTGTTGACGCAGTTCTGTAAAGGTCATGTGGTTTGCTCCATTCTCGGATATAGAGTTCGAATGCGCAATCTTTTTTGAGATTACGCATTCTGTCAGTTACGCTTATTTTGCCTTGACCGCCTCGCGGATGACCTCTGCGATATGCTCCGCAGAAAGACCGAACTGCTTCAGCAGATCGACCGCCGGGCCGGAATGTCCGAAGGTATCGTTGACGCCGATTCGGTGAACCGGAACCGGGCAGCCCTCACAGACCGCTTCTGCAACTGCCGAGCCGAGACCGCCGATGATGCTGTGCTCCTCTGCAGTGACAATCAGGCCGGTCTCTTTCGCAGCCTTGAGTATGATCTCTTTGTCAAGCGGCTTGATCGTATGGATATTGATGACGCGGACGGAAATGCCCTCGCCTGCCAGTGTCTCTGCAGCAATCAGAGCTTCATTGACGAGCAGACCGGTCGCGATGACTGTGATATCGCTTCCGTCGCGGAGCTGAACACCCTTTCCAAGCTCAAATTTATAGGTCGCCGGGTCATTAATGACCGGAACCGCCAGTCTGCCAAAACGCAGATAGCAGGGGCCGTCATGCTCAATCGCCGCTGCGACTGCCGCTTTTGCTTCAGTATCGTCTGCGGGATTGATGACGGTCATGCCCGGGATCGTGCGCATGAGCGCGAGATCCTCGCAGCACTGATGTGTTGCGCCGTCCTCGCCGACGGAGATGCCGGCGTGCGTAGCGCCGATCTTGACATTGAGATGCGGATAGCCGATGCTGTTGCGGACGATCTCAAATGCTCTGCCTGCTGCGAACATCGCAAAAGACGATGCAAACGGGATCATGCCCGCTGCAGCAAGGCCGGCCGCGACGCCCATCATATTCGCTTCGGCAATGCCGCAGTCATAAAAGCGATCGGCATAGGCCTTCTTGAACATACCGGTCTTGGTTGCTGCTGCAAGGTCGGCATCCAGTACGACCAGATTCTCATATTTCTCAGCCAGTTCGACCAGTGCTTCGCCGTAGCTTTCACGGGTCGCCTTCTTGATGACATCGCTCATGCCTGTGCCTCCAATCTGTTCAGTTCGGCGGTCAGCTCTGCCATTGCCTTTTCATACTGCTCGGTGTTCGGTGCAGTACCATGCCAGCCGACCTGATTCTCCATAAAGGAAACGCCCTTACCCTTGACGGAATGCTGAATGATGACAACAGGCTGCTCCGTGACACGCTCTGCCTCACGGAAAGCGCGGTCGATATCATCGAAATCATGTGCATTCATTTCGATGACATGCCAGCCGAATGCGGCAAACTTTGCGGGGATCGGCTCCGGAGAGCAGACCTCGGTGATCTTGCCGTCGATCTGGAGACCGTTGTTGTCAACGATTGCGATGAGGTTGTCAAGGCCGTAATGCGCCGCGAACATCGCAGCTTCCCAGACCTGTCCTTCCTCCAGCTCGCCGTCGCCGAGGATCGTATAGACCTGATAATTGTCAGCGCGGTGCTTGCCTGCGAGAGCCATGCCGCAGGCTGCGGAGATGCCCTGACCGAGCGAGCCGCTGCTCATATCAATGCCGGGGATTGTGATGCAGGGATGTCCCTGCAATCTTGAATCAATGTGACGGAGCGTTTTCATCTCCTCCATCGGGAAGAATCCGCGCTCAGCAAGGGTGGCATAGAGTGCCGGAGCCGTGTGGCCCTTTGAGAGCACAAGGCGGTCGCGTTCTGCGAAGTCCGGCTGATCCGGATAAACATTCATTCTGGTGAAATAGAGATAGGTCAGAACATCGGCAATCGAGAGCGAGCCGCCCGGATGACCGGATTTTGCGTGATAAACGCCCTCAATGATGCCCATGCGGATCTTACAGGCATGGAGCTGCAATTCTCTGCGGAGCAAGTCGTCCATAGTTTCATCTTCCTTTCTGCGGGGACAGCCCGCGGCCGTCAGTTTTGCGCAGACGGCATTCTGCATCTATTATACTATATTTTACGGAAAAAAGCAAGTGGCAGGAAGCAGAGATGAGTGAACAATCGTTGATTTTATGATTACTCGTACGGAGATATCATCTGCTAATGTTCCCTTCTGAGTCCTGTTTCCGCCATTTTCGCGGTATACCGTTCAAATGCGTCAGCAGCGGGCGTTTTTTTGTCATAATTTTTCCGCTTGATTCAACTGGCAGTAAATTCCCTGTGAAACCTTGATTTTTTGTGGCATTTGTGCTATAATAAATTGAAATATTATAGGCAGCAATGAACAAAGCCCGCTCAGCGGATTGACGGTACACCTGCTTGCATCTGTGACCGCCGGCTCTGTGCAGCATTGCCAATAAAGTTATGAAAGGAATCGGAATCTATGCCGAAGAATCACGATCAGAAATCGTTTGAGATCCCGCGTCCGGAATTCCCGAAGCGCGCGGTTGTTACGGGCGGAATGCCCTACGGAAATAAGGAACTGCATTTCGGTCATGTCGGCGGAATGCTGGTTTTTGCGGATACCTATGCCCGCTTCCTTCGCGACCGGATCGGCAGCGAAAATGTCATCTTTGTCAGCGGCACGGACTGCTATGGCTCGCCGATCGCCGAAGGCTGGCGCAAAAAGGTCGAAGCAGGCGAATTTGAAGGCTCTCTGGAGGATTTTGTCCGCCGCAATCACGAAAAGCAAAAGGGTACATTGAAGGCCTACGGCATTTCTCCGAATCTGTTTGGTGCCTCAGGCCTCGGCAGAACAAAAGAAATCCACGCGGAATATACGCTTGAATTTTTGCAGTCGCTCTATGATAAAGGGCAGCTCGACCGCATCACGACGATGCAGTTTTTCGATGAGAAGGCAGGCGTATTTCTCAATGGCCGGCAGGTCATTGGAAAATGTCCGGTCGAGGGCTGCACTTCTGAAAAGGGCTACGCTGACGAATGCGACCTCGGACATCAGTATATGCCGGAGAATCTGTTGAATCCTGTCTCGGCGCTGACCGGCGAAACACCGTCGATGCGCCCTGTCACAAACTGGTATTTCAAGCTGCGCGATTACGAAGCGCTGATGAAGGAATGGGTCGGCTCAATGCAGAAGGATAAGCGTATCCGGCCGGTTGTCTGCAAGACGATCTCGGAATTCCTCAAACCGCCGGTCATTTATATCAAGCGCGAATTCGAGGAAAAATACCATTCGCTTTGTGATCAGATGCCCGCACATACCTATCTGGAGGAGCCGAAGAAGCCCTCCTTTACGATCGAATTTACAAAGCTGCCGGACTGCGATGAGGCTTGCCGCATCCTGACGGAGAACGGAATTCGGTACCGCACCGGCAAAACGCTCGTGCCGTTCCGTCTGACCGGCAATATCGAATGGGGCGTTCCGGCACCGGTGCTGGATGGTGCAGAAAATCTGACCGTCTGGGTCTGGCCGGAATCACTCTGGGCGCCGATCTCGTTCACGCAGGCTTATCTCGAATCCGAAGGTCATGACCGCGCTGAGTGGAAGGATTACTGGTGCAGCAAGGATTCGACTGTTTATCAGTTTATCGGACAGGATAATATTTATTTCTACGGCATTGCAGAGCCGGCCATGTGGATGGCGCAGCAGACCGCAGAAACAAAAGTTTCTGACCCCGCTGAAGGTGAATTGCAGATGCCGGTCATCGTTGCGAATCACCATATCTTGTTCCTTGATAAAAAAGCATCCAGCTCCGGCGCAGTCAAGCCGCCGATGGCGGATGATCTGCTCTCGCACTATACGCCGGAGCAGCTTCGTATGCATTGGCTTGGTCTCGGTCTCGGTCAGCGCTCAGTCAGCTTTATGCCGAAGCCCTATAATCCTGATGCAGATCCGAATGAGCAGGATCCTGTTATCAAGGATGGTCTGCTGCTTTCGAATGTCTATAACCGTATCATCCGTACGGCATTCTATACCGCACAGAAAGTGACGGACGGCATTCTGCCTGATATCGCACCGGAGGAGAAATTCCTCGCAGATGCCAAAAAGGCAGTGCTGGAATATGAGCGGCATATGTCGAAATTCGCATTCCACCAGTGTACCTATGTACTGGACGGCTATATCCGGAATGCAAGCAAATACATGGCGAAGGCGCTGAAGCCTGATGAGCAGAGCCGCAGTGAGACAGAGCAGGTTCTGAGCAACCTGTTTTATATGATCCGGATTGCGGGCGTACTGCTGCATCCGATGGCGCCGTTCGGCACGGAGAAGCTGCGCGAATATCTGGATACGGACGAGCGTATCTGGTCATGGGATACAATTTTTGAGCCGTTGAATGCTTTTACCGGTTTCGGTCACAAGCTGAAATTCCTGCCGCCGCGCACGGATTTCTTTACGCGGCATGAATCACAGTTTGCTGAAACGGACGAAGCATGACACAGATCATTCAGAGTCTTGTAAAGCTTGGGATTACGGCATATCTGCTGTTCGGCGGATATATCCTGTTCTGCGGTTTTCTGGAGAAGAACAAAAAGAAAAAGATCGCAGGTGCGCTGATCCTGATCCTGCCGACGATCGCGCTGATTGTAACGCTGATATTGCTTTACCGGAAATACGGTGTCTGATTTGTTTCATGCATAAGGCAACACCGCGCAAAGCCCGCCTGACGGCCTGGCGGCATAACTGCGCTGTGCGGCATTACCCCAAAAAATCAAAATCCTGGCTTCCCGGACAGTCGGGAAGTCAGGAGAACCGATATACTATAAAACAAGAAAGCACCCCGCAAAACGGAGCGCTTTCAAAACTGGTACGCCTGATGCGATTCGAACGCACGACCTTCAGAGTCGGAGTCTGACACTCTATCCAGCTGAGCTACAGGCGCATCTGAACCAGTACATCTTATTATAGCAGATTTCAGAAAAATTTGCAACCCCTTTTTTCAAATTTGTGCCGGAAAATCCGTTTCCGGCCGGTGAAGCCAGTGAGGAACGCAGTCTATGACAACAATAACGCAGAAAAAACGATCGGTCTATGTGGTCGTTACCCGTACAGGAACCGGCGTTGCAAAGATCATACGCGTCATCTCCCGTATGCCCTATTCCCATGTTTCACTTTCTGCCGATCCTGCGCTGCATGAGCTTTACAGCTTCTGCCGCAATTATAAACCGATCCCCCTCCCCGCAACCTTCAATATCGAGGTCATCGGAGAGGGTACGCTCGGTAAATTCCGGAATATCCCCTGCGAGATCTACGAAGTCCCTCTGACCGCGGAGCAGTATCACCATTTCCAATGTCTCATTGAGCATTTTTCCGCCTACCGGAAACGATATTCCTACAGCATCATCGGACTCATACGCGTCAAACTCCAGATCCGCAGTGAACTGCATAAAAAATTCGTCTGCTCGCAGTTTGTTGCCTATGTGCTGAGTGAATGCGGCGTGAAACTCAATAAGCCGGCATGTCTCTATTCGCCTGATGATCTGCGCTATCTCCCTGATGCGAAGCTGATCTATCGCGGCGAACTGAACCGCTATTACCGCGAGTGCATCGACCAACAGATTCTCTATGCACCGCTGATACATTCCGCAGTATAATCCGCGGCACTGTCCGCGAGAATGAAAAGACGCAGAAGCAGCTTTCCGGTGGAAGGCGGTAGCTTTTCCGCTGCCGCCAGCATCGCTCCGGTCTTCGGATGCGGCAGTGTCAGTGCCCATTCGCCTCCGCCGAGCAGAAGTGTTTTCTGCTGACCCTTTGCATCCGCCGGACGGCTAAGCTGTGCAAGTGCCGGCGTTCCGCCGTAGAGTGTCCGGCGGGTTTGCTGTGCTGTCCGGAGCATCCCCATGCCAAGCATCATAAATGAACAATAACCCATCACCGCAATCCATGCGGCTTTTTTTATGTGCTTTTTCATTGTGTACCCCTTTCTGCAAGATCCGTGATGACGGCGCTGAGCGCCTTGCCTGTCAGCTCGCCTGCGAAGCGAACCTCCTCCAGTGTATTTCCTTGTGAGCCGACCTCGATCAGCAGGCTGCCTTGTGTCAGATCCTGATTGTATTTCCGGTAATCAAAGAGGATGGGTCTTGTGAAGCCGGGAAACATTTTCTCAGCGGTCTGCTGCAATTTGCTGGCAAAATGAAAATTTTTCCGATACTCCGGCATACCCATTGTGCCGTCATCGCAGCCGGAAATAATCATGATCTGCGCTGATTGCTTTCCGCTGATATCCGCAACCGGTGCGGCGACTGCATCCCCTTCGCCGAGTGCATCGCGGTGGATATCCAGTGCAATGCAGATGCTTGGATATTCCGCGAGAATGCTGCGGACAGTCGCAGCACTGTTGTCGTAGCTTCCGCTCCATACGGGAAAATCGTGGATTTCCCGTGCATGGACAACGCCGATGCCTGCTGCCGCGAGTTGTTCTGCGATTGCATCGCCGACCATGACCATATTTTTATCCGGTTCGGTTGTGCGGAAATTGAAGCCGTCGGTATAGGTTCCGGTCTTTTCAGAAACAAAACTCTCGGTCGTATGGGTATGATAGATCAGCACCATCGGTGTTCCGTCGGTTTTAAGTTCAAGCTCCGGTTCGATGCGGCTCTCCGTGAGCAGATCGGCATTGCTCCAGAATGTTGTATTCCGAACCTGTCCGCCGCCGTCAAGCGAAAAAAACAGATTGCCGGGCTGGATGCCGAAATGCCGGTCAACGATTGTTCCGCCTGCGCCGGAATTGTCCTGCTGATAGAGCTGCGAATGATGCATGGCCTTTGAGCCCTCGGATTCGATGTTGATAATGTTCGGATTTTCTTTTGGCGGATCGGCTGATGCCAGAAGTTCCGGTGTTGTGGCCGGTGCGGCTTTCGTCTGCGGCGGGGCAGTCTCGGAGGGAGGCTGCGTTTCCTCTGCGGAAGCAGTCTCCTGCGGGACGGCTTCCGGCAGGACGGCGGTCCCGATCACGGTCTGCTCCATAAGCGGAACAGCGCGCCAGCCCGCGAGCAGGACGGAACCAGTCAGGCTGAGCAGGAGTAGCTGTCTGAGAGATTGTTTCATATGCATTGCTCCTTTAGTATGTGCATTTTGGTAATGCATATGCGGCAGAGCGGAAAATCATGCATATCCGTATAGCAGTACGTTGTTGACAAAATGACGCAAAGGCTTTATAAAAATATATTGCGGAACTGGGATCTTTGTGCTATAATAGAAACGATAGACAATCTCGCAAAAGGAGCAGCCGCACATGAAACGATATTCTCTGCATACGGAATGGGAGCTTGCGCTGGATCCCGTTCCCTGTCAGTATAATGCGCCGCCCACCGGATATCCGCTGATCATGCAGCTGCCCGGTACGACGGCACAGCAGCAGATCGGCAATTTCAACACTGCCCGTGAGGATGGCTTTCTCACTGAAAAATATCCATTTTGCGGGCAGATCTGGCTGCGGCACATCATCCGTCTGAGTACGGAAGAACTGCAAAAGCCGCACTGCACACTTCATCTTGAGCGAACACGCATGACGCGGCTCTGGATCAACGGACAGCCCGCCGGCAGCGAAAACAGTCTCTGTACGCCGCATGAATACGATATCACCGGACTTTTGACGCCGGAGACCGAGGTCGTACTCTGCATAAAAAATACGGATTACCCCGTTCCGGGCGGACATATGACCTCACAGGACACGCAGACAAACTGGATCGGCGTGACAGGCGGAATATATCTCGAATTTCACGAAGATACATATCTTTCCGATTTGCAGGCCTATCCGGATGCTGCGGCTCGGCGCGTGACGGTGAAGGGCATCCTGCACGGTGCGGCGCAGATCACTGCAGCACTCAGCGCATCGCAGCCGCCCGGTTCCGGAACAGAAGGCATCAGCTATGCTGTGCCGGAGGCAGTTATGCTCTGCAGCGATGAGGAGGGGCGTTTTGCGTTCACGATTCCTCTGCCGGAAAATGCGCCGCTCTGGACAGAATATGATCCGGCGATGATCGTGCTCTGGCTGACGCTTCCGAACGGCGAGAGCGAGCCTGTTGAATTCGGTCTGCGGGATTTCAAAGCCTGCGCCGATCACTTCGAGCTGAACGGCGTTCCGGTGATGCTGCGCGGGCGGCATGATGGCATGGCCTTTCCGCTGTCGGGTGCTGCGCCGACGGATTTGGAAGCGTGGCTGGATGTGCTGCGCCGCGCAAAGGACTGGGGCCTCAATCATATCCGCTTTCACACCTGCTGTCCGCCGGAGGCAGCCTTCGATGCGGCAGATATGCTCGGCATTTTCATGGAGCCGGAGCTGCCCTTCTGGGGAACGGTCGATGCGGAGGGCGGCGAAAAATACGATCCCGAAGGACAGGCATATCTGATCCGCGAGGGACTCCGCATTTGCAGGGCATTCGGCAATCACCCCTCATTCTGTATGTTTTCGCTTGGTAATGAGCTGTGGGGCAGCAAGGAACGGCTTGGCGAGATCATCGAACTCCTTCGCGCTGCCGATCCACGCCCGCTTTATACGCAGGGCAGCAATAATTTCCAGCATATGCCGCTGCAGCTTCCGCAGGAGGATTTCTGGACGGGCGTCCGTACCGGAAAGGGAAGATTGATTCGCGGTTCCTTTGCGGACTGTGATGCACCGATCGGCAGGATGCAGACACACGCGCCTGCTTCTGACTGGGATTATGAAGCATATCTCGCCCCGCAGAAAACAGAACATACTGCAGAGGAAGCGGGCGGCACAGCCGAGATCGAGATTCAGTACGGAACCGGTGTCCGGCGTGTGAAAGCAGAGAAGCAGGAGAAAATACTGGTACCGACGGTTCCGGTGATTTCTCACGAGGTCGGGCAGTATAACTGCTACCCGGATTATGACGAAATATCGCATTATACCGGCGTGGTCGAAGCGCGGAATTTTGAAATCTTCCGCGAGCGGCTGGAGAATGCCGGAATGGGAATGCAGGCGCGGGATTTTTTTGAATGCGCCGGTGCATTTTCACGGGAATGCTATAAGCAGGAGATCGAAGCTGCCATGCGTTCACCGCATCTTTCAGGATTTCAGCTGCTCGATTTGCAGGATTTCCCCGGACAGGGAACAGCCCTTGTCGGTATGCTTAATGCACTCGGCGAAAACAAAGGCTTCATTCGGCCGGAGGAATGGCGGAGCTTTTGCGGCGATCTGGTTCCGCTGGCGCGGTTTGATTCCTTTGTGTATGCAGCGGGCGATGCATTTGCGCTGACGCTTGCGCTCCGCATTAGTCGGCCGTGTGTCATCGAGCAGCCCTATCGCGTTACGCTGACCTGCGGCGATGTGCAGATTACGGCGCTGAGCGGAACTGTTCCTGCCTCCGGATGCGGTTATCTGACGCTGCGGCAGGAGACTGTTCAGATCCCGCCGGACTGCACCGGTACGGCAAGGCTGACATTTGAGCTGCCGGATTCAGGCATCTCAAATCACTGGACGCTGACTTTGTTTCCGCCGGTTTCGCCGGTGCCGGAGATCCGTACGGTGCACAGCTTTACTGAAGCGGAGCCGTATCTTGCAGAGGGCGAGAGCGTCCTGCTGCTGCCGGCGCAGATTACAGAGACCGTGCGTGGCTTTTACTGTGCGGATTTCTGGAATTACCATATGTTCCGAATCATTTCGCAGAATATGGGCAAGTGTGAGCCTGCGGGAACAATGGGACTTTGTATCGACAATAAGCATCCGGTCGCACGGGCGATGTTCAGCGAGCGCTTCAGTACACCGCAGTGGTACAGTGCCGTGACGCATTCGGACTGCGCCGTTCTGGATGCAGCGCCCGCCGGATACCGTCCGACGGTGCAGCCGATCGACAATACAGAACGCAATCACCGGCTCGGCATGATATTTGAGACAGCCGCAGGCGGCGGAAGACTGTTGATCTGCACGGTGCGCTTTGACGAGGCACCGGAGGATCTCTGCCTGAACCGGCTGTATCATGCGCTTGCGGATTATCTGCAAAGCGATGCCTTTGCTCCGAAACCTGCCCTGTCTGTGGAAATGCTGCGGCAGCTGTTCGGCTGAGAGGATGTGCGATGATATCTGCACAGAAAATCGCCAATACCGTTACTGCCGGATTTCCGGCTGCTGCATCCTGAATGAGGACGCGGCAACAATCCCCGCATTTGTGCTGACCGGGTATTATAATGGTGAGCGTGGATTTATCAGGGAGAAATATCTGAGATATCTGTTTTTCGCATTTTATCTGCTGCATCTGCTCAGTATATATTTTCTGCGGATGTATTTCTTCGGAAGCTAAGGAGGATGGACATGGAACCGAAATACTGTGAAAATATTATCGTCGGCGTAATCTTCAAAAAGAAGTTTCAGTGGTACTGCACCGAAAAGAGCATCTGGAAGCTCGATTACCGTGCGCTCTATGCGGATTATCAGGATACCTTCCGGAAGCGCGGGCTCGGACTTGCTGAATTCACGAAACAGGTCGGCTCGTTCAGCGAATTTCTGAGCAGCCGCTTCCGGATTCCGGTCGTGGACAAAGATACTGCAAAGGCATTTTTTGAGCAGATTATGCTGAACCAGATCTCATCAGGTGAACTGATGTACGAATTGTCGCGTGCGGAGACGGATGAACAGCGGAAGGCGCTTGTTCCGGCGCTCTTTGTTGATTTCGACAGCAAGCGTTTTTATTCCCAGTATCCGGAAAAGGATGAGAAATTCGAGAAATATGCGCCTGCCGGCTGGGAGAGCCGCTGTGCAGATTTCACGCGCTATATCCCGCGGGAGGAGCAATACTGGCTGGATATCTGAATCACTTCTAACAAAAGTGCGGGCGTTCTGTCCGCACTTTTTGTGTGCTTGTCAGCCGTGCCAAAATCGGCGGCGCAGAATCATGATTTTTATTCTGCTTTCCTCTTGCTTTTTTTTGTCGTATAGGGTATAATATATAGTGTATGATTATGCGAATTTGCGGCTGAATCAGATCTGCCGCAGACAGGAGGAAGCTGTCTTGGAAGAAAAAAAGCTGATATCGGTGATCGTTCCCTGCTATAATGAACAGGATGTTTTGCCGATGTTCTATAAGGAGATCACAAAGGTTTCTGCGGAAATGCAGGAGAAGCATCCTGAGCTGGAATTTGAGTATCTGTTCATTGATGACGGCTCAAAGGATCGGACACTGCGCACGTTGCGCGTCATGGCAAAATATGACAAGCGAGTGCGCTATATCTCTTTCTCTCGCAATTTCGGAAAGGAATCCGGTATTTATGCCGGACTGCAAAATGCAAAGGGCGATTACTGCGTTGTGATGGATGCTGATTTGCAGCATCCGCCGGCGTTTCTGCCGAAAATGTACGAAGCGGTCGCGAGCGGGCTTTATGACTGTGCTACAACACGCAGAGTCAGCCGTGTCGGTGAATCGAAGATCCGCTCGTGGTTTGCGCGGATGTTCTATAAAATCATTAACAAAATCTCGCAGACTGAGATTGTGGACGGCGCACAGGATTTCCGCTTCATGACCAGACAGATGGTCGATGCCGTTCTGTCGATGTCGGAATACAACCGGTTTTCAAAGGGTATCTTCTCATGGGTCGGCTTTCGCGTGAAATACTATGAGTATGAAAATGTAGAGCGCGCTGCGGGCAAGACATCATGGAGCTTCTTCGGCCTGTTCCGGTATTCGCTGGAGGGCATCATCGGATTTTCGACAGCACCGCTTTCGATCTCTGCGATCATCGGTCTCCTCTCCTGTATGATCGGTATTATCATGCTGATAATCACAGTCATTAAGAAGCTGGTCATCGGCGATCCGGTTGCAGGTTATCCGACCATGATCTGCACGATCCTGCTGTTCGGCGGACTGCAGCTTTTCTGCACCGGTATTCTGGGACTATATCTCGGCAAGACCTATCTGGAGGTAAAGAAGCGTCCGATCTATCTGACGCGTGAGACTGAGAAGGATGCAGAACGGATGCTGGATCTGGCGGATTCTGTGGATACTGCGGCGCTTGAAGCGGCAGAGAAAGCGGAGGATGAGACCGAACCGGAGCCGTTGAATGAAAGCCGTGATGCTGAGACAGCAGATGTGGAGTTTGATGCGATTGCTGCTGCAGCTTTTGCGGAAGCAGAGGCGGAACACGCGATGCAGGAACAAGCTGAGGCACAGGAAAAGGCTGAGGCAGAGCGTGCAGCGCAGGAACAGGAAGCTGCTGAGCGTGCAGCGCAGGAACAGGAAGCCGTTGAGCGTGCAGCGCGGGAGCAGGAAGCTGTCGAGCGTGCACTTCGTGAACAGGAGGATGCTGACACGGCTGCGGATGACTCTGCAGAGCCTGCACCTGCCGAGAAGCCGAAGTTTGAGGTCAAGATCGACTACGATAAAAATAACTACGATGATGAAGAATATTTCGATGAAGAATATGATGACGACGAATATGATGACGAATACGATGACGACGAATACGACGATGACGAATATGATGATGAATACGACGATGAATACGATGACTATGACGATGAGCCGGAGGATGTTCCGCCGTCCCTGATTGTCAGCTGGGCAGATCGTATCTCGGAGAAGTGGTCCAATTTCAAAAAGAAGATCAAAGACTCGTGGGAAAAGCTCGCCGCAGAGCGGGAAGCCGCCATGCGTGAAGAAGCTGAGCAGGCTGCCGCAGAGGAGATGGAGCGTGCTGCTGCTGATCCGGCGGAGAATTCATCCGATGCGCAGACCGGTACGGACAGCGGTGACGATGCGCAGAACCATGAGAAAACAAATGATGATGACACCTATCACGGTGCGCACTTCTGAATGATGCATCACCGCGGAAAGGAGCGCTGCCTATGAACCGCAGGCTCAGGCTGCTGGTCATTATCCTGCTGGCTGCGGTACTGTTTCTGTGCACAGCGATCGTCAGCTTCCGGCTTTCCGGATATCAGACAGTGACGGAGAATACCGGCGCGTCCTCCTCAGCCGGACGCAGCGCTGTAATCCTTTTTGAGGGATCGAACGGCATGAAAGGTGCCCGCACAGCAAACGGCAGAGTTCTGATCGAGCCGACATGGTATTATTTGCGGACAATGAGCGACAGTGTTCTCATTGCAAGACGCGGGAGCAGCAGAACCGATCACTACGGTCTGATCGCTGTTAACGGCGAATTGCTCGTGCCGTTTCTGTATCGCTCGTTTTATCCGGCCGATTCCGCCGGCGGAGACCTCTGGCTTGCGAGCTTTGAGGAGGAAGGAAAGCAATACTATCATCTCTATCATGCAGACGGTACGCGCTGGACAGATACGGCGTGGGATGAATGTGAATATGAGGACGGCGTGCTTTCGATCAGCTCCGGCTCGAACAGATGGAAGGTTGTTCCGGAAAAAGGACAGCTTCGCCCGCTGGAGTGGCATACCGAAATGCCGGTCGGGCTGCATCAGCTCGTGACGGATCTGGATGAAGCCAAACTCCGGCGGCTGCCGCCCGCTGATACAATTATGCGGCTCAGCGAGACTGCAGCAAATTATCTCGCCTATCTTTTTGTTACAAAAAACCCGCCGGATGCATCGCTCATCAGTGCCGAAAGCGCAGCATCTGTGCGCGTGGAATACCGCTACAATTCCTGCCGGCTCGTTTCAGCGGATATTAGCCGGATCGGAACTGGTACGACGGAGGGGCTTCCCTCCTATATCCTGCAAATGCAGGTGCGCTATCAGCGGACAGCCGACGACGGTACGCTCAGCCTTGTCGATACGGCAATGATCCTGCGCATAACGCAGAATTCCGCCGGCGCATATACCTACAATGAGTTTTCCGACCTGCAGTTCAATGCGGCGGGCGGAGTCTGAATTTGATCCCGTATGCCGGACGCAGCGGGAGCAGAGTGAAAGGAACCGAACAATGAAAAAGGTTGCAGTTATCATGGGAAGCGACAGTGATTTTCCTGTCGTCAAGGGCGCAATGACCGAGCTGAAGAGCTTTGGCGTACCGTTTGAAGCACGCATTATGAGTGCGCACAGAACGCCGGCGCTCGCTGCGGAATTTGCAGAGAATGCCGCGGAAAACGGCTTCGGCGTTATCATTTGCGCAGCAGGCATGGCGGCGCATCTCGCAGGCGTCATTGCCGGACATACCACGCTGCCGGTCATCGGCATTCCGTGCAAGGGTGCACAGCTCGACGGGCTTGATGCGCTGCTCGCGACGGTCATGATGCCGAGCGGCATTCCGGTTGCGACGGTCGCAATCGACGGTGCGAAGAATGCGGCAATCCTCGCGGTGCAGATGCTCGCGCTTTCGGATGCAGGGCTCGCGGAGCAGCTCAAAGCACGCAAGGCGGAAATGATCGCAGGCGTTATGAAAAAGGATTCTGCACTTCAGGAAAAAATCGCTGAGCTGTAAAGGGGGCTGCCATGAGCTTGACAGAGGATATCAGGGAGTTTTTCTGTCCGGAGCCGGAAAAAGCTGAAGCTGAAGATGAAAAAGGCCGCTTCGTTCTGACCGGCCGTCAGGTGCTCGGTGGGATGCTGATCTATACGGTCACAGACCGTGAAACCGGTGTCAGCTACATCACAAAGCCGGGCAATGGCTGTATGTTCACACCGCTGCTCGATGCAGACGGCAGACCGCTGCTTACGAAATAAGCAGCTTCCATTCATCAAATATGCGGAACTCTCCGCAAAAACATATGTCATCATTTTAGGAGGAAGAAACAATGGCAAATGCAGTTAAAGGCGCACAGCTCTATGAGGGCAAAGCAAAGAAGGTCTATGAGACCAATGATCCGGATCTCGTGATCGTCGATTATAAGGACGATGCGACCGCCGGCGACGGTGCAAAGAAGGGCACGATCAAGGGCAAGGGCGTCATCAATAACCAGATGACAAACATCATGTTCCAGATGCTTGAAAAGGAAGGCGTTCCGACACACTTTGTTGAAGAGCTTTCCGAGCGCGAAACACTTGTCAAGAAGGTCTCGATTGTTCCGCTGGAGGTCATTGTCCGCAATGTTGCAGCAGGCAGCTTCTCCAAGAGAATGGGCGTGGAAGAGGGCAAACAGCTTCTGACACCAATCCTCGAATTCAGCTACAAGAATGACGATCTTCAT
Source organism: Oscillospiraceae bacterium (assembly GCA_024404875.1). GTDB lineage: Bacteria > Bacillota > Clostridia > Oscillospirales > Ruminococcaceae > Firm-04. The sequence continues at coordinate 79,661 of JAKSPK010000001.1, forward strand.
GATCCGTTCATCAACGACTATTATGCTCTTGCACTCGGTCTCGCAACCAGAGAAGAGCTTGACAAGATCGCTGAATATGCATTCAAGGTCAATTCTTTCATGATCGGCTTCTTCAAGAGAATGGGCATCGACCTCATCGACTTCAAGATCGAATTCGGCAGATTCCACGATCAGATCGTGCTCGCTGACGAAATCTCGCCTGACACCTGCCGTTTCTGGGATTCCGAGACACATGAGAAGCTCGACAAGGACCGCTTCCGCAGAGATATGGGCGGTGTTGAGGAGGCATATCAGGAGATCATGAAGCGTCTCCGCGAAAACGCCTGATCTTTCTCCGAGAAAAATTTATGCGAGCCGCTTTCGAGCCTGAAAGCTCAGCGGCTCGAACAAAGAATAATCTTTTGAAAGTGGAGGAAGTTTATGGGCGGCATTTTCGGTGCAGTGTCAAAATCTGACATTACGGCTGATCTGTTCTTTGGAACAGATTACCACACACATCTCGGTGCGCGCAGAGGCGGCATGGCCGTTTATGCGAGTGAGACCGGATTTCAGCGTGCAATTCACAATATTGAAAATGCTCCGTTCCGGACAAAATTCGGAGCCGATCTCGATACCATGCACGGCAATATGGGCATCGGATGTATCAGCGATACTGATCCGCAGCCTGCGCTTGTGCGCTCGCATCTTGGCAGCTATGCGCTGACAACTGTCGGCCGTATCAATAATGCGGAGAAGCTGGTTGATGAGATCATCAGTAAGGGCGGCCATTTCAGCGAGCAGAGCGGCGGTGCGATCAATCCGACTGAGCTTGTCGCCGCGCTGATCGACCAGTGTGACACGATCGAGGACGGCATCCGTTATGCGCAGCAGGTTATCGACGGCTCCATGACGCTTCTGCTCCTGACAAAGGACGGAATGTATGCCGCGAGAGATTTCCGCGGCAGAACTCCGCTGATCCTCGGTAAAAAAGAGGACGGCTACTGTGCGGCGTTCGAGTCCTTCTCCTATATGAATCTCGGTTATCGCTATGAGCGTGACTTAGGACCCGGTGAGATCGTGTTCATCACGCCGGATTCCTGCGAGACGCTGCGGGAGCCGAACAAAAAAATGAAGATCTGCGCGTTCCTCTGGATCTATTACGGCTATACGACCTCCTGCTATGAGGGCGTGAATGTCGAGGTCATGCGGAACAACTGCGGTGCGCTGCTCGCAAAGCGCGACAAGGGCATTGATGTCGATTATGTCGCGGGCATTCCGGAATCCGGTAACGGCCATGCGATCGGCTATGCCAATGAGAGCGGCATCCGCTTCGCAAGACCGTTCATCAAATACACTCCGACATGGGTGCGCAGCTTTACACCGGCCAAGCAGTCGATCCGCGATCTGACCGCGCATATGAAGCTGATCCCAGTGGAGCAGCTTATCCGCGGCAAAAAGCTGCTGTTCCTCGATGATTCTGTTGTCCGCGGTACGCAGATGCGGAATACCGTGGAATTTCTCTATAACAATGGGGCAGAGCAGGTTCATGTCCGTTCTGCAAGTCCGCCGAGTATGTTCGGATGCAGATATCTGAATTTCTCGCCGGGCAAATCCGATATGGATCTGATCGCGCGGCAGGTCATCCGCGATTTCGACGGTGATGACCGCTATCTCCGCGATTACTGCACGGACGATACCGAGCGCTATCATGCAATGGTCAATGAGATCGCACGGCGCCTGAATTTTACATCTCTGAAGTATCACCTGCTGGCGGATGTCAAAAAGGCAGTCGGACTTGATCCCGATTCGCTCTGTACCTACTGCTTCACCGGCGAAGAATGAGACGATTTTCTCTGCGTGCAGCAAAGAAAACCTGAAAAAGAAATGCAGAGATGCTGTTATCCCGATCCTTTCCGGAGCAATGTTCTGCGATTTGATCGGGTACATCCTCGGCAGTTTTCTATGATTTTTACCGCATTTGCTGATCAGGCAATGCGATACTCTGTGACGAATCCGGCGGCGGGACCTCCCGCTGACCGCCAACCATCAAAAGGAGATTTTTGAATGGCAAACGAAAAGAACAGTTTTTCCGAGAGCTATGCAAAAGCGGGCGTTGATGTGACTGCGGGCTACAAGGCAGTCGAGCTGATGAAGAAGCATGTCGCGAGAACCGTGACCGAAGGCTCGATCGACAGCATTGGCGGCTTCGGCGGCCTGTTCCTGCCGAATCTCACCGGCATGGAAGAACCGGTGCTTGTTTCCGGTACGGACGGCGTCGGCACCAAACTCAAAATTGCCATGCTCATGGATAAGCATGATACAATCGGCATTGACTGTGTGGCAATGTGTGTCAATGATGTCATCTGCTGCGGTGCAAAGCCGCTTTTCTTCCTCGATTACATTGCCTGCGGCAAAAACTATCCTGAGAAGATCGCGACGATCGTTGCCGGTGTGGCGGAGGGCTGCGTGCAGTCCGGCTGCGCACTGATCGGCGGCGAGACGGCCGAGCATCCGGGCATGATGCCGGATGATGACTATGATCTGGCAGGCTTTACCGTCGGCATCGCAGACCGTAAAAAGCTGCTGAAGCCTGATACACAGAAGCCCGGCGATGTACTGATCGCGATTGCTTCGAGCGGTGTGCATTCCAACGGCTTTTCGCTTGTTCGGAAGGTCTTTGATGTCAATGAGGAGACGGTCGCAAAGCATTATGATACGCTCGGCTGCACGCTTGGCGAAGCGCTGCTGACACCGACGCGCATTTATGTCAAGCCGATCCTTGCGCTGCTTGAAAAGGTCAATGTTAAGGCGATCTCCCATATCACCGGCGGCGGCTTCTATGAAAATATTCCGCGCAGTCTGCCGGAGGGCATCACCGCCCGCATTCCGCGCAGCAATGTGCAGGTGCTCCCGATCTTCGATCTCATTGCGGAGACCGGCAAGATCCCGGAGCGCGATATGTTCAATACCTTTAATATGGGTGTCGGCATGATCGTTTCGGTTGCGCCGGAGGATGCAGATGCAGCAATCGCTTCACTGGAGGCATCCGGCGAGCACGCTTATGTCCTCGGCGAGCTGGTCGAAGGCACAGAAGGCGTCATCATAGAGTAAAGCGGCAGTCAACCAAAATAGAGGGCAGCAATATGGCAGATACAAAGCAGTCAAAGAAATGTAAAAATATAATCGTTCTGGTCTCCGGCGGCGGCACAAATTTGCAGGCGCTGATCGACGCGCAGAGCCGCGGTGAACTCGGCTGCGGCAGGATAACCTGCGTCATCAGCTCGAAGCCCGGCGTGTTTGCGCTGGAGCGTGCAGAAAAGGCCGGCATCCAGACGCGCGTCATTGTGCGGAAGGATTATGCGGATACTGCCGCCTACAGCGCGGCAATGCTCGACGCATTCCGTGAAGAACAGGCGGATCTGATTGTGCAGGCTGGCTTCATGACAATCCTGGATGAGACAATCTGCAAAGCTTATCCGAACCAGATGATAAATGTCCACCCCGCACTGATTCCGAGCTTCTGCGGCAAAGGCTTTTACGGGCTCCATGTCCATGAGGCTGCACTGCAAAAGGGCGTGAAGGTCACGGGCGCAACAGTACATTTTGTTACGGAGGTCTGCGACGGAGGTCCGATCATCCTGCAAAAGGCAGTAGCAGTGGAGCAGGGCGATACGCCGGAGACGCTGCAGAGACGCGTCATGGAGCAGGCGGAATGGCATATCCTTCCGGAGGCCGTTCGGCTGTTCTGTGAGGAGAAGCTCGCTGTTGAGAATAATATAGTTACGATACTATCATAAGGAAATACCGGTTCATTACCGCTCTGCTGATGACGGGCATTATCGTTATCATGATGCAAATGAAATTCGGCCGCGGATAAAGCGCTGTTTCGTGCCGTCAGTGAACGACTGCAGGAAAGAATGGAAGCATTCTGCGAGAAATATTTCCAAGCGGAGAGCAATATGATGAACCTGCCGCGAAATCTGAAGCGATCTCTGAACCGCCCGCCGACATGATGTTCGTGCCGGGCAGCAAGAACCGATCCTTTCCGCAGGCTGCGGAAATCATAAATCACTACAGGAGGAAATCATTATGGCTATGATCTCACTGGAAAAGGAACTGCAAGAAAACAGCTATCCCGGAAGAGGCATCATCCTCGGCAGATCGAAAGACGGAAAGTATGCTGTTGCTGCATATTTCATCATGGGCAGAAGCGAGAATTCCAGAAACCGCATCTTCGTGAAGGACGGCGAGGGCATCCGGACACAGGCATATGACGAATCCAAATGCTCCGATCCGTCGCTCATTATCTATGCGCCGGTGCGCGTGCTCGGAAATAAGACGATTGTTACGAACGGCGACCAGACCGACACGATCTATGATGCAATGGACCACCAGTTCACCTTTGAACAGTCGCTCCGCAGCCGCAAATTCGAGCCGGATGACCCGAACTTCACCCCCAGAATCTCCGGTATCATCCGCTGCGAAAATAATAGCTTCAACTATGCGCTCTCCATTCTCAAGAGCGCTGAGGGCAATCCGGAATCCTGCCAGCGCTTCACTTTCACCTATGAAAACCCGCTGGCCGGTCAGGGACATTTCATCCACACCTATGTCGGTGACGGCAATCCGCTGCCGAGCTTTCGGGGTGAGCCGAAGCTCGTTGCGATCTCGGATGATATTGACAGCTTCACGGATCTGCTCTGGAGCAATCTCAATGCAGACAACAAGATTTCTCTCTTTGTCAGATTCATCAATACTGAGGACGGCACCGCCGAAACAAGAATCATCAACCGCTACGGTGATTCCAAGTGACAGAGGCTGTTCCGAAGCCGCAGAATCATTTCGCACAGTTCGCCTATCTGATCGTTTAATATTAAAATGGCAGCAGCGCTGCTGGAAAGGTTGAAAACTATGGAAACCGAACGCTTTTTGAAATACGGCTGCAACCCTAATCAGAAGCCCGCGAGAATCTTCATGAACGACGGCAGCGCACTGCCGATCACCGTTCTTTCCGGCAATCCTGGCTATATCAATCTGCTGGATGCATTCAACGGCTGGCAGCTCGTCCGTGAGCTGAAGGCTGCGACCGGTATGCCGGCTGCAACCTCGTTCAAGCATGTTTCTCCGGCAGGTGCCGCGATCGGCAGACCGCTTTCCGATACGCTGAAAAAGATCTATTTCGTGGATGATCTCGGAGAACTTTCGCCGCTGGCCTGCGCCTATGCAAGAGCCAGAGGCGCGGACAGAATGTCCAGCTTCGGCGACTGGATCTCGCTCTCCGATGAGTGCGATGCGATCACAGCAACCATGATCGCGCGTGAAGTCTCCGACGGCATCATTGCGCCGGGCTACTCCGAGGAAGCGCTTGCGATCCTCAAAGCGAAGCGCAAGGGCAATTACAATATCGTGCAGATTGATCCGAACTATGAGCCGCCGAAGATCGAGCATAAGGAAGTGTTCGGCGTGACTTTCGAGCAGGGCAGAAATAATCTTGCAATCAACGAAGAAACAATGCTCAGCAATATTGTCACGAACTGCAAGGACATTCCGGAGGACAAGAAGTTTGACCTCATTGTTTCGCTTATCACCTTGAAATATACGCAGTCCAATTCCGTCTGCTATGTCAAGGACGGTCAGGCGATCGGCATTGGTGCAGGCCAGCAGTCGAGAATTCACTGCACACGCCTTGCCGGTACGAAGGCGGATAACTGGTGGCTTCGTCAGGCACCGCAGGTTCTGAATCTGCCGTTCCGCGATGACATCAAGCGTCCTGATCGTGACAATGCGATTGACCTTTATATCGGTGAGGATTATATGGACATTCTTGCAGACGGCGAGTGGGAGCGCGTCTTTACCGAGAAGCCTCCGGTCTTCACAAAGGAGGAGCGCCAGGCATGGATCGCGCAGAATACCGATGTCTGCCTCGGCTCAGATGCATTCTTCCCGTTCCCGGACAATATCGACAGAGCATATAAGAGCGGCGTCCGCTATATCGTGGAGCCGGGCGGCTCGATCCGTGACGATATCGTCATCGAGCAGTGCAATAAGTACGGCATTGCGATGGCGTTCTGCGGCCTGAGACTGTTCCATCATTAAGCGCTTGAGAATGGGGGCTCTGCTCCCGCAATGAAAGATTTTCCGGAGATACCGGCATAAACCGCAGGAGGACACGGCAATGACAATATATCTGATGCGGCACGGTGAACCGACCTACCGCGATACGACAGCGCTCGGTCTGCCGGGCATGGGCGCAGAGCTTGGACAGCTCTTGCCGGAGGGCATACGACAGGCAGAGAAAGCCGCAAAGGATCCCCGCATTCAGGATACTGATCTGATCGTAGCTTCGCCCTATCCGAGAGCGCTGCATACTGCGGCCATTGTTTCGCGGCAGATCGACAGACCGATCGAAGTCGCAGTCGGTATCTTTGAATGGCTGCCGCGGATTGACTACTCGGCGCCCACGCAAACGGAAATCAAGGAAGCATGGGGAGAGTATAAGAAAAACGGCGGCGTACACCGGCCGGAGGACAGATATCCTCTTTGGGAAACGCATGAAATGCTGCGCGCCCGCGCACTGGAAGCGATCCGGCCGTATCTGGAACGAAAGGATATCGGCAAGCTGCTGATTGTCTGTCACGGCGGCATCATGCGTGCACTGATGAATCAGCCTTCGCTGCCGAAGATCCATTTCTGCGAGATCCGGGAGCTGACACCCGAAATGCTGGAGGAATGAACAATGATGCCGAACGAAGAATTGAGCGAAAAGGTCAAAGCAATGAGCGAACAGGCAGTTGCAATGGCTGCGGATGCTTTTGAGATCCGGCTCAGCTATCAGAAGGAAGACATGGATTTGCTGGAGGAACGGATCTTTCCGGTGCTGGAGAAAATGATCGCCGAGGGCAAGATCAATGAGAACGGAACAGTCAAGATGGCGGTGTTTTTCGGCGCCTATCTCGGAGAACTGATCCTCCGCAGCTTTGCCGCAGAGCTTGGCTATGCATGGCATGACGAGGAGGACGGTCCGCCGAGGATCGTCTGCGGCACGAACAAATTCAATCCGCTCGCAAAGGTGCGCAAGCGGCTGACTCAGGGCAGCGGCGATGATATCCGCCCGTTTTACGATGTATGTCAGAAGGTCGCGCAGGGCGGCTTTCAGTGAGCAGAATGCCGGAGGATCATGCAATGGTTGATATTGAGAAAATCTGTGCGGATGCGATCGAAAATGCGGCAGAGCTCGGCGTAGCGCTGCGCTATCAGCCGGAGGATATCGCGGAGCTGGAAAACAGGGTGATGCCGGTATTCAGCGAATGGCTCCGCGACGGAACGATTACTGAAAACAAGGGCGCATGGAATCCTGCAGTATAGTTCGGCATCTATCCCGGCGAGAATATGCTTCGGAACTTTTCAGCGAAATACGGTTATTATAAGAAACATAAGCGCATCCTGAACGGCGCTGAGGACAGCATCAAATCGATTTACGATGCGGCTGTTTTCACAGCAGACGGGCGCTTTGATGCAGCGCGGAGCAATCTCATGCTGCATCAGGAATAAGAATCTCCGAAAGGAAACAGGAATTATGAAAGTATTAGTAGTCGGCGGCGGCGGCAGAGAACACGCCATTGTCAAGAAGCTCAGCGAATCTCCGCTGGTCACCGGTCTCTACTGTGCGCCGGGCAACGGCGGCATTGCGAAATATGCAAAGTGCTGCTCGGTCAAGGCGACCGATCTCGAAGGAATGCTTGCGCTCGCGAAAGAGCTGGAGGTCGATTGGGTATTTGTTGCGCCGGATGACCCGCTCGTCATGGGCATGGCGGATCTGATGCGTGAAAACGGCTTCCGCGTTTTCGGTCCGTCAAAGGCTGCGGCGATCATCGAGGGCAGCAAGGTGTTCTCGAAGAATCTGATGAAGAAATACGGCATCCCGACCGCGAAGTATGAAGTATTTACAGCGGCGGAGGATGCGATCCGCTATATTCAGGAGCAGAATACGTATCCGACCGTCGTCAAGGCGGACGGTCTCGCACTCGGCAAGGGCGTTATCATTGCGCAGACCGAGCAGGAGGCGATTGATGCCGTGCGCTCGATTATGGAAGACAAGATCTTCGGCGAGAGCGGCTCGAAGCTCGTCGTCGAGGAATTCCTCACTGGTCCGGAGGTCTCTGTGCTGGCATTTACCGACGGTGAGAGCGTTGAGCCGATGATTTCTTCAATGGATCACAAGCGTGCGCTCGACGGCGACCGCGGCAAAAATACCGGCGGTATGGGTACCGTCTCGCCGAACCCCTATTATACCAAAGAGATCGCGGCACAGTGTATGCGGGAGATCTTCCTGCCGACCATGCACGCGATGAACGGCGAAAACCGCACCTTCCGCGGCTGTCTCTATTTTGGCCTGATGCTCACGCCGAACGGTCCGAAGGTCATTGAATATAACTGCCGCTTCGGCGATCCGGAAACGCAGGTTGTTCTGCCGATGCTGGAAACGGATCTGCTGGAGATCATGGATGCTGTGGAAAACCAGAAGCTCGGTGATCTGTCGATCGAATGGAAGAAGGGCGCCTGCGCTTGCGTCGTTCTTGCGAGCGGCGGCTATCCGGAAAAATATGAAACCGGCAAGGAAATCAGCGGCCTTGACGAAATGGGACAGACAGCTGATGCAGCGGTCTATCATGCCGGCACAAAGCTGACAGAAGACGAGAAGTTTCTGACTGCCGGCGGCAGAGTGCTGGGTGTTACCGCCTCTGCGGATACGCTGAAAAAGGCGCTGGATGCAGCTTATAAGGCTGCAGAGCAGATCACATTTGAAAAAGTCCACTACCGCCGTGATATCGGTCAGCGCGCACTCGATGCAAAGAAATAAGCAGACCGGCGGCTGATGCAGAAGGAGACACAGAGCTATGGGAAAGAAAAGATCTGCAAGGCAGGAGCGCCGGAGTGCACAGCGAGCAGAAAAGCGGTCTGCGGCTCCGCGGCGCAGCCTTGAGGATCGGCTTGAGGAAAAGGGAAGCCGCCCTTATACGCTGAAAGACTGTATGCGTTTCGGGCGGATCGCCAACATCCTCTTTGTTGTGTTTATCGTTGTCTGCCTGGTTTATTACTATTCATTTTCAAAGCGCGGATCATATTTCATCCCATTCGAGGTCATTGCCTATACGATTGAGGCGACGGCGTTTGCGCTGTTTACGCTCAGCGTTGTCTGGATGGACAGTCTTGTCCGCGCGCGTGGTCTGATGAAGGTCGCGATGATCGTCTATATCCTGACGGAGATTATATTGATGCTGCTGGAATTCGGCCTGCTGCAATTCATCCCGTATAACGGACTGAAGCTGTCGGTCATTATCGTGCACGTTCTGTTCTCTGCGGCCGTTTCTTTTTCGCTATTGATGCTGGAGCCGCAGAATAAGCGCGTGCAGCGGATTGTCGGCATCACGACGATCATCATCCTTGCGGGAATGCTGCCCGGCATCGTCGGATACCGCGTTTATGCGAGCATTCTCATCAATGCGTTCGCCTATATCTTTTTCTTTACGGCGGCGGAACGGCTGCTCGATCTGGAGGAGATTTCGGTCGATTGCTACGGCGATCAGGCGAAGGTGACGGAATTTGATTCCACAATGTTTGCCAATGTGCCGACAATGGTCGAGATCCCGAAGGCAGAAAAGAAGAAGCGCTCGCTTCGCGAAAAAGCGCGTCGCCTTGCTGAAGACCTGAGCAGCGAGGAGATCTCAGTCCTGACCGACAAAGAAGAAAAGTTTGAGTATGAATTCGGTGTGGATGATGATGACGAATATGAGGATGACGCAGAGCCGGAAACAGATGATGACGGAGAGGAAGAAAATATGGCATGAATCCGCGGCTTCCTTATCTGCAGCGGAAAACCGCTGTGCTGACCACCTCGCCGGGCGTCTATCTCATGAAGAATGCCCAGGAAAAGATCATCTATATTGGCAAGGCAAAGAATCTGCGAAACCGTGTGACGAGCTATTTTCACGATCATCCGGATCATACGCCCAAAACCGCGCAGATGGTTTCGCAGGTCTATGATTATGATTTTATTGTCACTGCTTCGGAATATGAAGCGCTGATCCTTGAATGCTCACTGATCAAGCAGCACAAGCCGCGCTATAATATACTTCTGAAGGATGACAAGGGCTACCATTATATCCGCGTTTCCCCGCCGCCTTATTCCCGCATTACTGCGGAGCTGCACGCGGACAGCGAGGGCACCTATCTCGGCCCCTATATGAGCGGCTTTACCGTCCGGCAGACTGTCAACACAGTGAACCGGATATTTCGGCTCCCGACCTGCCGTAAAGCTTTCCCCGAATGCTTCCGCAAGGAGCGCCCCTGCCTGAATTATCACATCGGGCAGTGTATGGGCGTCTGCCGCGGCGATATTCCGGAAGATGCTTATGCGGAGTTTGTTGCGGATGCCGTGCGCTTTATCAAAAATGGCGGAGACCACACCGTGACCGCACTCGAACAGCGGATGATGGCCGCCGCAGACCGCCTTGACTTTGAGGAGGCGGCAAGGCTGCGCGACCGGATCGCCGCGATCCGGAAAGCAGGCGAAAAGCAGGATATCATGGACGCCGTCACTGCTGATACAGATGTCATCGGCACGGCTGTCTCGAATGAATCAACCGTGATATCAGTCACGATCTACCGCAGCGGAAGACTCTACGATCAGAATACATTTGTGATCTCCTCGGACGCACTTTCGGAGCATCCGCTGGATGAATTTCTGCCGCAGTATTACAGTGCAAAAAGCGGGAGCGATCTCCCGAGAACGATTCTGCTTGAGCAGCGCCCGCAGGAGGCGGAACTGCTGGAAAATATGCTTGCGGAGCGCGCAGGGCGAAAAGTCACGCTGGAAGTGCCTGTGCGCGGCGCGAGACATCGGCTTATGCTGATGGCGAAGCAGAATGCCGGCGAAAAGCTTTCGATTCGGTCAGGGCGAACGAGCCGTGAGCTGCTCGGACTTGAGGAGCTGGCAAGAGCGCTCGGTCTGGAGCATCCGCCTGTGCGCATCGAATCCTATGATATCTCGAATCTTTCTTCGGCGGATATGGTCGCGGGCATGGTCGTCTTTGAGAACGGCCGTCCGCTGAAGAATGCATACCGTCGGTTCGCCGTTAAGGAGCTGCGGCAGCAGAATGACTATGCAGCGATGCAGGAGATCATCCGGCGGCGCTTCGGCGAATATTTCAAGGCGCAGACGGAGACGAACGAGACCGCCAAGGCGCTCAATTCCTTTGCAGTTCTGCCGGATCTGATACTGCTCGACGGCGGAAGAACGCATGTCGGCGCTGTTGCACCGATCCTTGCAGAGATGGGGCTCGAAATCCCGCTCTTCGGCATGGTCAAGGATCAGAAGCACCGTACACGCGCCATCGCAACAAACGGCGGCGAGATCGCAGTTCGTGAAAAGCAGGCGGCTTTTGCCCTGCTGACGCGGATTCAGGATGAGGTTCACCGTTATGCGATCACATATATGAAAACAAGGCATAAAAAATCGAGCTATGCGCTGACGCTTACACAGATTCCGGGCATCGGAGATCGGAAGGCGCAGAAGCTCCTGCTGACATATAAAACCAGAGAACAGCTCAAGGCGGCAACGCCGGAGCAGCTCGCAAGTACCGCAGGCGTCAATCCGGAAACAGCACGGCAGCTCTATGAACTGATACAGGATCTTCCGGATGCGTGAGCCTGCACATCAATCATGGGAGGAAACGGAATGGAACCCTTAAAGCTGAAGCCTGCCTTTCAGGATTATATCTGGGGCGGAACAAGACTGCGCGATGAATTCGGGAAGGAATGCGATCTGGAGCGTGTTGCCGAAAGCTGGGAGCTTTCCTGTCATCCGGCAGGTCCCTCCACGATTATGAACAGCATTAACAAGCGCCAGACGCTGAAAGAATATCTCGAACAGGACTGGGCGGCCAGAGTCGGCGAGGGAGCCTCCTGTTTTTCGGGATTTCCTGTACTCATCAAGCTGATCGACGCATGTCAGGATCTCAGTGTACAGGTGCATCCGGATGACCGCTATGCGCGAGAGCATGAAAACGGTGAGAACGGCAAGACCGAGTGCTGGTATATCGTGGACTGCGATGAGGGCGCTGCACTCGCCTACGGCCTTAACCGTGAGCTGACAAAGGAGGAATTCCGCACCGCGATCGAGAACGGAACGCTGCTCGATTATGTGCAGCTGGTTCCTGTTCACAAGGGCGATGTGTTTTTCATCGAGGCCGGAACGCTCCATGCGATCGGCGCAGGCATCGTCATTGCGGAGATCCAGCAGAATTCCAATTTGACCTACCGCATCTATGATTATGACCGCGTCGGTGCGGACGGCAAGCCGCGGGAGCTGCATATTGACAAGGCTGTCGATGTGACGAAAACATGGTCAGCTCCGCCGCGCCGGAAGCGTCCGGCAACGGTCTATGCGGGCTACAGTTCCGCAGTGATCGCGGACTGTCCGTATTTCACAGTCAATGAGCTGTGTATCACAGACGAAGCGAGCTTCCCCGCGTCGGAGGGTATTTCCTATACACATCTGCTCTGCACGGAAGGTGATGCGGCGCTGATCTATGATGACGGCGTAGTCATGCCGATCTCGAAAGGCGAATCTGTTTTTCTGCCGGCGAATTTCGGTGCATATTCGATTCGCAGCAAAAACTGTGTTCTGCTTGCGACACAGACACTTCCGCGGAGGTGACGTCCGATGGATCTGAGTAAACTGATGGGAATGTTCGGCGTGGATCCGGCAGCGGCGGAAGAGCTGATGCAGGATGGACAGATGCAGGAAATGATGCAGGATCCGGAATTGCAGCAGGCAATGGAGCGCCCGGAGACGGAACAGTTTCTCGGAAAGCTGAGCGGCATTTTTACGCAGGGCGGCATTATGCCGGGCGATCTGGAAAACCTGTTTGAAGGACTTGGCGGCGGTGCGGATGCAGGCAGTCCGGAGCAGCTGGACGGTCTGTTCGCTGGCGTAGAGCAGCTATTTGGCGGCCTGGGCTTTGATGAGATCGACCTTGACGAGGAGGCCGAAGCCTATCAGCCGGAGGCGGAGGATGCCTCCGACCGCGCATTCCTGACCGAGCTGAAAGCATGGATCAAGGATACTGCGGCGGATATTCCTGATAAGGATGTCTGTATGCTGGAGATCGGCTCGCATCTCAATTTTGATGCAGACGGAACACCTACAGTTGATCTGTGGCTAGGCTACAATACAGCGCAGACCGATGGGGAGAACCGTGCAAATAAGGCGGAGCGCTGGAACATCGCAAACTGGACGGAGAATCATTTCCGTTCGCTGGATGCGGAGCCGCTGGAAGACTGGTGCGGATCACAGGGCTTTGATCCGCTGGATGAAGACTTTGACGAGAACGAAATGAAGCAGCGGATCTATGATCTCGCGGCGGCGGCGGTCATGGAGCTGCACAGGGAGCGATTCACCGAGCAGATTTTCGGACAGAAGATCCCGTTCCTCATCGAGGATTATGAATACAACCAGAAGACAGCGATCCGTGCCGTGAAAGCAAACGGCGGCAAAGAGCTGCTCGATGCGGAATTCTTTTCGGATTGCGGCTTTTCGGAGGACGGCGTAAGCTAAATGCCGCATAATACAGATCAATACACCGATCCCGGTGTAGAAAATTGGAGGATAACATGAAGTACTACATTGGCATTGATCTCGGCGGCACGAATATCGTCGCCGGACTCGTAGACGAGAATTATCAGATTCTCAAGAAGGTCTCGCGCAAGACCAACCGCCCGCGTCCTGCAGAGGAGATTGCCGCGGATATGGCGGCCTGCGCGCTCGATGCGATCGCGGAGGCAGATCTGACGCCGGAGCAGGTCGAGTGGATCGGCATCGGAACGCCGGGTATCGCCAATTCCGCGACCGGCATCATCGAATATTCCAACAACCTCGATTTCCACGATGTTCCGATGGTCAAGTGGATCTCCGAGGCGACCGGCAGACCTGCATTTGTTGAGAATGATGCGAATGCCGCTGCCTACGGCGAATTTGTCGCGGGCGCAGCAAAGGGCGCGGCCAATGCGATCTGCATCACGCTCGGTACAGGCGTCGGCGGCGGTATCGTCATCGACGGCAAGATCTATGCAGGCTCGAATTTCGCGGGCGCAGAGATCGGCCACACCGTTCTTAATGTGGATGGCCCGCAGTGCACCTGCGGCAGAAAGGGCTGCTTTGAGGTTTATTCCTCGGCGACCGGCCTTATCCGCATGACGCAGGAGGCGATCGACAGAGAGCCCGGCTGCCTCATGGCGAAAATGGCGGCGGAGCAGGGGAAGGTCTCAGCACGCACCGCATTCGACTGCATGAGAGCAGGCGACAAGGCCGCAAAGGAGGTCGTTGATCTCTATATCCGGATGCTCGCGGCAGGCATTACGAATACGATCAATATTTTCCAGCCGGATGTTCTGTGCATCGGCGGCGGCGTCTGCAATGAGGGCGACGCGCTGCTGCTTCCGGTCAAGGAGCTGGTCGCAAAGGAAGTCTATACGCGCAATTCCGAGAAAAATACCGAGATTGTCATCGCGAAGCTTGGCAATGATGCCGGCATTATCGGCGCGGCATTCCTCGGCAAAGCACTCTGATCCCCACAGATCAAATCAAAATCAAAGGAGTAATGAACCAATGAGCAAAGCACCTGTTGCAATGTTGATCATGGACGGCTTCGGCATCAATCCGAGCGATTACGGCAACGCAATCAAGGCCGCCAAGACACCGAATCTTGACCGGTATTTCGCAGAATATCCGAATCACATCATCGGCGCATCCGGTCTGGATGTCGGTCTGCCGGATGGTCAGATGGGCAATTCTGAGGTCGGTCACACCAATATGGGCGCAGGCCGGATCGTTTATCAGCAGCTCGTCAAGATCACGAAGTCCATTCAGGACGGAGATTTCTTTGAGAACCCGGCGCTGAAGGCAGCTATGGAAAATGCAAAAGAGAACGGCACCGCGCTGCATCTCATGGGACTGCTTTCGCCGGGCGGTGTTCACAGCCACATGACGCATATGTTCGGCCTTGTCGAAATGGCAAAGCGCTTCGGACTGGAGAAGGTCTTTATTCACGCATTCCTTGACGGCAGAGATGTTCCGCCTTCCTCGGCCGCAGAGTACATGGAGGAAGCTGTTGCGGAGCTGGCGAAAATCGGCGTCGGTAAGATCGGCGTGATCTCCGGCAGATTCTACGCAATGGACAGAGACAATGCATGGGATCGTGTTGGGAAAGCATATGATGCACTGGTGCTCGGCGAAGGCGTGCAGGAGGAGGATCCGGTTCAGGCGATCAAGAATTCCTATGCGAACGGTGTGACCGACGAATTCATGCTGCCGGCAGTTGTCGCGAAGGATGCGAAGATCGCAGAGGGCGACAGCGTGATCTTTTTCAACTTCCGCCCCGACCGTGCAAGACAGATCACCAGAGCATTTGTCGATCCGGAATTCAAGGGCTTCGAGCGTAAGAAGGGATATTTCCCGGTGCATTTCGTCTGCATGGCGCAGTATGATGCGACCATGCCGAATGTCTCTGTTGCATTCCCGCCGGAGGAGCTGACCATGACGCTCGGCGAGGTTCTGGCAAAGGTCGGAAAAACGCAGCTCCGTATTGCGGAAACACAGAAATATGCACATGTTACATTCTTCTTCAACGGCGGTGAGGAAAAGCAGTTCGAGGGTGAAGAGCGCGTCCTCATTAAGTCGCCGGATGTTGAGACCTTCGATATGAAGCCGGAAATGAGCGCTTACGAGGTCACGGAGGCCGTGCTGAAGGAGATTGCTGCGGATAAATTCGATGCGATCATCCTCAACTACGCAAACTGCGACATGGTCGGCCACACCGGCGTCTTTGAGGCAGCCGTACAGGCTGTCGAGGCGGTCGATGACTGCATCGGTCAGGTGACAGAGGCGATCCTCGCAAAGGGCGGCAAGGTCATCATCACCGCAGACCACGGCAACGCAGACAAGATGATGGAGGATGACGGCTCGCCGTTCACGGCACATACGACGAATCCGGTTCCGGCAATCATTATCGGCAGCGATGCGAAAAAGGTGCGCGAGGGCGGCGTTCTGGCTGATCTGGCACCGACCATGCTTCAGCTGATGGGCATTCCGCAGCCGAAGGAAATGAACGGCAAAACGCTGATCGCGGAGTGATCGGATTACCTCTGCAGTCATTGGCTATGATTTATATGCAAAAGATCCCGACCGGTTCATTCGGTCGGGATCTTTAATTTGCTGGGCAGGTATCAGCCGAGCGGAGCGCGTCCCTGTCGGCCGGGGCGAAGCACAGAAGCGGGAACCGCCTGCTCCTCGCAGAAATCGCAGACTGTTCGGCCGCCGAGCTGCCGGAACGAATGCGGGAGGTAATGCTCCTGCGCGGTGATGCATTTCGGATTGACGCAGCGGAGCGAGTGATCCGGTGCACCGTGCATCAGCGGTACTACGGTCTCGCCTTCGAGCAGCCGCAGGATCAGTGCCATGCGGACATACATTCCGTACTGTGCCTGCTTGAAGTAGAGTGCACGCGGATCGTCATCGACCGCGATTTCGATCTCATCGACACGCGGCAGCGGATGCAGAACGGTCAGATCCGGCTTTGCGTGCTGCATTTTGTCAGTCGTCAGGCGGTAAACATCCTTTTGTGCGAGATAATCGGTATCCGAAGCAAAGCGCTCACGCTGGATTCGTGTCATATACAGCACATCCAGATCGCCGATCACGGCATCGAGTGAGGATTCCAGCTGGTATTCGCAGCCAGATTCACGAAGGATTTTGGTGATATACTCCGGAGCCTGTAGTTCCGGTGTCGAGATCAGGATAAATTTGTTGCCCTCATAGCAGGAGAGTGCCTTGCAGAGCGAATGTACGGTTCTGCCGTAAAGCAGGTCGCCGCAGAGTCCGACGGTGAGGTGATCGAGCCGTCCTTTTTCCATTCGGAGAGTAAGCAGATCGGTCAGCGTTTGTGTCGGATGGAGATGACCGCCGTCGCCGGCATTGACGACCGGACAGTCTGCGGTCAGTGCGGCGGCTTTGGCCGTACCCGCGAACGGATGCCGTATGATGAGGATATCGGAATAGGAGCTGACGACTTTTGTCGTATCCTTGATGTTCTCGCCTTTGGAGACCGAGCTGCTCATCGGATTGTCAAAGCCGATGATGCTGCCGCCGAGACGGATCATCGCGGACTGAAAGCTCATCTGTGTGCGGGTGGACGGCTCATAGAAAAGCGTTGCCATGATCTTTCCGGCGCAGGCCTGCACATAGCGCTGCGGATGCGCATATATGGATGCGCCGAGTGAAATGACTTTGTTCCACCACGCCACCGGATAATCATTCAGGTCGATCAGGTGAGAATATTTTTGTTCGCTCATTTTCATTTCCTCCGCTCGTTTGATTTCAGTGTTGGCGCTGCATTATGCAGCATCCCCGAAATAGACCTTATACCAGACAAGGAACATATAGACCGTCCAGATGCGGCGGCTGTTGTCGGCCTTGCCGTTTTTGTGATCCTCCAGCAGCCTGGTGAGCTGATCCGTATGGAAGAACTGTTCTGCATCGGCAGAGGTGAACGCAGCCCGCACGGTGCTGTAACAGTCATCCTGCCGGAGCCAGACGCGGATCGGCACCGGAAAACCGAGCTTTTTCTTTGCAGAGGTATCGGCGGTTGCGGGCGGAGTATCGCGCTTGGCCGCGAGCCGGAGTGCATATTTTGTTGTATAAGGCGTTTTCTCATCTGTTGCGACATGATGTGTCACGCGGAATTTTGTCGGGATCTTTTCCGCGACGGACATCAGCTCTTTATCGAGGAACGGAACGCGCAGCTCCAGCGAATGCGCCATGCTCATCTTGTCGGCTTTCAGCAGGATATCGCCGACCATCCAGAGATGCAGATCCAGATACTGCATTTTGGTGACAGCATCCTGATCCTTAACGACATCATAAAACGGCTTTGTGATCTCGGTCGGATCGGCCGCATCAGTTTTGATCTTCAGGAGTGCCTTGCGCTCCTCCGGTGTGAACATATAGGCATTGCCGATGAAGCGTTCCTCCAGCGTTCTGCCCTTGCGTACGAAGAAATTGACGCCGCGCTTTGCAGGCAGCCGACTTGCTGCATTCGCGATTCCGCGCCGCAGCTGCATCGGGAGCTTGTCATACCATGTTCCGTTCGGCTCACTGTAGACATTGTAGCCGCCGAAAATTTCATCGGCGCCTTCGCCGGAAAGTACGACCTTGACTTGCTTCGCGGCGAGCTGGCATACGAAATAGAGTGCGATGCAGGAGGGGTCCGCAAGCGGTTCATCCATTTGATACTGCACGGTCGGGATCGCATCCCAATACTCCTGCTGGGAGATGATATGGCTGAAGTTTTCCTTGCCGATCAGGCGGGAAAAGCGCTTTGCCCAGCCGATCTCATTATATTTTTCGTCGGAACCGAATCCGACGGTGAAGGTCTTGCTGACATTTGCAGCAGCAGCGACATAGCTTGAATCAACGCCGGAGGAAAGGAAGCTGCCGACCTCAACATCAGCGATCTTATGCGCTTCGACAGAATCGCGGAAGGTTTTGGAGATTTTGCGTACCCAGTCGCCGAGCAGCGGAGAATCGTCTGCTGCAAAATGCACATCCCAATAGCGTTTGATGGTAAGTGCGCCGTTTTCCCACAGGAAGTAATGTGCAGGCGGGAGCTTTTTGACATCCTTGAAAAAAGTATCCTCTGTCGGAGAATACTGGAAGGTGAGATATTGCTCCAGCGCGGCAGTATTCAGTTCCTTGCGGAAATCAGGATGCGGGAGGAATGCCTTGATCTCGCTGCCAAACATGAATGTGCCGTTCATCTCAGTGTAGTACATCGGCTTGATGCCGAAGAAGTCGCGTGCACCGAAGAGCGTATGCTTTTTTGTATCCCAGATGATGAAGGAGAACATTCCGCGCAGGCGGCCGAGCAGCTCTGTGCCGTATTCCTCATAGCCATGGATCAGCACTTCGGAATCGGTCTCAGTGCGGAACTGATGGCCTGCGGCAATCAGCTCGTCGCGGATGAATTTGTGGTTATAGATCTCACCATTGAATATGAGTACGAGTGAGCGGTCTTCGTTATAGATCGGCTGATCGCCCTGCTCTGTGATGTCGATGATCGAGAGTCGGCAGTGGCCGAGTGCGATGCCGCTGTCGAGATAGGTGCCGCTGGCATCAGGGCCTCTGTGCTTGATTTTTGTCATCATCGCCCGGAGTATTTCGGCTGCGTTGTCAGCAGGGTTTGTGAATCCGATGATTCCGCACATAATACAATGCCTCCCTTATTTTTGAAAAAGTATGCTATTTCATATTATACTACATTTTCATGATTTTGGCAAGTGGCCGGAGGCGATAATGTGCAGACAATCAGAAAATGAGCATCCCGGCCGCTGTGAAACGGTCGGGATGCAGTTATGATTCGATTCAGTTCGGATCCGGAGATCACTCCTCTTCGTCGTCGTTCTTGACGCTGGCGATGACTTCATCCAGCAGATTCGACGGCAGCGGCTCATAGCGCAGGAATTCGAATGTGAATTCACCCATGCCCTTTGCGACCTGACGCAGATACATTGTGAAGTCTTGCATCTCGCGGATTGGTGCTTCTGCCTGAATAACGGTCATGCCGTCACCGACAGGCTCCATGCCCAATACTCTGCCGCGCCGCTTGTTCAGATCGCCCATGATATCGCCGGTCTTGTCATCCGGGATTGTGACGCTCAGCGAACCGATCGGCTCCAGCATGATTGGATCCGCCTGCTTCATGCCCTCCTTGAAAGCGAGCGATGCTGCGATCTTGAACGCCATTTCAGAGGAATCGACCGGGTGATAGGAACCGTCGAGCAGCGTTGCCTTGATACCGACAACCGGGCAGCCTGCGAGTACGCCCTTCTTGACGCTGTCCTGGAGACCTTTTTCGATCGCCGGGAAGAAATTCTTCGGAACAGAACCGCCGAAGATCTTCTCTTCAAAGACAAGCGATTCGCTGTCGGTCGGCTCGAATTCGATCCAGACATCACCGAACTGGCCGTGGCCGCCGGACTGCTTTTTGTGTCTTCCCTGAACCTTGTCGGTCTTCTTGCGGATTGTCTCGCGGTAAGCGATCTTCGGCTCCTCCAGCACGATATCCACGCCGAACTTGCTCTTCATTTTCGCCTTGACGACATCAAGATGCTGATCGCCGAGGCCTGCGAGGATCTGCTCCTTTGTGGTCGTATCGAGACCGAAGGAGAGCGCCTTATCCTCTTCGAGCAGTCTCTGGAGACCGCCGGAGATCTTTGCTTCATCGCCCTGCTTGCTGGCCTTGACTGCCATGCGGTAGGTCGGATTCGGATATTTCACCTGTTCATAGGACAGTACGCGAGCCGGATCGCAGAGCGTGTCGCCGGTGTTCGCAGAAATTTTGGTTGCGATGACGATGTCGCCGGCGACCGCAGAGCTGACTTCTGTCTGCTTTTTGCCGAGCATTGTATAAAGCTTGCCAACGCGCTCCGAAGCGCCGCTTGCAGCATTGACCAGATCCTTATCCGGTGTCAGTGTGCCGGTGATGACCTTAATAAAGCTCATCTTGCCGACAAACGGGTCAGCAACTGTGCGGAAGACGAATGCTGAGGTCGGTGCGGAGGCATCGACGGTGATCTTGGTCTCCGTGCCGTCCTTGCCGGTTGCCTTGAGCGGGCCTGCGGCGGAGGGAGCGGGCATATACTTCAGGAATTCGAGGAGCAGGTCGCAGCCTGCCGGATTTGTGCAGGAGACTGTAAAGACCGGCATTGCACGGCCGGTACGCATGGCTTCGTGGATACCGTGGCTGATTTCCTCCTGCGTGAAGGGCACGCCTTCGAAGAACTTTTCCATCAGCTCGTCGCTGGTCTCGGCAACTGCTTCGCTCAGACCGTTCATCAGCGAATCGGCAGTGACGCCTTCCTTATCGTTCAGGACGATGCCCTGTGCGTCTGCCGAAACAGAGAAGCCCTTCTTATCATATGTATAGGATTTCATTCTGCCGAGGTGAACGAGCGACTTGAACTGATCGTTCGCAATCTCCGGAACAATGACCGGGCAGACCGCTGCGCCGAAATGTTCCTTCAGCGAATTGAGGACAGCATAGAAATCCTGATTCGGATCGTCGATCTTGGTGACGACAAAGAGAATGTGCTTGCCGAGCTTCTTTGCCGCCTGGAACGCCTTGACGGTGCCGACATGGACACCGGACTTTGCGGAAACGCAGATGATGGCGGTATCACCTGCAAAGAGGCCTTCGTTTGTTGCAGCGGCGAAGTCGATCAGGCCGGGGCCGTCCAGCAGATTGATCTTGAAGTCGCCGTATTCAAAGCTCGCGAGAGCCAGATTGATCGAATATTTGCGTTTGATCTCTTCGGGATCGAAGTCGCAGACGGTATTGCCGTCAACGGCCTTGCCCATGCGGTCGAGCACGCCTGCGCGGTAAAGCAGTGCTTCAGCGAGAGCAGTCTTGCCGCAGCCGCTGTGTCCGGTGATCACGATGTTTTTGATTTTCGATGTGTCGAGATTTTTCATGATATAGAACGCTCCTTACTGCCGCGTGTACGGGGCACATTCCCGATGGAAACAGATTTCGGAATCGCAGAAGAATCAGATCTGCGGCGCCCGGATACAAACGAATATACATATTATACCATGTGACAAAAATCCTTGCAAGTGTGAAAATCATTTTCTACCTTTTGCTGAAAAAACGGCTTGCTATTTGTGCATTTTGACCGCAAATACTGTCGAAAATTGAAGGATTTTGATTGTTCGACTATCATTTTGACGCGGGTTCAGTTTGTATAGAAGTCTTTTGAAGCCACGATGCCTCGATATGATGTTTATACTGCAGTTATATCGCAGACAGGGAAGTCGGCAGAGGGAGTATGAAAAATTCGTGGAAAAAGCAAAAAATTCGCAAAAGGGTATAGACATTTGAAAAAAAATCATGTATAATAGGAAAGTATCGGATGTTTTCAAAAAAAGAAAATATTCACTCAACAATTAAGGAGGCTCTTTGAACTCATGAATCTGATCAGAAAAGCCGGCGCTGCGCTGCTCGCGCTCTGTACGGCTGTATCCTGTGCAGCCTGCGGAGAGCGGACTGCAAACGCAATCAAGGTCGGCGACTACGATGTGCGCGCGGGCATCTACCTCTACTACACGACCAGCGCTTATGGCGAGGCCGTCGAGACCATGCGCAAGGACGGCGCGAACTTCGATGACTGCGAGACTTCGGAAGATTATAAGAAGCTGCTGAAGAATGCCGACATCGACGGCGTGACCGCCGAACAGTGGATTCAGAACAAGGCCGCTGAACACTGCGCGACCTTCGTTGCGATCGAAAAAGAATTCGAGTCGCTCGGTCTGACTCTCACCGGCGAGCAGCTTGCTACGGCGGAGTCGAGCGCTGCTTCCAGCATGAATAATTTCGGCGATTACTTCACCAAGACCGGTATCGGTGAACAGTCGATCAAGGACATCATCCTCAATTCCTATAAGCAGGATGCGCTTTGGGATGCCTATTACGGCGAGGAAGGCTCCAAGGCACCGGATCCGCAGGAGCTGTATGATTACTTCGTCCAGAATACGATCCGTGCAAAGTATATCGAAATGCCACTCAAGGACGGCGAGGGCAACCTGCTCAAGGCTGACGGCAAAAAAGAAATCGAGGAAATGGCGAATGATTACCTCAAGCGTCTCGGCAAAAAGGAAAAAGATGAGAAGGCGCTGATGGAGGAATTCGATTTCCTGATTGAGGAGCATCAGAATTATGTGACATCGCTCTCCGAGGCGGCGGTCACCACCACCGACGAGAACGGCGAAACCATCACCACGCCGACGACTGCAAAGGTCACGACCGACAAGGACGGAAATACCGGAACGACCGAGGCGGTGACTACAGCACCGGCAGAGGACGATGATGAGACTGCCGAAGGCGAGGAACCGGCCGAGGGTACAACCACCGCTACCACCGCGACGACAACGACTGAGACTACCACAACCGGCGAGGGTGTGGATTATGCGGTTGATAAGGAAGTTACACTGAAGGTCAGCACGACCGGCACAGATGCCGAAACGGATGAAGAAACAACCACCGAGCCGACCTATACGCCCTGCGAAAAGGTCTATAACTGGCTGGTCGATCCGGAAACGGATTACCTCAAGCCGGAACTGATCAAGGATGACGAGTGCTATTACATTGTTGTCAAGCTTGATATCCGGGACAGAATGGTGGGAAGCGATCTCTGGGGTGCCTCCAGAATCGAAAATGTCCGCACAACGCTGTATTATGACATCTTCCTGGAGGACCTTGAAAATATTGCGGGCGGCCTCCAGTCCGTCCGGAATGATGCGGCATTCAGACGCTACAAGGTTCTGGATCTTGACTATGTCGAGTATCAGAATGCCGTGATGCAGAGCTACTACAGCATGTACGGCGGCGCATATT
Organism: Oscillospiraceae bacterium; assembly: GCA_024404875.1. Taxonomy (GTDB): domain Bacteria; phylum Bacillota; class Clostridia; order Oscillospirales; family Ruminococcaceae; genus Firm-04. Next base: position 103,144 of record JAKSPK010000001.1, read on the forward strand.
AATACCGCATCGGACAGCAGGAGCGTGACCGCGGTCATGTTCCTGCTTCTTTGTATCAGGCATCTTTCGCAAAAGTCTTCGGGAATTTGCTGAAATCTCTTGACTTTTTCTTCAAAATGCACTATAATTAAAATTACTTGTCGGCATATGTCAGACGGTCAGCCCCTCTCCGGGATCTGCTGCTATGCCCGATTAGTTTAAAAAACAAGGAGGCTTGGCAGTGAACAGCAAAAAATCCGTCTTTTTCATCGTGTTCATTCTGATCATCGCCTTTGCGGCTTCGACCGTTTTCGGCGTGCGGAATCAGTACGGTGATCTGACAACCGTCTATATCAAGGGCCTGAAGGATATCCGGCTCGGTATTGATATTCAGGGCGGTGTCGATGTGACCTTCGGTCCTGCTGACGGCATCGACGCGACCGATCAGCAGCTACAGGCAGTCGAGGAGGTCATGAAGTCCCGTCTGATCTCGCTCGGCATCAATGACTATGAGGTCTATCGCGATGACAGCAACGATAAGGTCATCGTCCGCTTCCCGTGGCAGACCGGCGAATCAAACTTTGATCCGGAAGCCGCGGTCAAAGAGCTCGGTGAGACCGCAAAGCTCTCGTTCCGTGCCGGTTATAATTACACTGCCGATGTTGACGATGACGGCAATACGACCATTATTCCGATGGGCGAAGTTATCCTTGAGGGTACGGATGTCGAGGAGGCTTATGTTCAGCTCAACCGCGACAGCAACGGCAACACCACCGGTGAGTATGCCGTAGCGCTTGCACTGAAGGACAGCGGAAAGGATAAGTTTGCGGCGGCAACGCAGGCGGCTGTCAACAAGGATTCCGCTTATCTCGATACCGCAGGCTCGCAGTCCCGCTATGTTATTTCGATCTGGATGGACACCAACTGCATTTCTTATCCGCAGGTCAATGATGTCATCTCGACCGGTAATGCGACCATCACCGGCGAATTTGATTACGACGGCGCAAAGGCGCTCGCCGACAAGATTAACGGCGGTGCACTTCCTTTCAACCTCAAGACAGAAACCTTCAAGACGATTTCCCCGAGCATGGGCAACGGCGCACTCAAGATCATGATGATGGCCGGTGCAATCGCACTCATTCTCATTATGATCTATATGATAGTGCTGTATCGTCTGCCGGGCTTTGCTGCGGCGATCGCACTGCTTGGACAGGTTGCCGGAACGCTGGCTGTTATCTCCGGCTGGTTCGGATTTGAAGATTCCAATACGCTGACGATTCCTGGTATTGCGGGTATTATCCTCGCGATCGGTATGGGCGTTGACTGTAACATCATCACTGGCGAGCGCATCAAGGAAGAGCTGAACACCGGCAAGTCGCTGTCGTCCGCTCTGAAGGCCGCATATAAGCGCTCCTTTACCTCGATCCTCGACGGTAACATGACCGTTATCATCGTTTCGATCATTCTCATGGGCGCGTTCGGCGTCTCCTCCAGCATTTTCGCAAAGCTGCTGAAGTTCCTGTTTACATGGTTCGGCGTCTCTACCGAGGGCACGATCTATTCCTTCGGCTTCACGCTGCTGACAGGTGTTATCTTCAACTTTATCATGGGCGTTGTGGCTTCCAGATTGATGCTGACCTCCCTCTCGAAGTTCAAATGCTTCCAGAACAGAAAGCTGTACGGAGGTGCTGAGAAATGAGTAAGTCAAACAAGAAAAACACAGCAAATACCAATATCCAGTCTGTGGTCGAGCAGGTTAAGGTGCGCGATTTCTGCGGCACGCGCAAGGTCTTCTTTGTGCTGTCTTCTCTGCTGATGGTCGGCGTTTTGCTCTGCAGCTTCATCTTCGGCGTTCAGATCTCGATCGAATTCAAGGGCGGTACGCTCGCGACCTACTCCTACAGCGGCAGCGTCAACGAGAATGAGGTTTCCGCACTCGCTAAGGATTATCTCGGTACGCAGGTCAACACGCAGTTCGGTGAGACTTTCACCGGCGAAAAGCAGACGACCTTCACGATTTCTTTCAGCATGGAAAATCCGTTTTCTGCAGAGATGCAGGATGAGCTGCTTGCCAAACTGCAGGAGAAATATCCGGACTGCGATATCCAGGCGCTCGAAACAAACGATGTCGCGGCACATTCCGGTAAGACATTCCTAGCCAAGTGTCTCGTTGCAGCGATCTTTGCTGCGATCATTCTGATCCTCTATATCGCATGGCGATTCAACCGCATCTCCGGCTGGAGTGCCGGTGTTCTGGCAGTTGTCGCGCTGCTGCATGACCTTGTCATCGTATTCGGTACATTTGTTATCTGCCGCTTCGAGATCGACTCGAACTTCATGGCAGTTATTCTGACGATCCTCGGCTATTCTGTCAACGACACCATCGTTATCTACGACAGAATCCGTGAGAACCAGAATCTGCTGCCTGCCGGTACTCCGCTGACAAAGCTGGTCAATATCTCCCTGAGCCAGACCATGCGCCGCACGGTTCGCACCTCGATCACGACGATCACCGCAATGCTCATCATCTCGATCCTCGCAACGGTCAATCATGTTCCGTCGATCCTGCGATTCAGCATTCCGATGACTGTCGGTATGATCTCTGGATGCTACTCCTCGCTTTGCCTTGCTCCGATGCTCTGGACCGCATGGAAGACACGCGGCAAGAAAAAGGACGCAGAGTAACAGCGATGCGCTGATCCTATGCAATGATATTGCAAAAATATACGGGACAGAATCACCGTCCCTTGTGGGATTCTCTGAAATATGATGAAGCACCTTGCATTTGCAGGGTGCTTCGTGTTATAATAGAATGAATATTCATGAATAGGATCATGCAGATTGACAGGAGAGACATTATGATCGCAGCCGTATCTACTTCCTGCCTGTATCCGAAGCCTACTGAGGATGCACTCTATGATCTCTGTCTGCACGGTATCCGCAGCGTCGAGATCTTTCTCAATGCGCCGCGTGAATGCAATTCCGTTTTCACCGGCGATCTTCGCGCACTGCTCCGCAGATTCGGGACACAGTGCAGCTCGGTGCATCCGTGGACGGGTTCTTTCGAAAGCTTTATGCTGTTCTCAGATTATCCTCGCCGCGCTGCAGATTTTCTGGAGGATGCGAAACGCGTCTTTTCTATGATGAATACGGTTGGCGCGAAATATTATGTGCTGCACGGCGCATCTGCCGGGCGTACACGGCCGGAGCTTTACTGCGAGCGCTTTCATATGCTTGCAGAAACCGCGAAGCCATTCGGTGTTGAGGTGACGCAGGAGAATGTCAATCTTTTTGAAAGCCAGAGCATACGTTTTCTGAAGGAGTTTTGCCGGATCCTCGGCGATGAGGCGAAAATCACATTTGATGTCAAGCAGGCAGTCCGTGCACATATGGATATCAGTGAGGCGGTGCGGCTGCTCGGCAAACATATCGTGCAGGTGCATCTCAGCGATCACGGTGATCTCGGCGACTGTCTCCGCATCGGGACGGGACGCTTTCAGATCGCACCGTTTCTGCGGGCGCTTCGCGCGCAGGGATTTGACGGAAATGTGACGCTGGAGCTTTACCGCGGCAGCTTTGGTTCGACCGCAGAGCTTGCGGAAGACTATGCGAAAATAGAAAGACTGATCCGGATCGCAGAGAAAGAATGATCCGGAAGGAAAAGACAGAAGAACAGAAAGGAGCATCCTTATGCGTTGTCCGTTTTGCGGCGAGGAGGATACAAAGGTCATAGACTCACGCTCCGTAGAGGGCAGAAAAAAGCGCCGCCGCTGCTGTACGAAATGCGGTCGGCGTTTCAACACAATGGAGAGCATTGAGCGGCCGCTGCTGATGGTCGCCAAGCGCGACGGCTCGTTAGAGCCGTTCAACCGCAATAAGCTCATTGCCGGCATCGTCAATTCGACCAAGAAGCGCCCTGTGAAGATTGAACAGATCAATTCTTTGGTCGATGAGATCGAGGCGCAGCTGAATGCTGAAACCGCACAGGCCGTCTCGCCGAACCGGATTGGCAGTATGGTTATGGAGCGGCTCATGAAGATCGACACGGTCGCCTATGTGCGCTTTGCATCGGTCTATATGGCGTTCTCAGATGTTGAGGATTTTATTCGCATTATCCGCGAAATGGAGACAGAATCCGCCGAGGTCAAATGACCGGGCGCATAATGCCCGTTTCTGCATCATAGATACAGGCCGCGGCGAGCGTATCGCCGCAGAGCCAAAGCTCTGCATACCACGCGTCAGAGCCCCCGTTTTCAAGCGGATACTGCCAGCGCACTGCTGTTTCACCTGCATGGTGCTCCGGCGTGAGTCCCTGTTGCTGCTGCAAGGCGAGAAAGCGCTGTCCGCTGACGGTCTGCCACTGTACAGGCATAACAGTGGTTTGCTGCACCGGTGTATTCGCGTGCCAGCCGTGCAGTTCGAGCCATGCCGCACCCGCTGCCACGTCTGTCAGCTTGATTTCCTGCCTTTGTGCGTGACGCGGCCGAAGCAGAAGTAACCCCGCGATCAGACTCGTGACAGCAAGCAGGATCGCAGTTCGCAGCAAAAGCTGTCGGACTTTCATAATCATAACCCATGCCCCCTTTTCTGTAATCTATGCGGATGCAGGAGGGTTCATGCATATTTCAGAGGTGTCTATGCGTCTTGACCGCTATTTGTCCGGGCAGACTGCGCTTTCCCGCAGGGAACTGACGGAGATGATCCGCGGCGGCAATGTGACCGTCAATGATGCGGTTGTCCGTCGGCCGGAAACGGCTGTTTCACCGGAGCACGACCGGATCACATTGCAGGGCAGAGCCGTGCAGTACAGCGAATACCATCACTTTTTGCTGCATAAGCCCGCCGGTGTCATCACCGCATCCAGAGATCCGAAGCAGAAAACTGTTCTGGATCTGCTTGGCAGTGCAGATCGTCTGCCGAAGCTTGCACCTGCCGGACGGCTCGATCTCGATACTGAAGGGCTGCTGCTCATCACTGATGACGGTACCCGCGCTCATAAAATGATTTCCCCGAAGCACCATACCGCGAAGTATTATCTCGCGATGCTCGCAGAGCCGTATAATGCGGCGTACGAAGTGCTGTTCCGCAGCGGGATCATGCTGCGCGAGGGTGAGAGCGAAGAGCAGTGCCTGCCGGCTGAATGTATGCAGATCGGAGAGCACCTTGCCGTGCTGGAGCTGCATGAGGGAAAGTATCATCAGGTCAGGCGGATGTTCGCCGCAGCAGGCAATCATGTCACGCATCTGCTCCGATTTCAGATCGGTGCACTCCGTCTTCCGCCGGATTTGCCTGCTGGAGCTTATATCAACATTTTGAACAAAGATGCTGATGCTGCTTTCCAAAATTCGTCTATTTCGGATGCTGCTGCATTTTGCACTCGGCATTATTCGTCATATTGGATAAAGGATTTGAAATAAGTTTGGTCAATTATCATCTTGACCGATTGCGAAAAATCTGGTAAAATGTTATCAGCAATGCTATAGGGCAGTTCTGTATACTGTCCGCAAAAAATCCGTTTCATTATGTATGCGGTCAGGCGCATACTTGCAGGATGAGACAGTCCGGATTCTCCTTCCGTTTTGTCGGCTCTGCATGGATAAATTTTGATGATTTACAGGAGGATATGAGAATGGCAAGTTTGTCTTTGCGGGGTATTTACAAGAAGTATCCCGGCGGTGTTGTCGCAGTTTCCGATGTTAACCTTGAGATCCGCGACAAGGAGTTTATTGTTCTGGTCGGACCTTCCGGCTGCGGTAAGTCCACGACGCTGCGTATGATCGCAGGTCTGGAAGAGATCTCCGAGGGTGAACTGTATATCGGCGACCGTCTGGTCAACGATATCGCACCGAAGGATCGCGACATCGCAATGGTGTTCCAGAACTACGCTCTGTATCCGCACATGACTGTTTTCGACAACATGGCATTCGGCCTGAAGCTCCGCAAGGTGCCGAAGGATGAGATCGCCCGCAAGGTCGAAGAGGCTGCAAGAATCCTTGACCTGACCCCGCTGCTCAACCGTAAGCCGAAGGCAATGTCCGGTGGTCAGCGTCAGAGAGTTGCGCTCGGCCGTGCAATCGTCCGTAACCCGCAGGTCTTCCTGCTCGACGAGCCGCTGTCCAACCTCGACGCAAAGCTCCGTGCACAGATGAGAACCGAGATCTCGCTGCTTCACAAGCGTCTCGGCACCACCTTCATCTATGTTACGCATGACCAGACAGAGGCTATGACCATGGGCGACCGTATCGTCGTTATGAAGGGCGGCTATGTCCAGCAGATCGATTCTCCGCAGAACCTCTATGAGACTCCGTGCAACAAGTTCGTTGCAGGCTTCCTTGGTTCTCCGCAGATGAACTTCATCGACGCTGTTCTGACCTACCGTGATGGCAAATATGTTGTCGTATTCGGTTCTGAGGATACCAAGATTTCCAGAGGCATCAAGTCTGAAGTTGTACTGCCGCAGAGCAAGGTCACACCGGATCTGGAGCACTACATCGACAAAGAAATCATCATGGGTATCCGTCCGGAGAACGTTCATGACGAGCCGCAGTACCTTGCAAATGCAACGACCGGTATCGTCAAGTGCGTGGTCGAGATCACCGAGCTGATGGGTGCTGAGACCTATCTGTACCTCGACTTCGAGGGTGTCAAGATGACTGCTCGTGTTTCTCCGAAGTCCACGGCTCGTCCGCAGGATGAGATCGATGTTGTTTTCGATGCCGAGAAGATTCACCTTTTCGACAAGGAAACCGAGAAGACCATCATCAACTGATATTGTTCGTACAAATGTCCCCGTTCTGCTGTTCAGCAGAGCGGGGCGTTTTTTGTGAAAGATGCAGATGGAGAATGATCACGAGATTTGCGTTGTGGATGTAGTGCATTACGACAAGCCGTCCTTTGAACGGTTCGGTGACGAGAATGAAATCAAGTTCAAATTCTACGATATAAAGCTGTCTGAAGATACGGCCGAGCTCTCCGGCTGCATTCTCAATGATGATATCCTTTCGCGCTGATTTTGATGCCGAATGCTATCGTGATATCACATCAGGTTTGCAAAACACAATCCCCCGAAACCAGTCCGGTTTCGGGGGATCTTGCATTTGTTATTCTGATTTTGCTGCGGCTTCTGTTTCCTGTGTCTGCGGTTTGAAGATCAGCCTTCGAAGTGTCGGTTCTGCAAATCCGATCAGATTCCAGAAAATCTCGACCAACAGAGAAGCGCCGAGCGTAAAGGCAAGCAGGATCAGCCAGTCCATCAGCGGACTTCTTGTGCTGTATACGATCCTTGTTGTTTCGTAGAAATAGTAGCAGAAGAAAGTGTGAAGCAGCCAGAAATTCGTGCTGTGTTGTCCGAAGAAGACTGCGCCTTCTTTCAGCAGCGGGATTGAGTCTAGAATCACCGATGCAGCCGCAATAAACAGCGGGACATATATGATGTCAATGAACTCAGCCGTGAGAAAACTGCGCATATAAAATATGCCAACGATCACAGCAAGGCCGTAGACCGGCGAAAAACGCAGTCGAATGAAGATGTTTTTCATCCTGACAAGCAGATCGTGCTTTGCGAACACGATGCCGAGATACAGCATTGTTGCGCGGATATCCGGGATCAGAAAAACGGAGAAGAAAAAGTGGTTTTGTGCGCCGGCAAACAGCGTTGTGTTACCAATATTCGTAAAGACCGCTCTGCGTACAAAGTCAATCATGCAGACGATGAGGAAATCCGCTGCCGGATGATTGGTTTTCTTCATAGCCAGACAGAAAAGGACTCCCATCGGCATCATGCAGAGATACGACTTAAAAAACCACCATTCATAATTCAGCGTACTGTTGATTCCGGTGAAATTGGCGAGCAGTGTGAGAAACATCTGCCGTGCGTCGGATATATTATAAATGCAGCAGAGTACAGGTGCCTGATCGAGGCTGCGGCGGAAAAAGATCAATGCGACAGGTATGATCAGTACAAAAACCCGCCAGTATGCGAGATACAGCCGCTTGATCTGCTTTCCGAGATGAAAACGCTTATCCTTCCAGAGCAGATACATTCCGTAGCCGCCAAGAAAGAAGAAGATGCTGACACAATTATTGCAGAAGCCTGCAAGTGTGCTGAGCAGTCCTCTTTCAGCAAAGCCGCGCCAGAGCGTCTGAAATCCTTCAAAATCAGGCGGATAGCGGTCAGTGAAGCCGACCAGATGATGAAACAGCATCATCAGGGCAGCAAGCCCCTTCAGTGCTTTGGTATCATCCCGTGAAAACATTCACGGTCATCCTGCGTAGTCTGCACCGAGCTGAAGTGCGCGCATATTGTTGTCAATGGTATGCATACGCTTTGGCGGCGTATTCTTTTCGAGCGCCTTGCGGACAGTCTCAAAGGTGAAGATTCCGGTCTCGTGCAGGAGCTTTCCGAGCAGAATGATATTTGCGCCCTTCGCGAGATCGTTGTCCTCTGCAAGCTGTGTTGCCGGAACATAGAAGGTCTCAATATCGGTACGGTCGGTTTTCTGTGCGATCATGGAGCTGTCAACAAAAGCCTTGCCGCCCTTCTTGACGCTCGGCATGAATGCATCGAACGACGGGCCGTTCAGCGCGATGAGCAGATCCGGCTCAAGCACCTGCGGCGAGCCGATCGGCTCATCGGAGATGCAGACGGAACAGTTGCACTTACCGCCGCGCATTTCCGGGCCGTAGCTCGGCAGCCATGAGATCTCCTTGCCCTCAAAGAGCGCACAGTATGCGAGCAGCTTGCCGGCAAACAGGATGCCCTGTCCGCCGAAGCCAGCGAGCAGAATTTCATAGGTCATTTTGCGGCACCTCCCATTGCGAGCTTATCGGCATTTGCTTCCGTGATCTCAACATCCTTGTAAACGCCGAGCGGATAATAGGGGATGCACTCCTCCTGAAGCCGCTTGATGGACTCCTTCGGTGTCAGACCCCAGTTGGAAGGACAGGTCGAAAGCACCTCGACGATCGAGAAGCCGTTGCCCTTCTGCTGGTTTTCAAATGCCTTGCGGATCATCTTCTTGGTCTCGCGGATATGCGGAACGGTATCGACTGCGGTGCGGACTGCGAGTGCAGTACCGTCGAGCGTCGAGAGCATTTCGCAGACATGGATCGGATAGCCAGCAGTGCGCGGATCTCTGCCGTAGGGAGAGGTCGTTGTGACCTGACCGGGCAGAGTGGTCGGAGCCATCTGGCCGCCGGTCATGCCGTAGGTACCGTTGTTGACGAAGATTACGACGATGTTTTCACCTCTGGTTGCAGCATGGACGGTTTCCGCCGTACCGATTGCAGCGAGGTCGCCGTCGCCCTGATAGGTAAAGACATTGAGATCAGGTCTTGCGCGCTTGACACCGGTCGCGACGGCCGGCGCTCTGCCGTGCGGCGCCTCGATCATATCACAGTTGAAATAATTATACGCAAACACCGAGCATCCGACCGGGCACACGCCGACGGTATCGCCCTCGATGCCCATTTCGTCGATGACCTCCGCAACAAGGCGGTGGATAATGCCGTGTGTACAGCCTGCGCAATAGTGCAGACGCACATCGCACAGTGCGTGCGGTCTCTGGAATTTGACAGCCATTACTGCGCACCTCCGTTCAGCTTTCTCAGTTCCTCAAGCACTTCATTCGGGGACGGGATGACGCCGCCGGTTCTGCCGAAGAACGAGACCGGGATCTTGCAGTCAAGTGCGAGCTTGACATCGTCAACCATCTGACCCATATTCATTTCGACGGAAAGAACAGCCTTAGCGTTCTTGGTCGCATCGAGAAGCTGCTGCTTCGGGAACGGCCAGAGCGTGATCGGACGGAACAGTCCCGCCTTGATACCCTCGGCTCTTGCCTTGTTGACAGCAGACTTTGCGATTCTGGAGCAGGCGCCGAATGCGGTGATGACGATCTCCGCATCGTCGCAGAGATAGCATTCTGCATCGGATTCATTCGCCTCGACAACAGCATAGCGCTCATAGCGTGCCTTAACCTGCTCTTCGAGATCCTTTGCCTCGATATAAAGCGAATTGACGATATGATGTTCACGCTGCATCTTTGTGCCGCAGGAAGCCCATGCGGAGTTGTCAGTGGTGCCTGCTGTGATCTCCGGAAATTCGACCGGCTCCATCATCTGACCGAGCAGACCGTCGGAAAGCATCATGACCGGCATTCTGTACTTCTCACCGAGCTCGAATGCGCGGACAACGAGGTTCACGACCTCCTGAACGGAATTCGGGGCGAGGATGATGAGGCGAAAATCGCCGTGGCCAAGACCTTTGGTAGCCTGCCAGTAGTCCTGCTGAGAGGGCTGGATTGAGCCGAGGCCGGGGCCGCCGCGCTCAACATTGACGATCAGACACGGAACATCCGAGCCTGCAATATAGGAGATGCCCTCTGATTTCAGAGAAATTCCGGGCGAGGAGGAGGAGGTCATGACGCGCGTGCCGGTTCCGCCTGCACCAAGCACCATGTTGATTGCCGCGACTTCAGACTCTGCCTGAAGGAATACGCCGCCGCGCTTCGGCATCTGCTTGGAAAGATACTCGGAAAGCTCGGTCTGCGGTGTGATCGGGTAGCCAAAGAAACACTTGCAGCCTGCACGGATTGCCGCTTCGGCCAGCGCTTCATTGCCTTTCATTAAAACCTTTTCCAATGAAAACAATCCTTTCTGATTAAGATTCGATTACGATGGCACAATCCGGACACATCATCGCGCACATTGCACATCCGATGCAAGCTTCATCATCGGTGCAGTACGCTGTAAACACGCCTTCCTTGTTGCGCTTCTCATGCTGAATTGCAACGATCTTTTTGGGACAGGCTGTCGTACACAGCTCACATCCCTTGCAGCGGTCAAAAATGACGCTCATTTTTGCCATAAGAGTACCCATTCCTTTCCTTTGAATTTTCAAGGCTTCGGTTGGCAATCCGGATGGAGAGACATCAAAAACCTTTAACTTATATTATAGCATAACTCAGTGGATTTTTCAAGTGTTTTCAGTGGGAATTGTGAAATCATTAACAGTCAGGCGAACCGTGTACTGCATCATAAAACAAAGACCGCCGATATGCAGAAATGCGTATCGGCGGCGTATGATCTTTGGATGCGGACTAGAACCGGATTGTGAAAGTGGTCTGGTCATTGTTCCAATGGATATCTGCGAAGGGATCTTCCGCGGCATTGGGATCGGAAAGCTCGCCGCTGCTGTTTGTATCGATCTTCGGGATATCAGGTTCCTCGGCAGGGGCAGCTACGGGCGGAGGTGCGGGCTGCTGCGGAACAGGTGCCGGCTTTCTGCGCGGCATGGAATCGACATCGGGCAGATCGTCCAGCAAGCTTGCACGGACACGCGCCTTTGTCTCATCAGGTGTTTCCTTTGCGCGGAGTACCAGTTCATCTTCATCGCTGTAAATACCGCGCTTTGGTGTCGTTTCCGGCTGCTCAGGTTTTGCTGCTTTTTTGCTGCGCTTCTTTTTCTTCGGCTTTTCGGGCTCCGGAACAGGGGGCTCCTCGATTACCGGAAGCTTTGCCTTCGGATCGACCTGAACGGATTTTCGCTTGGCCTCCTCCAGTTCACGCTTGACGCGTGCAGCATAGTTCAGTTCTTCTTCCTCAACAAAGCTGGGGACGGATGCGGGCTGCGGAGCCTTCGGCTTTGCGTCAGGCTGCGGTGCGGGAGCGGGCTTTGTGGTGAGGGAACCCAGATCGGGTACAGAATTCTGAACGGATTCGGGCTTATGCTGCGAAGATTTTTTAGTATTCTGCGGCTTGGCTTTCGGCGCGGCTGCAAAGAGATCCTGCGCCTTGACCGGGCCGCTGAGCAGCTCCTCGAAGTCCTTCGGGCTGGATGCGGCTTCGGGGGATGATTCCTCCTGCGGGACGGCTGTCTGCATAGGCGGCTGCGCAACAGGTTTGACGACAGACTTTTCAGATACCGGCGGTGCGGGAACCGTTTCGGCTGGCTGAGACGCAGCAAGCTTCGGCTGCTGAATCACAGGCTCAGGCGGCGGGGTCTGCTTCGGCGGCTGTGATACCGGAGGCTTGGCTTCGGGCTGTGCGGGCTGAACCGGTACGGCAGCGGCCTTTGCAGGACGCGGCTGTGCGAAGAATGCATCCGGATCCGGTGCGGCAACGGATGTGCGCATCGGTGTGGGCACAGGCGGTGCAGGCTGCGCAGCAGCAGCGTTCTTTTGCTCAGCAGCGCGTTCCTCGGCAAGCAATGCATCGAGATTCAGCCGAACGACTGTCATCATCATATGGTGCTGCTTTGCATAGCGTTCGGCATAGCTGCCTTCTTCGGCATGGAGCCGGAATTTCGGGCATTCGGTAAACGCATTCTCGCTGATCTCCCGCACGGATGCCGGGATCGCGATATCAGTCAGATGCTCACAACGGCTGAATGCAGACTGGCCGATCCGCGTGACACCGTCCGGAATGATGATCCGTTCGATGCCGGCGTGATAGAATGCCTCATTGTCGATTTCTGTAATCGTTGAGGGCAGCCGGACAGTCTTGAGCGATGTGCAGCTGCTGAACATTGCGTGGCCGACCTTTGTGGGGCCTTCGCGGAATTTGACTTCTTTGAGTGCAGTGCATCCGTGGAAAATATAGCCGTCGATGCGCCGCAGCGTGGATGGGAGTTCGATGGATTCAAGCTGCTCACAGTAAGAAAATGCGCCGTGCTGCAAGTGCAGAACGCTTTCCGGCAGACGCACCTTCCGGATCGGCAGCTGTGAGAATGCAGCCGGAGCGATGCAGCGCACGCCGACCGGAATATCTACGACAGGCTGCGTGATATTGGCATGCAGCAGGATATTTGCACCGGCGATTGTATACGGCTCAACGCGTCTGGTCATCCACGGCGTATAGGCAAAGGCATCAATGCCGATTTCCGTGACGGTCTTCGGGATGACAACATCCGTCAGGACACCGCAGTTCGCGAAGGCATTGTCGCCGATGCTGAGGACACCCTCCGGAATGATCGCTGCACGGAGTCCGCCGCGTTCAAAGGCACGCGGGCCGATTCTGTGAACACCGACCGGGATCGGGCTGTAGCCGTCGGCGCGGATCAGGAAACGGCCGACTATGTAATGTCCGGCAGTCATGCGGAACAGCGGCGTATCAGCAAATGCATTGCCGGAGATTTCGATGACGCTGTCGGGAATATAGGCTTCATGTAAGCTACTGCATCCGCGGAATGCATTCTGCTGGATGTATTTCGGGCCCTCCGGAATGACAACAGTCCGGAGAGAGGAGCAGCCGGTGCAGACGCCGTCAGCGACGGCATCGAGCTTTTCGGAGAACCGCAGCTCAAAAAGCGACATACAGTCGCGCAGTGCTTCATTCTCCAGCTTCTGAACGGTATCGGGCATATAGAACCGCCGCATTGCGGTGCAGCCCTGAAATGCGTTGTTTTCGATATGTTCCATGCCGTGCGGCAGGATGACCTCCAGCAGCGCACAGTCGCGGAAGGCAAAGCGCCCGATCCGCTTGAGCGTGCTGGGGAGATAGATACGCTGCAAGCCGCGGCAGCCGTTGAAGGCATAGCCGCCGATCTCGGTCACGCCCTCCGGCACGACGACAGATACGATCTGCCGGTTCTGCTCGAAGGCGTGATTGCCGATGCGGATGACACCCTGCGGGATCATCACATCGCGGACATTATATTCCTGTGTATATTTTTTAAGAATGCCGTATTCGATGAAAAATGCCGGATTACAGCCGCGCAGCAGGGAGGCTTCCTTTTCGGTATAGCACATAATGCCGCGCTCCTGTGCGAACTGATAGGCGGCGCTGCCAGTGACTGTGGTGATCGTTTTGACACGGCAGTCGGAGCCGAAGGCGAAGGGATGGAGCTTTGTGACGGAAGGCGGAATGATGACAGTTTTCAGCTCGGTACAGCCGGCAAAAGCATCCTCTGCGATCTCGGTGACGGTATCCGGAATATAGATCGTCGCGAGCGAGGTGCAGCAGGCAAATGCTTCTCTGCCGATCGTCCGGAGCCCTTTGGAGAGCTTGACGGAGGTCAGCGAAGTGCAGGCGTAGAATGCACGGTTGTCGATGTGCATGATGCCGGACGGAACAGTGATCTCCTCGATCTTGGAGCAGCCGGAGAAAACGCCGCGCTGCAGGGAGCCGAGCTTGCCGGAGATCTTGACGGAGCGGAGTCCGCTGCAATTACAGAATGCCCATGCACCGACCGATTCACAGGTTTCGGGAATGACGGCGCTGCGCAAAACATGGCAGCCGTCGAAGGCATTTGTTCCGATCTCCTTCAGACCGGCGGAAAAGTCGACGGTCTGCAATTCAGCACAGAGTGCAAATGCGCGTTCGCCGATGAGCGTGACATTCGGCGGCAAAAAGACTCTGTTGATATCTGTCATGGAAAAAGCTTCGTCGGCGATCTCGGCGACATTTTTCGGAATGCTGACAGTTTCGTCCTGCTTCCGGATGCCGAGCCGCTCCAAAGCGCCTGCGCCCTCATATTTCAGCAAAACGCCATTTTTAATTTTGAAACCCATATCGCGCCTCCCTGAAACTGATGTTGCAGTTAATTAGATTAAAACAACACACTAAACATACAATCTGTAGAATTCAAGTCTAATTATACATATTTTTTGCATCTTAATTATTATAGCACAAATTTTGCTCTTTTTCAAGTGAAACAGGTTGTCTTCGCTGTAGAATTATTTAGAGATTCTTTGGTGATTATGTACATAATCCAGCACATGAAGAATGAGGAATGTCGTTGAATAGGCGGGATTCCGCACACTATTTTGCTGTTCGACGATCTTCGGCGAGGGGAAGAGGATAACGGATACGGCATCTTTATGTTATGGCTGCGCATCGTGAGGGGATCAAAAGGGCAGCCCGGTGCATTTGTGTACCGGGCTGCATATTGATATCTGATAAACGGGATGCTGCTGCAGAACAGCCATAGCATCTGTGACGGAAAAGGCGGTCATGAATGCTATGGCTGAAGGATTCTTTTCTTACGATGCGCTCCATGCGAGAAGCGATGCACTGTTCATGAAACCGTGCATGGTTTCGCCGTTGATGACAGCACGAACCGAGACAGCGCCGCCGTCCAGCGGGAGTGCATTCGTGCTGATGCCGACGATTGCACCTGCGGGAAGCACTGCGAAAGCAGTACCGCCGGCCGTTTCCGAAAGCGCTGCATTGCTCTCCGTGACAACGGCATAGGTTTCGCCGGCCGCCGCTGTAAAGCTGCTGTTATAGTTGCCGGCTTTGCTTTTAAGTGCCTGTGAATCCGCCGCACTGTTTGGGTGCATTTCGACATATGAATCCCAGCTGCCGATTGACATTCCGCGGTTTTGCAGCTCCATATCAAGGATATGCTCAAGGTCGGGCGGTACCTGATACACTCCGCCAGCTGCGCAGGTTCCGAACTGGAGCTCGGTTTGTGTACCGTCTGCCCGGTCTGCCCGGTGAGAATAATGGACATGATACTCTGTCTGCCATTCTACACCAAGCTGATAATAGTGCAGGCGTGCCCAGACATTCTCACAGGTCGCTGTATCATAATAGCCGAGAATCTGATAATTGTTGCCCTGCGATGCATAATAGATGAACCGGCTGCCCGCATCATAATGCATGAGATTGAAACCGGATTCGGTCTGCCACGGATGCTCGGAAGCATCGCCCGTTCCGCCGAGACGGTTGCGGGTGCTGAAATCATCCGTCGGAGATGCGGCATAATAGCCGCTGTTGCCGTGCAGGATGACGGTCGGCTGTGAGCTGCCCTGTGCATCGACGAAATAGGCAGAGCCGTTCTGCGAAGCGGCAAGGTAGAGCGCCAGCAGTTTGTTATAGCTGATCTGACCCTCTGCCGGCTGGTCGGTTGGCTGGACGAGCGCGGCCGAAGTCGTTGTTGTGCTGGTCGTCTGACCGGCCTGTGTTGCCTGGCCGCCGCGGGCAGTTGTTTTTCCGTTGCCCGTGACCTTACTGAAATTTGAGGGCTGCACTGTTATGGCGACAGGTGCCGTTGCGTTTGTCAGTGCGGATGTGACGGTGGACAGTACAACGGTCGTACCCGTTTCAGATGTGGTAGCGGCCTCTGTGAATTCAGCCGGAGCTGCATCCGTCTGTGCAGTTACGGTTGTCACTGCGCCGGTCATTTCCGCGAGATCCGAACGTGAAACTCCGTTTGTGTTATTACTATTTTCCGCAAGCCGATCCCGCATCAGCAGAACGGTCCATGTAATCAGTACGGCACAGAACAGCACTGCCGCAGCCATAATAATGATCTGCTTTGTCTGGCTGAGCTGCTTGCCGTTTTTCTTTTTCGGGGCGCCTCCGCTTCCCGGCTGATTTGCCTTGCCCATGATCCTGATCGCTCCTTTCTTCCGGTATCTATAGTATAGCTAATGATATCATAACCAAAAAATGTGAAAAAAGAAAGTGAAAAGTGAATTTTTTGTTTGTATGCACAAAAACATCAATGCGAATTTGTGAATTATATCCGTCTCAACATGAAAAAACAGAGGCAGTACCATCCAAACGGACGGCACTGCCGGTTTGTGCTTATTGAATGGCATCAAAGGCCTGCGCGATATCCGCGATGATATCGTCCACATTTTCGAGTCCGACGGAAAGCCGAATCATGCCCGCATTGATGCCCGCCGCGATGAGCTGCTCATCCGTGAGCTGACGGTGCGTTTCGGATGCCGGATGCAGGACACAGGTACGGATATCCGCCACATGAACCACATTCGAGGCGAGCTTGAGCGAATCCATCCAGTTCATTGCGGTATTTCTGCCGCCCTTGATGACGAACGAGATGACGCCGCTGCATCCGTCCGGGAGGTAGATTTTTGCACGGTCGTAGTAGGGATCACCCTCAAGTCCCGGATAGCTGACCGACTCGACTTCGGGACGGCTCAGCAGGAATTCCGCGACTTTCTTCGCATTAATGCAGTATTGCTTCATGCGGACAGCGAGCGTCTCCAGACCGAGATTGAGGTAGAATGCCGCAGTTGCGCTTGGATAGCAGCCGAAATCGCGCATGAGCTGCATTCTGCACTTGATGATATATGCCATATTGCCGAACTGTGCAACATAGCGGACGCCGTGATAGCTTTCGTCCGGCTCGGTGAACTCCGGGAATTTGCCGTTATCCCACGGGAATGTGCCGCAGTCCACGATTACGCCGCCGCCCTGCACAGCATGACCGTCCATGTACTTTGTGGTGGAGTGCGTGATGATATCCGCGCCGAATTCCATCGGACGGCAGAGGATCGGTGTCGGGAAGGTATTGTCCACGATGAGCGGCAGGCCGTTGTCATGGGCAAAGTCCGCAAATTTTTTGATATCGAGGACGGCAAGCGCCGGATTTGCGAGCGTTTCGCCGAAGACACAGCGGGTATTCGGCTTGATCGCCTTTTGCAGCTCCTCGCGGGAAGCCTCCTGATCGACGAAGATGCACTCAATGCCGAGGCGCTTGAGCGTTGTGGAGAAAAGGTTGAAAGTTCCGCCGTAGATCGTTCCGGTCGCAATGAAGCTGTCACCTGCGGAACAGATATTCAGCACAGCGAGCAGATTGGCGGCCTGTCCGCTGGTGGTGCACATTGCTGCGACGCCGCCCTCCAGTGCCGCGATCTTTTTTTCAACGGCATCGACGGTGGGATTCGCAAAGCGGGAATACATCGGCTCTGTCGGAAGATCAAAGAGTGCTGCGATATGTGCAGTAGAGTCAAAGGTATAGGTCGTGCTCTGAACGATCGGCACGACACGCGGATCGCCGTTTCCGGGCGTATAGCCGGCGTGCAGGCATTTGGTTTCGAGTTCCATAGCGAACAATCCTCCTGAATGTAAATTGCGGCAGCTTAGCCGCGATATGACTATTATAGTAAAATATCCGCGGTCTGTCAAGTGCTGATTTTGGGGAACGGATATTCGGCCTATTATTTCGCAGGCGGCGATATCATCCCCAAGTTTGCGGTTTTCAGGGCTGTGTCCGTCTCCGATATGAGACCAGCCAGCAAAAGCAAAAATGAGAATTGTCCGGATTCATTGCACTTTTCGTAATAATGTGATATAATAGATTCAGTACGCTGCGGTGTTTTGATACACCGCCTAACTGCTTTTCCGTTATATAGAAAAGGAGACTTTATTATGGCAATGCAGGATTATGTGAAAGCGCAAAAGATCGGCGAGCGGCAGCATTATCTCGCCGGCACCGACGGCAGCTATCCTTATCTGCCGACACTGGAGGACATTCTGCGCGGAAGTGAGATCGGCGGCAAGATTCCGCTGGGACAGTTTGAGATCCCGATTTCCATGATCGCCGGAACTGCACAGTCCGAGCGGACAAATGCATTTTCCTCCGGGTTCATGCCGCTGCTGGACTATGAAACAGAATTCGGAAGCAAATGGTCAGCGCTCTATGACTCCGTGCAGGAGGTTGGCGTCAATGAGCCGATTATCGTTTATGAATATTTGCAGAACTTTTATGTTGTCGAGGGCAACAAGCGCGTCAGTGTCTCGAAATATAACGGTGCTGTCAGCATCCTCGCTTCGGTTACGCGGATCCTTCCGAAGGATCTTGACAGCCCGAATTACCGCATTTACAAGGAATTCATCGAGTTTTACCGCATCACCGGAATCTACGAGATCCAGATGAATCAGCCCGGAGAATTTCTGCGGCTGCTTCGCGTTTTTGATCCGCAGGAAAATGATGATCAGTCTGCTGAACCGTGGAATGACGATCTGCGCCGTGATGTCAAATTCCTCTATTCGATTTTTGAGGAACATTACCTCAGCCGCAACGGAAAGCGGCTTCCGATCTCAACCGGCGATGCATTTCTGCGCTTTGCCGAGATTTATGGTGCAGACCGCCTCATCGGCTTGACTTCGCTGGAGCTGCGCAAGCGCATCGACCGCATCTGGACAGAATTCCGCGTCCTTGCCGAGGAAAAGCCGGTTGAGCGAATCCTTGATCCGACTGCGGCCTCCAAGAAAGTATCCTTTACGAAAATGATCTCCTTTACAGCAGCACCGGTACTGCATATCGCTTTCATCTATCCGAAGAATCCGGATAAATCCGCGTGGGTATATAATCATGAGCTGGGCAAGCGGCATCTGGATGATACATTCGGCAGCGCGATTACGACAGAATCCTACATTTGCGAGCCGGAGGAGGCTGAAGAAAAGATTGAGGAGGCAATCACCGGCGGACATACGATGATCTTCACGACTTCACCGGCTTTTCATGCGGCCAGCATGCGTATGGCGGTCGCGCATCCGGAGATCATTCTGCTCAACTGCTCTATGAACAATTCCTATAAGCAGCTGCGCACCTACTATCTGCGGATCTATGAAGCGAAGTTCATCACCGGCCTGATCGCCGGTTCGATGACCGGCAACAAGCGTGTCGGCTATATTGCGGATTATCCGGTTTACGGCACACCCGCTTCGATTGGTGCATTCGCGCTCGGAGTCAAGCTTGTCAATCCGCTCGCGATGGTCTATCTCGACTGGAATACGCTGAAGGATCACGATCCGGCGGAATTCTTCCGGAAGAAGGAGATCAACCTGATCTCCGACCGCGACATCAGCGCTCCGCGGAATCTGGACAGCGATTTCGGCCTTTACGGCAATTTCGGTGGTGAACCCTTCCGGCTGGCGGCGCCGCTCTGGAACTGGAATTCGCTTTATGAATCACTTGTGCGGTCGGTGCTGATCGGGGCGTGGAATAAAGACAGCGCCGCGAATGCAACGCACGCGCTGAATTATTATTGGGGAATGTCCTCTGATGCAATCAATGTCGCCTGCTCCAGCAAGCTGCCGATCGGTACGCAGAAGCTTGTCGGACTTGTCCAGCAGCAGATGATACGAAATGAATTCGATCCGTTCAGCGGGCCTGTTTACGATCAGGATGGCAGGCTGCGTATCGAGCGCGGAAAGATGCTGACTGCCGATCAGATTGTTTCGATCGACTGGCTGCCCGATAATGTCATCGGCAGATTGCCTGCTGTCAGTGAGCTACAGCCGCAGTATCAGGAATTCACAAAATGGAACAGCATCCTGCCGCAGGACAGCAGCAGCTGAACCCTCTGACGGTTAATACGAAAAAAGCGGGGAATAAAAAATGAAAATCATGGTGATGTCCGATCTGGAATCCAATTATATCTGGGATCACTATCAGCCAGGAATGTTCAAAGGGATCGACCTGATTCTTTCTGCGGGAGATCTCAATGCACGGTATCTCACATTCGTGGAGTCCTTGTCCAATTTGCCGCTGCTCTATATCCACGGCAATCACGACGAGCGCTACAGCGTGACCCCGCCGGAGGGGTGTCAGTGCATTGAAGATCAGATCTATATTCATGACGGTGTGCGTATTCTCGGCCTTGGCGGCTCCATGCGCTATAGCCGCGGTGTGCATCAGTATTCTGAAAAAGAGATGCGCCGCCGCATCCGACGGCTGAAGCTGAGGCTTATGCGCACGGGCGGCTTCGATATTCTGCTGACACATTCACCGATCGCCGGCTTTCATGATTCGGACGATCCATGTCATCAGGGCTTCGAGGCCTTCGGCGAATTGCTTGAAAAATATCAGCCGAGATACTTCGTTCACGGCCATATCCATATGAACTACGGGATCCGTACTCCGCGTCTCTCACTCCGGCAGAATACCGTCGTCATCAACGCATTCCGCACCTACACCTTCGATTATGGCGATCCTGCGGTTTTGGAGGAAGCTGGAAAAATTACGGAATAATTCATCACTATGCACAAAAACAGGGTTTGTGTTTCTGCTGATTTCACAAAATGTTGTAAAAAACTTGCAATCTTGCCGCAAATATGTTATAATTCATGACACAAGCGTCCGAAATCGGACTGCCTGTGCATCAGCAACGGGAGGAACATCTTATGACCGATCAGGAGCTGCAAGCCAAAAAGGAAGAGTTTTTCAGCATCTGGGATGCCTGCGTCAAGCGGCCGGGTGCCGAACGGCTGCGGGAATACCTGCTCTCCGATGCAAGCGATTTCTGCACTGCCCCCGCCAGTACGCGCTATCACGGCGCCTATGCCGGCGGCCTGCTCGAACATTCGCTGAATGTCTATCACAATCTCAAGGCCTATCTTGAAAGAGAACGCTGCCGTGAGGTTTTCGGCATGAAGGAATATTCCGAGGAGACAATCGCGGTTTGTGCGCTGCTGCACGACCTTTGCAAGATGAATTTCTATACCGTCGATTACCGCAACGCGAAAAACGAAAAGGGCGTATGGGAAAAGGTTCCGTACTACAAGATAGAAGACAGACTTCCCTATGGTCACGGTGAGAAATCCGTTCTGATGATTCAGTTCTTCATGCACCTGCGCACGGAGGAAGCAATGGCGATCCGTTGGCATATGGGTTTTTCCGGTCCGGAGGATCAGAACACGATCGGCCGTGCATTGGAAATGTATCCGCTCGCTTTCGCGCTCCATGTCGCTGATATGGAAGCGACCTATTTCATGGAGGGCAGCGTAGGGGCTTCTGGAAAATGAGGCAGCGATTGGTTCATCAAATAAAGCTTGCCAAAATCAGCAAAATGTGATAGGAAATACCGCACAGAGCTGGCTGCATATCTGCTCTGTGCGGTATTGCCCTAAAGAAGAATCAGAACATAATGTCTGCTTGCATCTGAATTCTTCAATGCTCTGCTCTTTCTTTCATTTCCCATATACATATAGAAAATATGCTTCTCAACTGCGGCAAGGTGTCGCTGGGGGAGCAATATTATACCAAAGGAGTTATGACAATGTCTTGGGAACAATCTGCACTGTTTTATCACATCTATCCGCTCGGCCTTTGCGGCGCACCGTGGGAAAATCCCGGCGGCGAGCCGGTCAGCCGGATCAACTGCATTCATGACTGGATCCCGCATCTCAAAAAGATGCATGTCAATGCCATCTATTTCAGCCCGCTTTGGGAATCCGGCACGCACGGCTACGATACCCATGATTACACCGTGCTCGACCGCAGACTCGGCACGAATGAGGACTTCGCGAAGCTTTGCGATGCGCTCCATGCAAACGGAATCCGCATCGTCGTGGACGGCGTTTTCAATCATGTCGGCAGAGGCTTCTTCGCCTTTCAGGATGTCCTGCGCAATGGACAGAATTCTCCCTATTGCAGCTGGTTCTGCAATCTCTGGTTCGGCAATTCCAACCGCTTCGGCGACCCGTTTTCCTATGAATCGTGGCATGGCTGCGAGGAGCTCGTCAAGCTGAATCTGCGCAATAATGATGTTGTCAACTATCTGGAAAATGCGATCATCGGCTGGATGGATCAGTTCCACATCGACGGCATCCGCTTTGATGCCGCTGACTGCATTGACCACGATTTCTTCCGCCGCATCCGGCATACGATCAAGAGCCGCAATCCTGACTTCTGGCTCATGGGCGAGCTGATTCATGGAAACTATGCACAGTTTGCAAATCCGGATATGCTCGATTCCTCGACGAATTATGAGTGCTGGAAGGGTATCTGGTCGTCGCATAACGATAAGAACTATTTCGAGATCAACTATGCCATGAATCGTCAGAAGGATATCTATCCGAATCTGATGCTCTATAATTTTGCGGATAATCACGATGTTGCGCGTCTGGCGACACAGCTGCGCGACAGCCGTCATCTGCCGCTCGTCTACGCGATGCTTTATGCAATGCCTGGTATCCCGTCCGTCTATTACGGCTCGGAATTCGGCATCAAGGGCGAGAAGCAGCAGGGCTCGGACGCCAATCTCCGTCCGGCGCTGAACATTGCTGATATGCATTCGGAGGACAATCCGCTGACGAAATTCCTCTACCGTCTCGGCGCGGCCTATGCGCTGAAGGAGGCGCTGCAGACCGGCAGCTTCAACACGGTCGAGGTGCGCAATCAGCAGCTCGAATTCCGCCGCGGCGAGGGCGACAGCGCTGTCTACTGCGTACTGAATCTCAGCGATCAGCCGAGCGGGATGCCGCTGCCGGCCGGTGGAGACGGCTGGTATGATCTGATCTCCGGAGAAGCCGTTCCTTCAACGGGCGGTGTGAATGTCCCTGCGTTCACGGCCATGTGGATCGCCAAGGCATCGCCGGAGGAGCTGAAAAAGCTGACGGACGATACCGTTCCGGAAGCAGTTGTTCCGGAATCAGTCTCCGTATCGGAGCCGGAAATGCCGGCGGCAGTCGAGCTGCCGCAGACTGAGCCTGAGGAGCCGGCAAAGCCGACCGAAATGACAGCGGCGGAGCTGGTCTGGAAGCTGGCACTGCTTGACCGCTGCATGACGCGTGAAAAGCTGACTGAGGCCTTCGGCAGAGAGCCGCTCGATAAACAGGACGGCAGCAATGTTGTATATGAATATCAGTTCGACGGTGGTGTTTCGCTTCGTCTCTGGGGTGATCCGGTGCTGCGTGCAGCCTTGCAGTACGGTGACCGCGCATTTGAGATCGTACTCTGATTCTAGGATGGACTGAATGTTGTCAGGAGGGGTGCTATGCGGACAGTGGGCAATATTCTCTGGCTGATCTGCGGTGGTTTGTTCAGCGGACTGGGCTGGATCATAGCAGGTGCATTGTGGTGTGTGACGATCATCGGAATCCCGGTGGGCTTGCAGTGTTTTAAGCTTTCTGCGATCTCGTTCATGCCCTTTGGCAAGGAGGTCGTCAGTCACGGTGGGGCGGTGTCGTGCCTGGTCAACATCGTCTGGCTGCTTGTGACTGGACTGGAACTGGCTTTTGCCAATTTCGTTGTCGGCTGTGTTCTTTGTATCACAATCATCGGCATTCCGTTCGGTACACAGTTTTTCAAGATTGCCAAGCTGGCGCTTGCGCCGTTCGGCAAGGAGGTTCGTAAAAAAACATAACGTAGGGGGAGACGCCGCAGCATTCCGGATGCTGCGGCGTCTTCGGAATCGGACACAATCGCACAGTAAATGGATGCAAAAGTGATTTCGAAATGTTTGCCGGTATGCTATAATGAAAACAGATAATGAAAGACCGCAGCTGCACGGGGAATTGCAGAATATAGGGGTAGGATTATGAAAATACAAAAACTGTTCGCCGCTGTTTCCGCAGCGGCTGTTCTTTTATCGTGTGGGATGCTGTTCCCGCAGATGCCGGCAGATGCGGCGGAGACAGTCGCTTTTTCCGGCATACAAGGCTTGCCGTTTGACGGTGATCCGTTCAAGGGCGTGGATGTTTCCTCTGTGGCCGCGTTGGAGGACAGCGGCGTCCGGTTCTATGATGCCGCGGGAAAAGAACAGGATATTTTTGTTACGCTGGCGGATGCCGGTGTCAATACGGTGCGAATTCGCATCTGGAACAATCCGACTGTGTCCGGCAGCGGTGCGACCTATGGCGGCGGCGCAAATGATGTGCGGCAGGCTGTCCGGATTGCGGAGCGCTGCGCGGCGGCGGGACTGAAGCTGCTGCTGGATTTCCATTATTCCGATTTCTGGGCGGATCCTGCAAAGCAGCGTGCACCAAAGGCATGGGAACACTTTTCAACGGCGCAGAAGGCCGAGGCCATTGCGAAATTTACTGCTGACACGCTGAAAACAATTCGCGCAACCGGCGCAGAGATCGCAATGGTGCAGATCGGCAATGAGACGACGACCGGAATGTGCGGTGTGCATCTCGCGGACGGAAACTGGAGCGAGGAAAAATGGCGTGAGCTGGCTTCTCTTTGGAATGCCGGTGCGGGAGCTGTGCGCGGCTTTGACCGGAATATTCTGATCGCGCTGCATTTCACGAATCCGGAGAAATCCTCCAATATGGCGTATATTGCGAAAATGCTCGCGCAGACGCAGGTTGACTACGATGTCTTTGCGACATCCTATTATCCGTATTGGCATGGCACCTTGCAGAATCTTACGCAGGTTTTGAGCAATATTGCCACAACATATCACAAAAAGGTGCTGGTTGCGGAAACCTCATGGGCATATAATTATGAGAATACCGATTTCGGCGGTAATACGATCAGTGAGGCTTCACAGCTCGGCGATTATGTCAGCTATCCGGTCAGCACGGCAGGACAGACGGCGTTTCTGACTGATCTGTTCCGCGCAGTCTCGGCAGTGCCGGGCGGTGCCGGCATCGGTGTATTCTACTGGGAGCCTGCATGGCTCGGAATCTCCGGCGATTATCAGACGGTCAGCCGACTGTGGAATACCTACGGCGCAGGCTGGGCGACCGATGCGGCGCTGGAGTTCGATCCGGATGCGAAATATGCAGGCGGCAGCTCTGTCGAGAATCAGGCACTCTTCGATAAGTACGGCAGACCGCTTGATTCGCTCTATGTGTTCCGGAATATTCACGGGGCAGACAGCGACAGAGATCCGCATAAGGACAAAAACCTGATCGGCAACCCCGGCTTTGAGCGTGACGGCGGCTGGGCGCCGCAGCCGGACGGCTGGAAACTGCACGGTACGGCGGACGGACATTTCGATGTGCGCGCCGAGGATGCGCATGGCGGCGGCTATGCGCTGCACTGGTATTCGGAGGAACCGTTCTCGGGCAGCACGGCTGCAACGCAGATTACGGTGGCAGAATCCGGCAGATACCGTGCGGCTGTGACCTTGCAGGCGGATGAATCCACGGAATATGAAATTACATTGAGTACGGGGGATCGGAAGGAGACTGTCAGCGGAAAAGGCAGCGGCTGGGCAAACTGGCAGACACCGGCTGTCGAAATGGATCTGGCGGCGGGTGAGACTGTCAGCCTGACGGTTTCTGTTTCAGGCGGCGCAGGTGCATTCGGCTCGGTCGATGACTGTGAGATCATCCTGACGGAGACACCTGCTGTGAGCGATACGACCGCGGTGCCGGTCACAACGACGACCGTCACGGAAACGACAGCCACAGAAGCAGAAGCGGTCACAGTGACGATCTGGGGCGATGCGGATTGCAGCGGGGAGACAGATGTATCTGATGCAGTGCTGATCGCGCGGTATGCGGCAGAGGACGGCGAAGCAGTCATCTCCGCTCAGGGCAAGGCGAACGGCGATGTCAATGGCGATCATCGTCTGGATAGTGACGACTGCACGGATATTCTGCGGCACATTGCGAAGCTGATCTGAGAACAGAAAAGCATCCCGACCGTATTTGCAGCGGTCGGGATGCTTTATTTGTGCTGATAATTATCATGAACAGAATAGAAAAAGCACTCCGAAAAAATCGGAGTGCTTTTAAGGCGCGAACCAGATTTGAACTGGTGATCACGGTGTTGCAGACCATTGCCTTACCACTTGGCTATCGCGCCATATAAAAAAGAAGCGGATTACGGGGCTCGAACCCGCTACCTCCACCTTGGCAAGGTGGCGCTCTACCAGATGAGCTAAATCCGCATCGAAAGCGACCTGGATGGGACTCGAACCCACGACCTCCGCCGTGACAGGGCGGCGTTCTAACCAACTGAACTACCAGGCCAGATGGAAACTACAGGGCTCGAACCTGTGACCCTCTGCTTGTAAGGCAGATGCTCTCCCAGCTGAGCTAAGCTTCCGAATGACGCTGCAATCACAGCGCCCTATTATTATAACCGATAAATTCGGTTTTGTCAAGTAGTTTTGAAATATTTTTATATTTAATTTTTATTAGTCCTCCGCAGCGGCAGCTTTTTCTTTTTCATCGGCCATCTGCGTGATCTCCTGCGGCGTGAATACGTATTTCTTTGTGCAGAAATGACAGCAGACCTCGATTTCAGGCATTTCAGCGGCCATTTCGCGCAGTGTCGGGATATCAAGTGCGCGGAGCATCCGGGCAGTGCGCTCACGGGAGCAATCGCAGGCATATTCGGGTTCGGATTCATCAAGCTTTTCGGGCTCAAGGCCATCCAGCAGCTTTTGTGCAATATCGTCAGCGGTCATGCCCTCCGTGAGCATGGCGGTCACGCTCGTTACATCGCGAAGATTTTTCTCCAGCTGCGCGATATCCTTTTCCGGCGTAAAGGGCAGAAGCTGTATCAGGTAGCCGCCTGCTGCCGCAACAGTCAGATCAGGATTGACCAGTACGCCGAGACCGCAGGCACTCGGCACCTGTTCGCTGTCCGCAAAATACTGTGTAACATCCTCAGCGATTTCGCCGGAAACGAGCGCAGTTTGTCCGGAGTACGGCTCCTTCAGACCGATGTCCTTGATAACAAACAGAGTACCGTTCGTGCCGACAGCGCCCGCAACATCGAGTTTGCCCTTTGCGTTAAGCGGAAGCTCGACCAGCGGATTATCAACATAGCTTTTGACATTGCCAAGATCATCGGCGACCGCCAGCAGAATTCCGGCCGGGCCGCCGCCATCAATGCGGACGGTCACGGTATCACCGGGATTTTTCAGCGTATAGCCGATCAGGGAGGCCGCCATGGAAAGTCTGCCGAGTGCGGCTGTGCAGACAGCGGAGGTTTTATGGATGCGCTCCATTTCGCGGCACATTTCCGTGCCGTCCAGCACCGCACAGACGACTGCGCCGTCACCGGAGAGCCAGCGTTTGAGGTTGCCCTTCATAAATATGCTCCTTTCACACCGGAGATTGTCAATCCGGGGAAATTGTGATATAATACTAACAGAAAGGATGTGGTCTTTATGGATACGATGCAGATCTGTCAGCTGACGAAACGGCAGCTTGCTGCCGTATATCAGGATCATATGATACACGATTTTCAAGCGGCAGAGCTGAAACCGCTCCGGATGATGCTCGATGCGATCGGCCGCGGGGAATACATTTGTCTCGGCTGCTATATACAGGAGACACTCTGCGGCTATGCAATGCTCGTGCAGGTCGGGGCGGATCTGCTGCTCGATTATTATGCGGTGATCGAAAAATTCCGTAATTCAGGGCTTGGCAGCCGTTTTTTAGGGATGCTGCGCGGACAGTTTAACGAAATGGATTCCATGCTGATCGAATCGGAAAATCCGGATTATATGAAAAACGATGCGGAGCGGCAGACCGCGGAGCGCCGACTGCGGTTTTATGCACGCTGCGGATGTCAGGATACCGGCGTCACAGCGCAGGTATTCGGCGTGGAATACAGGATTCTGGAGATGCCTGCGGGAAAGCTGCATTCACAGGATGAGATCCGTTCAGTTTATGCAAAGCTTTATCACAGCTTTCTCTCTGCGCCGCGCTACAACCGGCATATGCTGCTGCGCTGATATCAATCCGGAAGCTGCTGCCCGCCTGATGCACGCGCAATATATAATAGACGCTGTGTCTCCGGCACGGGTGCAGAATAGGTGTCGCCGTCCAGTACCTCCAGCAGCGTGAAGCCGGTCTCATGCAAAAGTGCTTCGATCTGCTCGGGCTGCCAGATATGCTCAGAAAACTCCTCGGTGCTGCGGCGGTATCTGCCGTCTGCGAGCTGTTCAAAGAAATCCAGCCGGATCTGCACCGGATAATCCGGCGCGCGGTCTTCACAGTGATTCTGCCAGACGCAGAATGCTTCCGGCAGATCAAATGCAAAGCATTGCTCCGCGAGTACGCAGCGATGCTTATATTCTGTATTCAGATCGAATAAAAAGAGGGCGCCTGCATTGGAGAACAGGTTGACGCGCTCCATTGTCCGGCGGACATCCGGAAGCTGCGGCAGATGATTCAGACTGTCCAGCGCACAGACAGTTACACTGATGCAGCCAAACAGATCCAGCCGCCGCATATCCTGCTTTAGATATTGGATCGGCAGGCCGGAATCATATTTCTTATCGAGCGCCTCGCTGAGCATTTCTTCTGAGCTGTCAATGCCAATGACATCCCAGTCGCGGCGGGCAAATTCCTCAGAGAGCGCACCTGTGCCGCAGGCAAGATCCAGCAGGATGCGGTCAGGCATATCCGGCTGCTCCCATTTTGCAATCAGGCGGCAGAGCGCATCTGCCCGCTTTGCATAAGCGACATTCTCCGTCAGGGCATCGTAATACTGCGCGAAAACGCCGTAGCCTGATGTCATTCCGCAGACTCTTCTTTCTTCTTTTTCAGACGGTCAAAGACGATCGCATAGCCGCCGGAGCTGACCATGCTCAGGGAACGGTTGACGCGGCTGATCGTTGCGGTGCTGGTGCCGGTCTTCTCGACGATCTCGGCATAGCGGAAATCCTCAGAAAGCAGTTTCGCAATCTGATAGCGCTGCGCGATCGCAACAAGCTCTTGCGGGGTGCAGAGATCCTGCATGAACATGGCGATCTCCTCAGGCGTATTCAAAACGGCAAATGCCTCGTAAAGGTCTTTCAGATTCGCTTCGTCCATCGGCTTGAACATAAGATCGTACCTCCTTGTGTGGTATTTACGGTTCGCACTTCTATTTTAACACATTAGTCCGTAAAAGTAAAGCCCTTTTTTGCATTTTCACACTTTTTCGAAAAGATCCTGAAAAAGGGCGCGTTTGCGTCAAAGAAGGCAGAACGCAGGGCGTGTTCCGCACTTTGATGTATGCGGCTCAGGGCTCTTGCTCGATTCACTGTAAACTGATATGCGGATGCATCCTGTTCCCGCAAATTTTCGAATGACATTGGCGGCAGTGCAGAACTTTGTACCGCGCTGGCGGAGGAAACTTCTGCGGATGAAGCGGGCTGTTCGACAGTGCTTCCGCAGCCTGCCAGCAGTAAAGCAGCTGCTGCAGCTGCGAGTATGGTTTGTTTTACCGTACGGAAGCTCCTGGATCGTGATTGCTTTATTATAGCATATAAACGCTTGAATTTCAACCCACATATCGAAAATACGCAGTTTTCAGGCGATTTCAGCGGTCATGTCTGCTTATTGGTCAACAAACAGCCGGCTTTCGAGCAACTCATTGCATCAAGTTTCAGTGTTCTCACTCTATACAAAAGCCGGAACAGACACAGCAGTCCGTTCCGGTTTGCATTATAATTCATACCGCCGCAGCTCGCAGTTTCCCATGAAGAAATGCGAAAATGCATCGGTCGTCATGTCCTTGAAATAAGTCTCGGCTACCCGGCATACCCCGCCGTGACAGACGCACAAAACCGTCATCCCTGCATACTGTTTCCGGATATCGTCAATGCAGCTGTAGACGCGATGCGCCAGCTGCAGGAGCGACTCGCCGCCGTCCTTCATGCGCACGCCGAATTCCCGCTTTGCTGCCTGAAATTCCGGTGATCCGCCGCGCGGCTGTCCTTCGTATGAGCCGTAATTCCATTCCCGCAGACGCTCATCCGTAACAATAGGCACATGGATCTGCGCAGCAACGATCTCCGCAGTCCTGCGGGCGCGTTTCAGCGGTGAGCAGAGAATCAGTTCAATATCACCCTGCTCAGCGCATACCGCTGCAAGCTGCTGCGCCTGCATGATTCCGTTTTCCGTCAGCGCACAGTCCGTGACACCGCTGACATGATTCTCGACATTCATGTCCGTTTCACCGTGGCGTGTGAAATAAATGCGCGTTCTGTCCGGCAGCACATCAGGCATGCGCGTAAAGATCTTCGGCGGCAGATGTCCGTTTGTATCGCGGAACAGCTGCATCATCTCATTCGTGAGACTGTGCTGCTGCGGCTGCAATTCGATCATATCCGGTTTGCACCAGACCGCCGACTTCAGCTCGTTTTCATCCATTCTGATCAAATCATCGCCGTCCGCTTCACAGAAAAATCCCATGAGGATATCCTGCGCCATGCCCCACGGCTGCGACTTGTAATAGCGGATGTTCCGCACACACAGTCCGGTTTCCTCCATGACCTCACGGGCAACGGTTTCTTCCAGCGTTTCGCCGATCTCTGTGAAACCCGCAACCAATGCATTATGCGCATAGCCGCGTCGATAGCGGGTGATGAGAATGCGCCCGTGGCTGATGACACCGACAATCACAGCCGGATTGATTCGCGGATAAATCCTGTGTCCGCATTCTGTACAGATCAGCGCGCGTTCTGCAGAATCCTGCTGCATTTTGCCGCGGCAGATGCCGCAGTACCGGTTGTCAGCATACCAGATATGCAGATGGTATGCTGTGAATGCTGCGTAAAGATACTTTCCGGTACACTGGTCGCGCAGCTCTCGCATCGAGTAATATGAATAGTCGTTGGGCCCGGCAGTATCTGCAAGAAAGAAGTCTTCATTATCGATCGAAAACAAAAAGACTGCCGTTTCGCATTGACCGCCAATGTCCTTCAGACGCGGAAATTGCAGTTCACCATCCGTGACTGCTGCCGAGAGTCTGCCGTCACGGAAGCACATTAAGATGCTGTCCGGCTGCGGCTGCTTTGCCTGCCAGCTGTTATCCAGCCGGCTCGGCGCAATATCCTGGATCATAGTGCTCCCCCGATTTGTTTATGCTGCCGCATTAGTTGCAATAGCGCCGGATCCATGCAATGCAGTCTGTGAACCACTGCGCACAGACCGGAACCATATGCCAATCGCCCATTGCCGTTGTCTCATCCGCAAAAGAAAGGCCGTGCGAGCCGTGCGGATAAATATGCGCTTCAAACGGAACACCAGCCGCTGCCAGCGCGTTCATATACAGGATCGAATTCTGCACCGGTACAGTGTTGTCATCGCTTGTATGCCAAAGGAAGCAGGGCGGCGTATCTGCGGAAACCTGCTCCTCCAGCGAGACAGCTATAGCTGCCGGGTTTTCTGAATAGTTTTCTGCATCCTCCGGACCGATCAGATTTGCAATCGAGCCGCGGTGCGCAAATTCTCCTGCTGTGATGACTGGATAGCAGAGGATCTGTCCGTTCGGACGGCAGTCAGCGCCGTAGACTTCAGAGAGCAGCGGACGGTTCCAGTATACCGCAAGACTGCCTGCGAGATGTGCGCCCGCTGAGAAGCCTAGTACCATAATGCGCTCCGGATCGACCTCATATTCCGCAGCATGTGTGCGGACATACTGCACTGCAGCTGCCAGCTCCGCAAGCTCAGAGGGGAACGGCCGCTTGCAGCGATACCACAGGACAAAGGCCTGCACCGCATAGCCCGCAAAGCGCAGCGCGACCGGAATGCCCTCGCGTTCGGAGCAGAAATCGTAGCCGCCGCCCGGACAGATGATGACCGCAGGACGGGATTTTGTGCCGTTCTCATCCGAATGCGGCAGCGTAACCGGCTCCAGAATTGCCGGCTGCTCTGGTGCATCGAGTGAGAATTGTTCATAGGGAACCTGCAGCATGATGGGTTCTGTTTTCATGGCTTACCTCCGTAGTAAGAATGCCGCCGCTCTCTTTCACGAAAGCGGCGGCATTTGTGTTTGACCTGACCGGGCTCAGATTGCCTTGTTGAGCAGTCTCATGAGCTGAGACTTCTTTCTTGCAGCATTGTTCTTGTGCAGAATACCCTTTGCGCAAGCCTGATCGACGCGCTTGATTGCGCAGCGGATGACCGCGGTGCGATCAGTGCCGCCGATATATGCTTTCTTGATCGCAGTCTTCAGTGCAGACTTTGTTGCCTTGTTGCGGGCTGCACGGATCATATTGGTCTTGGCTCTCTTTTCGGGTGTCGGGCGCTTCTTCGGCGCGGTGTTCTTTGCAGCTGCCATTGTTTGGTACTCCTTTTCTTGTCTGAATAAACAGAATCTCAGAATATTTCCGGAAAAGCGGCATACAGTATACAGAACGATTATGGCGGGGTCGTCCTGCCGGTGCGGGTGGGGACCGCAAAATTCTCAGATGCTGCCAAACCAAGTATTATTATATCAGCTTTTTCTGAAAAATGCAATAGGGCAAAATGCGGAATTTTCGGAGCGCGTTCAAGCGGATTCGGGCAGAATGCACAATTCTGCCGGAGCCCTCACGAATACAGAATTTCTTCCCATGTGATTGCGTGATGCACAGGGGGATTTTTCGTGAAATACACAAGGAAATACTGCGCAACGACAGCCTTGGCCCCTGCCGTTGCTGTCGAAATCGTCGGTTAAGGATATATCATCTGTTTTTTCCAGTACTGATTCAATGACAGCCGGAATTGTCATTTTCACAGGCAGCGCGTCTGATAAAGAAGCAGGATAATCTGGTCACGGCTGTACATAATAAACCCAGGATGCGTCTCATATCTGATGCCCTTTTCGTAAAGAATGCTGCATAGCTGTATACATAATTTGGTTATATCGCAGCGATACATCATTGTCAAGAAACGGAGGAACCGACATGCAGACCAGAACTGACCTCGCCCTCGAACGCACGGAAGGACTCTCTTCACAGGCGGGCATCTTCATCCGGCACCGCGGAACGGCGTTCCGGATCACGGAGATCGAGATAGATTCCGACGAACACGGTGCTGCGATCGGCAAGGGTATGGGGCGCTATCTAACGCTGGAGAACACACAGCTCCGCCATGCTGTCCCGCAGCTCCGGACGCAGGCCGCCGAGCTTGCCGATGAGCTGCGCAGCTTTATACCTGAGGGCGCGGTGCTGGCCGTTGGGCTCGGCAATGCAGAGATCACGCCAGATGCGCTCGGCCCGCTGACCGCTGCACGTATTCTTGCAACGCGGCATCTGCGGCGTGAGCTGGCAGAAAACGAACCCGATACCGATTTTCTGCGAGCGCTGCGGCCGGTCAGTGTTCTCGCAAACGGCGTACTCGGTCAGACCGGCATAGAGACAGCCGAGCTGATCGCGGCACTGCGTACGCCGGTCGAGCCTGCCTGCATCATCGCGGTTGATGCGCTCGCCTGCTCCGATCTCTCACGCCTCGGCACAACGATTCAGATTTCGGATGCGGGGATATCGCCTGGCAGCGGTGTCCAAAACCGTCGTGCGGAGCTGAGCCGGAAGACACTCGGTATACCGGTCATCGCGGTCGGTGTCCCGACTGTCGTTGATCTGCATACGATCCTGCGGCAAGGCGGCGGTCAGCCGGAGCAGCTCCCGAATATGATGGTTACGCCGCGGGATATAGACAAGCTGCTGCATCATGCGGCGCGGCTCATCGCACTGAGCCTGAATCTCGCCCTGCACCCGCAGCTTAGCTATGAGGATGCGGAGGCGCTCTGAATCGGAGGAATGCATGAACGATCAAACGAAAGGCTGGAGTGCCATACAGGGTGCGGCGGTTATCATTCTGCTGCGGCTGACAGCATTTTTCTGCTGTGATGAACCGTACTCTGCGGCCTACGCGCTGGGGATGCACGCAGTAGCGGTGATACAGTCCGTACTGATGCTTCTGCTGTTGCGCGTCCGGCTGCCGATCCGCGGAGCAGGGGCGTTTCTCATGCGAATATATGCGGTGTTCTGCGCGGCATTCCTGACCGGCCTGCTGCTGCGGCTTTACCGGCAGCTCCGGCTCGTACATTACGCCGGATTTGCGATCCTTCTGATTCTGACGCTCTGTGATACGGTATCCTTGCAGGAACGCGCTGCAGCGCGGGCGGCAGTGATCCTGCTCTGTATTGCGGGGCTTGGCTTTCTGCTGCTGCCGGTCAGCGGGATCGGAACAGCACGGCGCATTCTGCTGCACACGCCGGATTCTTTTTGGGCGGGATTCTGCCGTGAATGGCGCTATGCCTGTGAGCTGCCATTGATTCTCTGGGTACGGCAAAAGCAGGAGCCCGATGCCGCAATGCGCAGCACATTCGTATGGGCATTCGTTCGCTGCATCTTCCTGCCGGCGCTTGTGCTGTTCGGCGCAATGCAGAACGGCCGGCTGTTCCGCTTTGCAGGCAATCCGTTTTTTCTGCTGCTCGCACGCACACCGCTTTCCGATGCTGTTCGGACGGACGGACTCTGGATGATGCTCGCATTCGGCTGCGGCATTGTCAGCATTACTTTCTGTTTGCAAACGGCCATGCCGCAGCAGCGGAAAAAGTCGCGTGCATTCGTATTTGCCTTTCTGCCATATCTGTTTCTGCTCGGCGCCGGGGCGGTGCTGAGCAATCAATGAAGATCGACTGAATTCCGGAGGCCATATGAAAATCATTCCGCTGCTGCTCATCCCGCTTTTGCTCACCGGCTGTACCGATATCCGCAGACGGCTTTCACCCGATCTGCTCACGGTGCATACTGGCAAATCGTTTTCCTTTGCGGCGCACACTTCACAAGAAGATGCGCTGATCGCGGCAGAGGCGGCAGATCCGCTGCTGATGACTGAGGCACTCGGCCGTGCTGCCGGAGCGGAGATTTCGACCGGTCATCTGACCATGCTCGCAGTCAGCGGCGATCCCTGCGGCGTGACAGAGACCTATTTGCAGGCACAGGATCTCGCGCCGACCTGTACGGTGTTGGCCGTTGATCGGAACGCCTGTGATGCGCTGCGAAGCGGCAGTCTGCCGACACCCGCTCAAATCGAAGCAGCCGTGAAAACCGGAATGCTTCCGTGCCGTACGGCTGACACAGTCATCGGTGATTTGTGGGGCGGTTCCGGTGTGACGGCACTGACAGCCTGCCGCGATGGTGCATTGGGCATTGCGCTCTATGCAGACGGGCAATGCTGCGGGATGCTGTCGGAGGATGCGTGCCGCGGACTTGCGCTGCTCAGCGGGCAATATGAGACATTTGCATTTGATGCGGCGGGAACGGTTTTCCGTGTCCTTGGCGCATCACTCAAAATTGGTGTGCATATGGCGGACAAGCTGGAGATTACGGTCTCCGGTGAGATCCGCACCGAGCCCCCGCTGACCGATGCCGCCGAAACGCGCCTGGCGAAGATGCTCGGCGAGACGTTTCGCGAGACGGTCTGCATTGCAGGTGCCGATTTGCTTTTCCTGCGCGAAGCGGCGCTGCGGGACGGTTTGGCTTCAGTGCGATCCTGTTCGCAGAGTGCATGGCGTGATATGCTGATGAAATCGGAATACCGTATCGCACTTCCGCTGCGGTAATTCTGTGCAAAAATGCGCAATCTTGTGCAATTCGCTCAAAACAGCTTGCCATTTTAAGCAAAACTTTTACAAGGATTTTTGCGAAAAGATATTGACCTTTTTCTGACAAACGGATATACTATAATCGTTGTGACCGGCAGAAAACTAGCTGCGTGTAGGCACAGAACCTATCACATACAGAGAGGAGCAGATTACATGGTATTTGAAAAACTGAAGGACATCATTCTCGATCAGCTCGATGTGGATGAGGACGAGATCACAATGGAGGCGGATTTCATTGACGATCTTCAGGCAGACTCGCTGGACATCACCCTGCTGATGAAAACGATCTCCGAGGAATTCGATATCGCAGTCGAAGACGATGCCGTCGATAAGATCAGCACCGTCGGCGATGCGGTCGAATACATCGAAGCATATATTAACGAGTAAGTCGGAAGCGCCCGGATCCATGCGGATTCGGGCGCTTTATTTTTTTCAGTATGATTCTCTGCGTTTGCGGAAGGCATACCAGATGCCGCCTGCCAGCACCAGCACGCCGCCGATGCCGGCCGCTGCGATCCAGCCCTTGCCGCGCACCTTTCCGACAGCCGTCTTGCTGCCGACCGGTGCCGTAACATCCGGTGCGGGTTCGGTGTTTTCGGTATCTGGAAGCGGCTCCCGCGTGATTTTTTCTGCTTCTGCGTAGAGCCGTGCTGACTCTGTATTGGAATACAGCACCAGCTCGTTTTTCAGCTTCAGATATCCTTTTGTATCGTCATGGGCATAGCCGAAAGCCTTTTCGCCGATCTTCTCCAGCGTATCCGGCAGATAGATCTCCGTCAGCGCCGGACAGCTTGCAAATGCATAGTCACCGACCGATTGCAGCGCGTGGCCGAGCCGGAGATAATTCAGCGTATCGCAGCTCTCAAATGCCGAATCGCCGATCGACTTCAGATTGTCTCCGAATTCCGCGACCTGTAAGGACGGACAGTGTGCAAATGCCGTCCGGCGGATCTCCTCCACAGTCTGCGGCAGATGCACCGTCGTGACGGCAGCGTTGCCTTCGAATGCAGATTCGCCGATGACACGGATGCCGTCCGGCACATCGACAACATTTTCCTCGCCGCGGTAACGGATCAGCATTTTTCCGAGCGTCAGGAATTCATCCTTGCCCGCTGTGATCCATTTTGTATTTTCAAATGCAGTTGCGGAAATATCCGCGATATAATCCGGCGTATGGATTTCCGCGAGTGCGGTGCAGCCGTCAAATGCAAAGTCACGGATGCTCTGCACACTTGCGGGGATCGTCACAGACTTCATAACCGCATGACCGGAACAAGAACAGGCACCGATGATCTTCACATTCTCCGGGATTGTCAGCTCGGACTCGGAGCCGTTATAGGTATAGAGGATACCATCGCCGAGAATAACAAAATCATCCTGCTGATTCTCATAGAAAGGCGTTCCGTCAAAGGCCAGATTGCCGATATCGCGCACCGATGCGGGGATCGTGACATATTCGAGCCGTTTGCAGTTTGCGAAAGCAGAAGCGCCGATTGTCTCGCACTGATCGGGAATGACCGCCGCACGCAGATAGGCGCAGCCCTCAAAAGCGCTGTCGCCGATATGTTTTACGGTCGCAGGAAGCACAACAGTATCGGCATAGCAATATTTGAATGCGCGCTCCGCGATATCTGTGACCGGTTTGCCGTCGATCATATCAGGGATCGTGACGGTCTCCTCGCTTGTCCAGCGGAAATAATTGATCCGGATGCCGCCGTCAGCCGCGTCCTCATATTCGATCATGGAGAGCGTGTCAGGCGGGGGATCAGTTACCGGGAGTGTTGTTTCCGCAGGCTCCGTGGTCGTAGTTTCTGTAGTAGTTTCGGATTCAGTTGTTTCCTCGGTGGTCTCCTCCGTAACGGCAGTTTCAGCCTGTTCGGTTTGGTCGGAGGGAACTCCCGCAGCATCGGGGGCGGCAGGTGCGGCCTCCGGTGTATTTGGATCGGCAGGCGCAGCAGGATCTGCGGCTGCTGCCGGATCTGCCGGATTCGCCTCTGCATGCGCATAAAGCTGCATCGGGATGCCTGCAAGCAGGACAGATGCGCCGAGCGCTGCTGCCAGCCGCAGGGTACTGTTTCTTTTGTTCATAGCAATGCTCCTTTTAGGGCGCGTTGATGCTAAGCCGAACGCGCCATACATCAAACGGGGGACTCCGCTGCCGGAATCCCCCGCTTTTCTGTCAAACAGCTTGAATCTGCGCTTCAATTACAGCGGCATCTGCGGCTGCGGATGCTCCGTAACATAAGCGTCAGCACGGACAACCTGCACATTGTTGTAAAGTGACATGCCGGTGCCAGCCGGGATCAGCTTACCGATAATGACATTCTCCTTCAGGCCGAGCAGATAATCGCTCTTGCCGTTGATCGCCGCATCGGTGAGTGCCTTTGCGGTCTCCTGGAAGGATGCCGCAGACATAAAGCTCTCAGAGGAGGACGATGCCTTGGTGATACCGAGCAGGGAAG
Source organism: Oscillospiraceae bacterium (assembly GCA_024404875.1). Lineage (GTDB taxonomy): Bacteria > Bacillota > Clostridia > Oscillospirales > Ruminococcaceae > Firm-04. The sequence goes on from JAKSPK010000001.1 coordinate 141,346, forward strand.
GTCTTGTCGTGACAAGACGCAGCTCGGTCTCGCCGGCGTCAATGCGTGCCTGAATGCCTGCATTGATTGTCTCGACTTCGCGCTTATCGACCATTGCCTCCGGAAGCAGATAGCTGCTGCCCGGATCGGCGATCAGCACCTTGCGCATCATCTGGCGAACGATGACTTCGATGTGTTTGTCATTGATGCCAACGCCCTGCTGACGGTACGCATATTGGATCTCTTCGATGATATAGTTCTGGACTGCCTGTACGCCGAGGATTTCGAGCAAGTCAATCGGATAAATCGAACCAGTCGTGAGTCTGCTTCCGCGCTCGATCTCGGCACCGTCCTTGATGCCGTTTGCGAGGTGGTAGTTATAGGGGATCGTATACGGTGTGGAATCGAGATTGGTCTCCGAATCGCGAATGATGATCGTGCGGATGCCGTTTTCATCCTTCATCTGGATCGTGCCGGAGGTCTTTGCGAGGATCGCGCCGTTCTTCGGGCGGCGGGATTCAAACAGTTCCTCAACACGCGGCAGACCTTGTGTGATATCTTCTGCGTTTGCAACACCGCCGGTGTGGAAGGTACGCATCGTCAGCTGGGTACCCGGCTCACCGATGGACTGTGCGGCGATGATGCCGACAGCTTCACCGACGGATACCAGATTACCGTTTGCGAGGTTGACGCCGTAGCACTTCGCGCAGACGCCCTTCTTAGCCTTGCATCCCAGCACAGAGCGGATTTTGACATAGCTGATGCCTGCATCCGCGATGCGCTTTGCATCGGCGGCGGTCATGGCGCGCGTCTTCGGGATAAAGAGATCGGGGTTGTTCTCGTCGCGGAGATCCTCGACCAGATATCTGCCGACCAGACGCTCCTGAAGCGTTTCAAGTGCGCGCTCGCCGTCTGTAATTTCATAGACTTCGATGCCATCTGTAGAGCCGCAGTCGATTTCACGGATAATGACATCCTGTGAAACATCGACCAGGCGTCGGGTCAGATAACCAGAGTCCGCGGTACGGAGCGCCGTATCAGCCAGACCTTTTCGTGCGCCTCGGCTGGAGATGAAGTATTCGGAAATGTTCAGGCCTTCGCGGTAATTGGAACGAACCGGGATTTCGATGGTCGCACCGGAGGTGTTTGCGATCAGTCCGCGCATACCTGCGAGCTGACGGATCTGGTTGATAGAACCACGAGCACCGGAATCGGCCATGATGTTGATCGGGTTGAATGGGTCGAAGTTTGCTTTCAGCGCTTCGGTGATTGCATCGGTCGCGCCTGCCCAGACCTTACAGACCTTCTCGTACTTGACTTCGCCGGAGATATAGCCGTACTGATACTGCTCATTGAGCGCATCGACTTCCGTTTCCGCGGCAGCAAGGATCTCCTTCTTCTGCGGCGGGATGACTGCATCAACAACCGCGACGGTCAGGCCGGATCTGGTGGAATATTTGTAGCCGAGTGCCTTGATGCGGTCAAGCACCTCTGCGGTCGCGGTCACGCCGTGAACCTTCAGACACTGGTCAATAATCTTGGAAAGCACGCTCTTCTTGACAACCTCGGTGATTTCCAGATCAAATTCATGCTCCGGATCACTGCGGTTGACAAAGCCGAGATTCTGCGGGATGATCTCATTGAAGATCAGCCGGCCGGCGGTGCAGTCGATGATGCGGGAGACCTTCTGGCCGCCGACTTCTTTCGTGATGCGCACCTTGATTTTTGAATGCAGCGTGATGTCATGCTCGTCGTAAGCCATCATCGCTTCATCTACATCGCGGAAGACTTTGCCCTCGCCGGGCTCGCCGTCCTTGACCATTGTCAGATAGTAGGAGCCGAGCAGCATATCCTGTGTCGGAACAGCGACCGGCTTACCGTCGGACGGCTTCAACAGGTTATTCGCTGCAAGCATGAGGAAACGCGCTTCGGCCTGTGCCTCTGCAGAAAGCGGCAGGTGAACAGCCATCTGGTCGCCGTCGAAGTCAGCGTTAAATGCGGTACAAACCAGCGGATGCAGCTTGACGGCTCTGCCTTCGACCAGCACCGGCTCGAAAGCCTGAATGCCCAGTCTGTGCAGAGTAGGCGCACGGTTCAGCAGAACCGGATGCTCCTTGATGACGTGTTCGAGTGCATCCCAGACATCGTCATCCGGTCTGTCCACCTTTTTGCGGGCGGACTTGATATTCTGGATTTTGCCCATATCGACAAGGCGCTTGAGAATAAACGGCTTGAACAGCTCCAGTGCCATTTCCTTCGGGAGACCGCACTGATACATTTTCAGCTCCGGACCGACAACGATAACCGAACGGCCGGAATAGTCAACACGCTTACCAAGCAGATTCTGACGGAAGCGTCCCTGCTTACCCTTGAGGATATCGGAGAGCGACTTGAGCTTTCTGTTATTGGGACCTGTGACATCCTTGCCGTGTCTGCCGTTGTCGATCAGCGCATCGACAGCTTCCTGAAGCATACGAGCCTCATTGCGGACGATGATCGACGGCGCATTGAGCTGGAGCATACGCGCAAGACGGTTGTTGCGGTTGATGACTCTGCGGTAGAGGTCATTGAGGTCGGAGGTGGCATATCTGCCGCCGTCGAGCATGACCATCGGGCGGATATCGGGCGGGATGACCGGCAGAACGGTCATGACCATCCACTCGGGACGGTTGCCGGACTGACGGAATGCTTCGAGGATCTCCAAACGCTTGAGCAGCTTGCCGCGCTTCTGGGACTTCTGCGCGGTGCTTCTGCCTGTGGACTTTTCATCGAGCTTTTTGACCTCGCCCTTGAGCTGCTCGCATGCCATAACGAGGTTGTTCTGCCATTCCTCATCCTCTGCGGCTGCGCAGAAGGAGCATTCGCGGCAGTTCTTTCCAAGCTCACAGTTGCGGCAGGCTTCCAGCTCATCCGGCTCCAGATTCAGCTTGCCTTCCGCGATCAGCTTATCACGGAATTTGTCATAGCGATCCTGGCTGTATTCCTGGAGCAGATTCAGAATTGCTTTTGCGCCGCTCTCAGCCTTGAATGCACCGGGATTCTTCGCATTGGCGGCCTGATATTCTTCTTCAGTCAGCGTCTGCTGTTTGAGCAAGCCGGTGACATACTGGCCTTCATGCACCGGATCGGGATCGCCCGGATCGGTGACGATATATTTTGTGAAATAGATAACAGCTTCGAGATCCTTCTGGGAGAGATCGCCAAGCACCTGACGGATGCAGGCCGGCGTACCCTTGAAGTACCAGATATGAGCGACCGGTGCAGCGAGCTCGATATCGCCCATACGCTCACGGCGCACTTTTGCACGCGTGATCTCAACGCCGCAGTTCGGGCAGACCTTGCCCTTGAAACGAACCTTTTTGAACTTGCCGCAATAGCATTCCCAGTCCTTCGTCGGTCCGAAGATCTTTTCGCAGAAAAGGCCGCCCCTTTCCGGCTTTTGTGTACGGTAATTGATGGTCTCCGGCCGTTCGACGGTTCCGTAGCTCCACTTCTTGATCTGTTCCGGAGAAGCAAGACCGATCTTTATGGAATCAAAGGTGGTGAATTCCAAAATGTTCCCTCCTTATTCTGTGTCAGGATGCCGCAGCGGACGGCACACGCAGTGCCGCCGCGGGCATATAACCGTTAATTCGAACGCAGGGTTTCTGCTTAGAGATCATCGCCGACGAAGATATCATCGACATCATCGGGCTGTTCCTGATAAGCAGCCGAATCGTCCTGCTCATCGAAATCGAATTCGTCCTCATCATCATTATCGGCCGAATCCGACATCTCATGTTCGACCTCATGTGTTTCGGTATCCTTGCCGTACATGGCGGTATTGAAGCCTGCCTGACCCATTTCGTCGTCGCCGTAGCTGTTGAGATCCGCAGTGTTCTCGTCATCGAAATCAGACGGGCCGCGCTGCGGCAGATCATCATCGAAGCTCTGCTTGAGGTCAATCTCCTGACCGTCCTCATCCAGCACGCGGACATCGAGTCCGAGCGACTGCATTTCCTTGATGAGCACCTTGAAGGATTCCGGAATACCCGGCTTCGGAACATTCTGACCCTTGACAATCGCCTCATAGGTATTGACACGGCCTGTGGTATCGTCAGATTTGACAGTCAGGATTTCCTGCAGCGTATAGGCGGCACCGTAAGCTTCCAGTGCCCAGACTTCCATCTCACCGAAACGCTGGCCGCCGAACTGTGCCTTACCGCCGAGCGGCTGCTGTGTGACCAGTGAATACGGGCCGACGGAACGCGCATGGATCTTATCGTCAACGAGGTGGTGGAGCTTGAGGTAATACATATAGCCGACGGTGACGCGGTTATCGAATTTCTCACCGGTTCTGCCGTCATAAACGGTAAATTTGCCGTCTTCAGAAAGCGGGATCGAGGTCGTATCAATGACCTTGTCCATCGGAGAGAGCTTGAAGGTCTGTTCGGTCTTTTCGGCATTCGTAGCTTCATTGCGTTCCTGTGCCAGACGGAAGCACTTGCGGATATCGTCCTCGTGTGCACCGTCGAAGACCGGTGTCATGATATGCCAGCCGAGCGCCTTTGCGGCCATGCCGAGGTGAACCTCCAGCACCTGACCGATGTTCATACGAGACGGAACGCCCAGCGGATTCAGGCAGATATCGAGCGGCGTACCGTCTTCGAGGAAGGGCATATCCTCCTCCGGCAGGATGCGGGAAACAACACCCTTATTTCCGTGACGGCCGGCCATTTTGTCGCCGACGGAGATCTTGCGCTTCTGCGCGATATAGCAGCGGACGATCTGGTTGACGCCCGGACCGAGCTCATCGCAGTTTTCGCGGTCGAAGATCTTGACATCGACAACGATACCGGCTTCGCCGTGCGGCACCTTCAGGGAATTGTCACGCACTTCGCGTGCCTTTTCACCGAAGATTGCACGAAGCAGTCTTTCCTCGGCGGTCAGCTCAGTCTCGCCCTTCGGTGTGACTTTACCGACGAGGATATCGCCGGCGTGAACTTCTGCACCGATGCGGATGATACCGCGGTCATCGAGATCCTTCAGTGCGTCCTCGCTGACATTGGGGATATCGCGGGTGATTTCTTCTGCACCGAGCTTGGTATCGCGGCACTCCAGCTCATATTCCTCGATATGAACGGAGGTGAAGACATCCTCGCGGACAAGACGCTGATTCAGCAGAACAGCATCTTCGTAGTTGTAACCTTCCCAGGTCATGAAGCCGATCAGCGCATTCTTGCCGAGCGAGATCTCGCCGTCGCAGGTTGCAGGACCGTCCGCAATGACCTGACCGGCCTTGACCTCATCGCCAACCGAGACGGTCGGACGCTGATTGACGCAGGTGCCCTGGTTGCTGCGCTGGAATTTGATGAGCTGATAACGGCGGAGGTCATCCTCGCGTTCACCGTACTTTATGACGATCTCATCTGCGCTGACCGAGACGACGAGACCGTCTTCCTTTGCCAGCACGCAGACGCCGGAATCAACGGCAGCTTTATATTCCATACCGGTGCCGACAAACGGACGCTCGGTCTTGAGCAGCGGAACTGCCTGCCGCTGCATGTTGGAGCCCATGAGGGCACGGTTTGCGTCATCGTTTTCGAGGAACGGGATCATTGCCGTTGCAACGGAAACGACCATCTTCGGCGAGACATCCATATAGTCAATCAGCGCCGGCTCGCATTCAACGATCTGATCGCGGAAGCGAGCGGTGACACGGCGTCTTGCGAAGGTGCCGTCTTCCTTGAGCGGCTCATTCGCCTGCGCGACATAGTAGTTATCTTCCACATCGGCAGTCATATAGACAACCTCATCCGTGACCTTGCCGGTCGCCTTATCGACTCTGCGGTACGGTGCCTCGATGAAGCCGTAGATATTGATGCGTGCGAACGATGCCAGATAGGAAATCAGACCGATGTTCGGACCTTCCGGCGTCTCGATCGGGCACATTCTTCCGTAGTGCGAATAGTGAACGTCACGCACCTCGAAGCCTGCACGGTCTCTTGTCAGACCGCCGGGACCGAGTGCGGAGAGACGGCGCTTATGCGTCAGCTCTGCGAGCGGGTTGTTCTGATCCATGAACTGCGAAAGCGGGGAAGATCCGAAGAACTCCTTGATCGCAGCGGTGATCGGGCGGATATTGACGAGTGTCTGCGGTGTGAGCGTTTCGGCATCTTGTGCCTGCAAACTCATGCGCTCGCGAATCACGCGCTCCATTCTGGCAAAGCCGATCCGGAACTGATTCTGGAGCAGCTCACCGACCGAACGGATACGGCGGTTGCCGAGGTGGTCGATATCATCCGTGTGGCCGAGGCCGTCACAGAGATTGCAGAAATAGCTGATCGTTGCGAAAATGTCGTCGCGGACGATGTGCTTCGGGACAAGTTCATCCTTATGTGCAATAACAGCACGCTTCAGTGTATCCGCATCGCCGTCAGCATCCTCCAGCAGATTCTTCAGAACCTTTGCGGAGACTTTTTCATTGATGCCGCATTCCGATGCGTTGAAATCCGGAATGATTGCAGCGCAGTAGGGCGTGATGTCGATCATGCCGCTGCCGAGCACCTTAACTTCGCGCTCGACGAATTCGATGACCTGCTCATGCTTTTCGTCCTCATGCGTTTCGCGGACCTCAGCACCGACATAGGCCTCATAAACGCCGGCCTGCTCGATCTCATCGGCAAGCTCCTTCGTGACCTTCGTGCCGGTATCGGCAATCAGCTCACCGGTCATGAAGCTGAACACCGGACGGGAGAGAACCTGTCCGACCAGGCGGGAGCCGATGCCGAGCTTCTTGTTATACTTATATCTACCGAAACGGCAGAGATCATAGCGCTTCGGATCGAAGAACAGCATATTAACGAGCTGCTTTGCACCGTCGATCGTTGCAGGATCGCCCGGACGGAGCTTCTTGTAAACCTCCAGCAGCGCATCGTTGATGTTCTTTTCGGCATCGTCGGTGATGCCTTCTTCCTTCTGCTCGATGGTCGCCTTCAGGCGGGGATCGTCACCGAACACTGCACGGATCTCCTCATTCGTGCCGAGACCGAGGGCACGGATGAACTTCGTGATCGGGATTTTTCTGTTCTTGTCGATCTTGACCGAGACAACATCGTTGGAATCCATTTCATATTCCAGCCATGCGCCGCGGTTCGGGATGACAGTGGTCGTATAGAGGCTTTTGCCGGATTTGTCGCGAGTGAAGCTGTAATAGACGCCCGGAGAGCGTACGAGCTGTGAAACGATGACACGCTCCGCGCCGTTGATGACGAATGTACCGCTCTCGGTCATAAGGGGCATATCGCCCATATAAATCTCGCTCGTAGTGACCTCGTCGGTTTCCTGATTCCAGAGCCGTGCTTTCACGCGCAGGGGCGCTGCATAGGTCGCGTCGCGCTCCTTGCATTCGGCGATGGTATATTTCGGCGTGTCGTCGATGCGGTAGTCGATGAAGCTGAGCTGGAGATTTCCGTTGAAATCCGTAATCGCAGCCACATCGCGGAAGACCTCGCGCAGTCCCTCGGTCAGAAACCACTGGTAGGATGTTTTCTGCACCTCGATGAGATTCGGCATCTGTAGGACCTCATCAATCTTGCCGAAGCTCTTGCGCGTGTTCTTTCCGACCTGCACGTCCTTGACCGCAACCATCGTCTGGTTTTCGGGGTTCGTTTGCGTGCTCATGGGCAATAACCTCCTGTCTTTTGTATCGCGGGGCACAGATCATCCGCAGCCGCCCTCCCGAAAAAAACTTTTCGCGGGGGCTTGACAAGCCGGAAAATCTATGCTATACTATTACGGTAAGAAAAGCCGCTTATGCCTATTCAGGCATTATACTATTCTACACCGCTTTAGAAAAATTGTCAAGTATTTACGGAAAATTTCGGCAATCCTGCCGCGTTTTGCAGAAGCAGAGCGCGGATTTTTTATACATTCTTTTACAAGAACATTTATTCGCATATCTGCGG
>JAKSPK010000010.1 GCA_024404875.1 Oscillospiraceae bacterium
ACCGGATAATCAGCCCGAATCCAGCAATGCAGGCCGCCGTGCAGCCCGCAGTCAGCAGATAGGAAAGCAGTGTGATGCCATATTGTTTTTGCGAGGGATTGCTCTCTGTGTGTAGATTACGCTGCTCTGGCGTAGGTTCGGTGTTTTTCATCTGAATCACTGTCAGCGCTTCGGAATCCTCTTCTGCACAGAAATTAAAGTCTTGAAGGTCGATCAGTTCTTCTGGTATATCGTGCAGTGCTTTCATCATTTCAAGCGGTGTCAAAGCAATCCCTCCTTTCTCAGATACTCTTTCAACTTGGTTCTCAGACGCATTAGCTGCATTTTTACAGCATCATCACTCATTTGATTGGCTTGCGCGATCTCCTGCACCGATTCCGACCAGTAATAGCGCTGCATGAAAATACGCTTGTGACCGGACGGGAGTGACCGCAGCCACTCCGTGATATAATTCGTCAACTCTCGCTGCTCAACCTGCTGTTCGACGCATTCTCCAGAGGGGAGAAACTCAGCTAACTCGTCAAGTGCGCTTTCAAACTGCGTACCGCCGCGCTTCTGACGGCAGGCCCTCTCATATTTGTCGATTGCCTTTCTGCTGATGAGCGATACAAGATATGCAGGCAGCTTCTCAGGTATCATCGGCGGGATCGTATTCCAGACGGTAATGAGCATATCATCTACACATTCCTCTGCATCTTCATGGCTTCCGGTGATACGATATGCGATCTGTAAACACATTGTCCCGTATTGTTCTCTGATTATTTTGATTGCCTGTTCATCACGTTTTTTCAACAGTGCAATAATCCGGCTGTCATCTTGCATCGCATCACCCCCTCTGACCAATACGTCGGCAATGATCCCGTTTGGTAACTATTATTGCAGAAAATTTCTTGATTTTGTATACCTGCACAAAATTTGGCTGGGTATTATGTGTAGAATCACTGCCGCGATATGTAGAATTCCAAAATGAAAATAATTATTGCCTTATCTTCTCCGCCGAGTGAACTGCACTCTTTCCGGAGACGCATCTGCATCTGTCTGCCCATTCGGGACAGCGCCGGTTTCTGCATTGCGCCGCTGAAACTCCTTCTGTGCCATTGTTTGCAGGAATGAGCCGCCGAGCACCTGTTCACAGGTTTCAAGCATATCAATCGCCTCGCGCAGTTCCGTCTCTGCCTTTTGCAGACAATCCACCGTATATTGACGGGATTCTCTCAGGCTTTCGAGGTGCGGCTCCCAATCCCGCCAATTATATGATGTCATGCGCGGGCATTCTGCAAGGCGAGCCGTTGCCTGCTCCGGGGTGAATCGCGGAGAATGTTCCCTAGCGAACACAACCCGCGCACATTCCAGCAAAACGATATCGTTCTGCACATAGCCGTCATACTGCCGCAGGCGCTCTTTCAGTTCTTCGACTTCCTGCTGCTTCAGATCTGCATCCCGCCGCAGCGAGAGCTTTGTTGCACCTTGGTTGAGTTTTTCGTTCAGCGCGGTCAGCTTGTTAAGCACAGCATCGTTCTCCCATGTCAGCAGACCTTTCGGATTCTTTTTGCGAACCGGAAAGTACCCCTCTGAAAAGTAGAAGATGTAGTTTTGCATGACCATTAGGACAGTATATCCGGGTGCGCGGCCTTGCTTTGCGGTTTCTGTCTTTTGCAGAAGATCATCTTCATACACCTGCTTGAAGCCAAGCCTTTTCCTCAGCGCGGTTTCATTATACAAAGTACCGAGCGATTTGAGTCGGATGAAGTGCTGCGCGTTCTCCGGTTTCGCTGCGATGTATTTGCCGCGCTTGATTTCGTATCGTTCCGCTTCCAACCGTTTCAGAAACTCATCGAAGTCCCGCGACATCATCAGAACCCGGTCAATATCATCGCGGAGTTTGTCACGCAGTGAGCGCGGCGGCTCTTTGTATTGCACTTCAATCTTACGGATTGCATCGACATAACACTCCTGTGCCTCAAAGCCGTTGTCGGTTTCGCGATACGGGATTCGTTCGCGGTCGAGTGCAGCCTGTACAAATGCCTGCTTGTCCGGATGCGGATAGAAGAACGATTTATATGGCGAATACATCTTCTTTTCCAGCGATTCGTTTCTGCGCGTGAGCACTTCGATCTGCTCTTTCATATGAAGCGCTTTCCGGATTTCCTCCGGCTGAATCTGACGATGCTCCTTGAAAACACTCATGTACCGCCGCGCGTCTTTCCATGCTTTGTATTCCTCAACTGTAAGATGCGGATGTGTCGCGTGTTTGTCCTCGCGCCGATACTCTCTGCGGAGAAGCAACCGCTCCAGTTCTCTGCGCTCGCGCTCCTCCCAGATCACAAGCTGATTCGCTCCGCTGTTCTTCGGCGCGATTCTCATTTCCTTCAACGCCGCTTTCATCGAAACACCTTTGCTCAATCCTCGTTGTCTTCCCTGCGTATAAAACGGAATGAAGTCGATGTGAAGATGCGGCGAAGCTTCATCCAGATGCATGACGCTGTTGAACACATGAAGGTTTTTGTTGCGCGCCTGAAACATCCTCGCGTATTCCGTCAAAATCTTTTGTGCGATCTCTGCGCGCCGACTTCCGCAGGGTGTATCTTTGCAGTCACCAAGTTGGACGATCACTTCGTAATAAGGTTCTTCCCGCTTGCCTGACGAAATGTGCGCGTAATAGTCTTTGATTCTTCGGCAGGGCTGTTTCTGTTTTGCATTATACTCCTCAACTGCTGCGTCGAACAATTCCGCGTATGCTTCCTGAACGTCCTGCTGCTTGAACAGAATGTTTTGCGGGATCTGATCGCGGTGAACATTTTGCGCAATGAAGTTGCGGTTGTTGTGTTCGAGGTTTGCGCCGTGGGGATTGCTTGCCTTGCCGAGTGTGACGCTGATGCTGAATCTCTCCATTCGTCCTCCTTTCTTTTTCCGTGTGTTCGTTCTGTGAAAAGGAGCTGTTTTTTGCAGCTGCGCAAACTTTATGGATTGATTACCCAATATCCGTAGTGCATGACCGTTCCTGTCCTGCGCTACAGACTGCTGCGCTTATTGGGTGACTGCTTTTTGCTCCGCAGCTTGGGATTCTCCCAAACCCTGACGATACCGCTGACCGATTTCCGGATAATAGTCTTCCAAATCCCTTGTGATAAGCGCAAGGTACAGACTGTTCAGTGCGATCAGTTTCTCCGCTTCATTGTCGTAAAAGTGAATCACTACTTCATCCAGATCGCCGCGCCGGATCGGCTTTCCGTACTTGATGATTTTGTCACGGAGCGATTTCGCCATGTCACCGAACGAGCAGTCGTATCCGCTGATGATCATCGTGTCGAGCATCATCAGCAGCGCATTGACCTGCTCGCGTGTGAGGTACACTTCAATCGGACCGAGCTTTTTGTTTCTCATAATATCCCTCCCGATGATTGTGCAGCAAAGGGGTGAACAATTTGGACACCCCTTGCTGCAACTGTTCATTCAGTTCTTACAGCTCTCGCTTTGAGTGCAGCGAAGCGCCGGTCTTCGTCTTTCACTTGGAATGTAGTTGAACGCTCGAACATTCTGCTGACGATGCGCTTCATCGCGAGATCTTTCGGCGCTGCAAAATCATTCATTGAAAGATTGGTCGTGATGACGCAGGGCTTGCCCGATCGCAGCCGTCCGTCGATCAGATTGAACCTGATCTCGTCCATGTAATCTGTCCGGCGTTCGCATCCGAAGTCATCAATCACGAGCAGCCCTGTGTGATTCATTTCATCATAGACCGCTGCTTTGTCCGGACTGTTCCAGAGTTGCTGTTCGATTTCGGAAACCGTGATGAACCGCGCCGTCATGCCCGCATCAATCGCCGCATTCGCAATGCACGCCGCCATGAATGACTTGCCCGTCCCGCAGTCGCCCCAGAGCAGCAGCCATTCTGTGCTGCCGGTGAGATTCTCTGCAAATGTTCTGCATACTTCGGTCAGCTTCAGATTCTTTCCGCCATCCTCTGCAAAGAATGCGTGAATCAAATCGGAAGTACCAAAACAGATTGCCCGCCTCTGTTCAGTCTGATTCCGCCGCAGCCGTTCCTGCATGAGCCTGTCTTCTTCCTGCTGGCATTGGCAAAGGCAGTACACTGCAAAGTCTGAATCAGGAAACGGTCTGCACTGCTTTGGTGTATGACACTCTCCGCAGATCAGTAAGCCGTCCTCACCAAGATAGTCACTGTCATGAACAGGAATTGCTTCTTCGGCTCTCGCGGCAAGGATGCTGAATACTTCTTTCACTGCACTCATGTGAACACCCCCTCCAGATCATAGACCGGCTGAACCAGTGCCTCGTTTCGGGGCAGTGGTTTCTGATCTTTCTTTGCCCATGTCCGGATGACTGCGAGATAGTTCTTGTATGTCTTTCCGCTGCTTGCGACATACTCTGATACTCTTTCAATGCGTTGCTGCCAGTCGCTCGGAAATTCAGCCTGGAGAGTGCTCAGTTCCTCGTCAGTCAGGTACACATTTTGATACTGACCGTATGTATGGCGGGGAGGCTTTACACTCTCCTTATCTATACTAATCTTACCTATCCTATCCTTACCTATACTAGGTTGACAGTTGGATGCCGATTGGTTGTCACTTGGTTGCCAAGTGGTTGTCAGTTGGTTGTCATTTGGTTGACAGCCGGTCGGCAGTCTGTCCGCAGCACACAGATAGGGGATTATCTCACCGTTTTTGTACTGTGCCAGAAGATCGTCATACATACTTGGCTGGCGGCGATCACTGCGAATCATGTTATTTGCCTTCCAATCCCAGATGTAGGTGACGAGATCAGCATTGAGAATTACGATGAAGCCCTTTGCAGCCAGCAGTTTCAGATCATCTTCACTCGCGCCGGTCATCCGCATGACTGTGAATGCTTCAACTACGCCGGAATCATCCGCGTGCATCCCTAGATCATAATAGAGCAGCCGTGCAGTCTGTCCCATTTGCAGAAAGCGTGCCGAACTGACGATTGCTCCTGAAAACATCCGTCTGTTTGCCACTTCTGCACCTCACAGTCTGACCGGAATCGGCTGGATGCCTCCCTGATTCGGGGACACATCCTCCGGAATCGTGGTCTGGTTGAAGTAATCTGCCATGCTCTGGACATTGACAAGGATTTTGCCGCGCCCGACGCGCACCGCCCGGACGACGCCGGTCTTTGCAAGCTCGCGGCAGTAGCGCTGGCTGATGCCGAACAGCTCAGCACACTCCGCGATGCCCTTCATGACGGGGACATTGACATTGTAGTTCTGCATCATGTTCATAGTACCTCTCTTTCTGTTGCGGCAGTTCAGGGCCTTCCTTCTCTGCCATGGCTTGAACTTCTGCTTCACTTGGGACAATCATTGACTGAGCGACTTGGTGATTGCGATTTCGCTGATGACCTGTTCAATCTCCCGGCGCTTGTCCTCCGGCAGTTCAACGCGCATCCAGCGGGTCATTGTCGGCTCGGAGACGCCGAGCTTCATTGCAATCTCCCAGAAATACACCCCTTTCTTAGCCGCATAGTCACGAATGTCCTGATTTGCCTTCTTCATTGTTGTTCCCCCTTCCTATGGTTCCGCATAACTTCTGAAAAATATTTGCTTCACCCCTTGACAAACCGTTTGAAACCTGTTATAATGATGCTGATGACAATAGGTTTCTATCATCATTGTATCACACCGACCGGATATTGTCAAGAGCAAAACTGCGATTAAACCAATGATGTAACTTACGGTTTAGAAAAGGAGGATAAACACCAAATGGACATACGAGTATTTTCTGATCGAATCCGCAAGCTTCGCGGAGACCGATCGCAGCGTGAAGTTGCAGAGGGAATCGGCACCACGCAGCAAAGCCTTGGCCGCTATGAAAGCGGAAAGAGAAAGCCCGATCTTGAAATCATCGAGCGCATGGCAGTCTATTTTGAGGTGTCCGCTGACTATCTGCTCGGTTTGAACAGTGATCCAACTCCAGATTTTCAGATTCAGGCTGCCTCTGCATTGACCGGTCTTTCACAGACGGTGATTGAACAGCTGATCGAGATTCGGACAGATGAGTCTATGCAGGATGTTGATGTGCTTCTGGATTATATCGTCGGTGCGCTGACGCCGGAGTTCCTGCAAGGCATCATGGATGCGCATAATCTGACAATGGATCGGTACCGCGAACGCAAGAAGCTGCTTCTTCAGTATAACAAGGAGCATGGCACAGATCTTCCGGAAGAACTACTCGCCGGTGATCTCTACGACTATGCCGAGGCATCAAAACGCGGCATGAAGGCGGAGATGCGTAAATTTGACGCATACTATGAAAAAGATGTCCTGGCACGATGCCAAAACCAGTTTAAAGAACCGGATACGACCTACAAAAAGCTGTTGTTTGAACGGCAGAGCCGGCAATACGCTTCATACTATATGTATCGGTCAGACTATATGTATGCACTTGTCCGGGACGATATCGACGAGATCGTTAAGAAGATCAAGCGGGAGCTGTTTGAACATCGGGAGTATTTCGGTGAATCGACAGATGAATTCATTGAACTGTTCCGGAACATTGAATGAAAGGAAATAGCCTATGGCAAGTATTGATAAACGTGGAGATTCTTATAGAATCAGAGTATCAAGAGGATACGATGCCGCCGGAAAGCGTCTGCCCCCGTTTGTCATGGAATGGAAAATCCCGGAGGGCATGAGCGAAAAGCGTGCTGAAAAAGAAGTAAAGAAACAGGCAGCGATCTTTGAAGTGCAGTGCAAACAAGGGCTGACAGGTGACGGAAAGCAGAAATTCTCTGTTTATGCGGACTATGTGCTGAAATCCAAAACCCAAGCCGGTGAACTGCGAATTCACACATTGACACGCTATAAAAGCCTCATTGAGCGCATCAATCAGGGGATTGGACACATGAAGCTCTGCGATATCCGTCCGCAGCACCTGAATCAGCTCTATCAGGAGCTGTCGCAGGAGGGTATCCGTAAAAGTAATCAGAAGGGCGTTCTGCTTGAAAGCATCGACCTGAAAGCACTGATTAAATCGAAAGGTCATTCAAGTGCTGAGCGCTTCATGAAAGAAAACGGTATCGGATTGTCCTCTTACAGAACGATGATGCATCATGAGCCGGTTATGCTGAAAACAGCCCAAAAGCTCGCAGATCTCATGCATACAGATCTCAAAAAGATGTTTGAGATTCAGTCTGATATGCGTCCGCTGTCGCCGAAAACTGTTCTGGAGCATCACAGACTGATACATCTGGTGCTGCGGCAGGCTGAAAAAGAACTGCTGATACCGTTCAATCCGGCTGACCGTGCAACTCCGCCGAAAGCGACCAGAGCGAAAGTGCAGTATTTTGAAAAAGAACAGGTTGCAGCCATTCTGGATGCAGCTGATAAAGAACCTCTGAAATGGAAGACAATGCTGCATTTGTTGATTGCTACGGGCGGACGCAGGAGTGAAGTGCTTGGCTTGAAGTGGGAAAACATTGACTTCGTTTTCAATCGGGCACATATCGTTCAGACTGTCGGGTACGAGCGCGGATACGGCATTTTTGTGGATACGACCAAAAACGAAACCTCGGTTCGCTGGATCAAGCTGCCGCCGGAGACAATGGAACTTCTAAAAGAGTATCGCGATTCATATTATGAACCATTGAGAATTGCGGCTGGTGATGCATGGGAAGGGGAGGGCTTCCTTTTTGTGCAGGACAGCGGCAAGCACATGGGGAAGTCGATGCATCCGGATTCAGTCACAAGCTATTGCGACAAGTTCTCGGATAAATACAATCTGCCGCACATCAATCCGCACGCATTTCGTCACACGCAGGCTTCGCTGCTCCTGTTCGCAGGACTGGATCTCATCACGGTGTCCCGCCATCTCGGTCACGCAAAGCCATCGACTACGAGCGATCTGTACGCTCATGTGATGCAGGAAGCAGAGAGCCGTGTAGCAGAGGCTATGGGCAGTATTCTGTTTTCAACCCGTAAGCAGCTTCCGGATAGCGATGAGGAACAGAACGAACAGCTTGCCGATGCAGCGGGATAAACAAAAAGAGCGATCCCAAACAGCATCGCTCATGGTGTCCAATATTTGCAATTTCGGGCTTTGGTGTCCAAATGGTGTCCAAACAACGGAATAACATAAAAAATGCGTGCCTCTCGAATCATCGAAAAGCACGCATTTACTTGGTTGCGGAGGGCGGATTTGAACCACCGACCTTCGGGTTATGAGCCCGACGAGCTACCAGGCTGCTCCACTCCGCGTCAACATGATGTATTATATCACAATTAGAGCTGTTTGTCAAGTCATACACACAACTTTGTCATACCACATAGAAAATGACGGCGGCTGATAGCGAAATTGTTTAATCAACACAATTTTTGAGAGGGCTGATATTGTGCGGAATTCCGTGTGTGCAATCTATATGCGTTTGTCACGGGAGGACGGAACCGGTAAGCGTGAGTCTGAAAGCATCAGTAATCAGCGCATATTGCTCATGCAATATGCTCGTCAGCACGGTATTACTGTTACATATCAATTTGCGGATGACGGTATTTCCGGTATCACAATGAATCGTGATGCGTTTCGGCAAATGCTCTCGATGATTGAAGATGGGGAGATCAACATACTGCTTGTCAAGGATCTCTCCCGCCTCAGTCGTGACTATATCCGAACTGGCGAGCTGCTTGAATATTGGTTCCCGGCACATGGTGTTCGTTTCATATCGGTGGATGATGGGATCGATACACGCAGCGCAACATCCTGCGATTTCTTTCCGATTCGCGCAGTTATGGATGACTGGTATGCGCGTGATATTTCACGCAAGGTGCGGGCTGCACTTTATGCGCGGCAGGCTGAGGGATACTGTACGACCCCGGCACTGCCGTTTGGATATCAGCGCAGTGACTGCAATATCATTATAAATGACAAACAAGCGGGAACTGTCCGCATGATCTACGATATGTATTTGAACGGCGCCGGATTTTGTATGATTTCCGCTATGCTGCGCGATCCGAAAGCTCCTGTATATTCAGCGGAGCGATGCTGGAGTGATGTGACAGTACGACGAATCCTGAAGAATACGGCATACATCGGAAGGCTTCGTCTTCATTCAACGCAGAAGCTCAGTTATAAATCAGATATTCGCATTAATACTGACAATCCGGTGTTCTATCCGGTTCCGCCTATCATCAGTGAAACGGTGTTTGAAGCTGTGCAGAATCGTATTATTTCCCGCAGCCATAGCCGCCCGTCACCGCATTGGATGTCCGGTAAGATTACCTGCGGATGCTGCGGTGCAAGGATGCATATTACAGGATTGGGTGCAAAATGCCGGATCGTCTGCGGGATGAGAAAGCGCGGAGGAGAATGTCGGAATCCTTCTCTGAGTATGTCAGTATTGTTGCGTATGATTGACAATCAGCTCTGCACTGACGGTATTCCGGATGTTCCGCAGATTCGGCGGCGGATGATCTTGCGGATCTGTATTTCAGCGGAAACGGTGACTGTTCATGTCCGGTACCGCCGACCGGCAGCTGCATCCAATTGCAGGATATGTGAATAATTATCAAATGAATTTATGAGATTAGCGTTAGTTTCTTCCTGTGATTTTGCATCGAATACGGCATAATAAACGTCGAAGAGAGATGAACCTTGTCGCTGGAAGAAAAAGCACGACAAATCATCGCCCCAATCTATATTTTAGTTCTATATTCTCCAAAAGCTTAATCCCCCAAGTTCAACACCTGTTTTGTGAAAGTTCTTTCTGATAACAGAGAGTAGTGATAGTGTATTATCGGGTGTATCATTACTAAATTCAGCTGTACCCATGAACAAGACTTTGGGTGCAGCAGGAATGCAATATTTACGATAAGAGAAGTGGCCTCATATGCTTCTTTCGGTTGATTCTTCATAGAATTCACGAAAAATACTTGACGAGTCAGCGGCATTTATGATATAATAATACCATAAAATGCAGAATCGTTCTGCGAGACGATTCGTGAAGGACAGCGCGTATCGTCTGAGTCTATTGTCCGAATTTGACAAAAGGTGTGGTTTTATGAAAAAGTTCATCGCGGAATTCATTGGCACGTTCACTCTCGTTTTGATCGGCTGCGGCACGGCAATGCTGGTCGGCTGTGATGCTGCAAACGGCGGCGGCTATGTATTGACTGCATTTGCATTCGGTCTCACGATCGTCGGCATGGCATACTGCGTCGGCAACATCTCCGGCTGTCACATCAATCCGGCAGTCTCACTTGGTGTTTTGCTTTCCGGCGGTATGAGCCTTCAGGAGTTCATCGGTTATATCATCGCACAATGTCTCGGTGCGTTCGGTGCATCTCTCACGCTGAAGGGAATTTTCTCACTCGGACAGGTTACCGATATGACCGGCGGACTCGGCAGCAACGGTCTCGCAGGCGTGCATGACAGCGCAGCGGCGGGATTGCTGGTTGAGTTTCTGTTGACCTTTATTTTCGTTCTGACGATCCTCGGCGTGACCTCGAAGAAAGCTAATCACGGCTCCTTTGGCGGTGTTGTGATCGGCTTCACGCTGACGCTTGTTCATATTCTCGGCATCGGCCTGACTGGTACTTCCGTCAATCCGGCGCGCAGCTTTGGCCCGGCACTGGTCGCAGCAATCGGCGGCAATACTGCTCCGATCGCTTCTTTGTGGGTATTTATTGTTGCACCGCTTGCTGGCGCTGCCGCAGCTGCCTGTGTGTATAAGTATCTCGAATCCGGCAATCATACGGAATCCGCAAATTCCGCACAGAAAAAAAGCAAGTGATTTGAATTCAGAGCCTGATGTACTGCATCAGGCTCTTTTTATATGAGTCCTGCAAAAACACAGACAGGAAAGATGACCGCAGCCGGGCTGACCGGGGACAGGGGAGTCTGATCAGCAGACAGCATGGCGTTATTTCAGCCTTAGGATACAATAAAATGATGAGGGATTCGTTTTTTCAAAAAAGAAACCGGATGCAGTCTGATAATACACTGCATCCGGTTGTGTGCTATTCTGCGTTCTCTGCGCAATCGTTATTCCGTCGGTTTACAGACCGAGCTGTTTTGCCAGCGTCTCCATCGGCATTGCACCGACTGTCTTTTTGATCGCGCTGCCGTTCTCGAAAAGAACGAATGCAGGGATGCTGTTAATACCGAGCTTGACGGCCGGCTCCTGCACAGCATCAACATTGACCTTGACGATTTTGAGGTCCGGATAAGCCTTTGCCATATCCTCCAGAACCGGCGCCATCATCATGCAGGGGCCGCACCATGATGCCCAGAAATCCACGAGAATCTTGCCGGATGCGTTCAGAATCTCCGGTGCAAAATCCTTTTCATCTTCAACATGAACGATATCCATAGTCAAGTCCTCCTTATTTTTCCTTATAATATAGACGGCAATGGCAATAGCCTTCAAATTCCGGATCAGCGATCTGATTGCGGAATTCTTCGCACATACATCGGTTTTCCTCCGTGCGCTGCAGTCGGCAGGGACAGAAGCCCTCTTTCTTTTGCAGTCCTTCGCGAATGCGGGCGACGACTTCCTCGTCTTCATTGAAACGGATCTTCATGCAGTTCACACTCCTTTACATTTTCTTTCGGCAATATCGCACAAAGCAGGCGGGCATTGTGTGATGTTGCTTTATTATGTCCCGGAATCTGTCTGTCAATGCCATTCTAACATATTATACTGCGTATGTCAAGCATCATTATGAAATGCCCTTGGATTGCGGACAGATGTTTTAGGGAGAAAAACATTTTTTCTAAAATAGGGCTTGACAAATCGTGCATGATATGATACAATAAGAACACGGACAGAGGTGCGGGCTTGATGAGTCCGGCTGGATGAGGGTGCCAACCCGTGATGTGAACAAAGCTGCGCAGCATCAGATTCCGGTCGAAAAGGCAAGACCGCCGAAGTTTTTCCGCAGTGGCAGCGGAAGTGCTGGGCGCGTACCGAACAGGTGCGTGACTGTCGCAGGTTGTTTCAGACGGAGCAGCTGCGGAGTGCTGACCGGGTTTCTGCCTGTGTATGTCAATACGCAGCCGGATCCGTTCATCTGCTCATTGTCCGCCATTATCGGCGGATTTTTTTCTGCCTGAATGTTTGTCGTATAAGGAGGACATTATCATGAAAGAATTCAAAGTCGGAATTATCGGAGCGACCGGTATGGTCGGTCAGCGTTTTGCACTGCTGCTTGCAGAGCATCCGTGGTTCAAGGTCACTGTCATGGCGGCATCTTCCCGCTCTGCAGGCAAAACCTACCGTGAGGCGGTCGGTGCCAGATGGGCATTCAAGGATCAGCCGATGCCGGAGCAATTTGCTGATCTCGTGATCTATGACGCTGGCGAGGACATCGAGAAGATCGCGTCGCAGGTTGATTTCTGCTTCTGCGCTGTCGATATGAAGAAGGATGCGCTTCGCGCGCTGGAGGAGGCATATGCAAAGGCAGAATGCCCGATCGTCTCCAACAATTCCGCACACCGCTTTACACCGGATGTCCCGATGATCATTCCGGAGCTGAATCCGGAGCATCTGGAGATCATCCAGTCCCAGAAGGCTCGTCTCGGCACCAAGCGCGGCTTTATCGCAGTTAAGTCGAACTGCTCGATCCAGAGCTATGTTCCGGCGCTGCATCCGCTCCGCAAATTCGGCATTCAGCAGGTTCTTGCCTGCACTTATCAGGCGATCTCCGGTGCCGGCAAGACTTTTGAGCGCTGGCCGGAAATGATCGACAATCTCATTCCGTACATCGGCGGTGAGGAGGAAAAGTCCGAGCAGGAGCCGCTGAAGATCTGGGGTACGATCGAAAACGGTGAGATCGTCAAGGCAAAGAGTCCGCTCATCACGACACAGTGCCTGCGCGTTCCGGTTTCGGACGGCCACACGGCGGCTGTTTTCGTAAAGTTTGAGAATAAGCCTTCCGAGGAGGAGATTCGTGCTGCATGGGCAGAGTATAAGGGCATTCCGCAGGAGCTTGAGCTGCCGCATGCACCGAAGCAGTTCATCCATTATTTCGAGGAGCCGGATCGTCCGCAGGCAAAGCTTGACAGAAATCTTGAGGGCGGCATGGCAGTCTCTGTCGGCAGACTGCGCGAGGATACAATGTTTGATTACAAGTTCGTCTGCCTGTCTCACAATACGCTGCGCGGTGCTGCCGGCGGTGCAGTTGAGCTGGCTGAACTGCTTGCTGCAAAGGGCTATTTTGACAGATAATCACAACGAACATATCATGAGGAAAGGAAGCGGAACAAATGCGCCATGTGTTTGTGTGTCCGATGGAGGATACGATCGTGATTTCCGCGGTCGAGGTATTCAGTGAAAGCCGCATCTACGGCTCGCTGATTTTCGATACATATTCACCGTCTTCTGTTTCGCCCTTTCCTTATGTTCCGGCATATTTTCAGGAATACAATCGGCAGCGCGGTCCGCTGCGGCGCTTTCTGCAGGAGCATACCTACGGCCTGAAGCCGCATAATTACCTGCTTGCGCTGCACGATGATGCGACGGATCTCGAAGCACACGCGCTCAGCGAGCTGCTGATTGCCTGCGGTGCAAAGGAGACTGTCGCGGAATACCGGGCATTTCTGCTCTCTGATCTTGACCGCTATATTGCCGTGACCGGCTCGAAGCGTGCTGTGACCGTTACAATGGTTCTGAACGATCAGGATGTGACGGAACGCATTTTTATTCCGATCAATGATGCATATTATGATGCCGTCATGGATGCGGTCAATGAGTTGGATCCTGAAAATAACCTGCCGATTTTTCGCTTCGGTGTCGGCAGAGAGCTGTATTCCGTCGGGGAATCGGTTCATGCTTCGACGATCGTGCGGAATTTTATCCGTACTATTTGATGCAGTGGGGGAGTGTGAAATATGCATTATCTTCTTCGGCTTCCTGCAGAAGGGGGCTGCGAAGCGGTAGCGGTCAGTGCTGGTGTGGTCGCAGTTGAAGAGACAGCCGCGCTGCTGCATACCGATGTCACTGAGCGGATGCGTATCCCGGTTATGCCGGAGGGTTTGGAACCGGAATGTGTGCTTTGTTATCTGATTGACGCACGCGGCGGTGATAAGGAGCTGCCTGCCAATTTCATCGGTACTTGCTTTTATCACACAGGATGTCCGGTTTACGGCGATCTTCTGATTGTCAAATGCCGGGAAAACAGCGGGGATGCGGATATCTTCGGATTGACTGAGGATGAGACAGCACTCCTTCGCACATGGCTTGCTGCACAGTTCCCTGCTTATTTTATTTGATATATTATTATAGAAAGGATGGTTTGTGAATGAAGCCTATGATATTTACCGGTGCTGCCGTTGCACTTGTGACTCCGTTCCATGCAGATGGTTCTGTGAATTATGATGAGCTGAAGAGACTGATCGACTATCAGATCGAGCACGGCACGGATGCACTTGTTATCGCCGGCACAACCGGTGAAAGCTCGACACTTTCCGAGGAGGAGCACGGCAAGGTGATCCGCTTTGCAGTTGAAGTGGCCGCACACCGCGTTCCAGTCATTGCCGGAACCGGCAGCAATTCTACCCAGACCGCGATCATGCTTTCGCAGGATGCGGAGCGTGACGGTGCGGATGCACTGCTGCTCGTTACGCCGTATTATAATAAGACCACACAGCGCGGTCTTTATCAGCATTACAAGATGATCGCTGAAAACACAAAGCTGCCGATCATCCTCTACAATGTACCGTCGAGAACCGGTCTGAATATTGATGTCGAAACGGCTGCAAAGCTCGCTGAGATTGACAATATTGTCGCGATTAAGGATGCGGTCGGCAATATTACCTATACTGCAAACCTGATCGAGCGCTGCGGCGACAAGCTGACGGTCTACAGCGGCAACGATGACCAGATCGTTCCGATGATGAGCCTCGGCGCAAAGGGAGTCATCTCCGTTTTGTCGAATGTCGCACCGCAGGAAACACATGATATGACTGCTGCAGCACTCGCAGGAGATTTCAAGACCGCTGCCGCAATTCAGCTCAAGTATCTTCACCTGATCCATGCGCTGTTCAGTGAGACCAATCCGATTCCGGTCAAGGAGGCTGTCAATCAGCTCGGATTTGCTGCCGGACCGTGCAGAATGCCGCTTTATGAAATGGCAGAGAATACAAAGTCTGCTTTGATCGCAGAGATGAAGAAGCAGGGAATGCTGTAAGAAAACTGGTGCCGTCCGTACTGCGGGCGGCATCCCGATATCCGAAAGAAAAGAGGTAAAAATATGATCCGAATCGCGATCAGCGGTGCGCTCGGCAAAATGGGCAGAAATGTCGCGGCCAGCATCGCAGAGCGCAGCGACTGCGAGGTCTGCTGCGGCATAGATCTCCGGCAGGACGATTCGCTCGGCTTTCCGGTTTACACGAGCTTTTCCGATATGCAGGAGAAGCCGGATGTGATTATTGATTACAGCCATCCGAGCTGTCTGGATTCTCTGCTTAGCTATGCAAAGTCAACCGGAACTCCTGTCGTGCTCGCAACGACTGGATATTCCGATGAGCAGCTTGCACAGATTCGTCAGGCTGCGCAGCAGACTGCGCTGTTCTCGTCATTCAATATGTCGATCGGCATTCAGCTTCTGATGGCACTTTCGAAGAAAGCTGCTGCAGTGCTGGGTACACAGTTCGATATTGAGATCATCGAAAAACATCACAATCAGAAGATCGACGCACCTTCCGGAACGGCGATCATGCTCGCAAACGCGATCTGCGAGGTGGCTGATCCGCCGAAGCATCTGGTTTATGACCGCCACAGCGTCCGCAAAAAGCGTGAAGTTAATGAGATCGGTATGCATTCGATCCGCGGCGGCACGATTGTTGGTGAGCATGAAGTACTCTTTGCCGGTCCTGATGAGTGTATCTCACTGAAGCATACAGCGTCCTCGAAGCGTGTCTTTGCAGAGGGCTCCGTTAATGCGGCGGTGTTCCTGGTCGGCAAGGCACCCATGCTTTATGATATGACGCATCTGCTTGCCGAGGCGTGATATGCTGAATCAGCTGCTGACGAAGCTGGAGCGTAAATTCGGACGCTTTGCGATCCCGCATCTGATGTCGATTATTCTGGTCGGCATGGTCGTGATCTTCTGCTTTGATATCCTGACGCAGTTCAATCCGAATATGACGAACACGGTCAGCTCATTGTTTATGTTTGATCTCGAACAGATTAAACAAGGGCAGATCTGGCGCGTGATCTCATTCGTTTTCCTTCCGCCTGCCACGAGCATTCTCTTTGCTGTGTTCGAGTTTTATTTCATATGGCTGATTGGAACGGCGCTGGAGAATCAATGGGGCAGCTTCAAATTCAATATTTATTATCTGATCGGCATCATCGGTACGGTCATTGTCGGATTTTGTACCGGTTACGCAACAAATATCTATCTGAATCTTTCGATGTTTCTTGCATTTGCGATTCTGTTTCCTGAATTTGAGTTGTACTTGTTCTTCATCATTCCGATCAAGATCAAATGGCTCGGGATGGTGGATGGCTTTCTGCTTCTGGCGATGTTTATAGCCGGCGGGCTTACAAGCAAGCTGCTGCTGCTTGTTTCGGTTCTGAATCTGCTGCTGTTTTTCGGAAAGGATTTCTTTTCGGGCATCTATTACCGGATCCGGAGATGGTACTATCAGCAAAAAAGGCGCAAATAAGAAAAGCTCCGTATACGCGTTGTATACGGAGCTTTGTGTTATTTTGAATTGTTTTGCTGCTGATTGTTCTGTTGTTGAATGGCGGTGCGTTCCGTCTTCTGGTAGAGGAAGATATCCTCTTTCCGGCTGAATTGCAGGCTGCTCTTTTTGACATAATCTGCTGCGCTGTGCTGCTTAACGACAGATTTGAGCTGACTGAGCAGACTGGCGAGGACAATGCCTCCGACGATCAGGCCGATGATGAGTGGTACAATGATTTGCATAACCGGCTCCTTTCATTAAATGAACAATCCGATCAGATAGCTGACAACCGTGACAGCGGCTGTGACCGCGAAGAAAATACCCCACGCCTTGCCCTTGTCCGACGGCAGATCGCCGACGAACTTGCCTGACTGGCCGTTCATAGCGAAGGTATAGCGGTTGCCGTTCCATGAGGTATTGAGCAGCCAGACGGGATAAAGTGCATATTTCGCTTTGCCGCTTTTCAGCTGGATGCTGTCATTTTCGACATCGACTGTATCATAGCCCTGCACGGATTTCCGGAATTCATCGAGCGTGCTCTGGCGGATTCGCTCATTCGCCCGCTTGATGCTTGCCTCAGAATCCACATCGAACTTATCTGCAAGATAACCGGAGAGATACGCAGTCTGAAACTCGACGGCTTCTTTGCAGTCGAAAGGCTCCAGCGCTTCCATCATGGTATCATCCATTTTCATCGATCCGTCAACCGGCACATTCTCAAAGGATAATGCACCGCAGCGGATGACCGAATAATTCTTGATTTCGGTATAGTGGAAATTCTGGTCACTCCATTTACGTTCTTTTTGCGCCTTGTAGCGAATCTGCGCATCGACATCGCAGTCAAAGAGCCAGACCGGAACATAGACGCCCTTGATCTCGTCGATATGGTTCTGGCTTTTGAAAATCTTGGGGAGCAGCGGCTTGCCCTCCATATGCTTGAGCAGTGCGGCCTTTGCCTGCTCTTTGTTCAGTTTGAACGGGATTACGAGATCCGGCTTCAGGTCACCGCTGAACTGACCAGCCATGATGACCGGATTATCACAGTAGGGGCATTTTGAAGCCGCTGTAGTCTCATCTGCAACGACCTCGCCGCCGCAGGACTGGCATTTGTAAATGCGGAGATTATCTGCTTCGCCCTGCTCCCACTCGGAGCCGGCGGATTCCTCCCACTCCATGTTGGATTCGCCGTCTGTCTCATTCAGTGCCTCATCGTAGCTGCGGAGCGTCTCGATATCGAACTCCGATCCGCAGAAGGGGCATTTCATTTTCTGGGTGGTGCTGTCAAATTCGACTTTACCCATGCAGCATGGGCATTTGTATTCTATCAGATCAGCCATATATGCATCCTTTCGGCATTTGTTTCCGTAAGCTGTAAAATGCCGGACAGGCAATCTGCCCACCCGGCATTCGAATTACGCATTACTGTGCATCATTATCATCGAACACATCGCCGCATTCAGGGCAGAATTTCGGCGGATTCTTCGGATCCTCCGGAACCCAGCCGCACTTGTCGCACTTATAAAGCGGTGCATCTGCGGGCTTCTTGCCGCCGCAGTTCTGGCAGAACTTGCCCTGATTGACCGTGCCGCAGGAGCAGGTCCAGCCTTCGGCCGGTGCGGGCTGTGCAGAACCGCAGTTCTGGCAGAATTTGCCGGTGTTGACCGTACCGCAGGAGCAGGTCCAGCCTGCTGCTGCCGGAGCTGCCGGAGCAGGTGCTGCGGGAGCCGGAGCAACCTGCTGCTGCTGGCCCATTGCAAAGAGCTGAGACGGATTCATTCCGCCTGCCATGCCCTGTGCCATGCCCATGCCCATGAATGCATTCACTGCACCGTTCGGATTCTTGGCAGCATCCTGCATTGCCTGAGCCTGTGCGCTCACGAGCGTAGCAGCTGCCATGTTCGGATTGCGGTTGATTGCGGCGCGCTGTGCTTCCTTGATCATCTGCTCGTCTTCCTTGGAAATTGTAGCAGAGTTGATTGTGACCTTTGTCAGCGTGATGCCGCGTGTTGTGAGCCAATCTTCTTTCAGTGCAGCGTTCAGTGCATCAGTCAGCTCCTGCGTGTGACCGGGAAGCGCGCTGTAGCGGATGCCCAGTTCGGAGATCTTTGCGAATGCCGGCTGAAGCGCATTCAGGAACTCGCTTCTCATCTGCTGATCGAGATCTTTGCCGCTGTCGTTCTGCTTGGAGAATTCCTCATGTACATTGCCCGCGACATTTACATAGAACAGGATCGGATCGGTGATCTGATACATATACTGGCCGTTGCAGCGGACAGCAACATCAATATCAAGGCCGATATTGTTGTCAACAACGCGGAACGGGATCGGATTCTGTGTGCCGAAAAGATTGCCCATTGTCGGCTTGGTGTTGAAGTAATAAACGCGCTGATCCTTGCCGGTATCGCCGCCCATCTTGAATCTTCTGCCGAAGGTCTTGAAGCTTTCAACGATGCCGTGGCCGAGGCCGCCGAGACCCTGGCCGGAGAAGATGCTCGGCTCGGAGCCGATGTCATATTTGTATTCACCCGGTTCTGCGCAGATCTCCATGATTCGACCCTGCTCAACGATGATCATGCACTGGCCATCAGCGACCGCAACGATCGAACCGTTCGTAATAATGTTGTCATCGCCCTTGTTGTTGCCCTTGGTGCGCTTGTGGCCCTTGACCATCAGAACATCGCTGGGCAGCGATTCGCAGTAGAAATATTCAAGCCATTGATCCTTCAGTGTGCTGCTTGCTGCGCCGAGTGCTGCTGCAATCAATCCCATAATAATACTCCTTTCGATACCAAAACAGTCACCGCGAATTCTGCGGCTAAAATAAACAATATCTGATCTTCTAGATATCGTTGCTTTTAATTATAACATATTTTTGAATTGTTTGCAATGAGTATGCGACAAAAAGTGTTGCCTCAATTTGAATAAATATTTTTCCACATCATTGTGTAAGCTGCACTATCATTATTTCGCGGCCACCGGTTTTTCGGTCAGGCTGCGAAGCAGTTTTTTTAATTTTTCCGTATCCATTGCACTTTTCTTCAAAATGTGATATAATATCTGTATCAGTTTAATGTACTGAATGTTTGTAAAAAGGAGAAATGTGTTATGTTTATCACCTGTCTTGATCTGGAAGGCGTACTGGTTCCGGAAATCTGGATCGCGTTTGCGGAGGCGAGCGGCATCCCTGAGCTGCGGAAGACCACCCGTGATGAGCCGGATTACGATAAGCTGATGCAGTATCGTCTGGCAATCCTTAAGGAGCATGGTCTCGGTTTGAATGAAATTCAGGAGACGATCAAAAAGATCGAGCCGATGGAGGGCGCAAAGGCGTTTCTCGATGAGCTCCGTTCGATTTGTCAGGTCATCATCATCAGCGATACCTTTGCGCAGTTCGCATCGCCGCTGATGGAGAAGCTGGGCTGGCCGACCATTTTCTGCAATTCGCTTGAGGTCGCAGAGGACGGCGCAATTACCGGATATAAGATGCGCTGTGAGAAGTCCAAGCTGACAACGGTCAAGGCGCTCCAGTCGATCGGCTATGATACGATTGCAAGCGGCGACAGCTTCAACGATCTTGGCATGATCGGTGCGAGCAAGGCAGGTTTTCTGTTCCGCTCAACCGAGCAGATCAAGAAGGATTATCCGCAGTACCCCGCATTTGAGACCTATGACGAGCTGCTTGCTGCGATCAAGGCTGCGATGCAGTAAGCATTACCACTTCTGACAGAAAAACTCGACCTGTTCGCCGAGCGGTCCGATGCAGAATCCGACACGCGCCGGAAATGCCGGATTGCCCCCGACCTGTACATCCTTTGGCTCCATGTGGATCTGATACCCAGCTGCGCGCACGGTTTCGATCATTGCATCCGTATCATCGACGCAAAGCGCAAAGTGTCGGATGATGCCTTCCTGCATTTCAGATTTGCCGTTCCGGAAGATCTCGACAATTCCGCTGCCGGTGTCCAGCAGTGTGCAGGCATCGCTTTCCATAAGAACAGAAAGATGCAGCAGATCCCTGTAGAATGCGAGAACCGCTGTATATTCTGCATCGTTCTGTGTTTTCATGGATACATGGTGAAGTCCAAAAATCATAATTACCACCTTTTGCAATTCTGAATTGTATTGATTTACCAGCGAGATTTGAAGCAGCTGTGAACGACTCTTGTTGTGAGAACGGGCAGAAAGCTGCCTTGCTGTCGCAGGGCAAAGGTATCTGTCGCGCAGTATCACGGCAAAATGGATGAGCAGATAGCATCAGAAAATAGTTGGTGCATCAATATTATTATCATACTGTATTCCGGCGCAAATGTCAATACAAAAAAGTCCCGCTGTATTGCTCTTTCATACAGCGGGATTTCCATACATACCGGAGAACAGAAGAATCGTGCTTTCTGCTGTGCTCCGATGCGCAGATGACTTTTTATATACATTAAAACTAGGCAATCTGGATGCTTTTTTGAGGAGTATTGTGCAATCCTATTGACATGACTGACTTTTTGTGCTATACTAATGTTAAATTGTAACATACAGAACGGGAGGGGATGCAGTATGAAAAAACGGCTGCTGATCGGCGTAATCGTTTGCGAGACAGAACAGCTCATGCAGCGCAGACTGCTCAAGGGTATATCGGCGCAGGGCTTTGACCTCAATATGGATATCGCTGTATTTTCGTGCATTTCCAACATCACGGAGATGACACCGCATCAGAAGGCAGAATTCAATCTGTTCAATTATATGCATCTTCCATCCTTTGACGGCATTCTCTATCTGCGCGATTCCATTCACAGCGAGGAGCAGAGAAGAAAGCTCGACAGCATTCTGCTGGAACAGAAGATTCCGGTGCTTGTGCTGGATGACAATACCAGTCCGTTCCCTTATCTGATGATGGACGACCGCAACGGCTTTGCTGCGATCACTGAGCACATGATTCGTGTTCACGGCCTGACCGATCTGCTGTGCCTGACCGGATTCAAGGGACACTATACCGCAGAGCAGCGGGCGCTAGGTTTTCGGGATGCGCTTGAAGCGGCAGGTTTGCCCTTCTCCGAGGATATGGTCATCTACGGCGATTACTGGCATGGTTCCGGCAAGAAGCTCGCCTCAGAATTTCTCGAAAAGAAACGGCGTTTGCCGCAGGGCGTTGTCTGCGGCAATGATCCGATGGCAATGGCGCTCTGTCACGGACTGATCGGCAACGGCATCCGCATCCCGGAGGATATCATGATCGCGGGATATGATGCGTCGCTGACCGAAACGCGCTGTATGATTCCGCTGACCAGCTATGTGCGCCGGAATTTCCGGCTCGGCGCAATGGGCGTTGCGAAGCTCTATCAGATGATGACAGGTGAAACCTGTGCGCTGACACAGACCGAGCGGATCGAATGTATCACCGGTGACAGCTGTGCCTGCGGCGTGGATGTGGAGTATCTGCGGCATCAGATCCGTGTTGAAGAAACGCAGGACGCGTTTCGCACGATGTTCCGCACGAGCAATATGAGCAGCAATCTGGCCAGCAGTCAGACGCTCGATGACTGCATGGAAACGATCCGGCGTCATGTGTATCTGATTCGTGACTGCAAGGAATTCTTCATCTGTCTCTGCGAGGACTGGGAGGGCGGCGGCGCACTCGAAAATCCTGCTGAATACCGCAGAGAGGGCTTCCCGAAGCATATGCTGCTCAAGCTGTTCGATGAACCAAGCGGCTGCATCGTTACAAAGCCTTTCCCGACGGTGAAAATGCTTCCAAGGCTTTTTGAGGAGCGGGAAAAGCCGACCGTATTCTTCTTCTCGCCGCTGCATCACAATGATCGCTTCTTCGGTATTGCTGCTTTGAGCTTCGGTGAGCGGCTTGATACATATGATCCGTTGTACTGCGAATGGCTGACGATCGTCAATACAGCACTGGAATTTGTCCGGATGCAGACTTATCTCAAGCGCTTTAATAACCGCATCTATCTTTCGTCGATCCGTGATGCGCTGACCGGTCTTTATAATTACGATGGCTACCGCAAATTCTCCCGCGAATGCTTCGATGCCGCAAAGAATGAACACCGCAGATTTCTGCTGCTCTACGCGAGCTTTGATTCGCTTCGGCAGATCAATGAGACCTACGGTCATTCCGAGGGCGACAGCGCCGTAACTGTTCTTGCGAATGCAATGAACAACAGCTGCACGACCTACGAACGCTGTGCGCGTATCGAGGATGCGGAATTTGCGATCGTCGGTTATCAGGACTATGAGGAGGATGCGTGTCAGCGGCTTGTCTACGCGATCTCAGGTTATCTGGAGCATTATAACCAAAGCTCACTGAAGCCCTATAAGATCACCGCGAGCTTCGGCTACTTCTGCGATTATATCTGCCCCGGCATGACACTGGAGGAGATCATTGCATCCGTCGCCGGAAAAATCGAGGAGAGCCGCGCTTCCAAGCAAAACGAAAAATCATCGCCGTATTACCGCGAATTTGTCGACCTGCGCGAGCGCATATACAGCAATCCGCAGGAAGACTGGAGCATAAATACGATGTGCCGGGATCTCATCCTCAGCCGCGGCTATTTCCAGAAGCTTTATACCCGCTGCTTCGGCATCAGCTTTACGCAGGATGTCATCAACAGCCGCATCGAGCTTTCCAAGCGCTTGCTTTCCAGCACGGATTACAGCATTGCCTATATCGCGGATCAGAGCGGCTATAGCAATTATGTGCACTTTATGCATCAGTTCAAGAAGATCGTCGGTATCACGCCGACAGAATACCGCAAGCGAAAACGCCAGACGGAGGAGTGATCGAATATGAATGACTATGTGAATGAGCTGCTTTCCGGCATACCGTTTTTTGTTCTTGTCATCGCGGCAGTTGTTGTTGTATTTCTTGCGTTCCGTAAGATCACCAAGACCGTTTTTAAGATCGTTCTGATCTGTGTTGCGCTTTCCGTCTTTTGTCCGTCTGCATGGATGACGGTCAAAAAGTGCGGCGCTTTCCTGACCGGAAAGTATGCACCGGAAAAGAGCCTTACCTATGCGATCGAAAATCTCGACAAGGAAGCAGTAAAAAAGCTGCTGGAGGATGGCGAAGATCCGAATGCGGATTCGTACTCGTTCTTCAAGGGCAATTACAATGATCCTGAAGTTTCCGAATCGCTGGTACAAAAGGCAATCCGCCTTGGAAAGCCGGAGATTGCAAAGCTTCTGCAGCAATACGGCGCCAAATAACCAAAACTGACAGACAGATGTCCCTGCGGGGGCATCTTTTTTTGAACAATGCAGAAGATGACGAACAATAGGGGAGACGAATTTGCCGGAATGATCGTGACAGACGATCTGTTTGAATGCGGTCAGAAGTGAATTGGGTATTACAAAGAACCGGCCTGATGACAGACCGGTTCTCTGAATGATTCGGGCAATATAGTACAAAGCTGATGGCACAAATGCGCTGTCAAGCGTCAGGCAGGCTATGAATAGTGCTGCCTTAGGATTCCACCAATTTGATATTGCTGATTGTGACCTTATGTGAGCCGAGCCTGGAAGCACCGCCGATATCGCCGAGCTGGAAATATATATCAAGCTGCATGTCCTCCGGCACTGTCAAAGAACAGCGGAAATGCTTCGGGCTGGTTCCGATCGAAAATGTTTCGTTAAGCCAGCATTTCCGGCTGCTGTCCTCTGCGCTGACAGCCATTTCACGGCTGACTGATGATGAAACATCAAAGGACAGCGTATATGTTTGACCTTTTCGGAAGCTTGTATTCCGGATCATTCCGGCGACACCGCTGGGATAAGAACCGGTGCTGTATATATCAAAAGTATTGTAATTGCTCCGGTCTGTGATCACAGCGTCTCCGCCCTCCAGATGTGTATCCAGATAGAGTGAGGTGAGCCTTGTCGCGGAGAAGCCGTCCGCGAGGTCGTAAACGCGGACATAGTCTATGTCAAAATGCTTTTCTCCGTTTGCAAATACCGCTGGATCTGCATATTTTTCGTCAATGCCGTCAAATTTCCCGCCGACCGCGAGATTCAGGATCAGGTAGAAATTCTGGTCGAAAGGGGCAGGGGAGTCGCGGTCAACGGAATACCAATCCGTTTGTGTGCTGTAAAGCACATCGTCAACATACCAGCGGATCTCACCACGCTGCCATTCGATTGCATAGGTGTGCCAGTCATTTGTTGTTTTGCCGTCCGGAAATTGGTATTCCTTTGTGACATATTGATTATTCGGCCAGACATCGCCGAAATGCAGCGTGCCGCAGATCTTCTCCGGTGTGCTGCCCCAGCCCTCCATGATGTCGATTTCGCCGGATGCGGCCCATGTGCCGTAAAAGCTGTCTTCCGGAAGCATCCAGATTGCAGGCCAGAGTGACTTTCCTTCATCGCACCGCGCACGGACTTCAACGCGCCCGCCGCAGACTGAAAACTTATGCTGTGTGCTGAGCCTTGCAGAGGTATAGGAATAGGTGCCTTGTGCGGGATCACTGTGGTTCTCCTGTCTTGCAGCGATCGTCAGGATGCCGTCATGTACCGATGCATTTTGGTCTGTATAAAACTGCTGCTCATCATTGCCCCAGCCGCTTGTGATGAAGTTCCCGTCATCATCAGTCATCCAGTTTCCAAGCGCATAGCTCCAGTTCGCGGGATTGACAGCGCTGTCGTCGAATTCATCGCTCCAGATTGGATTCTTCGCCTGTGGCTGTGGTGAAATAGCAGCCGGTTTCAGGTACAGCTGCTTGAGCAGACTCAGGTCTGCTGCATTCATTGCACCGTCTGTATTGAGATCGGAAACAGAGAGCGGAATATCGTTGCTCAGGGTTCCCTGCAGCAAGCCAATCTTCATGAGGCGGATATCGAAGTCATCTATTGTGCCGTTTCGGCTGATATCACCTGGCTTATAGACCTTTTCCGCAGCCGAAGCGGCAGTCAGAAAGCTCACTGCTGCCGCTGCTGAGAGCATTCGTAGAATCCATTGTTTCATAGAAACCTCCTGTCGGGGGGACATCAGTCCCGAGCAATGATGTATATATTATATCATGTTTTTTCATCGAATGCAATAGATATTATGAAAATATTGCAAATGATTTATGCATTTCTTTCGTAAATATAAAAGTCAGAAGAATGAGGCATACAGATAAACTATGCAGGGTTTCACCGAAACGGTTGTTCGGGATTTGCTGTATCCAGTGCAATTTTATACAAATATGATATAAAAGCACAGTGTCCGTGCAGAAATGTACTATACGAATCCTGTGCGTTATGCTATAATCATAGCTGTGCGGATAATTATGATTTTGTCTATTTCTGCAAAGGGAGGTGCTTCAAAACAGGCGGAAGGGAGACCGCCTGAACCGATCCGCAAAAGAAAGATAAATGAAAGCTACCGAAAAGAAATTGGGGGCATCATCAGCGCATCCGGAAGCGGCTGCGCAATTCGCAGGGAATCCTGCAAAGATTACAGGGGGATTTATATGAAACACGCTATACTAAAAAGAACAGCAGCTGCGGCGGCTTCCTTCGCTCTCGTTCTGAGCGCCGGTGTCCGACTGCCGGAAACCGTTCAGACTGCCGGAGCAGCTGACATGAAGATCGAGGATTTCAGCCTCAGCGATCTTACGATGACTGATCCTTACTGCACAAACGCCTTCTCAAAGGAGATCAATTATCTCCTTTCCTTTGATACGAATCGTCTGCTCTGCGGCTTTCGCGAGAATGCCAAAATGAATACATTTGGTGCAAAGCGCTACGGCGGCTGGGAGAATACGCTCATCGCAGGTCATACGATCGGCCATTATCTTTCTGCCTGTGCATTGGCTTATCAGAATCCGAATCTTTCCGGTGAGCAGCGCCAGAAGCTTTCCGGTATTCTGGATGCACTGCTCTCCGGAATGCAGGAATGTCAAAAGAATTCCAAAGGCAAGCCTGGCTTCCTCTGGGCTGGTCAGATGAAGGATCAGTACAATGTCGAGATCCAGTTTGACCTTGTGCAGCAGGGTAAGACCAATATCATCAATGAATCATGGGTGCCGTGGTATACGATGCACAAGCTGATTCAGGGACTGGTGGATGTCTACAATCTCACCGGAAAGAATACTGCAAAGGATATTGCCTCCGGGCTTGGTGACTGGACATATAACCGCTGCACATCATGGAACCAGCAGACGCATAATACGGTTCTGTCGATCGAATACGGCGGCATGAATGACTGTCTGTATCAGCTCTACGCGATCACCGGAAACGATAATCACGCAGTCGCCGCTCATTATTTCGATGAAACCAATCTGCATGAAGCTGTGCTCAAGGGCGGCGCGAATGTGCTGAACGGCAAGCACGCCAATACAACGATCCCGAAATTCATCGGCGCACTCAAGCGCTATCAGATCATGGATGGCAAAACCGTCAAAGGCGAGCGTATTGACGCTTCGCGCTATTTGCAGTACGCTGAGGCCTTCTGGGATATGGTCGTGACGCATCACACCTACATCACCGGCGGCAACTCCGAGTGGGAACATTTCGGCATGGATGACATTCTTGACAAGGAGCGTACAAACTGCAACTGTGAGACCTGCAACTCCTACAATATGCTGAAACTCTCCCGCGAGCTGTATAAGATCACTGGCGACAAGAAGTACATGGATTACTATGAAGGCACATTCTACAATTCGATCTTGTCTTCACAGAATCCTGAGACCGGTATGACGACCTATTTCCAGCCGATGGCGACTGGCTATTTCAAGTGCTATTCCACTGAGTACGACAAATTCTGGTGCTGTACCGGCAGCGGCATGGAGAGCTTTTCTAAGCTCGGCGATACGCTTTATATGCATGACAGCGATGCAATCTATGTTAATATGTATCAAAGCTCTGAGATCAGTTGGGCCGACAAGGGCATCACGCTGACGCAGGAAAGCACGATGCCTGCATCGGATACCGCCGCCTTTACGGTCTCCGGCAGCGGCTCGGTTGATCTGCGCCTTCGTATCCCGGACTGGGCTGCGGGCAATATGAGTGTTTCCGTGAACGGCTCTGCATACAGCTACAAGACTGTGGAAGGCTATGCAGCAGTGGACGGGCTCAGCGGTGGTGATACCGTTTCCGTGAGGATCCCGATGGAAGTCAAGGCATATAATCTGCCTGACAACAAGTCGGTTTACGGCTTCAAATACGGCCCGATCGTTCTGAGCGCAGAACTGGGCAAAGCCAATATGGAAACCAGCTCGACAGGTATGTGGGTCACGATCCCGAAGGATAAGGTCGTCGATTCTGAGACGATCACCCTGAGCAAGCAGGGACAGTCGCTCAACTCGTTTATGACTGAGATCAGCGATCACCTCGTGAAGGATGCGGACTCCCTGCGCTTCACGCTGAATGATACAAATACCAAGCTGACCTTCACGCCGCATTATCAGCAGTATCAGCAGCGCTACGGTATTTACTGGAAGTTCGTTACGAACGGAACGGTTATCGAGGAGATCCCGCCGCGCGCGAAGATCACCACGACTGATACCGTTCAGCCGGGCTACGGCCAGTATGAAAACGATGAGCAGCACAATATGATCGAGATTAACACCGTCAGCGTGACGGATGACTCTACCTACCGTTATGCAAAGGCAGACGGATACTTCACCTATCAGATGGCAGTCGATCAGGATGCAACGTTCTCAATGCTCAGCCTGCGCTTCCGCCATGCCGATAACGGCAAGACGATCCGTGTTCGTGTCGGTGACACGATCCTCATGGCAGAGACTCTGCACCACAGCGGTACCGAATCTGTCTATGAAGTGAAACTGCCGATCCCGGCAGATGTCATGGAGCGCTGTGTTCATACCATCTATGCAGATGGAAAGGATGTTCCGGTTCTGGATATTGCATTCTCCTCGGATGACGGAAAGGAATCTGCAAAGATCTGCGATTTCATTTATATGCAGGCCGTGAAGCCGTATTATTCGATTGACAACAGCATTGCTTATTTCGTGGACTGCGGCGATCAGGATGTTACGACTGTGACCGGCTCCGATCAATTCGGTGTTTTCAACTCTGTGACCGAGCAGCTTTACGGCGCGGATCCTGTCACCGGAAAGATGTGGGGACTGATTGATGATCCGACTGACAAGTACAACGGTGCATCCAAGAGCGGCGGCATCTATACTGCAAATACATGGCCGAATGAATCAGCGATCGCGGATGGCGCAGCAAAGAATGTAAGTTTCCGCTATACGAAGAACCAATATGAGAACAACATTGACCGTCATCTGGATTATGGGTTTGCGCTGCCGGACGGCGATTATACCGTTGAGATGAGCTTCCGCGATCCGTGGAGCTGTTCTAAGAATCCGAGTGTCTATGCGAATATCGGCAAGGATGATGAGCAGCTGATCGCGTCGGCCTGTGTGACTGACGGCTCTGCAGTCAAGGGCAAGGTTACGGTCAAGGGCGGTGAGCTGACGCTGAACTTCCGCTCGCAGGATAAGGCAATCAATCTTAATTATATCATCATTCGTCCGGTTGACAAGCTGGCATACAGCACACGCGGTATGCGCGGGGATGTGAATCTGGACGGTAAGGTCAATGCGGATGATGCAGTCGATCTGCTGAATGCACTCCTGACCAAGAAAACTTTGACCTGGGAGCAGGGCTATGCAGCCGATGCACGGACGGATCTTCGGCTTGATTCTTCGGATCTGAGCCGCCTCAAGCAGCTGGTTAAATAAAGGCAGCATCGCTTGTTGCAAAAGATGTCGATATGTAGTTGAGATGAAAACAGGTATGCTTGATCTGATATCTCATCATTTATGAACTAACAATAATATCCCCGACAGTTTCCAGATATATGGAATCGGTCGGGGATGTTTATATGCAGCGTAATTTCAATGTTATCCGCAGAGGCTTTTGTTGGAGGTTAGTATGCCTGATTCGGAATGATTAAGGACCGTATTCAACGCGATGCTCACACAACATATGATCGGGGCGTTTTAGAATGTGCTTGTCATCTCTCAGGATTGTTGTCTGGCCCAAAATGGAACCCTTTCGCCTTCTGTTGTAAAGGAGAAGCTGCCTGATGATGCGTGCATATGGACTTGTACAGTATGCTGTACAGTGCTGATGGGAGATGCGAAAAGAAAACAGTGATATATATCGTGGTGCAATGATGTCAGAAACCGCAGTATATCTTCTATATTGGCGCTGATTCAAAAATATAAACATAAAAAATCGCGTATCTATGCGAAAAGTGCATAGATACGCGATCTTCCTAAAAGTCGGAGTGACAGGATTCGAACCTGCGGCATCCTGCTCCCAAAGCAGGCGCGCTACCAACTGCGCTACACCCCGGACAATTTATTATACCATGTTTTTCGATATTTGTCAAGTCTTTCGGAAATTTGGAAGTGGCCGATTAAGGAGTTCAAGAAAGCCGTTCATCATTGACTTCCTTGCCGTAACGAATCGCACGCAATTATGTCAAGTTTGTTATTCGGAAGGGGAGAATCATTTGCTATATTGTAAGTCTCGCTGGCACCGCAGCTGTCAGTATGCAGAATCGTTGTTCAGATTGTGGCCGTTCATTAGTCGCAGATGCCGATGCCAAGCAGATAGAATGAGTTGCTTTCCGGCTGGAGCTGGACTGTATGGGCTGCGGACGCATCTTCTGAAATAATAACAGCAAATCGTGCATTACCCCAGCCATAAATCGAATTACTGTCGATGACCGGCGGCGTAAAGGGCGCACCGTCCGCGTAGATCGCGCAGCGGCCGTATTCAGAAAGGGAATGCGTTTCATAGAACAGCATCAGTGCACGGCAGTTTACGGTGATTGTCAGTGCACCGGAATCCGGCGTGAGCAGCCATGCTTTTTCGAAGTACGGATGCGAACGCTGTACCAGTGGAACATCGGTCTCAACAACAGTGCAGTCTGCTGCCGGA
Organism: Oscillospiraceae bacterium; assembly: GCA_024404875.1. Taxonomy (GTDB): domain Bacteria; phylum Bacillota; class Clostridia; order Oscillospirales; family Ruminococcaceae; genus Firm-04. Next base: position 30,564 of record JAKSPK010000010.1, read on the forward strand.
CGGATAAATCGCAGACCGATAAACGGTGCACCGAGCCATGGCTCCGGCAACGGCGCAGGCGCTTCATCCGGCAGACAGCGAACGGAATCAAAGAAATGCAGCAGACATTCCGCGAGAAGTGCCTGTCCGTCTGCATTCGGATGACTTTCCGCATCGCCATAATCCTCCCATGTCATCGCTCCGCGTTCGAGTGCTGCATTCAGTGAAGCCCGCAGTCTTACACAAGGAAGCCCGTAATGCTCCGCGATCGGTAGCATGAAGCTCTCGCATTGGTAATCATTGTAATTGCGAATCGTAAAAATGCAGACAACCGGTGGATCCGGCGTTGTCAGCAGCTTTCGCAGCAGGCTCTCAAACGAGAGGACGCTTGGACGAAGCGTTGTCTCATTGATCGAGAATTCCAGGAATACAAAATCCGGCTTGTGGCAGAGAATCCGGTCGTCCGCGAGCAAATTGCCGTGCATTGTGCTCATCCCAGCCTCTGCACAGACGCAACCCTCTGCATCATATCCGCGTTCGCGAAGCCCCGCGATTGTCAGCTCTGGATATGCGCCGTCGTGAACGGTATTGCCGGCAAATCCCATTGTTACAGAACCGCCCAGAAAACCAATCCGCAGTGCCTTTTTCTGCATTAATGACTGCCATGCGATGCCGTGTCCGGCAGAATAGAGCGTTGCGGCAGCGATCTCTTTTTTCAGTGTATCGGTTATCATATTCTCACATCCGTGTATTATGTTTAGGGCAATACCGCACAGAGCCGATGATACAGATGCGCAGTCCGTTTTTAGTTGTGATGTCGCCTTAGAGCGTATCGCCGCCCATGCGCCATGTGCCGACATCCACAAGCTGCTTCAGCAGCAGCGCATATTCCGATGCCGCCTTTGAAAGAAACGCATTTCTGCGTGATACCAGCGAAATATGGCTCAGTACCAACGGATCCGGCAGCGTATAATAATACGGATGCCGGCCAAAATTGCCGTAATAGATCAGCGAATCCGGAATCAGTGCGATGCCCATATTTGAGCAGGTGAACGAAAAAACCGTTTCGATTGTCTGGACGCTGAATGCGACATTTGGTTCAAAACCGCATTTCCGGCAGACTGTGTTCAGTTTGTCGCGATCGAATTCGCCGACATTCGCGGCGATGAAGCGTTCATCTGCGGCAAGTGAGAGATCGATCGGCTTCTGACGCAGATAGCGTGGTGTTCCCTGCAAGATGTCCTCGGCGGTCAGCGGTTCCGGGAGCTTCTCGATCAGCGGATGCTCCTGCGGGACGGCGAGATAGAGCCGTTCCTCGGCAAGCGGCTCGGTATGGAGCTGCTTTTCGGTGAAGTCGCCGGTTCCGATCGCAAAATCAATTTCACCTGCGCTGAGCTGATCGAGAAGCTGTTTCATGTCTGCTTCACGGATTGTCAGTTGGATCTTCGGATATTTCCCATGAAACGCCGCAATGCTCCGTGCCAGCAGACAACGCACCCGAAACGGAGATGCACCGATACGAACAGAACCGGTATTGAGTCCCATGAGATCGGACAGGGCGTTATTCATGCTTTCCTCTATTGCGAGGATCTTCCGCGCCCAGTCTACATATAGTCTGCCGGCATCGGTCAGCATGAGTGGTGTGACAGAGCGGTCAAAGAGCTTCATCCCAAGCTGCCGTTCGATGCTGTGTATATACTGACTAAGCGAAGGCTGTGTCACATAGAGCCGTTCTGCTGCCTTGGAGATGCTTTGGCATTCCGCGACAGCGATCACATAGTTTAATTGCTGCGTTGTCATGCTGTTTTATCCTTTCGTGATTGCAGACCGTTGTCATTCGGTCAGGCGTTTTTCTGCTCCTCATAGGCCTGCCGGACGGCTCTTGCGAGCTGATCCGCGCAGGAGGTTGGGCGTCTGCCGCAGGTGTTCCCGAGCAGCTTTGCTTCGATCTGCTCGACCGTCCAGCCGTCCACGAGCTTGGAAATCGCTTTCAGATTACCGTTGCAGCCGCCGGTAAATGCGACATCTGATACGATATTGTCCACCAGATGAAACCGGATCTCGGTCGAGCAGACGATTTGTGTCTTGTAAACATAATCCATGATAAAAACTCCTTTCGGTGTATAGCTGTTTTGATGGTTATGATTCATGACTTCATTATACAACGCTCATGTGTGCTTTGTCAATCCTGATTCTGTGAATATTTCGAAAAGTTAACACTTTATAAAGTCAGCTTGACGGTTTGACGGTTCATTTTCTTGTGTGTGTTTCATCATCTTACATACTTATTCATCTGGTTTTTGTCGACTCGGAGGCGGAAGAAGAACTGGAGTGCTGGCTGATTTATGCAGACGGTTCAAAAAACAGCTCGATAATAAGATCGGCGGGAAGGTCTATCCACGCAAATAAGGTTAAGCTTTGTGTCGGAACACCCATCCATACGAAAAGGGAGGGAACCCAGTGCGGGTTTCCTCCCTTGCTGTTATTCTCCGTATTGCTCATTGCCGTTGTTTTCGCAGACGGCATAAAGATTTGTTTCCCAAGCGGGGATATAGGGCAGATGCCGGATGAACAGGCGATAGCGGGGATTGATGCGCTTGACCAGCAGAGGCAGCTCAAAGATATCCTCATTGCGGTGATAGAGCGAGATCATCAGCTTTGGCGAATAACGTGCGATCGAACGGCTTGCGCCCCAGAGAGCCTCACGCTCTGCACCCTCGACATCCATTTTCAAGAGCGTCACCGGGCCGCCCGCGAGCAGATTATCAACTGCACGCGCCGGCGTCATCACACCGTCTGCCGCAATTGCGGACTGTCTGCCGGCCTTGGCTCCGAACGGCAGTTCAGTATCGACACACCATGCCGTACACTGATAGCATTGCACAGAGGGCGTATCGCCGACGAATTTCACGAGCTTCTTATAATTCTTCTTGTCCGGCTCTACCGCGACGATGCGGTGATATTTTCCGCGTGCAAATTCCAGCATTTCGCGGATCGTATCTCCGTTATATGCGCCGAGATCAACATAGATTTCATGATTGGTCGGCTGGATGATGCGGTTCCAGATCTCATCCTTGCTGTCAACCTGCTCGATCAGATATTTCGGATTGCCGCTGATCTTGAAGTTGATGATATTCGCATAGATCTGTCTGGAGCGTTCATCCGCGAGCGACTGATAGACAGTCCGTATTTCCTCCTCATGCTCCTTGCAATAGTCCGGCGTGAACAGTCCGCCGCCGACGACTGGAACATCGGGCACATAGAGCTGATATTTCTCGCTCAGTGTACGGACGCGGTCGATCATGGCAGGGGAGCTGACTGCAAATGCGAGCACGATGACAAAATCATCCAGCTCAGCCTCCAGCTCCGAAAGTTTGCGCACCGGGTAGCCTGCAAAATCATGGCCGCGAACAAATTCGTCGCTTGCAAAGATACCCGCCGGCTGGATACCGTAGGAGCGCATTGCGGAAAGAATCCGTACAGCGCCGTCGCCCATGCCGTAGAGATAGATCGGTCGATCCTCTTCCTTCAAAAGATCCCAAACAGATTTTTTTTCAGTAACAAACTGAAGCATTTTCGATGAATTTCCTCCGTGTGATGTGTTTATGTGTGTTAGTTGTCGAAATGACCGTCGCCCATGTGATCGTCGTTTGGATGATCCATCATATCGTCATGATGCATATGTCCGTGATGTCCCGTGCCGCCGGTAATTGCGTAGAGATCGCGTCCTCTGGTATTGTAGCGGTCGCGTTCAGCGTCGATCTGCTTGTCCAGCGTTGCGAGGAACTGCCGAGGGTGCTTGATGCAGCGGATTTCCTTTTCAGGCGTATCGGTGTCGCGAACATAGAGGATCACAGTGCCGCAGCCGATGATACGCTGCAAGAACGGGAGCTTGAGCTTTTTGTCCGTGATTTTGTAAAGATCCAGTTCGTCTTCATCCAGATTAAAGAAACCGGTTCGTGTGATGAATTTTGTTTTCGTCAGAAAATACTTGGTGAAAGTCCAGGGCAGACCGAAGACAGTGCGCTTTCTGTCCTGCCAGACATACTCGATTTCAGGGTTCTTGCTCATGATTGTTCCTCCGTTCTGTTTGATTTATACTATTCTGATCGGGCGTGGATTACAGGTTGATTACGGTCAGGCCGTTTGGCTCTGCGGTGACACGACAATTTGTTCCGGCGACAGTGATCGTAAATTTTCGGTCGGTCGCAGGATATGCCACGGTGATGCAGCTGCCTTCGCGCTTTGCAGAAATTGTGAGATCCAGCCCGCCTTCTGCTTTGTAGATCTCGCAGGAAGCAGACTGGCCGTCCTCCATGCCGCAGATCAGCACATCTGCATTTTGCAGATAATCATAGCAGACATCGCTGTGGAAATCACCGAGGACAATGATCGAATTCGGTCTGACATAGATCGGCATTTCGAGATAGCTGCACTTGCGTCGGAACCACTTTCCGCCCTCTGTGAGCGGCGCATCTGCTTTGCCGAGCAGATTGAACCATTTGCCGGCCGGCAGGTAATATTCAGCGATGCCGCTTTCATCGAACACTGGTGCGCAGAGCAGATTGTCACCGAGCATATACTGCCGGTCCAGTGTCAGGCAGGTAGGATCATCCGCATAGTCGATGACCATTGCGCGCATCATCGGGATGCCGTTCTGGTGCGTGTGATTTGCCTGTGCCCAAAGATACGGCATGAGCCGGCCTTTCAGCTTTGTGAAGAAGCGCAGCACCGCGCATGCATTCTCCGGATTTTTCGGATCGTCTTCCTCGTATGCCCACGGAACGCGGTAGGAGGTCGAGCCGTGAAGACGGCTGTGTGAACTCATCAGACCGAATGCGACCCAGCGCTTATACACATCTGCAGAAGCTGTCTGTTCAAAGCCGCCGATGTCGTGGCTGAAGAAACCGAAGCCCGATGCGCAGAGGGAAAGCCCGCCGCGCAGTGTCTCTGCCATTGCGGAATATACCGCCGAGCAGTCGCCGCCCCAGTGAACCGGGAATTTCTGGCTGCCGGCAGTTGCACTTCTTGCGAACAGCACAGCCTTGTCTTTACCGGCACACTCTTCCAGCGCTTCAAATACGACTTTATTGTATAAATATGTATAATAATTATGCATTGCGATCGGGTCGGAGCCGTCATAGTAAACGACATCTGTCGGGATGCGCTCGCCGAAGTCCGTTTTGATTGCATCGACGCCCTCGGCACAGAGCTTTTTGATGCCGGCGGCAAACCATTTGCAGGCTTCGGGATTGGTGAAGTCCACGATCGCCATTCCCGGCTGCCACATATCCGTCTGAAACACGCCGCCGTCCTTCGTGTGAATGAAGTAACCCTTTTCGACACCCTCGTCAAACAGTGCGGATTCCTGCGCGATATAAGGATTGATCCAGACGCAGATGCCGACATTATGTTCTTTTTTCAGGCGTGTGAGCATTTCCTTAGGATCAGGGAACATCTCCTTGTCCCATTCAAAGCTCGTCCATGTGAATGCCTTCATCCAGAAGCAGTCGAAGTGGAACATCTGCAGCGGGATATCGCGCTCCGCCATACCAGAAAGGAAGCTGCTGACGGTTTGCTCATCGTAATCCGTTGTGAATGAGGTAGAAAGCCAGAGACCGAGCGATTTTGCCGGAGTCAGTGCGGGCTTTCCGGTGAGGTCGGTATAGTTTTTCAGTACCTCTGCGCAGTTCGCGCCGCCGATGATGAAATATTCCAGTGATTCGCCTGCAACTGTCATGCTGACCTTTGAAACGGTATCAGAAGCAGCCTCATAGCTAACGAATCCAGTGTGATTTGTGAATACGCCGTAACCGCGGGAGCTGAGATAAAACGGTACGCATTTATAGCTCTGCTCAGAGCAGGTGCCGCCGTCTGCATTCCAGATTTCGACAGTCTGACCGTTCTTGACAAACGGGGTGAATTTTTCGCCGAAGCCGTAGACATATTCTCCTACAGAAAGCGTAAGCTGTTCGCGGACAAATGCGCCGCGCGGATCGGCAGGTACGCTCCAGAATGTCTGATCCATTGCGGTGCGGGTGCGGTTTTCGATGCGATTCGCATTTTCCTGAATATAGGAGGTCGAGCGCCAGCCGCCGCCGGTCAGCAGCTTTCCGTCATATGTGAATTTTACATTCCAGCTCTGACCCTTTGCAATCGTGACAGCGGTCTTTCCGGATGTCAGCGTGACGCTGCCTTCATCCTCGGTGATGACCGGCCGGAACGATGGATCTTCATTCAGCTCAAATCGCGGCATATGGTTGGCTGCGCCCTTGTGATGCACGATACTGACCTTGATCGTATCTTCCCTGACGGAACTATATGTAATTTCCAGCGTTACGCCTCCGAGCGTCATGCCGCGGTTATAGATCGTCTGAGATGTGGCGAAGACGCGGACTGCATTCTCTGTGATCCGGATATCATAGGGTTGTGCGGCGTAGTCCACCGTGCAGCCGCGTTGATTAAGCCAAAATCCGTCAGCAAACTTCATAGGTAACCTCCTGCGCAGAGCATTGTCTGCTGTTTATATTTTTACTTCTATATCATACCATAAAATCGGCGGAAAGTCAATGCTGCGGCATATAAAAATACCGGAGCAAATGGTTTGCCCCGGTATCTTCGATTTAATAGGTCGTGCGGAAATAGCTATGATAACCGTCGCCGCTGAAGAACAAATATCCATGTTGGAACTGCTCCGGATGCGTGAGATAGAGGTCTACGGCGTCGCGGACATCCTGCGTGACATATTTCGACATGGTCTCCATGAGGATCAGATGCTCGATACCAGCGAACTGACCAGGCTGCATCAGCACATCATAGATCGTATTCGGGAAGAGCGGAGAATTGACGCGGTTCATAATGCATTCCGCGATCAGCGCCTTTTCAGCGGTCGGTACCCAGTCTGCGCCGTATTCGTGTCCGACGACATTGCAGAGCATGATATATTCGCGGTCGGTGACGGAGATTGCGCGGCCGCCGGACGGCTGCTGTACAGGCGGTTCGGTTGCTGGAATCACCGGTTCCGTGATGACCGGCTGCGGCGGCTGTGTCGAAACAGGTGCAATCCAGACTGACTGTGGTGCAGCGGTTGTGACAGGCGGTACTGTAGTTATCTGCGGAGAAGGAGCAGCAGTTGTGACGGTCGTGACCGAAGTCTCTGTGGCAGTTGTTTCTTCCACGGTCTCGGTTGCTGTGTCGGTCGTTGCTTCCGTCGTTGTTGCAGAATATGTCGTTGCAATCGTTGTTGCGGTTGTGCGGGAGGTGACAGCTGTTGTCTTTGCGGCAGTCACGGTCGTGACGGCTGCGGTCGTTGTAACTTTATCCGGAAATTCCACATTGGACATTTCATCTGCTGTGATTTCCTCAATCGGTACAAAAAGGTTGGTGCGCACCAGCGACAGATCGGCGCGGCTCAAGGCAAATCCCCCCAGAATGCCTGCGGTCACCAAACCGGCAATAACAGCTGCGGCCTTCGCTATTTTCATCAACTCATCCTCTCAATTATGAATTTGCTTGTGTAAAGTGTATAATGAGCTGAATATATCCTACCACACATTACGAAAAATTACAATATTATTACAACATTTTCCATTTTGTAATCAAAATTCGAGACGGTACTTATCACGATATTTGTTTAGTGTGCACAAATTATATATTTACATTTTTCGTGCAATCGACTCTGCGGAGGAGGAGAAGTCCGCATTTTTAGCGCATAGCGGCCGATAGAGGCGGCTGGGCAACGACCACAACAATGCGGAATGTGTACCAACATTCGTTCTCAGCCGACCGTGATAGAGCAGAGTATATTATACAGGATTTTTATGAGTCGATCATGACCGAAAACGAGTGAAAAAAATCAAATTTCGTGTCATATTTCGTGTCATATATTTTCAAAAGATAGTGTGATTTTTCACAAAATGTTGTGAAAACGACGCGCCGAAAAGCGCAGAAAAATCACGCACCTACGCGAAAAACGCGGAAATGCGTGATAAATACATATAAGCAGGCGAGGGGAATCGAACCCCCGACCTCAGCTTGGGAAGCTGATGTTTTACCATTAAACTACGCCTGCATATTATGAAGCCCTCATACTATCGTATGAGGGCTTGGTGCGGATAAGAGGACTTGAACCTCCATGATATTGCTATCACATGGACCTGAACCATGCGCGTCTGCCAATTCCGCCATATCCGCGTTTGTCGCTGTTCCCTTGCGACTCGTTTATTATAGCACATTTCAAATGATTTGTCAACCCCTTTTCGCAAAGTTTTCAAAAATTTTTTTTGCATTTTTCTCAAAAGTGTGTTATAATAGGTACAGTAATGGATGAGGGAGTGTTTATTCCAGAATGACGATCTATTTTGACTCCGCTGCGACAACGCGTCCCAGTGAAGCATGTATCGCCGCGATGACAGATGCCATGCGTACAGTATACGGCAATCCGTCCTCGCTGCACAGCATGGGACTGGATGCGCAGCTTTGCATGGAAAAGGCGCGAAAGCAGATCGCAGCTGCGCTGCACTGTGAACCGTCTGCACTGACATTTACATCCGGCGCGACGGAGAGCAACCACTTGGCGATCCGCGGCGCTGCGGCAGCTTACGGCAAACGCCGCAGGCGTGTGGTGACCACGAGTGTTGAGCACGCATCTGTGCGCGGGGCATTTGATTTGCTCGAAGCAGAAGGCTATGAGGTGATTCGTGTATCGCCGGATGCGGACGGCATCCTGCGGGCGGCGGACATCGCGGCTGCTGTAGATGAGAATACTTGCCTTGTCAGCATGATGCTTGTGAACAATGAGACAGGTGCGATCCTGCCGGTGCAGGAGGCGTTTGGAATGATCAGGCGGCAGTTCAGTCATGTCATCACGCACTGTGATGCCGTGCAGGGCTTTATGAAGCTGCCAGTCGATCCGACACGGCTTGGCGCAGATCTATTGACAATCAGCGGCCACAAGGTTCATGCCTGCAAGGGCATCGGTGCATTATACCATAAAAAAAGAATCCGTCTGACACCGCTGCTTAAGGGCGGCGAACAGGAATTGATGCAGCTTTCCGGCGGAGCGACAGTATCGCTGCGTCCGGGAACGGAATCGGTTCCGCTGATTGCGGGATTCGGTGCGGCAGTCAGCGAGCTGTCCAGCGATCTGCAGCAGCGTGCTGAGTATGTCGCCGGACTGCGCACTGAATGCATCCGGCAACTTACGGAGATCAGCGGGATTACGGTTAATTCGCCGCAGGACGGCAGCCCGTATATTCTGAGCTTTGCAGTCAAGGGGCTGAAATCTGAAACAGTGCTGCATTTCCTGTCCGATCAGGGCATCTATGTTTCCAGCGGATCGGCTTGTTCCAAGGGGAAGCTGAGCGGTGTCTTGCAGGAATTTGGCATCAAACAAGGCCTTGCAGACAGCACAATCCGTGTGAGCTTCTGCCGTGATAATCAGCCGGAGGACATCACATCATTGTGCAACGCACTCATAGCAGCGCAGGCACGGCTTGTGCATAAGAGGTAATGTAATGGGAACAGTCAGACATTATCTGCCGGCGGATCTTGCCGCTTGTGGTGCGGTCTTTTGCAATGCATTCTCCTGCGAACCGTGGAATGAGAACTGGTCACAGGAGATTGCGGAAAGACGCATTGCGGAGCTGACGGGTACGGCGTTGTCTGTCAGCTATGTATATGAGTATCAAGGACAGATCCTCGGATTTGCAGCTGGCCGGACGGTTACCTATCTTTACGGAAAGGAATATGTGATCGACGAATTCTGTATCTCTGCGGATATGCAGGGGAAGGGCATCGGCAGCGCGATGATGCAACAGATCACAGCAGAGCTGATTGCTGCCGGATTCGCGGGAATCGTGCTGAATACAACAAAAGGATATCCGAGCGAGCGATTCTATCTGAAAAACGGTTTTGTACAAAACGAAGCCATGATAACAATGTACCGCACACTTGAAAAATAAAACTGGATGGGAGTAATGACATGAGAGAGATTATTCTGGTCAAATATGGCGAAATGGCGCTGAAAGGACTAAACCGCAGCACCTTTGAAGATGTGCTGCTGCGGAATATCCGCTACCGGCTGAAGAAACTCGGAAAATTTACATACTCAAAGGCGCAGTCTACTATTTATATAGTTCCTGAAGCGGAGAACGATGCCGCTGCAGGGGAGCTGCTGGCAGAGGCGATGCCGCGTCTGAAAAAGGTTTTCGGCATTGCGGCACTCTGCCGTGCATTGACCTGCGAAAAAGATTTTGCGGATATCACCGAAAAGGCAATTCCTTATCTGGCGGAAGCGCTGAATGCCGCAAGAACATTCAAGGTTGAGGCGAAGCGTGCTGATAAGTCGTTTCCAATGAAGTCGCCGCAGATCTGCGCAGAGTTGGGCGGCATTTTGTTAAAAGAATATCCACACTTGAAAGTGAATGTCACTGAACCGGATGTGATCGTGACAGTCGAGATCCGTGATGAGAAAGCGTATGTTCACGCGCTGCGTGAGAAAGGCGCGGGCGGTTTGCCGGTCGGCACGGCAGGCAATGCGATGCTGCTGCTCTCCGGCGGCATTGACAGTCCAGTGGCAGCGTATATGATGGCGAAGCGCGGTCTGCGTGTAACAGCTTGTCATTTTGCATCTCCGCCGTACACATCGGAGCGTGCGCGTCTGAAAGTTGAGCAGTTATGTGAGAAACTAACGCCGTGGTGCGGCAGCATGGCGTTTTACTGTGTACCCTTTACGGAAATCCAGGAGGAGCTTCAGCGTAATTGCCCGGAGGAGTACTTTACGATCCTGATGCGTCGTCTGATGATGGAGATTGCTTGTAAAATCGCAGAGATCGAGGGATGCGGCGCGATCATTAACGGCGAAAGTCTTGGTCAGGTCGCGAGCCAGACACTCAATGCATTGCAGTGTACGGATGCTGTTTCAACGATGCCGGTGCTGCGTCCACTGATCGGAATGGATAAAGTGGAAATAGTAGAAATATCGCGTAAAATCGATACTTTTGATATATCAGTCCAGCCGTATGAGGATTGCTGCACCGTGTTTACGCCCCGGCATCCGAAACTGCGCCCGCGACTTGAAGATGTCGTTGAAGCACAGGCGGCGGTTGACTTTGCACCGATGATCGAAAAGGCTGTGAAAGACGCGGAGAAAAAAGTATTTGCACAGCATATATCGGAGTCGCAGAGCTTTTGAAAATGTTTCATGTGGAACAATTTAGAAGAAATACCAAGAAATAATTATGGGATAATGTACACAGTATACGAAGTGCTGCTCGATTATGTTTGCTGAATTGGACATTATGTTGAAATGCAGGAGCGCGTCTTGACATTTTATGATATATGTAGTAAAATGTTAATCGGAGAATGGGTGAATTGCAGAGAAATCTGCAGAAGCTCGTCTCCAGACGCAAACATCAGTGTCAGGCGCATTCCGCGTATAGAGTAACCGGAACGCACTGCACCGGCCAGACAGAGCAAGACTTGCTCTGTGCGTTTGCCCGCTCAAGATGAACTGGAAACGGACGGTTGCCATATGCATGTATGAAGACTGGCCGATAGTAAAGTGCATGGAGAGCAGCAAACCCTGTTTTGTTCGCGGAATGGTATTTACTTGTACCGAACTGCGGTCTTCAAAACCTGCCGGCCGTGCATTGCTGCACGATCTGTTGAATGATGGTGACTGCCGATCCGGCCAAAATCTCGGATGTGTGATACAGCACTTGAAAGATGACAATGCTTTTTATGTTCTGAACCTGCGCCGATGCATAGCTGTGAGCACATTGCATTCTGATGTGCGTAAAGTGAATGCGGAAGCGAATGATGGAGGCGTTCAAATGGAAAACTGGCGAGACCCTTTTTACGAACCAAGCTGCGATGATGCGGATGCCGGAAACGGCGTCGCAGAAAATGCAGTACCCGGCAGGCGTTCCCCGCTTCGGGCGGATGCAGATGCAAAAGGAACACGAAGATCTTACGGAGGACATAAGGTGCTGAAAGGTGCAGCCGGACAGGCAGCATCATCAGATAAGCCTGTGCACAATGTTGAAACTTCGCAGCCGAATGCGTCGCAGAACCACAGCCGGGACGGTATTACGGCTATCCTAGATGAAGTCGAACATAAGCGTCGAATACAACACGAATCTCAGCCTAATACCGGATACTCTTCCCATGGATCAAGGCCGGCAGCAGTGTCAGCGCACGCGCGGAACGAGGCGCCTGTTGCAAGACAACCGCTTCCAACCAGACGTCCGCAGAACGGTGCACAGCAGCCTGTTCAGCAAAGAGCTGTTCAGAATCCTGTATCCCGTTCGGCAGAAGCGCCGCAGCCGAAATCCGGAAAGAAGAAGCGAAAATCCAATACGGCAGTTGATGTTCTGAAGTACTTTGTTCCGTGGAGAGGCGACTCTGCCTTTGAAGCGACCAGAAAGATCATCTTTTCAACTGCGATCGTCGTCGTGGGAATCTGTTCATTCCTCATCAGTGATTACTACATTGACCGGTACAAGGCCAGGAAGTATTACGAGGGAATACAGGCCGTGATTGAGGAAACGCGGAAGAATAGAGGCTTTTCAGGAAACAACATGGTGGAAGACCCGCAGACAGGCGAAATGATCGAGTGGCTCGAATATAATGATATTGCCAACAGACTCCTGAGTATGAATCCGGATTTGGTCGGCTATGTCAAAATTGACGGCACAGAGGTCAGCTATCCTGTTGTCCAGAAAAAGGAATTGAGTGACCCAGATCTCAATCCGAATGACTACTATCTCTACCGAACCTTTAAACAGGAGAGCAGCAAATCAGGCTGTATCTTTATGGATTATCGAAATCGGTTTGATGAAGTAGTTGAGCATCGGCGAATCGTCGAAAATTCCGGAAATGTTTTCATTTACGGACACAACATGAATAATAGAACGATGTTTGGCAGTCTGCGCGATTATGTAAACAATCCATCCTTCTACAGCGCTCATCCGATTGTCGATTATTTCTCGCTCTACAAGGATTATAAGTTCAAGATTTTTGCGATCTTCGTTGTGGACGGTGCAGACTACACCTCCGAATATGCATTTGATTGCTGGAACACTCTTGACTTTGCCGATGAGGATGCGTTCTATGATTATGTCAACGAAGCAAAGAAACGCACAATGATCAACACAAATGTTGATGTGAAGTATGGAGATCAGCTCTTGTCGCTGTATACTTGCAACGGGTTGGTCGCAAATGCCAAGCTGATTCTGATGTGTCGTGAAGTTCGTGCAGGCGAAGATCTTTTGGAGGGTACGGAGAATGCCACATTGAATGACAATGTGCTGTACCCATCGGCCTACTATAAGTATGGCCGCCCTGTTAATTACGATCCCAAAAAGTTTGTCCCCTATGGGCCGAATGCGTAATTCAGGAGTTGATTTCATAAATGAAATCAGGCTGAAGGGAAATGGGATGTCAAGGAGGTAAACGGACGAGTTTCCGCTTTGAGCGGACTGTTTTCTTTCGGTTTCGCTGTTTCATACCGTATCATGAGTCATGAGCGAACGGCCATGCTCACCCGCAGCGGGAGCTGTGGTGCAACATCTCCGCGGTGTGATAAGATACAGCTAAACAGAGAGATGTACGCGGCTTGCCGCGACAAAGAACAAAGTATCGGCACCGAACCTGAGTGGTGCACACTGGACGGCAGATTGGGACTGCCTTTACGGTGATAAGGAGACACAATACGATTAGACAAAATCCCCACAGCAATCTTGGGGAAATAAAGCTGGGAAATACCCGGTGAGATTGATAATTGGAGAGAAACTATGCAAGCTCGAACGCGAAGAAACCACATGGCGGTTCTGGTTGCAATGGCTCTGTGTTTCACCACGACTTGTGCAATTCAGAGCGACAGAGACGCTATGCTGAGCTCGGGCACTGCTGATATTACGTTTGCAGCAGCAGCGGATCTCATCGAAGTCGAAGCAGACGAACGAGCTGATTCGAGGACAGAAATCCAAAGCAGCACCCCTGATGTTAAGAAGGGCGCTGACGAATATTCGAATGCTGATCTCCCGAAGGCTGATTTATTTGAATATGATAACAGCCTGATGCTGGTTAGCTATGAGGCAGTGACAACTGAGCCGGGCGAAACGCCAACGACTGAAAGTGCAGTGATCACTGAAGCCAGTACCGCTGCAGAATCCAAAACCCAAACCCAAACAAATTTTCAGAATTCCATCGAATCGACCGTACAGTCTACGGTGACAACCATCGCAGAACCGATCTCCATTCCGCGTGAAACGGTGGCTGCTGAGCCGGATACAGTTGTGTTCTATACCTATGGTTACGGACATGGTGTCGGTATGAGCCAGAACGGAGCAAACTTCTATGCAAGCTATGACGGATGGACGTACGATCAGATTCTTAGCCTTTATTACCCCGGTACAGTTCTCGTTCAGACCGGTACATCCGAAAATGAACTGATGACTGTAGGCGGAAAAACTGACACCGTCGTGTCGATCCTCTCCCAGATCATTAACAATGAAATGGGTGATGTCTTCGGTGTTGAGGCGATTAAAGCGCAGGCCGTTGCAGCGTATACCTATTATTTGTATAACGGTTATGGCGCCGGCATGATCTGCAAGCCGAATCCCTCTGAGAAGATCGTTGATGCGGTTCGTTCCGTTCTCGGCGTTGTCGTGTATTATGAGAATGAACCTGCGCTGACTTCTTTCTATGCTTCCAGTGGTGGTGCAACTGCATCTTGCCAGGATGTTTTCTTTGCGGATCTTCCGTATCTGCAGAGTGTTCCTGTGAAACATGATGAATCATCCGATCCTCATTATGGCAGTACCAAAGTGTTTACTACTGCTGAACTGAAATCCAAACTCGAAAAGACTTATAACCTGACGCTCTCAGGCAACCCATATGATTGGATACAACTTGAGTACGGTGACGGCGGCTATGTGGCCAATGCCGTGATCGGCGGGCAAGTTCGCGTGAAGGGCAATGACCTCCGCGGCGTTCTTGGTTTGAAGTCTCCGAAGTTTGAATTCGTTTATCAGAGTACCGGTGCAGTTGGCTGATTCATGACATTCTAGAGCTGACAAATCAGAAGGTACATCGAAGTTCAATGATTCGTATGAAAAAATCCCGTGCAGGAGACTGTACGGGATTTTTTGCGGACTCGATAAATACGCGTTCTGTCAGTTAGTTTGCTCATAATGTCATTGCTCTTTGTTCTGTGCTATGGTATAATAAAAATAGTATATTTTTTTTGGAGGGCACTTTTATGAAATGGAAACCGATTACTGTCATTTTTACAGCGATTCTCACTGCTGAAGCACTCCTTCCGGCTGCGGTTAACGCAGTATCAGGTACGGATATTCGACATCTTGTGAAGTCGCTGACAACTGGTGGTCAACTCATTGCTGATGATGATTTCGACGGCAATAAAATGATTAATGCGCTTGATCTCACGCTGATGAAGCGCTCCCTGTTTGAGACACCAGATCTTGGAGATCTGACCGAGCAGACGATTACTAACATCACGGATGTTACCAAGGTCATCGGCAGAACTGTGACAAAGGACAGTGTTACTTGGCTTGTCCAGAGCGGCGCGGCCGTTGAATGCATCGTGACTGGAACCGAAGCGAGCGTAATAATCGCCGGCGACGGCCATACCGCAGACGACGAAAAATACCGTCCGCGGTATGGCGTGTATGTGGATGGCGAGCTTGTCAAGGATGTTGTTATGGGAGACGCAGAGCAGACGGTTTCGCTTTTTACTGGCACGAATGAACGCACTGCAACGGTCAAAGTCATGCATCTTTCTGAGGCGAATAACGGTGCGATCGGTGTAAAGGCTTTTAATGTCACATCTAAGAAATCTGAGCCGATAAAGCCGACACCCAAGAAGGATCTGACGATCGAGTTTGTTGGGGATTCGATTACCTGTGCCTACGGTGTTGGTGCAGATTCGCAGTATGTCGGCTTTGAGACGGCGACAGAGGATTTCTCAAAGTCGTATGCGTATCTTACGGCGCAGCTGCTCGATGCCGATTACAGCGCTGTCAGCTATAGCGGCTATGGTATCTATTCCGGCTATTCCGGTGACGGCAAGCGGAACACTGATTCGCTTGTTCCGCCGATTTATGAGCTCGTCGCGAAGTTTGGCGGCTATGATGCAAAGTGGGATTTCGACGCAAATCCAAATGATGTTGTCTTTATTAATCTTGGAACGAATGATGACAGTTACGCAAAGGATGACCTTGAAACTCGTGCACCGCTCTATCAGGCTGCTTATGTGGATTTCCTTCGTGATGTACGCAAATGCAATCCAGATGCTGTGATCGTCTGCACACTCGGCATTATGGGCTGCACAGAGTTGTATCCGAGTATTGAGGCAGCTGTCAAAGAAGTCGGTGATCCGAAGATCTTCTGCTATGAATCCCCGACGCATAATATTCAGCGTGACGGCATCGGTGCGGACTGGCATCCGTCTTCGGTCACGCATGTATTGAATTCATATCTCGCTGCGAATAATATCTGCAAAGCGCTTGGCATTGAGTACAGCGGCATCGGTCTTGATTTTGCAGCGGGCGGCGAATACGGCGCAGAGTTGAATGCCGAAAGTGGTGCGGCAGGCTGGCCGTATTACGCAGAATGGAACAAATCGCTTAATCTCAATATCACCAGCGGCGGCAAGAATGCCGAAGATGTGATTGGATATGTGCGCGGACTGAATCTGAAATCCGGTACCTATGAATTGTCGTTTACGGTCAAGGGCGCGGACAAGATCGAGTTTCCATATGTGCTGCGCAGCATGGCTGATCCGGAAACTGTATATTGCAGCGGAGTGGTCACAGCAGCGGAGATGACTAAGGAATTTGAGATGAAAGCACCTGCTGAAGATTGCGAGATTGTCTTCTTGCTCGGTGAAGCGGGTTCGGCGAATGTGACTTTTGAGAATGTTTTCCTCTATAAGCGGGAATAAAAATACGGGCTGTACGATTTCGCGTACAGCCCGTTTGTCTATGCATTATGCTTCCATGGTTGGCATCCAGTGCGCAGCCGGCATACCGTTTGCACTCAATGTATCCAGCACCGCATCGCGCTCTGCTTTCGCCAGCGGCTCCGGGATCAGGCAGACATCTGCAGATGCCGTGATCGGTATATCCGAATGACCGTTCGCAGCCAGATGTTCCGAAACCAATTTGCTAAGTGTTGCAGAATCATATTTTGAATTGAATCGGATAAACATTCCGCAGTTCAGCTCATCAATTCCAGCGATGAAGTCCTGCGTTTCGGCGTCGATCCAATTTTGCGAGAAGACCGTCTCATGATGCTTGACGGCTTCGATCACATCACCCATGACTGCACTTGCCGTCGGGAATTTGCCGGCGCCTCTGCCGCAGAAATATGCGCGGTCGATTGCGTCACCGCAGACTTCGACGCAGTTGAAAACGCCGTCCACGCGGGAGATCAGATTTTCGTGCGGCACAAACATCGGCATGACTGCTGGAAGAATACGGCCGTCATCGAGCTGTTTGACAAATGCAATCAGCTTAATTGCACCGTTAAGCGTATTCGCTGCCGCTGCATCCTCCAGGGAAATTTCGCGAATGCCCTTTGTATAGACGCTGTCCGGATAGATATGCTTGCCGAATGCGAGCGAGGAGAGAATACAGATCTTGCGGCAGGCATCGAGTCCGTCCACATCGGCACTGGGCTCGCGCTCTGCATAACCGTGCTTCTGCGCTTTGGCAAGCGCTTCTTCGAAGCTCATTCCGTCTGTCAGCATCTTATTGAGGATGTAATTGGTTGTGCCGTTGAGGATGCCGTAGATCGCGTTGATCTCGTTTGCAGCGAGGCAGCGGTGCAGGGGCCGGATGATCGGAATCGCGCCGCCGACGCTTGCTTCAAAGAAGCAGTTGCAGGAATGTGATTTTGCTGCTGCAAGCAGTTCTGCGCCCTTCTGCGCAATCAGCTCTTTGTTGGATGTTACGGTGCTGATGCCCTTTTCGAGGCAGCGCAGCAGATAGGAGAATGCCGGCTCGACACCTCCCATACATTCTGCAACAACTGTGATCTCCGGATCGGAAAGGATATCGTCGATATTTTTTGTGAATTTGTCAGCGAACGGAGAATCAGGGAAATCGCGCAGATCAAGGATATAACCAAGCTCAAGCGGTTCACCGGATTTCTGCTCGATCTTTGCACGGTTTTTGTAGAAGAGCTCAACCACACCGGAACCGACCGTTCCGAAACCTAAAACAGCAAATTTTTTCATGTTCTTTCGCATCCCGCGCGGATGCTTTCGACCTCATTTCTATAGTATTTTGTAAAACCCTGTCATCACGAACCGGAGAGCAGACGCACCTCAACAACGCCCTTTTTCTCGCTGAGCGCGGAACAAAGCGAGGAGACATGAGCGGAATCCGGCATTCGGAATGTGACTGTTACGGTTGCAGCACCGTCTACCGGGATGCTCTGATTGAGCGTCAGGACATTGGCCTTTGCATCGGTGAGCGTATGCAGGACACCGGAGAGAACGCCGGATTCGTCATGCAGCAGGAGATAAACGGTAAAGATTTGTTCTCGCATTTGCTCTTCATAAACAAAAACCGAATCGCGGTATTTGTAAAATGCACTGCGGGAAATTCCGACGGTGCGGCAGGCAGCCGATGAGCTTTTTTCTTCACGGTTTGCCAGCATACGCTTGACAGTCAGAGTTTTCATGATAACTTCCGGCAGAACCGTTGCATCGACAACAACCCAGTTTTTATCCTGTGCAGACATGGCGTTCACCTCCTGATTCATCCGTGCATGACGGACAGTTGTTTTTTTCACATGACCATTATACCATATTTCGCGCTTCTTGTCAAGCATCAGAATGGTGAATTTCACGACATGAAAAACGATTGATATATATGTAGAAAATGGAGTGTATTTTGCGCGATTTTTCTATATGTATTTCGCTTATGATATAACAATCTTGTTTTCGCCTAGATACGCAGAAAAAAGCCATAGGGCTGAATATGAATAACAAATCAATGCAAATTAAAATAGGAAAGTAATTCAAATGCTCTTGACAAAACAGGGAAAAACTGATAGAATAGAGAACGGCACGAGTTATAGTGATAGATCAGACTGAGCTTCACTACATCTTGTGTTTTTGGCAAATTAAGATTTCTTGCAGAAAGTTGTGGAAATTCTAAAGTGCTGATATATTAACAAACACAGAAAATGAGGGATCAATGTGAAAATTGCAGGTTTACAAAAGCTCACTTTACTGGATTATCCGGGAAAGACTGCCTGCACGGTTTTCACATGGGGCTGCAATCTCCGCTGCCCGTTCTGTCACAATGCAAGACTTGTGACGGAAGCGCAGGAGGAATCGCTGACAGCGGACGAGCTGTTCGCGTTCCTGAAAAAGCGTAAGGGTTTGCTTGACGGTGTCTGCTTTACCGGCGGTGAGCCGACGCTCCAGCCGGATCTCCCGGATCTGATTTGTGCTGTCAGCGACATGGGATTTGCTGTTAAGCTCGACACGAACGGCACGAATCCCGACATGCTCCGTCAGCTTTGCGAAAGCGGACGGATCAGTATGGTAGCAATGGACATCAAAAACAGCCCGGAGAAATATGCTGTGACCGCCGGTACTGAGCGGCTCAGCATTGATGCGGTGCATCAGAGTGTCCGTTATCTCATGCAGCAGGGGAGGATTCCCTATGAATTTCGCACGACTGTGGTCAGGCAGTATCATACCGCGGAGGATTTTGCTCAGATCGGCAAATGGATCCGCGGTGCGGAAGCCTACTATCTGCAAATCTTTCAGAATTCCGGCCGTCTGATTGATAACACCGTGACCGGATGCACACCTGCTGAGATGCGCTCGTTTCTTGAAATTGTGCGCAAAGATGTGCCGAATGCCGCGCTGCGCGGGATTTGAATTCTCAGAATATTTTTGTCAGGAGGAATCTACGAATGTATCAGGTAACAAAACGCGACGGCAAAATAGTCGAGTTCGAGATCACCAAGATCGCGGTAGCGATCCGAAAAGCATTTGAAGCACAGAATAAGCAGTATCATCCATCTGTGATTGACTTTCTCGCGCTCCGTGTGACCTCTGATTTCGAGAAGAAGATCAAGGATGATATGATCTCTGTCGAGGACATTCAGGACAGCGTCGAGCAGGTACTCGGTGAGGCAGGCTACAGCGATGTTGCAAAGGCTTACATCCTCTACCGCAAGCAGCGCGAAAAGCTCCGCAACATGAAGTCCACGATCCTTGATTACAAGGACACGGTTGACAGCTATGTGAAGGTTACAGACTGGCGTGTGAAAGAGAATTCCACTGTTACCTATTCTGTCGGCGGCTTGATCCTCAGTAATTCCGGCGCGATCACGGCCAATTACTGGCTCTCCGAAATCTACGATGAGGAGATCGCAAATGCGCATCGTTTCGGTGATATGCATATTCATGATCTTTCCATGCTGACTGGCTACTGCGCGGGCTGGTCGCTCAAGCAGCTCATTCAGGAGGGTCTCGGCGGTGTCGAAGGCAAGATCACCTCTGCACCGGCAAAGCATCTCGCAACGCTGTGTAACCAGATGGTCAATTTTCTCGGTATCATGCAGAATGAATGGGCAGGCGCACAGGCATTCTCCTCGTTTGATACATACCTTGCTCCGTTCATCAAGGCAGATAATCTGTCCTATGATCAGGTTAAGAAGTGCATCGAATCTTTTGTATTTGGTGTGAATACGCCGTCCCGCTGGGGTACACAGGCACCGTTTTCCAACATCACGCTGGACTGGACGGTTCCGAATGATCTTGCAGAGCTGAACTGTATCGTTGGCGGCAAGGAAATGCCCTTTAAGTATAAGGACTGCAAGCGCGAAATGGATATGGTCAACAAGGCATTCATCGAGACCATGATTGAGGGCGATGCACAGGGCAGAGGGTTCCAGTATCCGATTCCGACTTATTCGATTACCAGAGATTTTGACTGGTCCGAGTCCGAGAACAACCGCCTGTTGTTTGAAATGACTGCGAAGTACGGTACACCATATTTCTCGAATTACATCAACAGTGATATGGAGCCGAGTGATATCCGCTCCATGTGCTGCCGTCTGCGTCTCGATCTGCGTGAGCTGCGCAAAAAAAGCGGCGGATTTTTCGGCAGCGGCGAGAGTACCGGTTCCGTCGGCGTTGTGACGCTGAATATGCCGCGTCTTGCCTATCTCTCTGAGGACGAGAAGGACTTCTACCACCGCCTCGATCATCTCATGGATGTTGCGGCACGCAGTCTCAAGATCAAGCGCACAATTATCACAAAGCTGCTGAATGAGGGACTCTATCCTTACACCAGGCGCTACCTCGGTACGCTTGACAATCACTTCTCCACAATCGGTTTGATCGGCATGAACGAGGTTGGTTTGAATGCAAACTGGCTGAAGAAGGATTTGACCCATACCGAAACACAGGAGTTCACCAAGCAGGTTCTCGATCATATGCGTGAGCGCCTGATGGATTATCAGGAGCAGTACGGTGATCTTTACAACCTCGAAGCGACACCGGCTGAGTCTACGACCTTCCGTCTCGCAAAGCATGATGTCGCGAAGTATCCGGATATCATCAACGCAGCAGAACCCGGCAAGACACCTTACTACACAAACAGCTCACATTTGCCGGTCGGATTTTCCGAGGATATCTTCTCCGCACTCGATATTCAGGATGATCTCCAGACACGCTATACCTCCGGTACGGTGTTCCATGCATTCCTCGGCGAAAAGCTGCCGGATTGGAAGTCCGCTGCAAATCTCGTCCGCAAGATCGCAGAAAACTACAAGCTGCCGTATTACACGATATCTCCGACCTATTCTGTCTGCCGTAATCACGGTTATCTGAACGGTGAGCAGTACAAGTGTCCTGAGTGCGGCGCTGAGACCGAGGTCTACAGCCGCATTACCGGTTATTACCGTCCTGTCAAGAACTTTAACGACGGCAAGGCACAGGAATTCAAAGATCGCAAGGAATATGTTGTTGAGAACAGCATTCTCAAGCGTCACGGTGCAGTCAATGTGCCGGAGTCGGTCGGTGCGGTCAAGTCCGGTGCGACTGAGCAAGAGATTATGCTCTTTGCAACAAGAACGTGCCCGAACTGTAAAATGGCTGAGCGCTTCCTGGGAGAAGCCGGTATTTCGTATACGAAAATTCTCGCAGATGAGGAGCCGGCAATGGCTGGGCTTTACGATGTCCGTCAGGCGCCGACGCTGATCGTCAAAAGCGGCGATGGCTTTGAACGCATTGTGAATGTCTCGAATATTCGCAAATATATTGAGGAAACTGTTAAAGCATGAGTAAACAATATGATATTGCGGTTGTCGGAGCGGGGCCTGCCGGTCTGACAGCCGCGCTCTATGCACGCCGCGCCGGCAAGACAGTGCTGGTGATCGAGAAGGAGAATTTCGGCGGCCAGATCACATATTCTCCGAAGATCGAAAACTACCCGACAGCAATGGCAATCAGCGGTTCGGAATTCGCTGAAAAGCTCATGGAGCAGGTCGAGGCGCAGGGCGCTGATATGGAGATGGACAAGGTTACTGCAATCAGCAGGGAGGGAGAGGGCTTTCTGCTGACCGGTGAATACGCAAACTATCGTGCCGGGGCGGTTATTCTGGCCGCAGGCTCAAAGCACCGGATGCTCGGCGTTGAGAGGGAAGCCGAGCTGTCCGGCCAAGGCGTTTGCTATTGTGCAGTATGTGACGGTGCGTTTTTCCGCGGGCAGGATATCGCAGTCATCGGCGGCGGCAATACCGCTTTGCAGGATGCGGTATTTCTTTCGGAACTGTGCAAAACAGTCACGATCGTTCAGAATCTGCCGGCGCTGACAGGTGATCCGGTTTTGCAGAGCAAGGTCAGAGCGCTTGCGAATGTGACTATCATCTGCAATGCAGGCGTCGAGGCGCTGGAGGGTGAAAAATCGCTGACCGGCATCCAGATTCGGCACAATGACACGACTGAAACAGAAACGCTCACTGTGACTGGAATGTTTGTCGCGGTCGGACAGCAGCCGGAGAATGAGCCCTTTGCGCAGTGGACGGCACTTGACGAAAATGGCTATATCGTTTCTGATGAGCGCTGCCTGACCGACACACCCGGCATTTTTGCAGCTGGGGACTGCCGGACAAAGGCAATCCGTCAGGTCATAACGGCTGCAGCGGATGGTGCATCCGCGGCACTCGCAGCTTGCAGATATCTCGATCGCACATAACAGCATCATTTCTATCAAAATTGACTGCGGATCTGTACTGCAAGCTCTGCGTGATACTGAAAAAAAGAATCCCGATCGTTCACGGTGAACGGTCGGGATTTTTGAATGCATATTATTATTTTTCATCATTGGCGGGCTTGAATACCCATGCCTGCTGGACGCGGAAGCTGATGAAATAGAGGACAATATCGACAATCAGCTTGATGACCGCCTGTGCAGCGGTGTTGTCCTTGCCGAATGGCATCGAAAATAGCGCGACCAGTCCGAAGGATGCGAGCAGTTGGCAGGCCCACAGGATGTAATAGCGTGCCATTGTGATGCCGAGCGGCGCATCACTGCGGAAGACCGCTTTCTTATTGAATGTGAAATTGAAGATCGAGCTAAGCGTGCGGGCGATCACTGTTGCGCCGAACAGATGCCATGTGAAACCGGCCTTCGTGAAGATCACATTGAAGATATTATACAGCACATAGTCGATCAGGAACGAGAGAAATGAGCTGATGAAGAATTTGATGATAATGCCGTATACACGCAGTGAATCCTTGATCGGATGGAAATGTGTGGTTTCATTGGAATTGATATAGACAGTGTCGATGCGCTGTTCAACAATCGGAATACTGATCTGCTTGCAGACAAGCAACATATTGGTCTCATATTCAAAGCGCTCGCCGGTGATCTCCAGCATTTTCGGAATAATGCCTGCCGGGAAAACGCGCAGTCCGGTTTGTGTGTCACTGACTTTCAGTCCGCAGAACAGCCGGAAGACCGTCGAAGTCAGTTTGTTTCCGAAGCGGCTTTTCGGCGGAACCTGCGGTTCATTGAAATCACGCACACCGAGGATCAGTGTGTCCGATTTCTGTTGATACATCTTGTCCACGCAGGCGGCGATATCGTGCGGAAGATGCTGCGCATCGCCGTCGATTGTGACAACGCCGTCGGAATCCTGTCTGTTTTTTAGATACCATTCAAAAGCCGTTTTGAGCGCTCTTCCCTTGCCCTTGTTAACACCGTGATGGACGACTTCGCAGCCGAGCGCCGCGCCCTCATCAAAGAAATGCTGATTTTTGTCAGCGGATCCGTCATCTACCAGCAGGATATCCGAAAAACCAGCATCCTGTACACCCTTGATAACTTTGAGCAGACGCTCATCCGGATCGAGAGACGGGATGACAACAAGAATCTTACTGTAATCTGCCATGATGAATTGTCCTTTCTTTTTCTACATAATACCTAACGCTTTATATTATAGCATATTATGACAAAAAATGCAATGGATACAGTAAAATAAAATCAGAAAATCAGATGTTCGCATTTTGTTTTCGTACAGGCATCATTTAAATAGAAATGCGCCGCTATGACGATGGTGAATCACGAGTGGAATATAATAGGCAGAATCGCAAAGAAAAAATGGATCAGTGTAAAAAAGAAAGCCCCGAAGCGGGGCTTGAAATGATCGCTATTTATTCTTTTTGAATTGGGTTTTATGCAAGAAGCAATATTTTCAGAAGAGTAAGATCGGCAGATGTGACTCGGCCGTCAGCATTGAGATCCGAAGCAGGCATTGCAGGGATTTGGGCTTCCGGTTCACAGATGAGCCAGCGTACCAGTGAGACGGCATCCGCAATATTCACAGCGCTGTCATTGTTGACATCTCCCATGAGCGGCTTTACTTCGGTTTCCTTAACAAATACAGCATAATTGACTACAGTGCCGGTCATGCCGTTTGTACCGAGTGTGATGCGGTCTCCTGACATAAAATCCTTCGCGTAAATCTCAAAGGTGACATCATTCGAGGATGCGGCAGTCATTGCAGTCTTCGTGAAATCGGAAAGCCATGCAGGGAGCGATGTTACACGTGTATCAAACACTGCATACACCGTAATATCTGCCGCAGCCGTGAAGGAAGCCAGATCATCGGCAGCGTTCTTGGAATCGCAGGCTGTCACGATCTGCTCTGCGCCGATCAGTGTTTCCGGTAATGCCGTAAATGTGAAATCGCGGTCACCGAAAATTGCGCTGCCAGTTGCGGCATCGGGTGTGATCTTCCAGTCTGTGCTGTTTTCGTCATCGTAGACTACGAGCGATTTCACCAGTTTGCTGCTCAGCGGAATGCGTGCTGGAATCAATTCCCAGTCCTGACAGTTCGCGCCGTTGATCTCCCATTGCTGAACATTTGCGCCGGAATCGCGCAGTCCGTCCTTGATCTCGACGGCGGAGTTTTCGCCGGAAATACGTGTGCGGATTTTATAGCTGCCGTCGGCGTTCATAACGAACATAAACTGCTGATTCGTGCCGTCATTTTTTTGATAGAGATCGATGTTTGTGCCGTTGTCCGGCTTACGCCCGGCAACATCCAGCACCATATTGTCATTCAGCGCAGACGCGATATAATAATAACCGTCGCCTGCATCCAGCAGCTTCCAGATATCGTGGACGGTCTCCTCAGAGGTACCCCATTGCTGGATATTTGCACCGTTTTCGGCTTGTCCGCCTTCGATTTGCATATAGAGCTGCGAATTGACATTCCGGAAGCGGAAAAGTGAACCGTCCGTGAAGTGCGCTGCGGAAGGGCCGCTCGGCTGTTCGTTATAACCTGCGCTTGGAATGCCCTTTGCAGCAAACCGCAGATACATCATGTTTTCCTTTCCGGATTGGCACCCGCTGTAGCTGTTGCAGTAAGATTTTGCATCTGCTGCGGATTTTGAAATATAGCTGTAATTGGAAGCAGGGCGCCAACTGCACGCCTGTGCGGTGGAGTTGCTGTCGCCGCCTTGTTTGGTACGTTTGCAGTCGGAGAAGATCGAGCCGGACTCGGAATAGTATCCGATATAGTTCATTTTGTCCCAGTCACAAATGACATTTCCGCCGTTTTCGTAGACACAGTTTTCTGCGAAGATTTTGCATTCAGAAATGACGGTATATGCCATGCTGAATTTATTAACATAATTGTTTAGTGAGTGGAAATAGCCCCAACGCATCAGTCCCGGACCGCGGGTATTGGTATCATTGAACTTATTCGCAATCAATGACATCCGCGGGAAATTATTGTATTTTGCTTTGGTATTGGCATCGTCAGCGGGGTAGCCGAGCAGGACACCGTATTTATGTGCGCCGAAGGAGCAGTCAGAAACAGTGCAGTAATCCGCATCGTAGCAGACAGCCATAAACTTGTCTTCGTCGACTTTCTGTGTCTTGGGGGCATAGCCGTAGTTGTTGTGGCCGGTGAATGTGATATGATCCGCCCAGATGTTCTGACCAGATCCGAAGTAGAACTGAATCGAGTCATTGTTGTTGGATTCCGCATCGTGACGGCTCTCGAAGTTCTTGATAATGATGTTGTTGCCTGTGTCGGATTTTGACGATGTGCAAAACTGCACATTGAACAGCGTATGTGCTGCATAGCTGCCGATGATCGTTTTGTTATTATGGACATATATGCGTCCTGCCTGACACATATAGCGTTCACCGTTGAGGTTCAGATCGGTAACACTGAGATCCTTGGTGACAACGATTGTATAGGGTGTATCGGAGGTCGCATATTTCTTCAGGTCGTCAAATGTAGTGACCTCAACGACTTCACCGAACAGTCCGCCGATATCTGCGGCTTTGATCTGACCGGTCGTGTCATCCTTACAGTAGCCCGCGAATCCCTGTAAGCCGTCAGCATTCAGCAGCCAGAGCTGCGAGTCGGCACAGGAATATGTTTCCAGTGTCAGGCCGGACGCGCCGGATGTCAGCGCGAGATTCGTGTTTTCGTAGTTGACGATCTTATAGTAAAGAGCATTTCCAAGGTGGTCATTCTTGACCGGAACAACAAACCAGTGCTGCGACTTTGCGGATTCGCTGCCGTAAATGACGGCCTTCGTTCCTCCGCTGACACTGTAATTCTGCGGCGTGAGCAGTCTGCCGGACTGCGCATTGCAGATCTTGAAAAAAGTGCCGTTGGAATCTGCACCGACACGGTCAAAGCGCCATGCCTGCGACAGATCGCTGCCGAGTGTTTTGACGGAGAGCGCGGAATGATCCGCCGTGCCGTTCTCAGTGAGCACAGCAGAATTGTCTTTGACGGCAATGTTCATCAGCTGCGGCGGATAGTCAGTCGAAATTGCGGATGCCGGTGCTGCATAGCTGAACAGCGACAGCAGCCATGTCATCAGCAGAACCGCTGCGAGCAGCGCCGTCTGTATCATTTTTTTGCGTGCTTTCATAAATACAATCTTCCTTTCTGCCTGCGGGCATATGCCGTATCCTGTTTATATGGTATCATTAATATGTGGTTTCGTCAATATCATTTTATACACATTTACTGACTGTTTGCGTAATCATATATGCAGCCGGATTTCATCAGGAATCGCGGATAATCTCCTGATATCAGAGTCAGGGGTGCGTCAAACGGCTTCCTGTTTTGCCGGATCAGCCAGACTAAGCTAGGCAGTATGATTGCAGTGTACGATGTGTCAGAAGTCTGATAACAGGGTGAAATGTGTGGAATCACACGAAAACCTATTGACGAAATGTCAAAAATTGGTTATAATGAAGGTGGAGGATTGACAAGGGGAATTTCCCCAAAAACATGTGTATTCTGCCGGGTAAAACGGCGGAAGTATTCTTGAAAGCCATGAGCTCACTCTTCTGAAACGGAACAAGCAAGTGAAAATTATGGAGGCATTATGATAGATCCGAATTATTACACAAAAGAATCGCTCTACCAACTGGCCGGAAAGTGCTTTGCCGCGTTTCTCGGTTTTCCTGATATTGACCGGCTTCTCGAAAAATCGACCTATTTCTATGTTGACCTCACCGATGAAAGCGTTCTCTTTTTGCATCCGGAAAGTAAACTGCTCAGCATGACGGATGTATCTGCGATCAAGCATTATTCACAGATTCTCGAATTGATGACGCAATGTTTGGATGCGCCGTGCGTCAGTGAGATCGGTGACAGCTTGACTGCGAAATCGCTGATTGAGGAATACCGGATCGGCAACCGATTCCGGCAATTCCTGTTTTCGTGCAAATTCGGCGGCATTCCCAGTAAAAAGCAGATTTGCTGTGATCTTGAGGAGGCAGACGGACGCATCTTCGGATTGTTCCTGATCTGCGATGTGACCGATGTGCATGATACGGATATCAAGCTGCTGCGCCGCGTGGAATTTGACGGCCTGACGAATCTTTACAACCGAAATGCCGGTGATCTGCTTGTGCTCGAATATCTGAAAAACTATCCGCAGGACAGTGCGGCGGTCGTGATGCTGGATATCGATCATTTCAAGCGTTTTAATGATCAGTATGGCCACGAGGTCGGCGATGTTGTACTGCGCGGAACGGCACGGCATCTGGAACAGCATTTCGGCAGAGACAGTGTTATCATCAGGAATGGCGGCGATGAATTTCTTGTGCTGCTAAAGCATCGCACCGAGGCGGAGGCGCTTGATGAGGTCCGCAATTTTTCCAACGCAAGCTACTCGATCCAATACCAGGAGCACACATATCACTGTACATATTCTGTCGGATTCGCGATGTATCCGGAGCAGGGGCGTGAGTACCACGATCTTGCGATGAAGGCGGATGTTGCGATGTACACGGTCAAGATGCATCATCGCAACTCCTATCTGCAATACCGGCCGGATCTTCTGCTGCAAAAACGGACGCAGCTCAGCTTTCAGCTGGCCGATATCGTTTCCGGAATTCCGGGTGCAATCCTTGTTTACAAGGCGGATGAGAAAGAGGAGATTCTCTTTGCGAATCAGCAGCTGTATGATTTGTTTGAGTGCGATTCCATGGAAGAACTGCTGTCTTTCAGCGGAGACAGCTTCAAAAACATCGTGCATCCGGATGACCTAGATGCCGTTGAGGAATCTATCAAAAAGCAGATTGCTGCCAATCCGTTCGGGCTGGATTATGTCAGCTACCGCATTATTACGAAATCCGGAAAAGTCAAGATGATCGATGATATCGGACATCTCGTGCACACACCGAAATACGGCGACATCTTCTATGTCTTCCTCTATGACCGTGAGCAGAAGGCAGATATTCTGCGGCTTGCAGGGCTGCAGGAATAAACATTATCCTGTACGGAATGATCGCGAACAGAAGGCCGGAACACCGCGCAGAATCATAGAGAAATATTCCGCAGATATTGCTCATAAAAAATGATTTCTTTCCGATAACAATGCAGTTTGCATCTGATAGCAGATTGAACAATCATCCTAAGAAAAAATGTTTACGGAGAAAAATGAAATGACAAAAAACATTTGTTTATTACTATGTTCCGCGCTCTCCATCGCTCCGGAGTGTATGTGAGATGAATCTCAATGAAAAGAGTATTCATGTCTTTGTGAAATTGATTACAATTACAGAATTGTGTTGGGAGCTAATACTATGCCATTTCAGATAATCCGAAACGATATTACCAAGGTAAAAGCCGATATCATTGTGAATACTGCAAATCCGAAGCCTATCATCGGCAGCGGCACAGACAGCGCAATATACAATGCTGCCGGTGCTGAGGCGCTGTTAGCAGAACGGAAGAAGATCGGGGACATCAAAGCCGGTGAAGCCGCGGTAACGCCTGCCTTCGGCTTATCTGCCAAACTCATCATACATACAGTCGGTCCGGCATGGGAGGACGGCCAACACGGCGAATGTGTTGTGCTGCGTTCCTGCTATGAAAAGTCACTCGCTCTTGCTGCAGAGCTGTCTGCTAAGAGCATTGCGTTCCCGCTGATTGCAACAGGCGTGTATGGTTTTCCAAAAGATGAAGCATTGAGCATTGCGCTCAGTGTTTTCAGCAAGTTTCTGCTGTCGCATGATATGAAGGTCATTCTGGTTGTATTTGACAGAAAGGCCTTTGAGCTGTCCGGTAAGCTGGTTGGTGACATAGACGAGTATATTGACGAGCATAGTGTTTCGCTGATCCGCGATGCTGAGTATTTTGATGATTACGAAAAGATTGAGTATGTCCGCCGAAGAACAGCACCGCGTCCAGCGTTAATGGAACAAGTCGAAGAAACAGATGAAGGATCAGATGAAGCACTATCTGCTCCTGCGGGTATTTCGGAAAAAATGAGCCTGGATCAGATTTTGGATGATGCAGGCAAAACCTTCCAGCAGCGTCTTTTTCAGCTAATTGATGCCAGTGGTATGGATGATGTTACTGTGTATAAGAAAGCAAACATCGATAGAAAAGTATTCTCCCGCATTCGCTGCAAAGTTGATTATAAGCCCAAAAAGAAAACAGCGATTGCTTTTGCAATCGCGCTGAAACTTGACCTTCCAACAATGGAAGATCTTTTATCAAGGGCTGAGATCGCCTTTTCTCCGAGTAACAAGTTTGACCTTATCATCACATACTGTGTAAACAACGGTATCTACGATATTTTCGATATTAACGCGATCCTGTTCAAATACGGGCAGCCGATTCTGGGCGAGTAATTAGGAGGAGAAAATGAGCAATTCAGAGCATACAAAAATTGGAGCAGATTTTCAGAAAGCAGTTCAGCAGTATTTTATTAAAAAATATGGAGCTGGTTTTGAATTAGAAATGCAGATCAAGATTGGTTACTCAGAAGATGATCAAAAGGAACATAAATTTGATATAGTAAATCCGGACCAGAGAATTGTGATTGAATGTAAAAGGTACACATGGACAGAGACCGGTAATGTTCCGAGTGCAAAAATAAGAGCCATTAACGAAACAGCCTTTTATCTCTCTTTTCTACCGGATGCATATGAAAAATACATCGTAATGTTGCGCTCACAGCATAAAAAGAAGCAAGAGACCCTTGCAGAGTATTATTATAGAACTAATCATCATCTATTAGGGAAAACGCGAATAGCTGAATATGATCCTACAGTACCTGATAGTTTCAAAATCATTGGTTCAGAAGTAGAATAGTAGAGTTTAGGAAGTGGTTCATTTGTCGTTTGACAAACGACCACTTCTTCTTATATATGTGGTATACTGGAATCATCAAAGAAAAGGAGGTCTTCGATATGATCGGTGCATTATTAGGTGATATGATCGGTGCACCCTATGAATTTGACAGAGGTGCAAAAA
>JAKSPK010000100.1 GCA_024404875.1 Oscillospiraceae bacterium
GTGTCAGCAGGATGTTTTGATGGTCGCAACCTGCCACTGGCAGCTTGCGGGTACGACGAGGTCAGTTCACGACCGGGCGTGCAAAATAACGACATACACTATGAGAAGGTGAACGATTATCGCTATTTATCATTTGGAAGCCAAGGTCATCAGTCGAGGTAACGGACGGAGCGCAGTCGCAGCGGCGGCCTATGCAAGCCGGTCCAATTTGTATAACGACTATGATGGCATCAGGCACAATTACACTTTGAAGCACGATCTGCTTTGGCAGAATGTCTATCTTCCGATGAATGCACCGGATGCATGGCAGGATCGTGAGCAATTATGGAATGCAGTTGAGGCCGAAGAACCTACAAAGGATAGTCGGCTGGCGCGTGAATTTATCATTGCTCTGCCGGTCGAGCTGGACGAATGGGACTGGCAGCAGCTCCTGCGAGATTACATTCAGCGCAACTTTGTCGATGACGGCATGTGCGCTGATGTGTCTATTCATCGCGACGCCGATGGACATAATCCGCATGCGCACCTGATGGTGACCGTGCGTCCGTTGGATGAACATGGTCACTGGCAGTATAAAACGAAGAAGGAATACCGCTGCGTCCGTGATGGCATCGAGCAAGGTTTCACCGCAGACGAGTATGCTGCCGCCAAAGAACTCGGTTGGGAAAAGCAATATCTGTTCATGGTGGATAAGAAGAAAGTCTACATGACCATGGCAGACGGACTCGCTGCCGGATACAAGCGCGTCGATAAGCATCCCAAGAGTACGAAGTATGGTCGGCAGAATCCCATCACCGCCAGGTGGAACAGCGAAGAACAGCTGCTCACCTGGCGTGAGCAATGGGCTGTTACTACAAACGCTTATCTGGAACGCGCCGGATTATCGGTACGCATCGACCATCGAAGTTTTGCAGATCAGGGTATCACGGCGCAGCCTACGATCCATGAAGGCGTCGTGGCTCGTGCGCTTGAAGCGAAAGGCATCGTGTCTGACCGGTGCGAGATCAATCGGATGATCAAGGCTGACAACACAAAGCTGCTCACAGAGAAAAACGATGCCATGGTTTCTGCGTCGGAAGCGCAGGAGAGCATCCGCGATAAAATGATCCTGCTGCAATATCAGATTCATTTCAACGATCATCAGCGTGATGAGATCGAAACCTTTCTGTCCAATACGGAGCCGGACATGAGTCGCTATCATGCAAAACAAAACGAGCTTGCTATACTGAAAACGAAACGTAAGGGGCTCCGGGCTGATCTGAAAAATGTTGGTGTACTTCATCCCATCGAGGCCCACAAGCTGAACAAACAGATTGCAGAAGTGACTGAAGAGATCGAAGACGTGACCAGCAGCAGGAACATGATCCTGACAAAGCTGCACTGCCCGGACACAAAGGCAGCGGATAAGCTGGATCGCAAAATCAAAACGGCGCATGATACGCGAAACACGATCCTGGGTAAGCAACCGAAACTGCATGAGCAGTTCCGGCAATGCCGCTCCGATTACCGTCAGGCTG
>JAKSPK010000101.1 GCA_024404875.1 Oscillospiraceae bacterium
CGACCGCATCATATTTATCCGGGGTATTCGACTTTGTAATGCCGTAATAGTTTTCGTAGGTTTTCATGTAGTCGCTCTGCATTTCGGCATAATCGGCTCCGGCAAGAGCCTCCAGCAGAACGCAGACAAAACCGGTACGGTCTTTGCCCTCCAGACAATGGATGTATACGGGTCCCTCCGCCGTCAGCATCTTTTGGAGACCGCTTGCCAGCTTCTGCTTATAGGCGTCGGATCCGTAGATGGAACTCATGCCCAGCAGAGCTGTATTACCTGCGTCATAAAGGCCGGCGGCATAGAAGGAGGAAAAATCAGCAGCTTCCCGATAGCCGAGATATTCCTCCTCGGTGTCTGCAAGGTCGAGAATAAAGCGGATCCCGTTCTGCTCCAGCAAAGCGTTTACGCCGGCGGCTCTGTTTTTCTGATTATCTACCGGCGAAGCACCGCGATACAGAAAGCTGTCTTTCAGATCGCCTCCGCTGAGTGCGCGGAAGTTCGAAAACTGAATGTCGTCCTGATAGTCGACCCTGTCATTTGAATAAGACTGGCTCAATGCCTCCTGCTCATTCAGGTACTTGCCGGCCTCATGGACCGTTACCGCGGCCGTGTCGTTTTCCGTCAGACCGGATTCCGTCCACAGACCCTGGTTATTGCGGGTGACGGCAATGTATTCATAACCGGGATAACCGACAATAAGCGGCATACCGGTACGCACATAGTATCCGCTGAAAAAGGGAATGTCCTCAAAAGTCAGACCGTTGCTGAAGGTAATGTCGCAGCTGTCACCGAAATGAAAGCCAGATGCGATAAAAGCATCGATCGAAACATCCAGAAAAACGGCATCATATTTGCTGTCCTGTATGATGTGATAGACTTGCTCCTTACTTTTACTGCCGCAGGCGGTCAATGTCATGATCGCGGTCAGAACCGATAAGAGCATGGCAACAGCCCGGCGAGATCTTGCTGTAAGCATATAGAAACATCTCTTTACTGATTTATACTTAATATAACAACGGTGCGCAAAAAGCGCAATATGAAAATCCCGGTGGAAAGCTATCAGTTGGGTGGATCGTTCTTTTCATAAATAGCTGAGAAGGCAGACACGGCCGTGTCTGCCTTCTTTCGTTATTTTTGAGAAATCTGCGGTTTAGCGGCAGAGAAAGCTGAACCAGCCCTCGCTGTCATTGATCTCCAGGATCTCCCAGCCGGCAGCTTTCAGGGCATCCATCACCTCAGCGGCACGGTCATCGATGATGCCGGAGCAGAGGAACAGACCGCCCTCCTTCAGGAAGGGACGCACCTGAGTGGAGAGGCTGATGATCACATCCGC
>JAKSPK010000102.1 GCA_024404875.1 Oscillospiraceae bacterium
ACGAGATACATTTTTCTGCTCCTTTCTCATAGCATTGATGTCCCGGTAGCACGGCAGAACGCAGCCTTCGCCGTACCGGGCGCATCCGTAGCAATGGTGCCCCTTGGGAGCGGTGATGACCGGGGCTTTATCCTTTCCGGGACTTGGCTTCTGCATCATCATCCGTTCCAAAGGGTTATTTGTGAAATAGGTCATTCTTCGGTATCGTCTGTGGGTTCGTCAGGCTGTTCCTCATCGGAATCGTACTGTTCAAACTCCATTTCATCCTCACCGAAATCGTATTCGTCGAGATCGGTGCTGCCCTTGGTCTGCGGCTTATTCTTCTTGACCTTCAAAAAGTAATAGGCTGCGCCGCCGCCAACTGCAAGAATCAGAACGACAACGAGGATGGCACCGGGATTGCTCTGCTTTTCTTCCGTTTCATCGGTCTGCTTTTCATCGTCTGCATCCGGGTCAGCATCCTTATCCGTCAGCGTCTTTGCGGGTTCCTTTCCGGTACACTCCGTCATGTTGGCGGCGCAGACGGGACAGGTGGTGTCCACATCACCGGCAGCACATTTGTCCTTGCAGATGCAGGTGACGGGAGCGGCGGCGGTGTCACCGTCCTCCATGAGCGCCATGAGATCGGCTTCATCAACGAGGTTCAGAAAATACACGTTTTCGGTTTCGCCGCAGCGGTCAATGACGAGGTAAAAGTAATTGCCGTTCTTGCTCTGAACGGTGATGAACTGCTTGCTGTGTACTTCTTCATCCTCATCGGATGAGCTTTCCTTTTGCATGATGTCGTCGATCAGCGTGAGATTTCCGCTGGGGGTCAGCGCATCTTCTCCGAACATGGAGAGAAAACCGCCAAACAGATCGGAAATATCAATGGCGTCGGGGTCGATTTCAAAAGCGGCATTGCTGCCGTCCTTTTCAACGTCAACGGCTTCGGTGGAGATCGTCAGGCTTTCGATAGCGTCGGGCGGCGTGGCGTTTCCGCTTTCATCGGAAGCGTAGTAGCCGCCGTCAGAAGCAAAAGCCGAGACGGAAAGGGAGAGCATACAGATCAGCGTCGCACACAGGCAGAGCAATGTGCGGATTTTAGATTTCTTCATCGTAGGATTCCTCCTTCTTCTGAACAGGCACAGCCGTGCCGCCGAGCAGCTCTGCGAACTGTTCCATCGTCAGACCGCGCTCACGCACCATGCCGATGATGTCGATGTTCTCCAGCTCTTTGATCTGCTTTTCCAGCTCGCGGTTCTTTGCCTGTAAATCCGAGATTTTGGATTTGTTTTTATCGAACTCCGCGCGGAGCTTCGTAATTTTGGGGTTCATA
>JAKSPK010000103.1 GCA_024404875.1 Oscillospiraceae bacterium
TCCCGGTCATAGGCATAAATATATGCCGCGTATTCGCCCTTGTTGGGGTTCAGACGCAGCATATAACTGTATTCCTCGGTGTCCACGCGGAAGCCGAACTCTCTGTCGTTACCGAAATCGCTTTCCGGGGTTTTGAAACAGCAGGAAGCAAGAGAGCTTCTGTTTTTGAGGATGCCGCCGTACTGCTCGTCAAAGCGGAGCGCATTGATGACTTCATCGAACTGATCCTTGAAATCCTGCGTTTTCAGAGCGGCATTGTGGTTGTCCCAGGAGGAAAAGAACCCGGTTCCGTTTGTGTCCATGTCCACCCGCAGGTGGCCGATACATCCGCTGCGGCGGATGGTATCAGCGTCCTGCGTGTAACTGTATTTTCGTTCCTCCGGTGTCATTGCGCGTACTTCCATATTCATGATTATCGTACCTCCATTTCATGTGTTTTCTTTTTGTCGGATACGCCGTAGATCGGCATGGTTGCTTTGAGCTTTTCCAGCACAGAGGGCTTTCCTTTGGCAAGCGCCTGTTCCGGCTGTGCCTGCGCTCTGCCGTCAAGGTTCAGCGCCATATCCAGCTCGATGAGCCGCGCGGTCTTGGTGGCAAGCTCCTGTTCAAAGGGGAACGGCTTGCCGACCTCGGCTTTTGCAAGCTCCTGCTGCTGATACAGGTTTTCAAGCTGTCCTTTGACCGCTTCCAGACGGTCAGGCATCTTGTCGAGCGCATTGTCGATACGGATGAGATTGCCGCGGGCGTCTGCGCCCAGCTCTGCGCGGTGGGACATTTCGCCTTTGAGCGTCAGAATGTGCTTCTGCTCAAAAACGTCATAGTGGACGGACATGGCAAAGCCCCGGTAGTGACCGATCAGGAGCGGCTCGGAGTTTTTGACTTCCTTGCAGGCATCCAAGAGAGCAGCACCGGCATTTTCTTTATCCGTCAGCTTATCGCCCCGGATTTCCATACCGGCAAAGCCGTCCGTGGGGTGCGGGTGCGCGGCAAGCGTTTTCATATCCGCTTCAAAGCCTTTGATGAAGCCTTTGCTCTGTTCGATCTTCTCCGGGTAGTATTTCATGAGGTTATCTTCCATTCTGTACTGCTTGCTCTGATGGTCAGCCTTCATGATCTTGAGCTTCGATACATCCACATCCAAGTCCATACGTTCCTTGATTCGCGGGTCTCCGGCGCACAGCGCCTTGATCTCCGCAAACGAAAGCGCCGTTTCGTCCACGTCATCGCAGGATCGAAGCGGCGTTTTGCTGGTCATGATCTGAGAAATGAATT
>JAKSPK010000104.1 GCA_024404875.1 Oscillospiraceae bacterium
TCCGGAATATCCTCGCCAAGCGCGACCGGCGTCGCATACGCCTGATGCTGTGCGTTGTTGTCCTGCGCGGCGACACCGGTCAGAATAATCAGCAGCGTCATGAGCAGATACAGCACCAGCCCGATTGCCAGAATTACCCATGTGACCGGCGAAATCAGAATTGCGACCGTGTGAACGATCAGACCGTGCAGGATATTTACGGTTGTTTTAGCCGCCCGGACGGTAGTTCTTGCAGTGTTCCGTGCCGTCCTGACCGCCTGTTTTCCTTTCTTCGCTGCATCCGCTCCGAGGCGTACACTCTCCGCGCCGGTGTCAGATGTATCATGCAGGCTGATCTTTCGCACGCACCGTCACCGCCTTCTGCGCTTCACTGAACTTGGTCGTGATGATACGGTAAATATCCGTGTCTGCCGGGAACGAATTGTCAAACGGAATCACGCCGTAATCACCGGCATAGATCATGCCGCAGCCAGCGCCGACGCCGTTCAGGTAGGTGTCCATTGTCTCTTTCGGGATATGCAGCAGATTTGCAAGCTGTTCGCGGTCGGTCTCATTCTGCGCGAGCATCACAACAAACTGCGTGTTTGAGATCATCGTCCGCGCTAATTCCGAGCGCAGCAGATCGTCCACATTCTGTGTGATTCCGCACGGCACACCGCCCCATTTTCGGGCTCGTTTATACAATTCATAGAAGAAATTTGCGGACTGTTCGCTCTTAAATAGCAAGTACATTTCATCTATCATGATGTGCGTTTTTACACCTTTTGCGCGGTTTTTCGCAACTCTGTCCCAGATGTTTTCCAGAACAATCATCATAGCAAGTGTCTGCATACTTTTTCCGAGCTCCTTGATGTCATAGGAGACAATCCGCTTGTGAATGTTCACATTCGTTTCATGCGCAAAGACATTCATCGAGCCGTGAACATAAAGGTGCAGCGTCTGCCGGAGATATGCCGCAGCCGGACGGGTTTCCTCGCTCGCGTCCTGCTCGTATTTCAGCAGCTCATCGTAATATTCCCGCAGTGTCGGCTTCGGATAGTTTTTGTACGCGCTGTGCATCACACTGTCGATGATCGTTTTCTGAATCGGCGTGATTTCCGCATCGCCCATGATTGCGCTGAAAAAGGAAAGCAGAAAATCCAGCTTTGCCTTAACCGGATCGTACTCTTTATCATCCGAATCGGGGTTTTCTGTGAGATCAAGCGGATTTATATGCGTACCTGAATTTTCGCTCATATAGATGA
>JAKSPK010000105.1 GCA_024404875.1 Oscillospiraceae bacterium
GGCATCTTATATGGAAAGAACAGCTTCAGATACTGCTCGGTG
This sequence comes from Oscillospiraceae bacterium, assembly GCA_024404875.1. GTDB lineage: Bacteria > Bacillota > Clostridia > Oscillospirales > Ruminococcaceae > Firm-04. The sequence goes on from JAKSPK010000105.1 coordinate 43, forward strand.
TCCATGCTTTCCTGGCGGATGAACTGGTTCTTCAGCAGATATACCTTTTCATATTCGATGAATCTGGGGGTTGTGGGGAGCGCCGTCATCAGGCCGAGCAGACCATACTGTCTTGCAAAAGTCAGCATGGCATTCTTGATTTCCGCATCAGCTGCTTTGTGAAAAAGCATCAGTCCGATGTTGATCGCATCAACCACCAGGTCACCGGCAACAGGAATCGGATCATAAACCGCAGGCTGTGCGCCGGAGACCGGCATCAGATAGACATTTCCATCATGTGCCTTGCGCCATTCATAATCGGAGTATCTGACCCAGTGTGCGCTGGTGTGCTCAAATGGATTCGTCATTTTCACAGGCGGCATCCTCCTTCGTTGCTGGATTGTAGTTCTTCATAAATGTTTGTTCCTGGTGTGTAGGCACATACCGCCTCAGCATTTGCTTTGATAAGGCTTCATATAGCTGGCGATGGATTCGCCGCCGGACAGTATCACGGACTTTGCGGATATTGCGTTCACTCTGTCCGCGCAAGGCTGCCAGCTTCTTTGTGGGATACAAGCGGATCCCCAGGAAGTAAACGATCTCCTTATGATCCAGCTTGAGGTTCATCACGATCTCACGCAGATGATCCTTGTCTGTCAGATCGTGCATTTCAAACAGGCAGTTAGCCAGGAAGTCATCGAACTCGCCGCGGCAGATCTGTTTGAAAGTCGGCTGGCTCATGCTACTGGGCAGCACATCACCATCTGGCAGTGCCTCATATTCCAAGGGTGTGTCTCCGCGAAGACTTTCGTATCGGCGCTCCTTCCGCATCCGGCTTTGTTCTTCCCGGTCATACCAGGACACGACCGCCTGATAATCGGATGTGGTACGGGCAGACAGTTCCAATCGGCGCAGTGCTTCCTCACGCACACTTTGGGCAACACGCTTCCGACGTTCGGAGGCTGGGCGATCATCTGCGATTGTTGCTTTGGTTTTTTCCGGATTCTGCACCGGCGCATCGTCTTCGAGGTCTGCATCATCATACTGCCAGTCTTCGGAGGCGTCGTTCGGATCAACCTCATCAGGAGCAGCATTCCAGGGCAATTCATCCTCCGGGATCTCATTGCCATCGTCATCATACAGAGGAACGCTGCGAATGC
>JAKSPK010000106.1 GCA_024404875.1 Oscillospiraceae bacterium
AGGGTGCCGTCCAGATCAGTGAGCAGGGCAAGCCCTGCATAGGCTTGTTTCATTGCGATACTCCTTAAAATTCCAGTATATTGCTGACGCGGACAGTCTCCCCGTCATATTGCATCTCCAGCCAGCAGCGCGTATGCAGACCGCTGCTGAACCATTGCTCCTGTGTGTTCTTCATGAGAATTGAGCCGATCGGTGTGCCGCCCCGCTCAACGATCAAGGTCAGATTCTTCATTTCGTTTTCATGCGGATGCACTGTCCGCCGGACATAATTGTTCTCATAGGTCAGCGTGAACAGCGTTTCGAGGTCATTGATCTTGTCCGCGCCGCCGCCGTCAAAGGAGGCGATGAATCCGGAATGCGGAAAAAACGCGGCAGTATGTTCTTCGTAGGAACAGATATTTTCCATCGCTTCACGGTCGCCGGGGGCGATCTGCGCAAGCGGCGCATCCGAGCGGGCATCGGTCAGCGCAAATTCGTAAACATTATAATGATGACTGCTGCTGTACCTCCCGCCGTGACGGATGTAAGGGTAATTCTCGCGGGCAGTCTCGACACGGAGCGTCTGCTCCTCCGGCTTTGCTGATTCCGACAGATCTCTCTGCACATCCGCAAGCAGCGAGATCGCCTGCATCGGGCGGATGCCGTGATAGCCATTGATCCCGCACTGCATCTCGAATCCGGTGCGGTGCTTGACGGCACTCGGATAGCAGAGCAGACAGAGCACCAGACCGAGCAGCACCCGTTCCTTTGAGGGGCGCAGCCGTTCATGCCGGAACAGATGCACCAAGAAGCCTGTGAACAGCACGCTCAGCAGCGGCGTGAAAATGCGCAGCAGCCGCAGCAGCAGATAGCGGATCAGTTCCCGCCGGACATTCAGCAGTCCTGCCGTGCCGATATAGGTCGCGGCGTGATGCTGTTCGGTGATCTCCGACGCGATCACATGAACGGTCACGGTCGCGAGCAGATAGAAGATGATCTCAAAGCCCTCCGCGCCGAACCTGATCTTTTCCTTTTTCATTTTTCATCACACAAAATCGCTGCCGTCTGCGCAGAGGATCGCGAGCCGCTCTGCATGAATCATGCCAGTATGCACATCAGCGGCATTTTCCGGCAGCCACGCAAGAAAGGCGT
>JAKSPK010000107.1 GCA_024404875.1 Oscillospiraceae bacterium
GCGTAAAACCTACGGTCTCTTCCAGCTTTGTTTTCACTTTTCCAAGGTTGCATTTTCGCTTGGCAAGACTGAATTGCCGCTCAACTTCAATGCGCTCGTTCTGGTCGAGATATGCCTGCCGCTTGTCGCGCTGTTCATCCTTTTTCGGCCTGCCCAATGCCGGACCGCTGAGCCGAATTCCATGCAGCTTGCAGTAGCTGAGGTTTTCTCGATTTCGGTAGATTTTATCTGCCAACACACGCTCCGGATAGTGTCCTTCGCGAGCTTGATACCGCTCAATTGTCTCGATCAGTTTCGTGGCTTCATTGTAGGCGTCGAATGACCAACACTCCAACCTTGTCCATCCGTCGGATACACTGATGTCCAGCTTCGCCCCGAACTCCACCGGCTTTCCTGCCTTGCCGCGCACGATTGGTCGGATAAACGGCTGGCTGACACTGACGATCCTGTCAGGCACGGAATGCGTATGGTTGTCGTACATATACTTCTGCTGTTCATAGATTTCCCGGAGCGTTTCAAGCCGAAGCTCCTGCTTTGAGGAAAGCTTCAGCCCGGATTGCAGCATGGTATCAATGATAGAAAGGTCTCTGCGCAGATACTGGAGCTGCTTACGGATGGCTTCACGCGTCTTCTTTTCGGTGTGCTTGCGGCTGCGCATATACTTGAGACTGTCCCTGTGCGCTTTATTGCGATAGGTTCTGGGCTTCTTTTCTAAGCTCTGCTCCTGCAGCGCATCAATGATCTGCTCGGCATTTTCGCGAGCCTCATCCAGAAGCGACACATCCTGCGGAAAACGGATATCAGATGGTGCACAGGTCGCATCAACGATCAGCGTACCGCTGTTTCCACCACCTGTGGGAGGGTTGGCACCGTCATCATTATCATCATCTTTCTGCTGTGTATCGGCTTCCTGCTGTCGCGCCTTTGCATCCCGGATAATCATCTCGTTGATCTCACCCAGCACTTCGGGTGTCAAACGCTTGCGGAAGTACACCATGAGAGACGGGTCAAATGGCAGATGCTCATCGTCATAGCCGGCATAACCGCAGAAGTATTGCAGATACGGATTCTCCTGAATCTGCAGCGCGGTTTCTT
>JAKSPK010000108.1 GCA_024404875.1 Oscillospiraceae bacterium
TTTTCAAGCTGGCGCAGTTCTGTTTCCTTCTCCGACAGTTCACGCGATATTGACTCCCGCTGGGATATGCAGTCAGCGCGTGCAAGTTCAACAGCATTGGCAATGAGTGATTGATCATCGGAGTACAGCAGCATCCGGGCAAGTTCCTGCGTATGCCGCCGGATATCGTCATCCACCTTTGCGGCTGAGTAGGTCGAAGAACCATCACAGACTGCATGGAAGCGTTCCTTGTTGTAACAGCGATAATTGTAATAGAAGGAATAGCTCCCATCATGTTTCTGATAGCAACCATGATTGAAAACCAGCCGTGATCCGCAATGCCCACAGTAGATCCTGTCACGATACAACGGTGGTGGATCAGGTTCAATCAAACCGGGTTTGCTCTTCTCTGCAGGCTTAGGCTGTCTGGAGGAGAGCTTTTCGTTTGCCTTTTTATACAGCGCAGGATCAATGATCTGCAGTTCGGCAAAGGGCATGGATACTTCATCATTGAAGCGCAGGCACCCGATATAGATCGGATTACGCAGCATGACATGCAGCGAAGCACTTCGCCAGGCAAGCTGTCGTATGCCTTCCGGCAGCTTAGCCGTTTGCAGCCAGCGAGTCAACTCATAAGCAGTATAGCCCTGGTTTGCAATCATATCGAAGATCATACGGATCACTGCGGCCTCACTCTCACAGATCCGGAGCACATGTCTGATCCTACCCCGCTTGGTCGTCTCCCCGGTTTCTTCAAGCATATACCCGAAAGGGACAGTACCGCCGCGGTATTCACCTCGTGCCACCATTTGTGAATGCTTGGTCTGAATGCGCTGGCCAAGCCTCTCACTCTCTCCGCTGGCTTTCCAGCCAAACAGATAGATTTTCAAACGGTCATCAGAATCGTTATAAGGCAGTTCGCCTTTTTTGACGGACCAGATTACGATGCCGCAATCATGCATGGCACCGAACAGCATAGGCAGTTCATAATCCCTGCGGCTGATCCTGTCTACGGCATATACAAGCAGAATGTCAAATTCCTTTCGTTCCGCACTGTCAATGATCTGCCGGATAGCTTCGCGTTCAAAGGTTGGGTTGTGAAAGCCTGAGATACC
>JAKSPK010000109.1 GCA_024404875.1 Oscillospiraceae bacterium
TGCCAACGGTTTATCCGGTTTACTGATCTCTGTCATAAAAAAAACATCCCGGCCGCTATTTGCTTCCGGAATGTTTCAGAATATTATGATATCATTACAGCTAACAGCATCCACATCACGCCGAAGGCTGCTCTGTATTCGCGATTTCTTGGCTGCTGGTAAAGCAGAATTCCTGCAGGACGGTGAATGCATCACCATATGCATCATTCTCCGGCTCGCACGCCGTTCCGCAAACCGTAATCGCAGAGATATTGTCCCGCTCGCCGCGCTGCATATTCAGCTCGATCATCCCGCGGATCTGCTTCTGCATCTGCTCACAGCCAGTCATCTTCTCCGGCGCAAGATATTCCATGATATCCGCCGCGCCGATCTTATGCCGGAATCCGTCGCAGCAAAGCAGAAATACCGTGTTTTCCTCTGTCTTGCCGGCATAGAAATCCGGATGCATGACCTCCGCCGCACCGATGCATTCCGAAAGGATATGTCCGCGCGGATCGGATGCGGCCTGTTCCGGTGTCAGACGACCGGCATCAACCTCCTGCTGAACAAGTGTCTGATCGCGTGTGATCTGCCGGACACCCGTTCCGATCTCATAGACGCGGCAGTCTCCGATATTCATGATAAGATACTGATCCGGCGTCAGCAGCAGCATAGCCGCCGTTGTGCCAAGCCGGATTCCGTGCGTCTCGCCGTAATGCAGAATATTCCGGTTGCAAAGCTCCGCCAGACCGAGCCATTCATCAAAGATCAGCTCCGGCTTCAGACCCGTTTCACAGAAGACCGGAAGCCGACGCATAATCCAGCGCTGAAACGCATCCACGACCGTCGCGCTCGCGACCTCTCCGCAGGAATAGCCGCCCATGCCGTCGCACATGATGACAGCAGCGATCTCCTGCCCGCGGCTTCTGATGATCTTCGCGCCGAAGCTGTCCTGATTATTGCCGCCGCGAAGGCCGGCATCCGTGCCGCCGGCCGCAATATATCGGATCATCTGCAAGCCCTCACTGTTCAATATGGTATTCAAATGCTTCATCGGCAAAGATAAGCGTATCGCCATCCTT
>JAKSPK010000011.1 GCA_024404875.1 Oscillospiraceae bacterium
AGGACTTCTCGACCGATCTCCAGGACTTCTGAACGACATAGCAATTTGTAAAGCTTCATCCCGGCCATGCTCTCATGGCCGGGATATTTTTATGATTCCGTGCCCGCCGATATTCCTTCGCCGGATACGAAATCATAAAAATGTGACCGGATGCCGCGCCGCATCGTCATAATAATCAGAGGCCTCATTACAAAGGAAGTGATACAAATGAAGATTCAGACGGATACTGACATTCTTGATCTGCTGAACGCCAGAAACCAGAACGGCCTGACCGCACTTTCAGACAAATACGGCACACTCTGTCAAAAGATGTGTATGCAGATCCTCGGCAGCCGCGAGGACGCAGAGGAATGTCTCAATGATGCACTGATGAAGATCTGGGAAAGCATTCCGCCGAACTGCCCCGAAAATCTCAGCGGGTATCTTGTCACCGTCTGCCGCAGAATTGCAATCGACCGCCGCAGAAGTGCGCTCCGCGAGAAACGCGGCGGAGGTCTGCCGGAGCTGCCGCTCGATGAGCTTTCTGCCTGTCTCGCATCGCCGGACCGTCCCGAGGATGTCTTTGACGGAAGAGCGCTGACCAATGCGGTCAACCGGTTTCTCGATACGCTGCCCGCGGAAACCCGCGTTATGTTCATTCTGCGCTATTGGTACTGTCTGCCGGTCAGCGAGATTGCAGCAGAGGTCGGCGGCGGTGCAAGCCGCGTGAAAATGACGCTGATGCGCACGCGAAAAAAACTGCGTGCCTGTCTGGAACAGGAGGGATACCTATGAACGAGGAGAAGTATTTTGAGTTGACCGGCGGACTCCGGCCGGATTTTATCGCGGAAGCAGCGGAATGGAAGCATGAGGATCATTCCGCAGAATCCGAGATCGGCGCGATCTTTGAGGCGGATCTGAAACGCCGGACACAGGAGCTGCATTCCGATGCAGATACAGAAAAAGAGCTGCCCTCCGCCGAAGCGCCAGAGGTCGAGCCGATCGAACCCATGCCGGAGATCAGGCAGAATGATATGCCGCGGCATCTTGCGGCGGGCATTACCGCAATCGCTGCGGCGATCGCGCTGACGATCGGTGCATTTGTTTATAAGGCACAGCGCACCGGAGACAGCGTTTTCACGCCCGCCGGCACAACGCTCGCGGATTCGTCCATTCTCAGCGTGCAGACCGGCATGGAGCCGGGCATTGCTGAGCAAACGCAGACCGCCGCGCAGTCCGGCAGCTCTGCGGCAGAGGATCCTGCATCCGTCACGGACAGCACAAGGCCCGGTGCATCGAACAACGCTGAAAGCATATCCGGCGGGAAATCAGATGCAGAACATTACTCCGGCACCAACTTTCTTGGCGGTACCGGGCATTTGCGCATGATCGCGAGCGCCGAGCCGGTACTGCATTTCGAGCAGGCTGTCATACAATTCGATCCGAATACTCTCATTGGCACAATGGCATTGGAAGATGATGTAAACTGGTATCTGCTCTTCGGCGGTCAGTATTCCCGCATCAGCAAAACCGAACGCGATGCGGACGGCAAAGCGCATAACGAGTACATTTGTCAGCAAGCAGGCTGCTCGCACAACCGTGAAGACTGCCCCGCTTTTCTGGCGGATCAGCTTGTCACGGACGGCCGCGATCTTTACGCATTTTCGCAAAATACGCTGTTCAGGATCTCGGATGACGGAACGAAAACACCGTTTTTCCTGCTGAACGAAGACCCTGACGGCAATCGCTATTACAATGGGCGTCCGCTTGATGACTTCGCGTTGGATACTCCGGCGGAAAATTTCTACAGCGAGATGACGCTCGTCTATTTCACGCGGCTCGGCGATACCGGGAAGTGGTTTGCCGAATTTCAGCTGTCTCATTTTGACAATACGCGGCCAACCTTGGTCAATGTGTTCTTTGAGCCGATGAATGAAAAGGGCGAATCCGCGGTGACATTCATAAAGCTGCCTTATCGCACTGATTGCCGGTTCGCATTTGATCGTGAAAAAGAGCTGCTCTATGCGGGCGTTCCGGAAGAACATAATGAGAACGAAGGATTTTCAGGATATCTGCTGTATGCGATTGACATTCATACCGGAGAAGCGAGGAAACAGTCTGACGCTTATCTGCCGGAAGGCTGGTTCTATTTCGACGGAAAGGTCTACGGCATCAGTTATGACACGCAGGAAATCATTCTAAACAGACTCGTCAACGGCGGTCATGCAGTCCCCACTTACGGCTGTCTGGATCCTGAGACAGGTGAATGGACGGTCATCGAAGAAAAAACGAATCTGGGAAATATTTTCTGCATCGGGAACAAGGTGTATGCGCGGCGGCAGAGAAGCGTCGGAGATGACACGGTCATCCGGATGAATCCTGACGGAACGGACGAAGAGGTGCTGTATACGCGGAAGAACCGCATCACGGCGCTGAATTATGTCTCGGAGGGATTTATATTTTTGCAGACATCGGGCGGCTTCGAGCTGATCCTGAACGGAGAATGCATTCCTCTTGATTTCAGGTATGACTTCTGACAGCGAAAGATTCTCTCGGCAGACCGTGAAAGACAATTACATGAGAAGGAAAGCTCCGCGGCCGGCAGCATATATTTGAGGGGATAAACATCACAGTCATTCCGTTATGGCAGCACCGCATAAAGCCGCCAAGCCGTCAGGCAGGCTTTGTGCGGTGCTGCTATCTCATCCCCCAACCGATAAAGTGTAACGAAAAAATCCCAACCCTGCCCCCGCTTTCTCATCAAATTTCCTATTTTTGCCCATTATCCGTCTCTTTCACCTAGCTTTCACTTGACATATCTCTGATTCTGTGCTATAATAGCACATAGTGTGCTGGCACACTATGTGCTGACACTTCCTACACCACTGAAAGGAGTCCGGATCGCATGGCATCCACCGCCAATACCGCCAATTCCGAATTACAAAAGCCGGTACGCATCCGGGACGAAATCTCAGACCATATCATCGAAATCGTCGCCCGCATCGCTGAAGAGGAAGGCGCCCACAAAGTCACGGTACGGAAAATCATCACTGAGTTAGGCGTGACAAACCGCGTGTTTTATAACCGCTTCGCAAACTGCGACGAGGTGCTGCGCATCGTCTACCGCAATGCGGTCATGCATATGCGCGAAAATATCAAGCCGGAATTTCACGACAGGGAAAGCTTTGAGCAGTTCTGCATTGATACCGCCGTCAGCGTGCTGATGCAGACCTACGATGTCAAAATGCAGTTCCGGTGCTATGTCTTTGAGCATGACTCCCTCACTGAGGAAAACCGCTGCTGGTGGAACGAAAAGATCAAAAAGTATTACCAGTATGCACTGGAGCAGGGCTTCGCAAAGCAAGTCGATGCTGACGCGCTCTGCTACGCAATCTGGTGCTTTTGCAGAGGTTATTATGCCGATTCAGTTTCCCGCCAGCTAACCAAAGAGGAAGCCGAGCGCTACTTTACTTTTGGCTTCAACTGTCTCCTGAACGGCGTCGTCGCCGGTAAGGACTAATCATATAATGAATGGAGATCGTGAGATGAGTATTCAGATTCTCGGCACGGGTTCTTATGTGCCGGAAAAGATCGTGACAAACGATGAGCTTTCCAAAATGGTCGAGACCTCGGACGAATGGATCACACAGCGCGTCGGCGTGCGGGAGCGTCATGTCTCCGAGCATGAATCGGCTGCGGAAATGGGTGCGATCGCGGCACAGCGTGCGCTCGAAGCAGCCGGCATCACTGCAGATCAGCTCGGCCTGATCGTCGGTGCGACAATCTCTGCCGATTACGGCTGCCCGTCGCTCTCAGCGACAATCCAGAATGCAATCGGTGCAAGCTGCCCCGCATTCGATGTCAATTCCGCCTGCAGCGGCTTCATGTTTGCTCTCGATACCGCAGCAGCATTCATAGCACGCGGCGGCATCAAGTATGCGCTCGTGCTGGGTGCGGAGCGTCTCAGCCGTCTCCTCGACTGGACAGATCGTGGTACCTGCGTCATTTTCGGTGACGGTGCAGGCGCCGCTGTCATCGCGCCAGGCGAGAGCTATCTTGCTTCACATCTCTATACTTCCGGCAATGCATCCGTGCTTTCTATCCCGCTCGGCAAAGGCAATTCGCCGTTCTATGAAAAAGATTCCGAGCCGCTTGCCATTCGCATGAGCGGTCAGGAAACATTCAAATTTGCCGTCAAGACGATCGTCGGCGATGTAAAGCTCCTCTGTGAAAATGCCGGCATCTCGCCGGAGCAGATTGACTACATCGTTCCGCATCAGGCAAATATCCGCATTATCGACCTCGCAGCACGGCGGCTCGGCATTCCGATGGAAAAATTCATTGTCAATATCGAAAAAATCGGCAACACCTCAGCCGCAAGCGTACCGATCTCCTTCGACGGACTTGTCCGGAGCGGCAAGCTCAAAAAGGGCGATCTGATCGTCCTCTGCGCATTCGGCGGCGGCCTTTCCAGCGGCGCCTGCCTGCTGCGCTGGTAAAACTTTTGTTATCAATAAGCCGACGGCTTATATGATATAATACCGGTCCCTCAGAATTTCACAGACATCCGGCGGCCGAAATCCCGCCGTCTGCTCTGTGTTGTTTTTCGGGAACCGAAAAAATTGCATCTGCAAAATTAACAATGGAGGAACCAAACTATGAACAGCGAAAAGATCATCAAGGTCCTTGCAGACCACCTCGAAATGGATCCGTCTGAGATCACCGAGGAAACCACCTTTGCAGAGCTCGGCGTCGATTCCCTCGAAGCTGTCGAGATCATGATGGAGATGGAGGACGAACTGGGCGTCGAGATCAACCCGCAGGAAGCAGGCAAGTCTGTCAAAGAGCTGATCGCTTACGTTGACAGCAAGCAGGGCTGATCCCATGGAGCGAACAGCAATCCTCTGCGATCTGCTGGGCACCCGTTATCCGCTGATGCAGGGCGGCATGGCGCATATCTCTGATGCGCGCCTTGCAGCAGCGGTCTCCAACGCCGGCGGACTGGGCATCCTTTCCGCAGCGAGCGGTGATCCCGAAAAGGTCGCAGCTATGATCGACGAAACCCGCGCACTGACTGACAAGCCCTTTGGCCTGAACATCATGCTGCGCGGAAATCATATAGATGAACTCGCCGCGCTTGCAGCGGCAAAAAAGGTCGCAGTCGTGACCACCGGTGCAGGCTCCCCTGCCAATTATATCCCGATGTGGCGTGAGGCCGGCATTAAGGTCATTCCGGTCGTCTCGACCGCAGCAATGGCACAGCTCATGGAAAAATCCGGTGCGGATGCTGTTGTCGCGGAGGGAACTGAGTCCGGCGGCCATGTCGGTGAAATGACCACAATGGCTCTGGTCCCGCAGGTCTGCGATTCGGTCAGCATTCCCGTCATCGCGGCAGGCGGCATCGCGGATGGCAGAGGCTTTGCCGCAGCGATTATGCTCGGTGCCTGCGGTGTGCAGATCGGTACGCGTTTCCTTGCTGCCGCAGAATGCTGCATACATCCGGAATATAAGGCGCGTCTGCTGAAGGCGAAGGATACCTCCACAGTCGTAACAGGCAAGCGGCTCGGCCACCCCGTCCGCTCGCTGAAATCCGCGTTTTCGCGCGCATACGCAAAAGCCGAATATACCGATATCTCCGATGAGGATCTGGAGGCAATGGCTGTCGGAACACTCCGTGCCGCCGTTGTGGAGGGCGATCCGAAGCGCGGCTGTTTCCTCGCCGGACAGATCTCCGGTCTCGTGAACAAAGAGCAGTCTGCCGCGGAAATGATCGACGAGATCATGAGCGAAACAGCAAAGCTGCTCGGTAAAACATTCTGATCGAAGGAGTTCTTCAAATGGGAAAGATCGCATTTCTCTTTGCCGGTCAGGGCGCGCAGTACAGCGGCATGGGACAGTCGCTGTATGCACAGTCTGCGGCGGCAAAGCAGCTCTATGATGCGGCGGAACAGTTCCGCCCCGGCACACAGGCGCAGTCCTTCTCCGGCACGGATGAGGAGCTGAAGCGCACTGAAAATACACAGCCATGCCTTTATCTTGTAGATCTGGCTGCGGCGCGTGCGCTGGAGGAAGCAGGCATTCATGCCGATGCTGTCGCCGGATTCTCGCTCGGCGAGGTTGCGGCACTCGCGTTCGCAGGCGCCTATTCCGATGCAGACGGCTTCCGCATCGTTACCGAGCGCGGAAAACTCATGCAGACCGCCGGCGACGCCGCTGACACAGCCATGTGCGCAGTCGTCAAGCTCGATGCCAAGACTGTTTCCGACACTGCGTCAGAATTTGAGCAGCTCTATGCCGTCAACTTCAACTGCCCCGGCCAGACCGTTGTTTCCGGCCTGAGCAGCAGTATGCCGGCATTTTCCGCAAAGATCAAGGAGCTGGGCGGCAGATGCATCCCGCTGAAGGTCAGTGCGGCATTCCATTCGCCGTTTATGCAGGACGCATCCGCGCAGTTTGGCACAGTGCTGGCAGAGTATGATTTCACCGGCGCAAACATCCCGGTCTATGCGAATCTCACTGCACAGCCCTATGCAAGCGATGCAGCGAAAATGCGCGAAACCTTGCAGCAGCAAATGTGCAGCCCCGTTCGCTGGCAGGAAACGATCGAGAATCTGATCGCGGACGGCTTTGATACTTTCATTGAGGTCGGCGCAGGCACAACGCTGAGCGGCCTTGTGAAGAAGATCTCCGGCGATGTGCAGATTCTGAATGTCGCTGCGGCGGAGGATCTTGAAAATACAAGAAAGGCGGTGGCTGGCGAATGCTGAACGGAAAAACAGCGCTCGTAACAGGCGGCGCTCGCGGCATCGGTGCCGCAATTTGCCAAAAACTTGCGTCACTCGGCGCTGATATCGCAATCGTCGATCTGACGGTCACAGAGCAGGCGCAGGCACTCGAAACGGAGCTGGTCTCCGCATACGGAGTCAAGGCAAAGGCCTATGCCTGCAATGTCGGTGATGCAGAACAGTGTAAAGCAGTTGTTAAGCAGGTAAATGAGGATCTCGGCAATGTGACGATTCTCGTCAACAATGCGGGCATCACCCGCGATGCACTGATCCTCGGCATGAAGGAAGCCGATTTTGATGCGGTTGTCAATACCAATCTCAAGGGCACCTTCAATATGACACAGGCCTGCTGCCGCACATTCATGAAACAGAGATACGGCAAGATTATCAATCTCGGTTCGGTCTCCGGACTGCTCGGCACGGCAGGTCAGGCGAATTACGCCGCCTCCAAAGCGGGTGTCATGGCGCTGACAAAGGTTACGGCGCGTGAGCTGGCCTCCCGCGGCGTGACCTGCAATGCAATCGCACCGGGTTTCATTGCCACAGATATGACAAAGGAAATCAGCGACGAAGCGACTGAAAATTATTTAAAGTCCATTCCGGTCGGCAGAGCCGGAAAGCCAGAGGATGTTGCAAATCTGGCAGCATTCCTTGCTTCTCCTGAATCGGACTATATCACCGGTACCGTCATCCGCATCGACGGCGGACTGGCAATTTCATAAGCGGAGGAAAATATGGCTAGCAGAAGAGTAGTTGTGACCGGCCTCGGCGCAATCACGCCGCTCGGCAATACCGTTGCGGAATATTGGGACGGCCTGAAAGCCGGCAGAAACGGCATTGATTTTATCACTAGATTCGACACCGCGGACCTCAAGGCAAAGCTCGCGGGCGAGGTCAAAAACTTCGATCCGAAGCAGTATTTTGACGCAAAGACTGTCCGCCAGACTGACCGCTTCCAGCAGTATGCGCTTGTTGCAGCATTACAGGCGGCAGAGGATTCCGGCATCAAGGGACAGATCGCTGATGACCGCTTCGGCGTGTATTTCGGCACCGGAATCGGCGGCTTCGAGACTTTCGTCAATGAGCATAATACCCTTTTGAACCGCGGCCCGCAGCGCGTTTCGCCGTTCTTCATCACGAAAATGATCTCGAATATGGCGGCGGGCATGATCGCCATTCAGCTTCATGCGCAGGGACCTTGCCTTGAAGTCACAACAGCCTGTGCAACCGGTACGAATGCAATCGGTGAAGCACTCCGCGCAATCCGTCACGGCTATGCCGATGCGATCGTAGCGGGCGGCGTAGAAGCGGTTACACATCCGCTCTCGATGGCAGGCTTCATCAACTGTCAGGCTTTGTCCGACAGCACCGAAAAAGACAGTGCTTCGATCCCGTTCGACAAGCGCCGGCATGGTTTTGTTATGGGCGAAGGCGCCGGTGCTCTGATCCTCGAAGAATATGAACACGCCGTTGCAAGAGGCGCAAAAATCTATGCTGAAGTTGTCGGCTACGGCAGCACCTGTGATGCATATCATGTAACCGCACCGGACAGCGAAGCAGTTGCCTCCTCAAAGGCGATTGCGAACTGCCTGAATGAAGTCGGAAAGGAATATCCGGCAAATGAGATCTATCTGAATGCACACGGCACCAGCACCCCGCTGAACGACAAAACTGAAACAGCCGCGATCAAGAAGGCATTCGGCGAAGAAAAGGCCTATCAGATTCATGTCAGCTCAACGAAGTCCATGACCGGCCACCTGCTCGGTGCAGCAGGCGCGATCGAAGCGATCGCCGCAATCAAAGCGCTGGAAAACAATATCGTTCCGCCGACAATCAATTATAAAGAAGCGGATCCGGAATGTGATCTGCAAATCACACCGAATACCGCGCTTGAAACGCCGATCTCGCTCGCACTCTCGACCTCGCTTGGCTTCGGCGGACACAATGCCTGCATTGCATTCGCAGGAATCTAAGGCGTCAGATACAGTAAAAAATTCTTGGAGGCAAAGCATGAACCGTGAAGAACTGATGACACTGCTGCCCCACCGGAACAGTATGCTCCTGCTCGATGAAGCGGAGGTCATTGACGGAAAGGCACACGGAAAAAAACAGATCACCGGTGAGGAATGGTTCCTCGACGGACATTTTCCGGGACATCCGGTCGTTCCGGGCGTGATCCTCTGTGAGATCATGGGACAGTCCGTCTGTGTATGCATGGAGCAGCAGCCGGACGGCTCGCAGCCGCTGACGCTGTTCACCGGCATCGACAAGGTCAAGTTCCGCAATCCAGTCCACCCGGGCGATCTCTTTGAGACTGTCTGCGAGATCACCAAGAACCGCGGCCCGTTCTACTGGGCAAAGGGCGAAGGCTATGTGAATGGAAAGCTCTGCGTCAGTGCGGAATTCTCATTTCTCATCCAGCCGAAGAAGGAGGCCGAAGCATGAGCACATTCAAAAACATCCTTCAGTCGATCACCGGTCCGGCTGAGCAGCCGCCGCGCACCTGCAAACAATGCGGGACGGAGATTCCCTATTCGGATTATATTGCGAATCACTGCATCTGCCCCGAATGCGGAGTCTATTTCCGTATGCGCGCCGTCGAGCGTTTGGATGCAACGGTCGACCCGGGCAGTTTTCAGGAGATCGACAAAAAACTGCGCTCAAAGGATCCGATCAAATTCCCGGACTATTCGCAAAAGCTCGACAAGGCGGAAAAGGCCAGCGGCCTGAATGAAGGCGTTGTCTGCGGCACCGCAAAGATCAGCGGTATGGACTGCGGCATTTTCGTAATGGATTCCGCATTCATGATGGGCAGCATGGGAACCGTCGTCGGAGAGAAAATCACACGACTCATTGAGAAGGCGACCGAGCTGCGTCTGCCGGTCATCGGCTTCATCACCTCAGGCGGTGCAAGAATGCAGGAAGGCATCTTCTCGCTCATGCAGATGGCAAAGGTCTCCGGCGCGGTCAAGCGGCATTCGGAAGCTGGGCTGCTTTATATCGCCGTCCTGACTGATCCGACAACCGGTGGCATCACCGCGAGCTTCGCGATGCAGGGCGATATCATCATCGCTGAGCCGAAAGCGCTGATCGGCTTTGCAGGACAGCGCGTCATCGAGCAGACGACTGGTGAAAAGCTGCCGGCAGGCTTCCAGCGTGCGGAATTCCAGCTGGAGCACGGCTTTGTCGATATTATCGAAGAGCGTCCCCGCATGACCTATACGCTTGCGAAGCTGCTGAAGCTGCATCAGGCAAAGTGAACCGCGAGAAACGCCGCATATGATTAATCCCGCACGGGCGCGGATCCGCGAACAGACAAACCGCACTGCTCACACAAATAATGCGCAGACTCGGTTACGCACTGTTGGCAGTATCCGTGCTGATCGCAGCAGCATTCGCAGGATTTCTGATATGGGCGGATTGTGAAACAACTTAACGAAGGGCAGGAAACAGCATGGCTAAAGCTGATTCAAAAACCGCATACGAGCGCGTACAGGCTGCACGCAACGGCAAGCGCCCGATGGGTTCCTATTATATTGAGCATATGATCGACGATTTTGTCGAGCTGCACGGCGACCGCCGTTTTGGAGATGATGCGGCGATCGTGGCCGGCATCGGTACGCTGAACTACATTCCGGTGACAGTCATCGCGATGGAGCGCGGCAATACGATCGAAGAGCGCATAAAGCGCAATTTCGGCTGCCCCGAACCGGAGGGCTACCGCAAAGCGCTCCGTCTTATGAAGGAAGCGGAGAAATTCCGCCGCCCGATCATTTGCTTTATCGGAAGCTCCGGCGCATACTGCGGCATTGAGGCCGAGGAGCGCGGACAGGGGCTTGCAATCGCAGAGAATCTCTATGAAATGATGGGACTGAAAACACCGATCATTTCTGTTGTTGTCGGAGAAGGCGGCAGCGGCGGCGCATTGGCGCTCGGCGTCTGCGATACCGCGATCATGTTGGAAAATGCCGTATATTCGGTCATTTCACCGGAAGGATGCGCGAGCATTCTCTGGAAGGATTCCGCAAAGGCACCCGAGGCTGCAGAGCATCTGCGCCTGACTTCCTACGATCTGCTGCAATTTGATGTGATCGAGAAGCTGATCCCGGAATCCGGCAAGACCGACCGCGAGATCTGCTCCGAACTGAAAGCAATTCTGCTGGAGGAAATCCAGAAACTCAGTGCGCTGTCACCGGAAGCATTGCTTGAACACCGTTATGCGAAATTCCGGAAGATCGGCGCATAATAACGCATCCGAAAACCTGTAGGGAAATGGGTGCAGGCACACTTTCTGAATAGATAAAAAAGGGAAGAAACCCGTGTCGGTCTCTTCCCTTTCTCTTTAGCGCCTGCGCAGCTCCCAAAATGCGACCGCGCTCGCTGCAGCAACATTCAACGAATCGACGCCGTGCTGCATTGGGATACGCACTGTATAATCACAAGCCGCGATCGTCTCCGGCGCAAGCCCCTCACCTTCCGTACCAAGCACAACCACAAGGCGTTCTGCATCCTGGAGTGCCGGATCATCAATACGAACGGAATCATCACAAAGCGCCATTGCTGCACTACGGAAGCCGAAATCCGAACGAAGCCGATCAAGAATCTCCGCCGTCGGCATCGCCTGGCAATACCGCCACGGCACCTGAAATACCGTCCCCATGCTGACACGCGCTGCCCGCCGGTAAAGCGGATCTGTACAGCCATGTGTCATCAGGACAGCATCTATGCCAAGCGCCGCCGCTGACCGGAATACTGCACCAAGATTGGTCGGATTCATAATATTTTCCAACAGCGCAATGCGATGCGCCTGCCATAGCAATTCCGATGAATCCGCGGGCTGCTCGCGGCGCTGCATCGCACAGAGAACGCCGCGCGTCAGATGCATTCCTCGCACTGCATTCAGCACAGCGCTTCCGGCGAGATAAACCGGCACATCCAGGAATGCATCTGTGATCATATGCATTTGTTCCGAATAATATGCATCGTCAATCAGAAACGATTCCGGCTGATATCCTGCAGCAAGCGCTCTCTCAATGACATTCGGACTCTCTGCGAGAAAGAGACCCGGCGCAGGCTCCCGCAAATGAAATAGCTGCGTTTCTGAACAGGACAGCCATTCTTCCCACGGTGATTCCGCCAGTGCACCAATACGAATTATCTGCTCCAATCGAATCCCTCCTGACAACACAGTCCGCCTTTACGGACAAAATCAAGGTGTAATAATCATGAACAAAGTCCAACATCCGTTTCCGCCGCTTTACGACGCCGAATCGGAAATTCTCATCCTCGGAAGCTTTCCGTCGGTCAAATCGCGGGAGCAGAAATTCTTCTACGGGCATCCGCAAAACCGCTTCTGGCGTGTAACAGCGGCGGTTTTCGTCACGGATATACCCGTGACGATCGAAGAAAAGCGCCAGTTTCTTCTGACACATCACATCGCACTCTGGGATGTAATCGCATCCTGCGAGATTACCGGCAGCGCAGACAGCAGCATCCGCAATGTGCAGCCGAACGATCTGGCGCCAATCCTTGCAGCTGCGCAGATCCGGCATATCTTTGTCAATGGCGGAACTGCGGCCAAATACTACGAAAAGTATCAACTGCCCACGCTCGGCCGTGCGGCAATCCGCCTGCCATCGACCTCACCGGCCAATGCAGCATGGAATCTTGATCGCCTGACGACTGCATGGTCGGTCATACGGCTGTAGTCAAACTGAAAAGCCGTATCTGTGTACAAAATCGGGTGTATAAGAAAAGGCTTTTTCGTGCAGTGCCGAAAGCAAATGCCCTTCTGCCGGGACATCGAATCGCAGCAGACAAGCCGCGAGCAGCTGATGCGTTTCCGCATAACAGCGGTTGACTTTTGCAAATCCGTAGCGACTGTCACCAAGCAGCGGGCAGCGCAGCGCCGCCATCTGTGCACGGATCTGATGCGTCCGGCCGGTATGCAGTGTCACGAGCAGAAGCGCAAGATCGTCATGTTGCTGCAGCATCTCATATTCGGTCACGATCTGTCGGAAGCCCTCTCTCTTTATATCCACAATCTCCGCTGACCGACCCTCTAGGCGTCGGTGATACGCAGTCACGGTATCATGCTGTTTCGGCGGAACTCCCGCTGTAATGCACAAGTATTGCTTGATGACGCGGTTTTCGCGTATCAGTTCATTCATGCCGCGCAATGCCGCGGCATTTTTTGCGCCAATGACAAAGCCCTCTGTATTGCGGTCAAGCCGGTTGCAGAGCGCCGGCGAAAAGCTCTGCTCATTCGCGGGATTATACGCGCCAGATTTTGCAAGATAATACAAAAATCGTCCGGCAAGCGTATCGGCAGAACCCTTGTCATCCGCATGAACCGGCAGATTCGCCGTTTTTTTCATCAGCGCAATATTTTCATCCTCATAGACAATTTCCGGCATCGGGAGCGCATTGATGCGCTGCGGTTTCGGCGCGGCCGTGAAAAACTCGTCCGGCAGATAGACGGTCAGCACATCGCCTGCCTGTAAAAATGTCTCCGGCGAAATGCGCCTGCTGCCCAGCTTGACATCCTTCTTTCTGAAGGTCTTGTAGAGCAGCGATTTCGGAAGCTTCGGGCAGGCCTTCAGCAGAAATTTATCTGCGCGCTGTCCGGCGTCGTTCGCACCGATTGTAAATGTATGCATTCAGTCCTTCCTCCGTATCACAATATTCTACCAATATCCATTTCCGTCGAACAGAATCTCCCCCGTCATCGTCTGCGGGTCGATCTCAAATGTGATACCGAAAAGCTGTTCGATCTGCTTCTCATTCAGTTCAATATAGCTGTGATTGCTCGTAAACCAGCCGCGTGTCCCGTCCACCGCAGTACTGTGCGTGGTAAAGCTGCGGCGAATATATATCACATCACCCTGATAATGCGTCTCGTATTCATAAGTGAATGCGTCCTTTGTCCTGCTGACACTAAACCCGCAGACATCGAGCAAAGACAGCAGATTTGGCACAACCGGATAATCCATTTCATCAGGATCCTCCCGCTCCTGTAAGAGGAAGCAGCGCGCTTCGGCATCCCACTGGAGCGGTAATTTCAGCGTATCTTCGTGATATTTGAGTGTGTATGTCCCGCTTTTCGGATGCTGGTTTTCTGTTCCCGGCGGAATCCTTTCCTCCTCGCCGTTCCGCCGGCATTCAGCGCAGAAACGTTCCTGTATCCGGTAAAGCTCGGACTGTTCATCGTACACCGCGCCGGGCTGATATTCGGCATACCGACTTGTTCCAATGCAAATCTTCGGCGCAATGCTCCCCCAGTGCGAATCCCGCCAGACGATCTCGCCCTCATCCGCCGGAAGCGATGACAACACAGTCAGCGCGAGATGCAGCGCGTCCGCAAAATCATTATAGTTTTTCACATCAACGATCCAGCTGTATGCCGGATAATCGGCATTGAACGCAGTGTGTTGACCGAGATTATTCTGCGGTATGACCGCAAACCGCTTCTGTGTCAGCAGCTGATCCACTGCCGGATTCTGCATGAGCTGCATCACGCGGTAATCGTCATAGGTACGCCAGACCATCGAGCCGCCGTCATAATCAAGCCCGCGCGCCGCGTGACAGCGGACGCCGTGACTGTCCTCCAGTGTCCAGAGCGTGATCCGATCCGAATCCTCCGGTTCCTTTGTGTCGATCACCCTGAACGGCTCGCCGTAGTATTCCTCCATACGCACGGCCACATCGCGTCTGTCCATATCCCTTTCCGGTGCGCGGACTGTGAATATCACAACGACAAGCAGCACGACCAGTCCGACACAGAGCGCGAATATCGAAAGCATCACAATGCCAATGATTCCAAGTACTTTCTTTCCATTTGCGGTCATAAAAATCACCTCCGGTCTCTGATACTATTATAGTACAGAAACCGGAGGATTGCAAGATGCATTCGGAAAAACTTTGATTACAAATCAGATATCGCAGCGGATGATGTCTTCATAGGTCTCGCGGCGAATGATTGTCCGCGCTTCGCCGTCCCTGACCATGACCATTTCAGCATTGGGATTACGGTTATAGTGAGACGCCATCGAATAATTATATGCGCCGGTCGCCAGTACCGCAACGATGTCACCGCACTCTGCGGTTTGCAGCGGCATATCCTCACCAATGAGGTCACCGCTCTCACAGCACTGTCCACCAATCGTAACAATCTCGGTGCGCGGCGCTGCAGCCTTATTCGCGATCAGCGCTTCATAGCGCGAACGATAGAGCGCATAACGCGGATTGTCGCACATACCGCCGTCGATCAACACATAGGTGCGAATATTCGGGATGACCTTCTTCGCCATAACGGTATAGAGCGTCAGTCCCGCGCCGCCGACGATCGAGCGTCCCGGCTCAAAAAGAATAAACGGCTTCGGATAATCGGCACGCTCACAGCTTTCCTTAACCGCTGTAAGAATCGCACGGACGATCTCGCCGAATGGCTTAGGATCATCTGCCTCGGTATATCGGATGCCAGGACCGCCGCCGAGATTCAGCTCGGTCAGCGTCAGGCCAAGCTCACTGCGAATCTTGTCCATGAACTGGATCATGACGCGCCCCGCCTCTGCAAACGGCTCCGTGTCAAGAATTTGCGAACCGATATGGCAGTGCAGGCCGAGCAGATGCAGATTCGGATATAGGCTCGCAGCTTTGACCGCTTCCATTGCTTCGCCGGTCTCCAAGGCAAAGCCGAACTTGCTGTCGATCTGGCCGGTCTTGACAAAATCATGGGTATGTGCGTCGATACCCGGCTTAATGCGAAGCATGATATTCGCGATCTTCCCGGACTTTTCAGCGATCCGGTCAAGGCGTTCCAGCTCCGGCAGATTGTCACAGACGATCCGGCCGACGCCGTGTGCGACGGCCATTTGCAGTTCGGTATTCGTCTTGCTGTTGCCGTGCATGACGATCTTTTCTGCAGGCATTCCCGCCTTGAGTGCAGTATACAGTTCGCCGCCGGAGACTACATCCGCACCGAGTCCCTCAGAATTGACGATGCGATAAAGCTCCTTACAGGAAAGTGCCTTGCTTGCAAAGCAGATCAGGCCATTGCCGCCGTATTCCTTCGCGATCACATTGCCGTAGCCGCGGCAATTCTCGCGGATCATGTTTTCATCCATGACATAGAGCGGTGTGCCGTGTGTCTTGGCAAGCGCAACAGTATCAGCGCCGCCGATCATCAGATGACCGTCCGGCGAAACAGTCAGGTTCGGTGTCAGCATTTGAATCATCCTTTCAGGTTCGGTCTGGGATTATTTTGCCATGATAAAACGCAGATTCCGGCACAGGAACACATCAATTTGATCCTGTGCAGAGAGTCCGCTCCAGCTGTGTCTTATTCTCAGTCAGGGATGATCTCGACCGTCTTCATGATCTGCGGTGTCAGCGGCTTATCAGCGTAATTCGTCTGAACACCTGCAATCTCGTCCACAACATCCAGTCCCTCAATGATCTCACCAAAGGCCGCATAGTTTCCGTCCAGATACGGCGCATCTGCGTGCATAATGAAGAACTGTGAACCGGCACTGTCCGGATGCGCCGCACGCGCCATCGACAGCACACCGCGGCTGTGCTTCAGCGGATTGTTCACGCCATTTGCAAGGAATTCGCCTTTGATATGCCAACCAGGGCCGCCCATGCCTGTTCCGTCCGGGCAGCCGCCCTGGATCATAAAGCCGGAGATAACCCGGTGAAAGCTGAGGCCGTTATAGAACCCCTGATTCACAAGCTTCTCAAAATTTTCGCAGGAGATCGGTGCGCAGTCCGGACGCAGTCTGAACTTCATCTGCTTTCCGCTTTCCATTGTAATAACTACCATAATCTTTCTTCCTTTCAAGTAAATTTAAGCGACAGGATCGCTTTAATTCAATTCAATATCCTTCACATCTTCGATCGTCAAAGTCGTGAGCTGATCGTTCGTCGGAGATTCGATCGCCGCAAGCCGATTGGCCTGATTCGTAATCGCACGCTCATAGAAATTACGAATATCACGCGCATTTGCGAAGGTTTTGAGGTTCTGTCCACAGCGGCAGACGAAATATTCCAAAACGTCTTCCTCTGCCTCCTTCGTAATTGTCATGCCGGATTTTGTGCAGATGCTCTTGAAAATATCGAGCAGCTCATCAGGCATATAATCCTCGAAGGTGATGATCTTATTAAAGCGCGAACGCAGACCGGGGTTACTGTCGAGGAATTCTTCCATGAGATCGGAATAACCGGCGACGATAACAATGAAGTCATCACGGTTATCCTCCATTGCCTTCAGCAGCGTATTAACGGCCTCCTGACCGAAATCACCCTTGCCGGTGTTCGCGGTAAGCGCATATGCTTCATCAATGAACAGTACGCCGCCGAGTGCCGAGTCGATCACTTCCTTCGTCTTGATCGCTGTCTGACCGACATAGCCAGAGACTAGGCCAGAGCGGTCCACTTCGACAAGATGTCCTTTTGAGAGCACGCCGAGGCTTTTGTAAATGCCGGAGAGAATGCGGGCAACAGTCGTTTTACCGGTGCCGGGGTTGCCAAGGAATGCCATATGGAGAGACATCGCGGACTGCGGCATCCCTCTGTCCTCACGCATCTTCCGCACACGAATCAGATTAATTAAGCTGTTGAGATCCTGCTTTACAGCCTCAAGACCGGTTAAATCTTCAAGCTTTGCAAGCTGCTCCTCTAAAGTTAATTCTTTCTCCTCCGGCTTCTGCTGCTGCGCATTCTGCTGATTCTGTTTTTGGAACGGATTCTGCGTGCTTCCACTCTGCTGATTTTGCGGAGGCTGATTCGGCGTGATCGGCGTCAGATTAGTTGGCGGAATCTGCGAGGAACCCCACGGCGAATTACCGCTGCCGGGGATATAAGGCGGACGGTTCGTCAGCGCTTCGCGGCGCTTCTGCTCACGGATCATCGCATCCCAGTTGGAAATATAATCCATGCGGAAATTGCGAAGTGCAAGCACCAGTGCACTGAGATCACGCATGATGAACGGATCCGTCCGACCGTTCTCGACCGTCATGAAATCCAGTCCTGCCTGATTGATAAACTCAATAAAAGCAAGACTTGTCGGCCCGATCGGCGTGGTTTCGAGATCCATTTTCAGGAACGGCATCATCATCGTAATCATGCTGTCCTTTAAGCTGTATTTCGTAATCTTGCTGCTGACATTAAAGCGGTCGATCTGGTCGGCCGACATGGAATATCCCAGTGCATCGTTGAGATACGCGATCTCCTGCATTGTGATATTGCCGTTGCTGCTGCTTAAATATACATAAAATTTAAGCAGTGTAAAGCGAAGATAATCCTGCATGGATTTCCCCTGCACGCCTACATGGAATCCCTTTTCATCGCATTTGGCGCAGTTGTCATAGACCTGCGAAAGCTGCTTTGCGACAACATCCTGCATGACCTGAAACCTCCCTGTAACTCGGATAACTGTCTGAATCCGGCATCCGGTCTGCTGCACCGGACACCGGTATCACTGTATTTTAATTTGTCATTGTAATCTTATGGAAGACCTTTTTGCCCTTCTTGATAATGAGATCTTTTTCCAGTGTATACATAGTTTTCGGATCGGTGACCTTCTCATCATTGACGGTTACGCCGCCCTGCTGCACAAGTCTGCGCGCTTCGCTGATCGAGGGGCAAAGCTTTGCCT
The DNA here is from genome assembly GCA_024404875.1 of Oscillospiraceae bacterium. GTDB lineage: Bacteria > Bacillota > Clostridia > Oscillospirales > Ruminococcaceae > Firm-04. The sequence goes on from JAKSPK010000011.1 coordinate 18,421, forward strand.
TGACAAGGAGCGTCAGCAGACCGATCTGTCCGTCAGTGAGGTCATCGGCGGTCAGCGCAGTCGAGGGCATATTTTCGCTGTCGCCGCTGCCTGCGAAGATCGCACGCGCCGCTGCCCGCTGCTTTTCAGCCTCCTCCTCACCGTGAACGAGCGCCGTCAGCTCATAGGCAAGGATCTCCTTTGCATTGTTATATGCCGCACCGGAATCGAGATGCTGCTCCATTTCCTCGATCTGCTCGATCGGCAGGAAGGTCAGCATTTTCAGACACTTGATGACATCGGCATCACCGACATTCCGCCAGTACTGGAAGAAATCATAGGGCGAGGTTTTTTCCGGATCAAGCCACACAGCGCCCTTTTCCGTCTTACCCATTTTCTTGCCTTCGGAATTGAGCAGCAGGGTAATGGTCATCGCATAAGCATCCTTACCGAGCTTCTTGCGGATCAGCTCCGTACCGCCGAGCATATTCGCCCACTGATCGTCGCCGCCGAACTGCATATTGCATCCATAATCCTGGAAGAGCTTGTAGAAATCGTAGCTCTGCATGATCATATAATTGAATTCGAGGAATGTCAGGCCGCGCTCCCAGCGCTGCTTGTAGCACTCAAAGGAAAGCATTTTGTTGACCGAGAAGCAGGCACCGACCTCACGCAGCACATCGACATAGTTGAGGCTGAGCAGCCAGTCGCCGTTATTGACCATGAGTGCCTTACCTTCGGAAAAGTCGATAAAGCGTCCCATCTGCTTTTTGAAGCATTCACAGTTATGCGCAATGATTTCCGGTGTAAGCATCTTGCGCATATCGGATTTTCCAGAGGGATCACCGATCATACCAGTGCCGCCGCCGACCAGTGCGATCGGCTTATTGCCCGCCATCTGCATTCTCTTCATCAGGCACAGCGCCATGAAATGACCGACATGGAGAGAATCCGCAGTCGGATCGAAACCAATGTAGAAGGTGGCCTTGCCGTTGTTGATGAGTTCGGCGATCTCCGCCTCATCGGTGGTCTGCGCAATCAGACCTCTGCGCTTGAGTTCTTCGTATAAAGTCACTTTTCATTACTCCTTATATTAATCCGCCGAAGCGGTAATCATCTGTTCTATAAGCCGTTTACCGCATTGCGATGCCCTTGCTGCGGCAGTCCGCCTTAACCTGCGGGATCGTCAGCTCACCGAAATGAAACAGCGAAGCTGCAAGTGCCGCAGTCGCGTCGGTCTCCTGAAAGACCGTTGCAAAGTCGCTCAGTTTTCCAGCGCCGCCGGATGCAATAACCGGAATATTCACACGCGCACAGACTGCTTTCAGCATTTCGAGATCAAAGCCGCCGCGCACGCCGTCCGTATCAATCGAATTAAGGCAGATTTCACCCGCACCGCGCTGCTCAACTTCCTCAACCCATTTCAGCAAATCAACCTTCATGTCGATGCGGCCGCCGTTCGCATAGACCGTATAGCCGCCCTTGCCGTCACGCTTTGCATCAATGCCAACAACAATGCACTGTGAGCCGAAGATCTCCGCACCCTCGGAAATCAGCTGCGGATTTTTGACTGCCGAAGAATTAATGCTGATCTTATCCGCACCGGCGCGCAGTGTCTCACGCATATCGGCGACCGACGAAATGCCGCCGCCGACCGTCAGCGGAACGAACACCTGCTTTGCAGTCTCACGCACGACATCGAGGAATGTTCCGCGCCCCTCATGGGACGCAACAATGTCATAAAACACGATCTCATCAGCGCCCTGCCGGTTATATTCTGATGCACAGGCAACCGGATCGCCGACATCCTTTACGCCTTCAAAGTTCACGCCCTTGACGACCTTTCCGTGCCGGACATCAAGGCACGGAATAATTCTTTTTGCAAGCATACCTGCTCTCCTTTATCAGTATTCAGGATCGAAGCGCACCATTTCGGTCAGTGCGAAGTCACGATCATTGAGATCCTCTCTGTACCCGAAGTTCATGCGCTCCCAGAACGCATTGCCGCCCGCATGATCTCAGAATGCGGCCAGCGCCGGCTTCATTGATGCCTTCTGCTTTCAGTGCGGCGAGACTGCTTCAAGAAGCCGTCTGCTGCGCCGCCGCGATCGCCTCTTTCAGATCCAGTGTTCCCTGATAGAGCGACTTGCCCGCGATTGTGCCGTATAAGCCGAGATCGCGGCAGATCACAATATCGTCGATCGTGTGCACACCGCCGGATGCGACGATATTACACTGACCTTGTGTCGCCTCAGCGAGCTTCCGAAGCTGCTCCGCGTTGACACCGGAGAGTGTGCCGTCTTTGGAAATGTCCGTGAAAATGAATGTTGTCACGCCGATGCGGATCATTTCCTTTGCAAGGTCGATGTAGCTGACCTCGCTCGTTTCGAGCCAGCCTTCTGTGGCGACCATTTCATTTTTTGCATCAATCCCGACAACGATCTTCTCTGCGCCGAACTGCTTTACCGCATCTGCAACGAGCTGCGGATCTTTGAGCGCAGCCGAGCCGAGGATCACACGCGCAATGCCGAGATCCAGATACGCCTGGATTGTTTCGAGCGTGCGGATGCCACCGCCCACCTCGACCTTGAGATGTGTATTCTGCGCGATATTGCGGTAAATTTCCGTATTGACCGGATATCCCGCCTTTGCGCCGTCCAGATCGACCATATGGATCCACTCCGCGCCGGCCGCTTCAAACTGCCTGGCCGTTTCCAGCGGATCCTCCGCGACCTTCTGTGCCGTTGCGTAGTCACCCTTGACAAGCCGCACGCACTGCCCGCCGATGATGTCGATTGCAGGAAAAATAATCATATCGCAGTCCTCTCAAAATTCCGGAGCATCATCAGTCCCTTTTCACCGGATTTTTCCGGATGGAACTGTGCGCCGAATACATATTTGCCGTCCGTAACGAGCGCCGGCACCTTGCCGTCATAGTCGCAGTATGCAATGATATTGCTGTCGTCGCAGAATGCCTGATAACTGTGAACAAAATAGGTATAGAGCGGCATTTCAATCCCGCTGAGCAGCGGTGACTCCTGCTTGATGACCAGCTCATTCCAGCCCATATGCGGAATAATGACACGCTTTGACGGAATCAGATGCACCTCGCCGGGGATCAGTCCGAGCCCTTTGCATTCGCCGTTCTCGTCGGAGCGTTCAAAAAGCATCTGCATACCGAGACAGATGCCAAGCAGCGGTTTGCGTGCTGCATTTTCACGGATCGTCCCGACAAGCCCCGTCCCCTCCAGCGATGCCATTGCAGCAGGAAATGCGCCGACACCGGGCAGAATCACTGCATCGGCACGGTCGATCTCCGCCGCATCCTTTGTGACACAGTGCGCAATATTCAGGTAGCGCAGAGCATTGCAGACTGAAAACAGATTGCCTGCGCCGTAATCAATGACCGCGATCATCCGAGTGCTCCTTTCGTTGACAGCACCGTGCCGTCCTCGTTTTCTTTTACAGCCGCTTTCAGCGCGTGTGCAAATGCCTTGAACAGCGCCTCGCATTTGTGGTGATCGTTTTTGCCGTAACACATATCGAGATGCAGCGTAATGCCGGCATTGACCGCCAGTGCGCGGAAGAATTCCTCCGTCAGACACGCATCATACTGCCCGATCATCTGATTTGTGAATTCGCCGCGAAATACAACAAACGGCCGGTTCGAGAGATCGAGCGAGCAGAAGGACAGCGCCTCATCCATCGGGATATATGCACTGCCGTAGCGTGCGATGCCGGATTTGTCGCCGAGCGCCTGATTCAGCGCCTGACCGAGCACAATGCCGGTATCCTCGACGGTGTGATGACCGTCCACAAACAGATCGCCGTCCGCATGGACAGTCATGCTGATGCCGCTATGCCGCGACATCGCCGTGAGCATATGGTCAAAGAACCCGATGCCGGTCGCGATCTCGCTCTCTCCTTTGCCGTCGAGCCGGACGGTAACGGTGATCTTTGTTTCTTTCGTATTGCGGGTAACGGTAGCTTCTCGCATAATTTGCCTCCGTGTGGTGAAAACATCAATAATAATTCGCGTGTCCCTGCGCATCCGTCAAGATGCGGAAGAAGTGCCGCAGACTGCGCAGGATTTCGCCGATATAACTTTGATCGAGCGATATGCTGATCTGAATGCCGCTGTGATAATGGTTTTTCGCATTCAGAAAATGTCCGGTCAGCAGGCAGCCGCCGCGCCGGTCAAACTGAATCCGGATCGCTGTGCGGTCAAGTGAACCGTAGTTCGCAAGCTGTGCCGATTTTTCCGGATCAAGCTGCTGATATGCTGTTTCAAGCGACTGATAAAATGCATAGACATTGCCAACTGAGATATCACAGCCAAACTGCGCTGAAATTCCACTGCCTGCATATTCAACCGCAAATCCGCAGTCAAAATCAGACGGCTCCGTTTGCTCAGGTGTCCGAAACAACGGCTGAATCTCTGTACATAAAAACCGGAACTGCTCGCCCTCCGCTGCAATGTCAATCAGCGGAAACGGCAGTATGATCGGCAAATTCGACATGGTCTCACCTCATTCCACCTGCCAGAATTCAATCATGAAGTCATAGAGCATATGCAGGAAGACCGGCAGCAGCAGATTCTTATGTTTCAGAAAGCAGACACTCACCAGAACACTGAATATCAGGATCGACACAAAGCCGAAGCCCGTGATTGCGCTGACGAACATCCCCTTCTGGATCCATCCGGGAAAATGGATGCAAAGAAACATCACCGCATTGACCGCGACTGGCTTCCAGTCCTTTTCGTCCTTTGCCGTTGCATTGAGCAGCCAGCCGCGGAACACCATTTCCTCGGTGATGCCAACAACCAGAAGCCATTGATGACTCGCAAGTGAAAAGTCGGGATTGATATGCAGCGTTCCGTGCAGAATACCCCGTATCAGGCTGCCGCCGCTGATTGCCGCAAAGAGCAGTGTCCAGAGCAGCACAGACACGGCCGAAACTTTTCCGTAAACATCTGCCGCAGCCCGACAGTCATCTCCGATTCATAGCGCTTTGCCAGCAGCAGCGCCGGCACTGCCCAGATCAGCACCTTTATGGCAGAGCCGCAAAGCTCCGGCAGCAGTGTCTCGCCGAACGCATTCAGGCAAGCCGGACGGATCAGCAGTGCCCAGACCGCCCATACCCCGTAAAAGATCACGGAATAGACAATCAGAACGGGCAGCAATTTCCGCTGCTCCTTTTCCGCTGAGTGATTCATAATTCCGAAAGCTCCTGATACCGCTCACGGAGCGAGGGATAAAGTGTTCGGTAGAACTGATAATATTTCTCATATTTCGGCACAGCCTTTTCATCCGGCTGACAGATCTTGTCCGCCGCAATGATCGCACGGCAGGCCTCCGGAACAGATGCATACGCTCCGGTTCCGACCATTGCAAGGATCGCCGCACCGAGTGCCGGTCCTTCCTTCGATTTCGTTGTCTGGATCGGACAGCGGTAAAGGTCGGCGAGCATCTGCCGCCAAAGCGGGGACGATCCGCCTCCGCCGCAGGCCATCATGTCATCAACCTCGATCTGCATTTCGCGGAAGACCTCCAGACAGTCGCGCAGCGAATAGGTCACGCCCTCCATAACAGCACGCAGCAGATCACGCTTCTGATGCATCGCGGAAAGCCCGAAGAAAACGCCGCGTGCATTCGCATCCAGATGCGGTGTGCGCTCGCCCATCAGATATGGAAGATAGAGCAGTCTGTTCGCGCCGATCGGTGACTGTTCTGCCGCTTTGTCCATGAGATAATATTCATCCACGCCCATATTCTTCGCTGTATGCTTTTCAGCATCGCAGAAAAGGTCGCGGAACCATTTCAGTGAAAGACCTGCGCCCTGCGTCACGCCCATGACATGCCAGCAGCCGGGAACTGCGCAGCAGAAAGTATGTACTCTGCCCTTCGGGTCAATCGAAATCTGCGAGCTGTGTGCAAATACCACGCCGCTCGTACCGATTGTTGTGAACGCCTTGCCGTCCTCCGCAACGCCGGTTCCGATCGCAGCAGCCGCATTGTCGCCCGCTCCGCCGACTACAGGTGTTCCCTCGCAGAGACCGGTCAGCCGAGCCGCCTCAGCGGTCAGCGTTCCTGTGATCTCCGGTGATTCATAGACTTTTGCAAGCAGATTTTTGTCAATATCCAGCTTTTCCAGTATGGTATCTGACCAACAGCGGTTCGGGATATCGAGCAGCTGCATACCGGATGCATCGGAGACCTCCGTTGCGAACTCACCGGTCAGCACAAAGCGGATATAGTCTTTCGGAAGCAGGATATGTGCACATTTCGCATATATTTCCGGCTCATGATTCCGAACCCAGAGGATCTTTGAGGCAGTGAACCCGGTCAGTGCCGGATTCGCGGTGATCGCAATGAGCTGCTCCGCGCCGACGCGCTGTGTGATTTCCTCACACTCTGCCGCCGTACGCTGGTCACACCATATGATCGCCGGACGGAGGACCTGATTTGCCTGATCGAGCATGACAAGTCCATGCATCTGACCGGAAAGGCCGATGCCTTTAACATCCTGCGGATCAACGCCGCTTTTCTTCACCACGGCTGCAACGGTATGCAGGACAGCATTTGCCCAGTCCTGCGGTTCCTGCTCGGCATAGCCGTTCTGCGGCTGATACAGCGGATATTCCTCCGCTGCCGAAGCGATCACATTGCCGCTGACATCAAAGAGGACTGTCTTAGTCCCGCTCGTGCCGATATCCGCACCGATGTAATATGTCATGTTCTGATCCTCCTCTTTATTTTTATATTTTGCATCAGAGTATGCTTCCTTCACGCAGCCCGCTTCCGCAGAAGCGTGCTCCGGGCAGAAAGTATCGCTATCAACGGATACTGCACTGTATGCAGATGAAGCTGTCCCCATCTGCATACAGCGCAATCCGAAGCTGTTCATTACATAAAACCGGAATCGCTTACCACCACTGCTGCTGCCACTGCCAATCCCACTGAGGCTCTTCTGTTGTTGTCGTGGTCTCCTCAGTCGTGGTCGTCGTCGTTGTAACGGTCGTTGTCGTGGTCTCAGTCTTCGGGATCTCAACACCCTCCGGATGCACCTCCGGAACGGTATTAGGTTCGAGGAACGCTGAAATATCGCGTGAGCTCTCACTGAAGGTGCGCTCCAGTACGGCGACATACTGCCGGAAAACGACCTTTCCGTTGACATACAGAACCTCGTTTTCCTCCGGCACACCGAGCGTCGCGAGATTTTCGTCAGTCATGCGGGAAAGACGCTGCTCATAGGTCGGACTCATTCCAAGGTCAACCATCTGATCGAAGTCAAGCGTCACAGTTTCTTCGGGATCCTTCAGCGTAATGCGCAGGAGCTTCGCAAGCTTCGAGTCGATCTTATCCTTGGTCGAACCGTAGCCGAGCTTATGACGCTGACTGCGGCTCAGTTCGCCGATCGTGTATTCCTTCTGATAACCGGCATCCAGACCAAGCAGCTTGATCTGCTCGGCATCGAGCGTAAAGACGGTGCTGGGGTTATGCGTGATAATCTCACGGGTAATCTCAGAGCGTGTCTGCGTTTTCCACTCGACCTTGAATTTTGCAGAAAGCGGACGCTCCTGATAGATTTCTTTTGTGAATCCCTTTGCGTACCACTTGGAATGGCTGTAGTCGATATCTGCGGTATTCGGCTCGATCGACACATAGGTATTGCCGTTGCCCTGATCCAGCACCTGTACGACGGAATAGCGGAATGCGCCATTTGGTGTGACCTCACGCTTGATGACGGTCTCCTCGATCGACGGACGCAGGATACTCTGCACTGTCATAAAACCAAACGCGCCGAGAATATAGAGCGATAAGAACACCGCACCGAGAATTGTTTTGATGCCCTCGCCAGAGCCGCTCGCCAGAAATGTGATGACAACCATAATTATCAGCGGTACAAGCAGAACGAGATGCTGATAATTGAACAGTATGATCGGCAGGTAAAACGGCATCGCGCACATGATAACGACACGCGTGACGATCTGCCGCCTCGTGAACAGCATGACCGCACCGAAAAGGATACAGACCAATGTCACAAGAAAGCAGTAGGTCGATTTGCTCTCCTCCGGAATCTCCAGCCGGTAGAACATACTGTAATACGCCAGCCGCAGTACGCCTTTGAAATAGAGCAGCGACAGGAATGACAGCAGGAATTGTGCGGCAAGAATCAGATACTGACCGTTTCTCGTGCGGACAGCCTCCTTGAGATTATGCCAGCCGCTCCGGAGGGATTCTCCGGTCTTGACGATCACATCCAGACCGCGTTCAGCGGTTGTTTTTTTCGCTTTTGTACTCATGATGACACCTTTCGGATTCGGGCATATTTTGCCAGTATTTTTTTCGTCCCCGCCTGATCGAATGCGATCTCCAGCAAGACATCGCCGGCCATCGGGGAAACACTCAGCACGGTACCTTCACCGTGGACAAAGCTCTTCACGCGGTCTCCGGCAGCAAAGTCGGGCAGCTTATCAGAAGCGGGCTGTTCCTTATACTTGAAATATGTATCGCCGCCGGCGCTGCGCTTTTCAGCAGGCATTCCCACGGAAGCCTTCCGCTCCGGCTCCTGCTTTTCGATAACGGATTTGTCGATTTCCTTGAGGAAGCGGGAGGCGCCGTTGGCAGTTGTCTGGCCATAGAGCATCCGGTATGCCGCAGTCGTAATGCGGAGCCGCTGCTTGGCACGGGTGATCGCGACATAGGCAAGCCGCCGTTCCTCCTCGATCTCCTCCGGATCGTCCATGCTCCGTCTGCCAGGAAAGATCCCGTCCTCCATTCCGACGAGAAAGACCTGCTCGAATTCGAGCCCCTTTGCCGCATGAACAGTCATCAGCGTAACCGCGTCCTGCGATTCGTCAGCTCTGTCCTGATCGGTATAAAGAGATATCTCCTCCAAAAAGCCGTTGAGAGTCGGCTCCTCGCCGCTGTTTTCCGCATTATTGACATAGGAGAGGATGCTGGTTTTCAACTCGCGAATATTCTCAATTCGTCCCTCGCCCTCATCGCCGAGCTGCGTCAGCATATCCATATAGCCGGTGACGCGGAGCAGCGTATCGTAGAATTCATCGAGCGGCTGGGAATCGGCCGCCTCCTGCAGCTCTGTGAAGACCGCACCGGCCTGCCGGAGGGCCGCACCGCGCCTTGCCAGCGCCGGATAGGTGTCCGCATTTTGCAGCACCTCCAGCGGCGTAATGCCGAGATCCAGCGCGATCGCGGTCAGGTCAGCAAGCGTCTGCGCACCGATGCCGCGCTTGGGTTCATTGATGATGCGCGAGAATCGCAGGATATCATGGGGATTGTTGACAACAGACATATACGCGATGACATCCTTAATCTCCTTGCGGTCAAAGAAACGCAGGCCGCCGTAGATGCGGTAGGGCACATTCGCCTGTGCGAGATGCCGCTCCAGCGTATTGGAGATCGCGTGGGTGCGGTACAGCACGGCACAATCCTGATATTTTCCGCCGTCACGGATATGTTCCGCAATCGTCGCAGCAACATAGCGTGCCTCGTCGTTCTGATCGGCAGCGCGGTACCATACGACCTTTTCGCCGTCCGAAAGCTCCGACCAGAGTGTCTTGTCTCTACGCCCTTCATTGTGCCGGATGACGGAATTCGCCGCTTTCAGAATTTGCTTTGTTGAGCGGTAATTCTGCTCCAGCCGGATCACGGTGCAGTCCGGGAACTGCTCGTCAAAGGAGAGGATATTCCGGATTGTCGCGCCGCGGAATTTATAGATGCTCTGGTCATCGTCGCCGACAACACAGAGATTGCGGTGCCGCTCCGCGAGCAGACGAATCAGCTCATACTGCGCAGGATTCGTGTCCTGATACTCATCCACGAGCAGATAACGGCAGCGGTTCTGATATTTTTCCAGCACATCCGGATTCTCACGGAAGAGCCGGACGGTCAGTGCGATGATATCGTCAAAATCGACGGCATTGGATTCCTGAAGCCGCTGCTGATAGGCCGCGTAGATCTGCGCGATCTTTCCGCGGCGGTAATCGCTGCCTGCCTGCGCAAGCAGATCCTCCGGCGAGAGCAGCTTGTCCTTTGCACGGCTGATCTCATGGGCAATGGCCTTTGCCGGGAATGCCTTCTCGAAGGATGTCCCGCTCATGCGATCCTGCAAAGCGGGATTCTTGATGCAGTCCGCGATGACACGCTGGCTGTCATCGGCATCATAGATTGCGAAACCCGAAGCATAGCCGAGCCGGTCGATATGCTGCCGCAGGATGCGGACACACGCGCTGTGGAAGGTCGCCGCCCAGACATCCGCTGCGGATTCTCCGAGCATGATCTCCAGACGCGCCTTCAGCTCGGCGGCAGCCTTATTCGTAAATGTGATTGCGAGAATCCGCCAGCCGGGGATCGGTGCATAGCCGAGAATTTCGGTGAGCCTTGTCTCATCGGGTTCGGCTTTCCCGTCAGCGACATCCCGCAGATATGCGGCATCCTCATCGCTGCAGGCAGGTATCTCGCCGCAATAGGCATCACCAAAGCGCATCATGAAAGCGATTCGGTTGACGATCGCAGTTGTCTTTCCGCTTCCGGCACCCGCCAGCACACTGATAGGTCCGTGTATCGTGCGGACCGCCTCCTGCTGCTGCGGATTCAGTCCCTTCGTGCTCAGATAACGCGTCAGGGCAGCCTGCTTGATCTGCATGAAATTCTGCATGGTATCTACCTGAGTCATTCCTTTCTTCAAGCTGATACCGGATCTCTCTTTGCCGCGTCCGGCTGCCTGGGGCAGACGGCGGGCATACTTCCGGCAATATCACTTTATTATATCACAAAACTTCCGACTTGAAAAGTCCTTACAGAAAAATTTTCAATTTTTTTCATAATTTTCCCAAAATAAAACATATGTTCCTCGAATCGTGTTGGAATTTTGACAGTTTTCTTAAAATTCGCAAAAAGTCTTTCTTTTTTTCTCGTTTTCGTGTATAATAATAAAGTGTAATAATCATAGATAATGGAAACGACATCCGGAGCATCTGCTCCTGAAAGGAAGTGGATAGTCAATGAAAATCCGTCTGGACGAAAAGCACCGTACCGTTGCAAGAACAGCCGTCTGGGTCTTTACGATCTGTCTCGCGATCGGCATCGCCGCATGGCGCTGGTCATCGCTCGTCGAGATCATCAAAAAAGCATTGTCTGTCATGGCGCCGATCCTGCTCGGACTGGTATTCGCCTATTTGCTCAACCCGATGCAATCGTGGTTTGAGAAAAAGCTGCTGGTGCTGACCGGCAAGAAGAAGCCGCACCCGAAGCTTTGCCGCGGACTGTCGGTCTCGCTCTCGACCGTCATCATGCTGACAGCGCTGATTGGCCTGGTCGCCGCAATCGTGCCGGAACTGGTTTCCAGCATCAAGAACCTTATCAACAATATGCCGGAATATATGACGAATGTCACGAACTGGATGATTGAGCATATTGACAGCATGAAGGACGATCATCCTGACCTCTACCAAAAGCTCATCGACTTCTGGAACAATGCGCAGAATTCCCTTACGAATTTCATCACGCAGTTCGAACCGAAGCTCGACAACATCGCAGCCGGCAGTGCCGGTTTCATCACAACGATCACAAGCGGAGCATTCTCCTTCGTCAAGGGCGTCGGCAATTTCCTGTTCGGCGTGTTCTTTGCGATCTATCTGCTTCTGAAAAAGGAATATTATCTCGCGCAGGCGCGCAAGTTACTCTATGCGATGCTGCCGGAAAAGGGCGTTCACTCTTTTCTGCGCCTCTTTTCGCATTTCAGTGCAACCTTCATGAACTTCCTCTCCGGCAAGACGCTGGACTCCTTTATTATCGGACTGCTCTGCTTCATTGGCATGACAATCCTGCAGATGCCCTATATCACGCTGATTTCCATTATCATCGGCGTCACGAATATCATTCCGGTCTTTGGCCCGTTTATCGGCGCGGTCCCCTGCGGCCTGCTGATCCTGCTCTCGCAGCCGGGAAAGACGATCTCGTTCGTGATTTTCATTCTGGTTTTGCAGCAAGTCGATGGTAACTTCCTCGGCCCGAAGATCCTCGGTAATTCGCTCGGCCTGCCGATGTTCTGGATCCTCTCCGCGATCGTTGTCGGCGGCGGATGCTTCGGATTTGTCGGCATGGTCGCATTCGTCCCGCTCTTTGCGGCGATGTATGCACTCTGTACGGATTTCCTCAATGACCGCCTGAAGAAGAAAGGCCTGCCTTCAGATACGGCAAATTATATGACAAACGAAGCCATATTTGCACACAAGGACGGCGAACCGGCGGAAGCACCGCTGCCTGAGGAGAAGGAACCGTTTGTCGTCAGCACGGAATATGATCCGGATGATCCGCCGGTACCGGTCGAAGCGCTGGCCGAGCAGATCGAATTCCCGGAGGATCTGACGGACAATGCGCCTGAGACTGCAGAGGAGCACAACAATCTCCTGGACATTCTCAGAAAAAAGCTCGAAAAATGAAAGCGTTTGAAACGGACTATCTGGAAAATGCCGCGCCGGAGCAGCGGGAAGCCTATCTCCTGCTGCGCGCGGATCATCTCCGGAAAATGCGCAGTCTCGTGCTGATCTGGCTTACCGTGGCCATCGGCCTGATCATCCTGCTCGGCAGGCTGGCGGATTCGTATTCCGTAGCAGCCTTCGTAATCTGGCTGCTCTCGGCAGTCAGCCTGATGATCATGACGGATCTCGGCAAAAAGCGGTTCATGCAGCGCATCCGGAAGACACCGGATCTGATCCCATCGCATCTCGATCCGCAGACCGCGGCCGCATGGCAGAACGCCGATCAGAGCTATCTCTCCGAACAGACCGCGCTCCGCCGTGAGCGCTCGGCGCTGCTGCTCGGTTCATTCTTTGTTTTCCCACTGATGCCGGTATTCCTCATCATCGGCATTGTCCGTGCTCGGACTGCCAAATGCAGTCCGGCATCACCTTCTGCGATGCTCGGCGATCTCGCCGAACGGATCAGCCGTACCGTCACCGGCATTTCGGTGCTCGGCATCATACTGTGCGTCGTACTCTTTCTATTTACTTCAATGGCAGAATTCGTCGGCCTAAGCCATGTCTCCGCAATGAATCACACTGCAAAAGCACTCAGCATTGCTTTTGAAAACTTTCGCGTTGATCTGGATATGCAGAATGAAGATACAAGTTTTTACGGCACATACATCTTTAACAGCAGCTGCAAAGATGATAAGCTCTATGCCGGCATCTCTCAATATTTCATAGATGCCGAACGCATCAATTTTGCACTGCGTTTCGATCAGGACGGCAGCATCAGCGAGGTCTGGTGCAGCTACCTGCAGCATTCTCTGACTGAGGCTGAGCTTGTCCCGCAGAGTTTTGATACACAAAAAGAGATCGCCGGCAGTCTGTTCCGCCGCCGCGATCTGATCGGATATTATCATAAATAAACCAAGCCGGCTGCCCCGCCGGAATAAGGGAGCCCCGTATATGAAGACGAAACATTCCTTTGACACTGACAACGAAATTATTGATGTCGCATACCGCACGATCTCCGATGATGAAGCCATGCAGGCACAGCAGCAGCCCACTCAACAATCCTATTCAGATGCGGATGAGGAAGCGCTGGAGGAGCTGGCACGGGAGGTCATGCTCGATCCGGAGCGCTGCTTCTGCCGGAACTGCGGTCAGCCGATCTACAAGAACGCAAGCGTCTGCGTCCATTGCAATTATGTTGTGAATCCGCTGGCACTCCGCGAGGGACAGCGGCTTGTCCGGGCGCGGCGCGATAAATACGAGAGCAACGGCGTTATCAAAGTATTCCGATTTGTGCACAAGTACACCGGCATTGATCTTGAGCCGGAGGAACAGAAAAAGCGCTGGGCAGTCCGCCCGCAGAATTATCACTATCAGACCAGCGGCAAGGTCTATTGCTCAAGCTGCGGCTGTGTGGTTGATCCGAATGCGAGTGTCTGCGTCAACTGTAATTATGTGCTGAATCCGCTGGCAGTCCGCCGCGCTCAGATCGCGCTCAGCGACAAGCAGGCAAAGCTGACAGTCAGTGATGTTCTGCGCAGCCTGCTGATCCCCGGCGCAGGATTCAAAGTATTCAAAAAGTATTCCGTGCGCCGTCCGCAGATCGCGAAGCCCTCGCTCATCGGCGGACTCATCAACAGCGGCGCACTGGCCGGACTCGCTCTGCTTGCGATCCGTTGGCTTGGCTGGTTCTAACCGTGCTGTACGCGGCTCCGATTTGCGCAGGCAATACTGCACAGAGCTGATGGTTCAGATTTCGTCAGAATGAATCGAAACTCTTTGCTGGACTGACATCCGGCAAAGAGTTTCTGTGCAAAACGGCATAATAACACACAAGCAGATGTTCCGCCAAGCTGTCAGTCTGGCTGTGTGCGGCGTTCTCCGAAAGACTCGGCCTTGTCTATATGCTCTGTATACCAAATACACGCTGCTGTCCGCAGCTTCTGCCAGAAAACTGCCTCCATCCGTATTCGGTTGGAAGCAGTTTTTTCAGAAGCAGCAAACAGCAGCGTGTACCCTTATCCTGAAACTGACGGCACGGCTGCCCGGTCAATCAGCATCCTGGCACGATTATAGGCATTGACCGGTGATCCGCTCGCATCCACATCAATGCTGACTACCTGCCCGCCGCATTTGCGCTGCAATGCCGCATACTGTCCCCTGCCGCTGATATGATTCGGCATACACCCGAACGGCTGAATCGCAAGTACCTTGCCGCCGCCCTGACGCAGATAGCCTGCGGTCTCCGCACCGATGAGCCAGCCATCCCCGATCGCAGCTTCAAATCCGATCACATCCGCCGCATTCGCCTTCAGCTCCGGCAGCGATGGCAGCGAGAAGAATCCCGCATTCTGCAGTGCAGCGATCATGCGCTGCTGAATCGCACAGAGCACCGCCCCGACTGCACGGTATCCCGCCGCTTCTGCAGAAGCCGCCTTTGAAAGATGCGAATCGATATAATACAGCACATACCAGGAAAGCCCGTTTGTAAAGCTCTCACAGCCACTCTGCTCCAAATAGCGCACCATATCCCAGTTTCCAAGCGAACAATATTTCGTGTACAACTCGCCCACCAGCCCGATGCGCTGCTTTTGTTCGCTGCTGCGCGGGATCGCGGCAAAGTCCTCTGTGATCTCGCAAAAGCGCCGCAGCAGCACATGAATATGCATATTTCTGCGTTCACGCAGCTCTGCGCCGATCTGCGCGAACCACCGGTCACGGCAGCGCTCTGCCGCACCTTTTTCCGTTTCATAAGGGCGCACCTGCTGTACAAGCAGCATCAGCAGATCGCCGTAAAACAGTGCATAAAATGCCCGCCATACCATGATCGGCGTAATGCCAAGCTGATGCTCCGGATCAATATGCATCAGATTCATCGTGAGAACACGCGTCTCCGGGAACCCCGCCTTGCATACCGCCTTTCGCAGCACCTCCGAATAATTCGAGCCGCGGCAGGCATCACCGACGGACGGCATCAGCAGCTTGGTTGTTGCCGGATCAAAGCGTCCGCTTTTGAGCGCCGCGATCATCTGTCCTGCATTCAGTATGAGCGGATAGCACATATCGTTATGCACATACCGCAGACCCTCCTGCGTAATGCCGCGCCGGTTGTTCAGGATCACCGGCTGATAATCCCGCGTATAGAATGCATATTTCATCAGCGGAAAATGTGCATCGAGCAATGCGGGAATCAGCAGCCATTGCTTTTCTTTCATATCTGTCATCCTCATTCGGGAAACTGCGCATTCTCCTCCGGCAGCCAAGCGTCACCGTAATTCATATTGGAAACACCGCACAAAGCTGCCGCCTATGAAATGCTTCATCGCTTATCCTTGTGAACAGACCATTGTGCTGCCGTCTGTACGGATGGTCACATTTCCGCCTGTTGTGT
This sequence comes from Oscillospiraceae bacterium, assembly GCA_024404875.1. Lineage (GTDB taxonomy): Bacteria > Bacillota > Clostridia > Oscillospirales > Ruminococcaceae > Firm-04. The sequence goes on from JAKSPK010000011.1 coordinate 34,299, forward strand.
AATAGGCTTCAATGCCGCGTGTTTTCAGCGTCTCGACGGTCTTGTCGTCAGCATTCTCCTTTTTGGAGCAGCAGATGACTGTCGCCTTCGGCTTGCAGGCAGTGAGGAAATCCTCAGTTGTCGAAAGATAATGCCCGTGATATGGAAATTTCAGGAAATCGAATGTGCCAAGATTCAGCGCCATGATCTCCTGCTGCCGCGCATCCTCGGCATCGCCGGTAAAGAGATATTTGACCGTTCCATACTGCATGGTCAGACAGAGTGAAAAATCGTTTTTCTCTTTCTCGCCGTAATCAGTTTTCTGCGGGGCATAAAGTGTAAATGCGGCATCATCATAATTCCATTCCCGCTGCTCCGCGGCCGGAACCTGTGTAATCGCCGTTCCTGCATTGGAGGCATTCTGAATAAAGCTGAGATACTCGTCCGAATCCGATTTGTAGTCCGGCACATAGACCGTCCCGATCGGGAATTTTTTGACGACACGCGCCGCACCGCCGACATGATCCTTGTCAAAATGCGTGATGATGAGCGTATCGATCTTTTCAATGCCCTTGTCTCCCAAGTATTTTTCGATGATCTTTCCATCGCCCTTGCAGCCTGTGTCGATTACGGTCACCGTGCTTTTCGTTTCGAGGATCATCGCATCAGCCTTGCCGACATCGAAAACGGTCAGCGTGACCGCTTTCGCCTCATCCAGCGGCTGCGCAGATTTCTGCACAGAGCTGCTGCCGGCACAGGATGTGATTCCAAGCAGTGAAAGGGCACTGAGCAGCAGTGCAGAGATCTTCTTCATAATCATAGATCCACCTCTTTATCATAATCTGAAATGTATTGCGCTCGCCTCGCAGACTGCTGTCTTGTGCCGCCGTTTCCTGTCTGCATATTCGTCATAATGTGCTTTGCTGTTGACAGTCTCCAGAATAAACCGCCTATCCGGATTGCTTCGATGGTGCTCACTTTTTTCGCAGAACAGTCATCGCGGCATAGTGCAGCACATCAAATTCCTCCGGCGCAATGCGCTCCAGCAAAGTGCGATGCTCCGCATCCCACTGCGCAAGCTGCTCCGGTGAGAGCGATGCACCGACGCCGCGGCAGGCGCGCATCCGCCCGTGCCATGCCTGACGCGTAAAATGCACCGGCAGATCATAGACAATCTGTTCCTGCACGGTGAAACTGTTCAGCGCTTCCTCCGGCGGCGTAATCGGATGCCGCGTATCACCGGCACCAGTCCAGCCCGGATTGTATTTCAGCACCAGCGCTTCGGATGCCCCCGCAACGGGATCCTCTGCGGCAAGCCAGCCCATATAAAGCAGAATCAGCACGCCATCCTGCTTCAGCATTCGCGCAATATTCGGATACGCCCGCGCCGGATCAAAATACCAGTAGCACTGGCAGGCGGTCACAACATCGAAGCTGCCGTCCGGAAACGCGGTCTCCTCGGCGGATGACGCCGCAAATTCGATCTTCATATCGTTTTCGGCAGCAAGGCACTTGGCCTGAGCAATCTGCTCCGGTGAAATATCCGTCCCGAACCACTCTGCGCCGCTGCGGTACAGACTGCGCGGCAGCACACCGGTTCCTGTGCCGAGATCCAGCACGCGCTGCCCGGATATACAGAATCCGCGGCTGACGATCGTGTCATAAAACTGCGTGGGATATATGTCGCGGTATTTCGCATAATCCTCCGATGTTCTGCCCCAGTCGAAGGCTTTTCCACCGTCAATATTCTTATCAGTTATCTCCATAGATCAGTCCCCTGTACTGTATGTCTGATGTATCAGCGGACGCGGTGCAGGCTGTGTCTCCGCAATGCTGACCGCCTGCCGAAGCATCTGCTCCGCTTCATCAAGCTGCTGCTCTCTGTCGGCATACATGGTCAGCAGCGGGCTGTCTGCGCTGACGGCGTCGCCGTATTTCGCACGAAGCACAATGCCCGCCGCAGGATCAATGCTGTCCGCTTTCGTCATGCGTCCTGCACCGAGCAGTACGGAGGCTCTGCCAATCTGCTCACTGTCCATACCTGCAATCCATCCGTACTGACCGGCCGTCAGGACACGGCTGCACCGTGCCTGCGGCAGGCGTGAAGGATCTTCCGTTACACGCGGATCGCCGCCCTGTGCAGCAATCATCTTCGCAAAACGCTCAAGTGCAGTGCCATTCGTCACCGCATTCTCCGCCGCCTCACGACACTGCGCCGGCGAACCCACACCAGTCATGGCAAGCAGCTCCGCCGCGAGCGTGATGCAGAACTGTCCAAGCTCACTGCCGGAATCGCCTGCAAGAACTTCGATCGCTTCTCGCACCTCCAGCGCATTGCCAATGCACATACCAAGCGGTCTGTCCATATCGGTCAGAACGGCAGTGCAGTGCCGTCTGTCAGCCTTTGCCGCAGCAAGCATCAGCCTTGCAAGCTCCGCGGCATCGGTATCATTTTTCATGAACGCACCGCTTCCGACCTTGACATCGAGCAGGATATGATCCGCGCCGGTCGCGAGCTTTTTGCTCATGATGCTCGCACAGATCAGCGGAATGCTGTCAACGGTCTCGGTGACATCGCGCAGTGCATAAAGCTTTTTGTCAGCGGGCGCGAGATCGCCTGTCTGCATCGCGACGGCAAAGCCGATCTCCTGCACCTGCCTCAGAAAACGGTCTGGCGCGAGGGCTGTTGAAAACCCGGGAATACTTTCGAGCTTGTCGATCGTGCCGCCGGTATGTCCCAGGCCGCGTCCGGACATTTTCGGCATATAAATTCCACAGGCCGCCGCGATGGGCGCAAGGATCAGCGTGGTTTTGTCGCCGACGCCGCCGGTGCTGTGCTTATCCGCGACCGCGCCGGGCAGATCCCAGTGCATGACCGTACCGGAATCGCGCATCGCCATTGTCAGCTCTGCGGTCTCCGCATCGGTCATACCGGAAAGACAGACCGCCATGAGCCACGCGGAAAGCTGATAATCGGGGATCGGCTCCGCTGCGGTCACGCCCGCTACGAGCTGCCGGATCTCCTCCGCTGTCAGCGGGATCCCCTGTTTGGTTTTGCGGATGCATTCCCGCATATGAAACACTGCCATATCCTGTCTTCCTTTCAATTATAATGTATGATCCTGAAAATAGTCTGACGGAACGGCGTTCAGAGCATGATGCGGTAAACATCCGCCTGCTCGCCGCCGAATGCAAAGCTGCGCTCATAAACGCCGCCGTTTTTGATAATCGTTCTGACCGAGGGCAGATTGTCCCGCTCGACGGAAAGCTGTAAGGACGGCATTCCCGCCGCCCGCGCAATCTCCGTGATCTGCCGGAGCATTTCCGTCGCATAGCCCTGTCTCCGCGCCGACGGCAGAACGCTGTAGCCGCAGTGACCGAAATCGCGGAGGAAGCTGTTCAGCGTATGGCGCAGATCAATGATCCCGACGATCCTGCCGCTTTCGTCCTCTGCGAAAAAGGTATCGGTCACGACCCAGTCCGGGCTGACGGTCTCAGGATCGGCATTCCGCGTGACCGCATCAAGCCACTGCGCATAGTCCTCCGTCTGATCGAGCAGCTCGCTGCCGTTGATGACGGTTTCTCCGCAGTCAAAAAATGCCTGCCGGAATGCAAGCGCCTGCTGCCGGTGTGCGGCCTCCGGCCGGACGAGTGTGATCTGCATGGCGATCCTCCTTCATATACGACATCAGCCTGAAAGCACGCGGCTCTCAGGCTGATCCCGATCGGTTTCCCCTTTTTACATATCACTCAGTGCCGAGCTGTTATCGCTCGCCTGTTCTGCATTCGGTTCGTAGCTTCCTGCGGCCTCTGCTGCTGCAGCAAGCGAAGCAAGATCACCGGCTGCTGCCTGTGCCGCGGCAGATACAGACGGTGCTGCGGGAGCTGCAGGTGCTTTCGGTGCAGCAGACACAACAGATGCGGTTGGTACAGCATCGTTTTTAGCTGTATCTTTTGCTAACTTGCCGTCGTCAGAAAACTCCTTCTCATCGTAATCGCCTTCCAGCCAGCCGACGCGCTGCATCTGCTTCACCGGAATACGCTTGAGCGGAGAATACTGAAATTTCGGGCAGTGGAATTCAGCATCCACCATGCCTTTTTTCGTGCAAAGAACCTTGTTGCCGTCGCTGGAGCGATTGCCGAACTCACAGTATTCACATTTCGGTTCGATTGCCTTTCCAAAGTACTTTCCGCCTTTGGAGAATACATCAAAAAGTCCCATTTTGGCCACCTCATTCAACAGACAGTCCGCATATCCGGATGATGATACGTCGCTGCCCAACTATTTTCTCCATTATAGCATATTTTTTTGAGTTTGTCTAGTCCTTTTTTATAAGAATCGGAAATCCGGTGCAAAAAATCAGCAGTGCCGGAAGCGGCGAACCGCTTCGGGAGACGGAGACCTGCGGTGCAAAGACCGGAACACTCTCCGGCAGATTAATCAGACCCGCGAACAGAAAGACGATCCCGCCGGCAGCTGCGGCTGCGGCCATGCGGATCAGCAACAGTCTGCCGATGCGCAATCCGGACACGCCAAGCGCTATACATTGCGCATGAACACAAATCCCGCCGAAGGCAAGCAGTCCGGCGGAGAGCGCGAGGAGAATCCGGAAATGAAGGCCGCAGTGCAGCAGCGCGGGCAGCTGCGTGATATCGGTCAAAACAGTGCAAAGCGCACGGAGCAGCGGCTGCCGGATTTTTTCCATGCCGGAAAGCTGCATCGCCGCACCAAAAAACAATACCATTCCACAGATACCGCCGAGACTGCGCATTGCACCGGAAACCGAACCGGTCAGCAGCTCCGCAGAGAGCCGGACTTCGGGTACATCTGCATCATAAGCCATGCCGTACCGCGGGCGCAGCAGAATGAGCAGCAGCAGATTGACCGAAATGCAGGCGCCGAGGATCAGCCCGCCCGCCGCCGCACTCCCGAAAAGCTGTACGCCAGCCAGCCCGACGAGAAATGCCGGTCCGCCGCCAAAGCAGGCGCCGGACGCGCGTGCAGCATCATCCGGGTGAAGTCTCCCCTGCTCCGCCATCTGCCGCAGGAGAATCGCTCCGACCGGATAACCGGCGATCTGGCTGATAAGGAACACAGTCAGAAGCTCCGGCGGGATACCCATAAGCCTTGCAGGAAAGCGCAGCCGGTATCCGAGCCATGCCGCAGCGCCGCTGGCAGTCAGCATATTCGCAAGCACCATACAGCCGAACAGCGAGGGGATCAGTGTTTCGAGACAGTACGCGATCCGCAGCCGGAGCACATCAGCGGCAGCATCGGCATTGAGTGCCGCCGCAGCGGTCATGAGCAGCAGAAATACGGTAAGCCAAAATCCTGCACTGCGCCGTAAAGCATCCATTCGCACACCTCCCACACCGTATTGTCGTATTTTACGAATATGCTGAATATACTGAAAACAGAACTGAAGAAGGGATGATCGCCATGAATCAGAAACCGATCTTTACCGACCGCATTGAGCTTTCCGGTAATACGGATATATATTTCGACCGCTGTCGCCGCCTGCTGGAGTGCAGCGATATGCTGATGCTGCTGGAAGCAGGCGGCCACCGCATCGCCGTCTGGGGACATGATCTTTCCGCCTCCGACTACAGCAGCAGCGGCCTGCATATCAGCGGGGAGATTCGCGCAGTTGAATTCGACGGCGGACTGTGAGCCGCAGCAGGGAGGAATTATGTCAGAGATCCGTTTTTCAGCATCGGGTGACCGGCTCGCGGCCTTTCGCGATGCGCTGCGGCAGAGCGGGATCCGCTGCCGCAGCCAACAGATCCGGATGCAGCAATTCTTCGCGGCAGTCCCGGTGCGGAGCTGGAAACCGGTTTGCGCACTGGCTGAGCAATATGCCGTCACACTGAAGATCCGATCACAGCACGGCCTGCGTTTCCGGCTTCTGCCGTATCGATTCCGCATCGGCCTGCCTGCAGGGCTGCTGCTCGGCGGCTTATTTCTCTATTGGTGCAACGCATCCGTCCGAAGCATCGAGATCTACGGGAATACGCGCGTTTCCGATACTGAAATTCTGACGGCACTGGAAACGCTCGGAGTAATGCAGGGTGTGCCGTTCCGCGAAATCCCGTATACATATATCGAACAGCAGATGCGGCTTGCCGTCAGCGATATCGAATGGATCACGATCCGCCACGAAGGCGGAAGGCTGCTGGTCGATCTCACTGAGGAAACCAAGCCGCCAGCCCTGACAAACGACCGTATCCCGACAAATTACATCGCCACAGTGCCCGCACAGATCACAAAAATGGATATCTGCGGAGGCAAAGCGATGAAGTCGGTCGGCGATCTCGTCAAACCCGGCGACCTGCTGATCTCCGGCACCGAGGAGGACAAATTCGGCGTCTGCCGCTATTATCATGCTGACGGCACCGTCACCGGCATCTATCCGGACAGCTTCACACAAATGCAGCCGTTCGTCGCAGAGCTGCCGGTTCGCGGGGAAACGATCACGAACACCGTTCTTTCCGTATTCGGACAGCGCATCTCGCTGACGCTTGGCTTCGTCCCGCCCCGCCGCACGGAGAGCATCATCTACGAAGAGGACCGCGAGCCGCTGATGCTGCTCGGCCGCGCGCTCCCGCTGACGCTCCTGCACTGCCGGTATACCCGTCAGACATCGGCGATTACAGTTTTTTCGGCGGACGAGGCTCGTGCCGCACTGGAGGAAGCCGCCGCCCGTTATGAACTGAATCTCCATGCCGATGATACGATCATCAGCAAAAAAGCCAAATTCCAGCAGACAGATTTGGGCATATTGCTGAATATCAACTATGTTTTCGAGGGCGTCATCGGGAAAACTAGTGAAATTTTTGTGAAATTATCCTAAAACTATTCCATTTTTCATTCGTTTGTGGTATAATGGGAATAGAATTTTACAATGCGCTCATAGTGTAAACCGGTATAAAGATGCATCAGTCGGAGATACCTTTGTACCCGATCTGCTCACGCGGCGCAATCCAGGCAAAAGGAGACGATCAAAGTATCACATGGCAGAACAGATTTGGAATGCAGCGAGTCCTGATGAGATCGCTGCAGTATTCGGCAGCTATGACGCGAATCTGAACCTCATCCAGAAACGGTTTCAGGTCGTGATCGTCAACCGCGGAGACGGTGTCAAAATCACCGGAACGGAACAGAATGTCAGAATGGCAGCGAGCGCAATGAATGTGCTGCTGCAAAATGTCCGCAAGGGCAGCGGCCTGACCGATCAGACCGTGCGCTATGTCGTCTCGATGGTCGCTGACAACGCGGCAGAGGAGGTCAAAGCACTGAGCGCAGATGCTGTCAGCATCACCGTGACCGGCAAGCCGATCCGCCCGCGCACCGTCGGCCAAAAGCACTACCTCGACGCGATCGCATCCAATACGATCGTGCTTGGCATCGGTCCCGCTGGTACCGGCAAAACCTATCTCGCCGTTGCTATGGCGGTCAAGGCGCTGAAGGCGCATGAGATCAGCCGCATCATTCTGACAAGGCCTGCTGTCGAAGCCGGCGAAAAGCTCGGCTTCCTGCCCGGCGATTTGCAGGATAAGGTTGACCCCTATCTCCGTCCGCTCTACGATGCACTCTTTGAGATGCTCGGCTCGGAGACCGTTGAGCGCGATCTGGAAAAAAATATCATCGAGATCGCACCGCTCGCCTATATGCGCGGCCGCACGCTCGACAATGCTTTCATTATCCTTGATGAAGCACAGAACACCACTTCTGAGCAGATCAAGATGTTTCTCACCCGTCTCGGTGAGAGCAGCAAAATGGTCATCACCGGCGATATCACGCAGATCGACCTGCCGGATCCGAAGCGCTCCGGTCTGATTGAAGCAATGCGTGTTCTGAAAGCGGTCGATGACATCGCGATCCACCAGTTTTCGGAAAAGGATGTTGTCCGTCACAAGCTCGTTCAGGATATTATCACTGCCTACGCGAAAGACGCAGACAGTGCGCATCATCATAATACACACAATCAACATGAAAGGAAAAGAAACAAAAATGGCTAAGCTGAAGGTTTATATCAAGGACACGCAGCATGAGGTGAAGATCCCGGTCGGTATCCGTCTGCTGATCCGCCGCTGCTGTCAGGCAGTTCTGACCACCGAAAAATTCGGTCATGATACCGAGGTCAGCGTTTCATTTGTCAATAACGAGGAAATCCGCAAGCTGAATGCACAGTATCGCAATAAGGATATCGAGACTGATGTCCTCTCCTTCCCGCTCTGTGAAGGCGATCATCTTGAGATCAACGCGGAAAACGGCTTTGTCCTGCTCGGCGATATCGTCATCTCTATGGAAATGGCGTTCAAGCAGGCGAAGATGTACGGCCATGTACTGGAGCGGGAGGTCGCATTCCTGACCGTTCATTCGATGCTGCATCTGCTCGGCTATGACCATGAAAAGTCTCCGCTGGAGCAGCGCCAGATGCGCGAGAAGGAGGAATCCGTCCTCGAAAAGCTCGGCTTCTCCCGCGAAACAAGCTATATCGTACCGGAGGCTCAGGACTGATCCATGCAGAAAAGCAGTAAGACAAAAATCCTTTTTGCGGCAATCGCCGGTCATACGAATGCTGGTAAATCCTCGCTGCTGAATGCGCTGATCGGTGAGAAGATCGCCTCCGTCAGCCCGAAACCGCAGACCACGCGCACACGCATCACCGGCATCCGCAATGTGGAAGAAACACAGCTCGTCTTTACGGACACACCCGGCCTGCACCGCGCACAGACAAAGCTCGGCAGCCAGATGCTCAAAGCCGCGAGAGAAGCAGTCTCGGAGATCGACTGTGTGATCTTCATGCAGGACTGCACGAAACCCTTCGGCGAACAGGAGCAGACCATGCTCGACAATCTCACACAGCAAGGCACGCCGGTGCTGCTCATTTTCAACAAAATTGACCTTCTAAAGGATAAGACGGCACTCGCGCCGCTGCTGGCTTCTGCAGAATCACGCTGGCATCCGGCCGCGATCATTCCGGTCTCGGTCACGCAGCACGACGGCCTTGACGATCTGATGCAGGAGCTGTTGAGCCGTGCCGCCGAGGGACCGCATTATTTCCCGGAGGATATGCTGACAGATCAGCCGGAGCGTGTGCTGGCCGCAGAAATGGTGCGCGAGCAGCTGCTCTATCTGATGCAGGATGAAGTTCCGCACGGCATTGCCGTCGTAACGGAATCTTTCTCAGAGCGCGAGGATAAAGATATCCTCAATATCTCTGTGCTGATCTACTGCGAAAAAGAATCCCACAAACGCATGATCATCGGCAAAAAAGGCGCGATGCTCAAGCGCGTCGGCGAACGGGCGCGCAAAGAGCTGGAGCAGTTTTTCCGGATTCAGGTGCATCTGCAAACATGGGTCAAGGTCAAGGAGGACTGGCGCAACCGCGATATGATGATCGAACAGTTCGGCCTGAAATTCGATCAGTAATCAACTTCCCTTCACTGCATCAAACAATAGGAGATCAGCCATGCAGCATTCAAATTGGATCTGTCCGCAGTGCGGACTTCCCGATATCAGCGGCGACCGGGTTCAGTGCCCGCGCTGCGGTAAAAAGCGTAACCGATGGGGCTATTGGGACTGTGCAAGCTGTCAGACAAAAAGCATCCGCGCCGATCATAAGGAATGCCCGAACTGCGGCAGACCGCGTGCGCGGAATGTGAAATTCTATCTGCGAGATGATCTCGTCGAATTTGTTGACGAGGTCTCCGGGCAGAATGCTGTCCGGATTAACCGTCCGAACTGGATCTGCCCCTACTGCAATCAGCAGAATGATGACGCGGTAGATGTCTGCGTTTACTGCAATGCCGCGCGCACGGAGAGCAAGGAACGCTACCACGATGTCGAAACACCACAGCAGACGCCGCCGGCACAGACCTTCCCAAAAGTCCAACGCAAAAAGGACAGAACAACGCTCGTTTGCTGTCTGTTGGTGCTGATTCCATTTGTACTGTTCTTCGGCTTTGCTGCAATCCTGGCGATCTGGCAAAGCGTCAGCAGTAAAAAGGTCCGCACGGCTACAGAGTACGAAACCTACTGGACAAGCACCGTCTTTATAGAAGAATTTCGCACCTTCGAGGACAGTGACTGGGAACTGCCGGCCGATGCCCGCCTGATCCGCACCGCTGAAGAAGATTATACTTATATTGACCACTATGAACGGCGCTCCCGCGAGGTCTGGGTCGATGATGACGATGACGACGACTGGGATAACGATGACTGGGGCGGCGGCTGGGATGACGGCGGCTGGGACGACGGCGGCTGGGCAGATTACGGCGACGGACAATTCGGTGTCTTCCGGATTCCCACACTGATCTGCGGAGCCAAAGCACCATCGCTCATCACACTGCGTTATGAGACCGAATATTACGATGAGCCGGTCTATGCAACCGTTCCGCGTACCAAATATTATTATGAATACGACGCGTGGGTGGACAGCCGGACAGTCACCGCGAACGGAACACCCGGCACAGAGCCGTATTACGAATCATTCTCACTCGAAGAGAATGAGCGGGAGCGTACCCGCGAAATACGCTGGTATGTGGATTTCCAGCATGACGACGAACCGGTCACAATTGAACTTTCCAAGGCGGAATATGACCGCATCAGCGGCGGAAGCGAGCTGCGCTATCGCTGCGATGTCACGGATGGCTTTGATAATCCGCAGTATATTCTGGCGGACGATCAGGGCTGACGCATTTTTTACCATGTAAATTCCGAATGATTTCGCATATGCTAGTTTCTGTAAGGAGGACTGCATATGCGAAATCAAAATGCTTTTTTTACAGACAGGCTCACGGCGCAGAACCGGCAGCAGCACTGGGATGCGTTCTGTCAGAACGGCACCGTTGAAGCGTATCTTGCCTACCGTGCCTGCTGTGAACCGGAGGAGGCTGCCTATGCAGACACATCTGACCGTCAGGGGGCTGGTCATCCGGGAGACGCCATACCGGGATTCGGACAAAATCTTTGATCTGCTGACCGAATCCGGCATCAAGACCGTACAGGCACGGTCTGTGCGGAAGCCCGGAAGCAAATATGCCGCCGTGACACAGCTTTTCTCCTACGGAGAATTCTGCCTGCGCATCAGCGGCGACCGCTGTTATCTGGACAGCGCAGTCTCGCTCAGCGCATTTTACGGCATCCGAAGCGATCTGGAGTCACTGGCACTCGCCTCCTATTGCTCCGAGCTGATCCGCCAAACAGCGACCGATCAGCCGCAGCCGAATCTGCTGCGGCTGTTTCTGCTTGCACTGCATCATCTTTCGGAGCATGACCGTCCGCCGGCGCTGGTGAAGGCGGTCTTTGAGCTGCGGCTTCTGACAGAGCTTGGACTGATGCCAAATCTAATCTGCTGTCCGGTCTGCCTGAATTATCTGCCGCCCCATCCCGTTTTGCGCATTCACGATGCAGACATGATCTGCCGGGACTGCAGGTTTGAACGGCATCCACTGGATCTGGATGTTACGCCATCCGTAGTGCTCGCAGCACGACAGGCAGTCTATCCGGAGCTTGACAGGGTATTCCGGTTCCGGCTGAAGGGCGACAGCGAAGCACAGTTTGCGGCATATGCAGAGAGCTATCTGCTGCATCAGCTTCGTCTCTCGCTGCCGACGCTGAAGTTTTACCGTGAACTGCACGGTGAAGCGCAGGTCTCTCCGCTGTTTCAGTCGCCGGAGGAATCATTTCCGGAATGAATCCTTCCGCGCAGTATGTTGCTGAAATCCATATCACCGTACTCCAAAAAGGAAAACTATGAATACAAAATTATCTCAGGATTACATCACACTGGAGCTGCAAAAAGTGCTGGAAATGCTGGCACAGGAAGCAGCCAACGAAAAAACAAAAGAGCTGGCGCGCGCGCTGACACCGGACAGTGATCCGGCGCGTGTCCGCTATGCATTGCAGCAGACCGAGGATGCGTTTCAGCTTTCCGTGCGTTTCGGCTCGCCGTCCTTTGACAGCTTTACGGATGTCTGTGCAGCCGTTCGCAGAACGCAGTCCGGCGCGCGCGTCTCGCTGAAAGAGCTGCTGGAAATCGCCAGACTGCTGCGGCAGATCTCATCATTGGCGGACTGGTATTCCCGCTGCGATCAGGTGCAGACCGTCCTTTCCGACCTCTTTGACCGTTTGCAGCCGAATCCGTATCTCGCTGATCTGCTGGAGCGTTCGATCGAGAATGAGGAACGCCTTGCAGATGCAGCAAGCCCGGCGCTCGGACAGATCCGCCGCAAGATCACACAGGCGGGTATTCATCTGCGCGAGCGGCTCGAAAAAATGATCCGATCCGCCGCCATGCAGACCTATTTGCAGGAGCAGATCATCACGATCCGTGACGGGCGATATGTCATTCCGGTCAAGGCGGAGCACCGCGGCGATGTCGCCGGTTTGATCCATGATACCTCCGCGACCGGTCAGACCTATTTCATCGAGCCGATGGCGATTGTTGATGCGAACAACGATATTCGCCTGCTGGAAACACAGGAGCAGGAGGAAACCGAGCGCATCATCCGTAAGCTCAGTGCCGAATGCGGCGCGGCAGCGGATGCGATCCTGCAGGGCTATGACATCGCGGCAGAGCTGAATCTGTATTTTGCCAAGGCATCACTCGGTACGATGCAGCGCGGCATGATTCCGCAGGTCTCGGAGGACGGCTCGCTGCTGCTGAAAAATGCGCGGCATCCGCTCATTGACCCGAAAACAGTCGTCCCGATCAGCCTCTCACTCGGAACAGATTATCATGCACTCATCATCACCGGTCCGAACACGGGCGGTAAGACCGTTGCGCTGAAAACAGTCGGCCTGCTGACGGCAATGGCGATGTGCGGCCTGATGATCCCTGCGGCGGACGGCAGCCGCATCTCGGTGTTTGACCGCATTCTTGTCGATATCGGCGACCGCCAGAGCATCGAATACAATCTCTCGACATTCAGTGCACATACTCTGCAGGATATCGAGATCATCAAAAATGCCGATGACCGCACGCTTGTCCTGATCGACGAGCTCGGCTCCGGCACTGATCCGGTCGAGGGCGCGGCGCTTGCCGTTGCAGTCATCGAACGGCTGCGGCAGCAGGGCGCGGAGATGATTGTCACTACGCATTATCAGGAACTGAAACGCTATGCGCTCGAAACGCCGGATGTCGAAAACGCCTCCTGCGAATTCGATCTGGAAACGCTTCGGCCAACCTACCGCATCGTGATCGGCTCGCCGGGAAAATCCAATGCATTCGCAATCGCAGGTTCCCTCGGTATGCCTGAGGATGTGATTGCCGAGGCCAAGCAGCTCATCAGCTCGGAAAATCAGCGATTTGAACAGGCAGTCGAGCAGCTCGACCGCGCCAGAGCGGAGCATGAAAAGGAGCTTGCTGAGCTGACGCGCATGAAGGAGAGCATCGCGGTGCATGAGAAAGAAATCCGCGAGCAGGCGGAGCTTCTGGAGCAGCGGCGCGAGGAGGAGCTTTCCCGTATCCGAGCACAGGCTAGACGCATCGTTGAACAGACCGCAGCCGAATCCAATGCACTTCTGGAGGAACTCCGCGAGCTGAAAAAGCAGAAGGATCAGGCTGATTTCGCGCAGAAGACTGCCGCCGCAAAATCCCGAGCCAATCAGACGATCAACAAGCTCTATGAGGCATCCGATACCGATGAGCAGAGCAATTACACATTACCGCGCCCGCTGGAGATCGGCGACTCCGTGACGGTCGTCTCAATGGGCCGCATCGGAACGGTCATCGCAGATCCGTCCGGAAAGATGGTGACTGTACAGATCGGCGCAATGAAAACGCGCATCCCGATCGAAAACCTGCGGCTTGAAAAGAAACAGCCCGCACAGAAGCAGCAGAAAAAGGTTCACACGACCGTCGTGCGCTCCGAAAAGGGCAAGAGCGGATCAGGTGTCCGCTCTGCGGCGACTGAACTGGATATCCGCGGCTGCACCGTCGATGAGGGCGTCATGATGACCGAAAATTTCATTGCCGGATCGCTGCTTTCGGGCTTTGAAACCGTGACGATCATCCACGGAAAGGGCACCGGCGCACTGCGCAAGGGCATTCACGATCATCTGCGCCGCATGAAACAGGTCAAAAAGTTCCGTCCCGGCGTTTATGGCGAAGGTGAGGACGGCGTGACCATTGTCTCGCTGAAATGATACGGCAGGAAAGGAGCGCCATGCCAAATCAAGATTATTCCGAGATCTATCCGGTAGATGTCAAAAACCCGTTCCGCAATCCAACTGAAGAGCCGGATTATACACCCGATTATCATGAAATTCTCCCAGAGATCGACATGCCGGAATGTCGGCTGCCGCTTTTCCCGCTTGGGCGCGAACGACGCAGCATCCACAAATTCTACGCACTGACATTTCTTGCGGTATTATTCGGCTATCTGACCGCGCTGTCTGTTTTCACACTGATCCAGCTGATCGCAACGGTTGTTTTGCAGCAGATTGATATGCGTGCGCTGGGCGGCACACTCCCGCAGAATTACAATGCGATTTTGCAGCAATTCATGAGCGACAGTTCGATCATGTATGCGGCAAATCTGATTGCGTTCCTGTTCGGGAATCTATTCGGCTTTCTGGTCGGCTGCAAACTAACGAATCTGAAGCCGCAGGATTTTTTCCAGCTGCGAAAATTCACAATGATTCGCTGTCTGCTATATGTTTTCGCAGGACTGCTGATCCAGCAGGGCATGGGCATGATCGCAAATCTGGTCTACATATTCTGCGAGAAACATGACATCACGCTTGCCTCGCCGGACTTCTCATTGAGCGGCTCCTGGAAACGCACGGCAGTAATCGTAATCTATGTTGTGCTGATCGCGCCGGTAACGGAGGAACTGCTGATGCGGGGCCTTGTGCTGAGAAATCTCAGCCGTGTCAGCCAGCGGTTCGGCATTTTCCTCTCGGCATTTTTATTTGCGCTCATGCATGAAAATGTTGCGCAGTTCATCTACACACTTCCACTGGGTATCCTGCTCGGCTATATCACGATCCGGCATCATTCGGTCACCCCTGCGATCATTGTGCATATGGTGACAAATGCGGCCGGCATTGTGTCAGAGCTGCTCCGGCTGCATCTGAGCGCTGATGTCTTTAACTCGTTCAGCATCATCTTTATGCTTTCGGTGCTGCTGTTCGGCGGTGCATCACTGATCTGGCTCGCCATATCGGAGCATCTGCCGGATCAAACGCCGCATCAGCGGAGCCGCAGTCTGCGAATCGCTGCAGCATCGCCGCTGCTCTGGGTGCTGGTATCCATACACCTGGTATTTACTTGGCTCGCAGCCAAATAACAGCGCCGCCTCCAATTTGCCCTGCAATATCGTCGGCCCTACAGCAGTGATTATACAGGGCAAGGCCGAATCACACACGCAATCGATTTGAAGATGCAAGGACTGCGCAGCCGAAAGGTTACGCAGTCCTTTTTGCACAATACACCGCTTGACACGGCGGCAAATAATAGGTATAATATGGATATACCAATCAGCTCTTGAAGTTATCTGTTTGTCTTTTTGCCCTGATACTGCGCGAAAGAAAACTTTGCCCTGTGATAACATGGCGGCTTTATGCCTTGTCTCAAGGAGTCAAACCTGCGCACCTGTTCTTCAAGGCTGCATCGGTACATCAAAAAAAACGAATCCGAAAGGGGGCGGAATCCATGCCGATCGAACAGAATAAACCAACCGATTCCTATGTCTTTCAGGTCAATCTCGGCGGCATGATCGACATTCTCTCCAATCATCTTTACAGCTCACCGGATGTCTTTGTCCGTGAGCTGCTGCAAAATGCCGTTGATGCGATCGCGGCTAAGCGTCTGAAATATCCACAGGCAGATGATGAAAACGAGATCCGGCTGATCCTCACGGAAGAAAGCGGCTGCCCGCAGCTCTGCTTTACCGATACAGGCACCGGCCTCACTGAATCCGAGATTCACAGATTTCTCGCGGTGATCGGCCAATCCTCGAAACACGATCTTTCATCCGGCAAAGTGCAGCAGGACTATATCGGCCGCTTCGGGATCGGCCTGCTCTCCTGCTTTCTTGTCTCGGATGTAATCCGCGTGCAGACACGCTCCGTGCAGACACCGGAACAGTCGCTCGAATGGTGCGGCAAACCCGACGGTACCTATACGATCACGCCCTGCGCGCCGCTGCCTGCACCCGGAACCCGCATCCTGCTCTCCCCGAAGAAGGATGCCGAGGGATATTTCACCGCAGAAAAACTGACACAGCTCGTGCAGTATTATGGACTCCCGCTTCCTGAACCGATCCTGCTGGAACAAGACGGTGCTGTGACAAGACTAAATCCGCCGTTCCCGAAGGGCGACTCACAATATGCACAGATCATGGAGCTGGGCGAATCCTTATTCGGAATGCAGTTTCTCGGTGTAATCCCGCTGGACTCGCCGAGCGGGTTATTTTCCGGCGCTGCCTATATCCTCTCTACGGAGACCGCCCCGACTGCCAAATCGCATCACCGCATCTATCTGAAAAATATGCTGTTGACCGAAGACGGCGCAAAGCTGCTTCCGAAATGGGCATTTTTCCTGCGCTGCTTCCTTAATACGGACGGACTCCAGCCGACCGCCTCACGCGAAGATTTCTATGAAAATGATACACTCCTGCGTGCGCGGGAGGAGTTGTCCGACTGCATCGTCAGCTATCTGCGAAAACTTGCGGCACAGGGTGATCCGCTTTTACAGCGCATCGTCCGCATCCATCGGCTCGCTGTGCAGTCTGTTGCTGTGGAGGATGATGACCTTTACTGTGCATTCTTCCCCTATCTCACCTTCGAGACATCCTTCGGCACCTATACCGGCAGTGACCTGCTTTCCGCCGAAATGCCGGTCTGTTATACGCCGTATATTGACGAATACCGACAGGTCGCGGCAATCTCCTGCGCAAGGAATACGCTGCTCGTCAATGCGGGCTATACATATGTCGCGCAGCTGCTCGAACGGATGCCGCTGCTCCGGCCGGAGATCTCGGTACTTCGCATGAAGCCGGAGCGCATTGATGCGATGCTGGATGATCCGGAGATCGGTGATCCTGCTTCGGCGCTGCGTCTGCTGGCGGAATGCAATGCGTTGCTCGCTGATTATGACTGTACCGCTTCGCTGAAGCGCTTCACACCGACCGAACTGCCGGTGCTGTATACTGTCAATGAAGAAGCGCTGCTGCTGCGGGATATCCGACATTCTATGGAGCAATCCGCCGAGCTGTTTCGCGGGATGCTGGGCGCATTTGCGGAAGAATATCATCAGGATGCCGCGGCAAAGCTTTATCTCAATACCGACAATCCGCTCATCCGGCGGCTCATGCAGACCTCCGATGGCGAAAAGCTTCGCTGCTGCCTGGAGATCCTCTATATTCAAGCACTGCTGACCGGCGGCTATCCGATGCGCAATCACGAAATGCAGCTGCTCAACGCCGATCTGCTCCGTCTGCTGGACTGGAGCATCTCATAAGCCGAAGGAGCAAACCATGAAAAAACGAATCGGAACGATCCTGCTTGTCATCGCGATGTCGCTCACCGGCTGTGCGGCGACCGACGGCAAGGATGATCTGCCATCCGCTGAAACGACTGCCGCGAACGCAGCAGCAGAGACGGAACCGACAACTATTCTTACCAATACAGTGCCTGCCGAGCCCGATCCAGAATTGCCAGAGGATCTGGATCTCGCGCTGTATGATGCGATGCTCGAAGCGATCAGGACATATCATACCGATTTCACTGTACAATTCGCAGCCTCCGCTGAACAGATCAACCACATCTACGACAAGATCATACGAGAGCATCCGGAGTTCTTCTGGATCAACGGAACTGCATATACAATGTACCCGGACAAAACGGAGTTCCACTTCAATATGCATCCAGAAACTGCAGCAGAGATCCAAACCATATGCACACAAGTCGAGGAGGCTGCAGAACGCTTTCTTGCAGACATTCCCGCAGATTGGAGCGATTACGAAAAGGCACTATATGTACATGACCGTCTCGCGGAAAGCATTGTCTACGACGAGGCAGGTGAACAGATCAATCAGCAGATGAATGAGGAACAGCGTTCCAATGCCACGGCATCCTATAATACGGTATACGGCGGCCTGGTCGAACATTCTGCGGTCTGTACCGGATATGCAGCATCCTATCAATATCTGCTGCAGCGGCTCGGGATTGAATGCGGACGGACGAACGGAACCGCCGGCGATTCACTGCACGCCTGGAATTATGTGCTGCTGGACGGAGACTGGTACTGGGTAGATGTCACATGGGACGATCCGACTCCGCTGACGCAGAATGATCTGACTGCGCCGTATCATCACGCCTATTGCTTCGTTACGAATGCAATCATCAGCCGCACACACAGCTTCGATCCGACGCAGGCAGCTGAGCTGCCGGTCTGCGAAGCGACTGCACTGAATTACTATGTGCAGAATGATGCGTATTTCGACAGCTTTTCACCAGATGCAATAACGGACCTGATACGCCGGAAATCGGATAATACCTATGTCGAAATGATGTTTGAAGACGAAGTCAGCTATCAGGAAGCGATGACTTTTTTCGGCTCGCCGAATACGCTGAACGAGCTATCCGATCTGTTCGGAGAACACTTCATGTTTTACTACAGCGGCAATGACGCGATGTATCAGATCACCGTAACACTTCCGCCAAAGACAACACCGACAGCGGAATAATAGAAAAAACCGACCGCATAAGAAAGATACTCATATAGAAGTATTAAGCCATAGTATTTCTGATTTACAGTCAGAAGTACTATGGCGTTTTTATTGACAATGCAGCAATGCTATGCTATAATTGTAACGAACATAAATCGGAATTTGAGGAGGTATGATGTTTTGCACAGGCTTATAATAGTGGAAGGCTTACCTTGTTCGGGCAAAAGCACAACTTCAAAACATATTGCAAATAGTATTGGCGCAAAATTCTATGATGAAGGAAGCGGAGATCATCCGGCTGATTATGAATTTCATGCTTTTGTAAAACAAAGCGAATTTGGTAGATTTTCACCAGAAGAACAGGTGCTGATAAAACAGGCTGCAGTTTCCGGACCCGACGGATATATTATCTCTCTGAAACATTTCAGCGGTGAGCTTTTTGATAAGCTTTTACAGTACAAGATTTATGATTTTCTGCCTTGGGAAACTGAGAGTCCCATAATGCTTGACAAATGGAAAGAATTTATTGATGCGGTCAAACCGAATGAACGATATGTGTTTAACTGCGTATTATTGCAAAACCCAATGTGTGAAACAATGATGCGTTTCGGATTTGATACTCAAAAGTCGTCAGAGTATATCAACAGCATATGTGAAATCATAAGACCGCTGAATCCGTTTATTGTCTATCTTCATAACAATAATATAAGAGATTCAATAGAAAAAACTGTTTCTGAACGTGGAACGGATTGGCTGAACGGTGTTATAGACTATCATTGCAGCGGAGCCTATGGCAAAGCAGAACATTTGACGGGATTTGACGGCTATATAAAAGCACTGGAAGAACGTCAGCGCAGAGAAACAGAAATACTGCGTGGCTTGAATGTAAAATACATGGTTATCAATGATCCCGATGAAAACTGGAACAAAACATACTCAAGAATAATTCAGGAACTAAACACAGTAACGTAAATTCTGATTTATCTTAGCAACCGTATAAAATACAATGCCCCTAAGCGCATAAACGCTTGGGGGCAAAACTTCTATATGGGTATTCGTCTTATAAAAGCGGCCAGTTTTTTTATGCATATAAAATATCTGCGCTCAAAGCACATAGCGTAAAATCGCGACCGCCTGAAGCATACTGCCAAAATTCACAAACAGATGAAAAACACTGTGCATATAGCGATACTTTTTTCCGAGCCCGTAGAGGACCGCACCAACGGTATAGCAGATACCGCCGGCCAGCAGCCAGAGAAATCCCGGCAGCGTCATCACCGTCACCGTCTGCTTCAGAATCGCAACGATCGCCCAGCCCATCGCGAGATAACAAATCATACTCATGCGTTTATATTTTTTCAGGTCTATCGCGGTCAGCGTTGCCGCAGCCGCTGCGCAGCCCCATTCAATACCGAAAACGATCCATGCCGCAGCCGGTGAAAGTTTCCGGATTCCGACAAGCAGAACCGGTGTATAGGTTCCCGAGATCATAAAATAGATCGTACAATGATCCAGCACCTGCATCACACGCTTACCCATGCCGTCCGGAAGACCGTGATATACGCTCGATATCACAAAAAGCGTACAGGTCAAAACACCATAGACCGAGCCGCTCACGATGGCCCACGGATCGCTGTGCTTTGCACCGATCAGAATGCTGCCGATCAGAATCAGCAGCCCGGCTGCACCGCCGGCAATATGTGTGATCATATTCATCAGTTCCTCGCCGTGCGTATAATCCGGCAAGATCCGCTCCCGCAGCGGTGTACGTTTTATACCTGTCATATCAGACACACTCCTTTCAGATATCAATACTATCATACCCGATCAGAGGATAAAATGCAACCTACTCTCTGCGCTGCAGCTATACCGGCAGTCGAGTCAGTTCTACTGCAGGAATGCACGCAAATACGCGGATTCTTCTGTTCAGAGAATCTTCAAAGAGCACTGGTAGAATGCGATTCTTCTATAAACGCACAAGGTGCACACCGCCGCAAAGATAGCGATGTGCACCCTGTGCTGTATGGAGAGAAACTGGTAGGCAAGATTATTCATCGTCCCGCAGGCCAAGTTCAACCGCGAGGTCATCATATTTCTGGAATTCATCTCCGTAATAGTCGTGGAACCACATATCCATCATCTGCTCATATCTCGGGTTGCCCCAGCGCCAGCCTTGATCGACCGATCCAGAACCGACATTAACGATTTTTGCATCTGGATATGTTTCACGAAGCTGCTGAAGTCCGTTGTAGCCAACATAGGTTGATTCCAGCCAAACGCGCTGCATCATCGGAGAATTCAGCAGCGGCGAGATGTCAACGATCGAATTATAGCTGATATTGACATCGACCAGTTCCCGTAGTTTTGCGAGCGGGGAAAGATCCGTAACACGGTTTACAAAGATCTCCAGATAATGCAGATGTTTAAGCTTTTCAAGTGGTGAGAGATCGTAAACGCGATTATCTGCAATAATGAGCAAACGCAAATCGGGAAGATACTCGGCAATCGGTGAGATATCGGTCAGCGCCTGGTGGCCGAGGTCAAGAGCAAGAAGATCCGGACAATATTTCAGAACTTCGAGATTCTCTGAGGTCATGCGGATATGCTTATAATTAACAATAAGCACAGAGAACGCAACAGCATCAGTTCGAAGTGACCACTGCGAACCAATATAAACGCGCCAGACTACGCGAACTCTGTCACCGATCTCCTTCTGGAACTGCGCCAGACGGTTGTTCGAAAGGCCGCAGTCACAAAGGATGACCTTTTCCAGAAGCGGAAACTGCTCAATCGTTTCCTTAAGCTCCTCCAGATCCTCCTCTTGCAATTTCTTGCCGGTGAGGTCAAACTCAGTGATCGAGGAATCATATTCCTCGCCGTCATATTTAACGGTCCATCCGAAGGAAACATTGGGGAACTCGTTTGTCAGCGCGATACGGTCAGGAACCGTGAGCGGTTGATTATGCAGGTCGACCTCCCTGAGCTGAGGGAGCAGAGCAAGCTGATCAAACAGAGAAGCATCGAGTTTTACATCCCGAAGATCAAGCGTTTCGACATTTTCAAGCACCTGCTTGCCATAGATCTCGTATGTGCCCAACACCTCGAATTCGATTTCCGGATAAGCATTGATTAGGATATTTTTCTCAGTTTCTGGAATAACCTGCTCACCGAAAATGACTGTTTTAAGATTCGGAAGATAGGCGAGCTTTTCAATAAAAGCTTTCGTATCGCGTATACCGCAGCCAGAAAGATCAAGCGTTTCAAGGTCTGTACGATAATGAATGCCGTCGATATTGACGACAGTATCATAAATCAGTTCCGTATCCGGAAACGCTTGACGAAAAGCGATCGATGCCTCCGCCTCAATGGGATAAGTGCCGAGATTGGCAACCTTCAGATTTTTGAATCTCCGAAGATAGGATTTCAGCGAATCGAAATCAGGGATTTCGCGTCCGTTAAAATCTACCTCTTCAGCATAAATATCGATCGGTTTGCCAAACATATTAAAATGAGAATAGTGATAATACCAGAGCGAAAAGCAGGCGATCAACAGGACTATCACCGAAGCGACCGCAACTAAAAAAAGCTTCCTGACCTTTTCCCGCTCTTTCAAGGCGAAATTGCGCGGCGATTCGTTCGCCGATGCAGATGCGGCAACGGGTTGGGCGGAGGCTTGAACGGGCTGCGAGCCCGCGGCAGAGGTAACCGTGACAACAGAAGATTTGGGTGATGCGGCAACAGCCGCAGCATTTTGAACAGTCATGAAAAATTTTTCAGCTCCACTAAATGATTTCACTGCCTGCAAAAGCATAAACTTCTGCGGCGGACAGAAAACCGATTGCAGAGCAACCGGTTCACTGGCCGTCAGATTGGGGTAGCAGGATTTGAACCTACGAATACCAGAGTCAAAGTCTGGTGCCTTACCGCTTGGCGATACCCCATCTTTATATATTATACCACATAGCGCCGTAAAAATCAAGGAAAAATCAGGAAAAATTGAAAAAAGAAAAAAATGAAACCCAGAGTCCAAAGAACTCTGGGTTCAGGTGCCGGCATCGATCTATTTTCCC
>JAKSPK010000110.1 GCA_024404875.1 Oscillospiraceae bacterium
GCCGCGGCGCATTGTCATCCGGAATCATCGGATAGTCATCGTCATCCGCGTTCTGATATGCTTCACGCTCAGCGCGTTCTTCGGCGGTTTCTTCCTCATCGGTTTCGTCGGGATCAATGATCGCATCCTGCTGCTCAGATAAGCCGGAGAGCCGCGCTTCCAGTTCCGCAAAGTCGATCTTCGCTTTCAGCAATTCCTCCTCGCGGTCAAACGGAACGCCAACAAGTTCTTGTGCCTGCTTCAGATCAGTTTCGAGTTTGGTGATCTTTGCGTTGCTGTCCTCGATTGCTTTCTCGATCGAGCCGTCCAGAAAGTTGACGATGCGCTGCCAGTTATCAGCGTTCGCTGCACTGCCGAGCGGAATCGAATAGGACGGTTCACGCTGACCTTTCACCGCAAGCATCGCCTGATCCATTTCACCCGGACGCAGTTCCACGCTTACTGTAAAATCTCCGATCCGAAATTCCGGCATCTCATCAAACGGACGCTCAATGCGTTTCGCGATTTGCTGATGCAGATATGCGTTGATGTCCTCATGCCTGGTGATCGTCCGCATCGGCGTGACGAAATCGAACGACCTGACTTTTCCCTCAGCATCGCGCATCTTTTCTGCGGACTTCTTATCATCCAGCATCTGCACAATCTGCGTTCTCAGGCGGTCAATCTCGCCGGGAATCTGATCGACGCGCTTCTGCATCTTGCCCTGTTCGTGCTGATGTGCCTGCTGAAGTGCAAGCAGTTCTGCGATTTTATTGGACAATTCGATGCGCGTTTTGAAATCCGGATTGCCTTCTGCCGCTGCCTGCAATTCCGCGTATGTCAATACCTTTTCGTCGCAGTCTTCGGAAACACGCGCCGGGCATTCATCATCGAGAAGCTGCGCAATGAATCGCGCCTTGTCCGTCACCACCTGATACAAATAACTGTCCAGCGTACCCTCGGTCACATAGTTGAGGATGCGCACTTCGGGGAATGTGTTGCCTTGTCGTAGTATTCTTCCTTCGCGCTGCGAAAAATCCGCCGGGCGCCACGGCACATCAATGTTAT
>JAKSPK010000111.1 GCA_024404875.1 Oscillospiraceae bacterium
AAATATTCCACGATGCCCAAAGCATCAAAGGTGTTGATCCGGCTATCACAGGTCACGTTCGTTGCAAGAATTTCATCATCATCCGGAGCATCGCTCTTGCGCAGCCAGAAGTTCACGCTGTTCAGCGCATCCTGCGCATTGATCACACCGTCGTTATTGGTATCGCCGAAGATAAGCTCTGCGGCGGCATCCTCCGTAATCGTATAATTTGCTTCCACAACAAACCCATCCAGTGCCTTATCGGATGCAATGATGGCGAGATAAGTTGAAACGCCTGTCTTTTCTGAAACTGCAGCATTGTATTTCATCTCAATCGTATCGCTGCCGTCGTCATAGACGAGCTTGCTGCCCGGCTTAACCCCTGTAACAGCTACTGCAATGGCGGTTTTGGAGGAGGGAATCAGGTCGATGTCATCGCCGGTGTAGAGCGTCAATACGCTGAAAGAAATGCCTTCCACTAACTCTGCCGTATCGGTGGCGGAAGCGGTGTCAATGATGATCTGCGTTTCGGATTCGGAGGTTTTCTTTGCCGTCATTCCGGTAATGGACACGCTGACGGAAGCAGCGTCCAATCTTTTCTCCAGGGCAAGACCGATCGTCATCAGCTCCAACGGATAGGTGGTGCCGCTGTCGGTCATCACATTGCCGTTATCTGCGTCAAAATAGACGATACGGAGCTTGCCGGTCTCTTCTTCCACGTGCCAGGAGACCTCGCCGCCGCCGATGCGGGAGCCCATAGTCACATCAGTAACACTTACGCCGTCGGGAACGGTGATAATGCAATCAAGCAGACGGTAATCCTTCGGGAAGCCGTTCAGGTTGATGACGGCGTTGAATGCAGAACCTGCCTTGTTCTCAACTTTTTCGGGAAGTGTCAAGGTTGCGGTCAATTCGCCGATTTCAGAAGAACCGCCCACATCGCTCATATCATAGAGTGCTGTCTTTCCGTTCACGAAACGATCATAGGCAACCAGTGCATAAGAAGCCTGATCGGTCGCCATTCCGTTTACTTCGCCGCCGGTATATCCGCCTCCGCT
>JAKSPK010000112.1 GCA_024404875.1 Oscillospiraceae bacterium
TTTTACACGGAAGTGTATTTCCGGCGCAAGGGCGTCCGCTTCATTGCTGTCAGTAACGGCGTGGACACCATCAATCCGGTCAGCAGCGAGTTTGCGCCATTCATGAATGTTTTGAACGACATGTATGTGCGCGATCAGTCGAAAAAGATGCGTGCCTGTTATCGCCAGAAAGGCAAAGCCGGTCTGCCTACCAATAACCTTTGTGTGTACGGTTATCGGAAAGATCCTGATAACAAGAACCATTGGCTGATCGATGACGAGGCTGCCGCTGTTGTCCGGCGTATCTTCCAGCTGGCAATTGAATGTCACGGTCCGTATGACATTGCAAGGATTCTGACTGAGGAACAGGTCATGTGTCCAGCATATTACAATGCTGTTCATGAGAACTGCCTCCGGCGATCCAACACGGATATGTCCAGACCTTACGCCTGGAATGGTGCGACTGTCACAAACATTTTGCAGCGCCCGGAGTATATGGGGCACACCGTCAACTTCCGTTCCAGCAAAAACGGATTGAAGGCAAAGCGTGTGAAAAATGATGATGCCGACCGCATGGTGTTTGAAAACACACATGAGGCAATCATCACGCCGGATGATTGGGAGCTTGCACAGATTGCATTGCAGGTGCGCCGGCGTGTGGACACCACCGGAGAAGCTAACCCGTTGACCGGCAAAGTGTACTGCGCTGATTGTGGTGCCCTGATGAATAATCATCGCTGCAAGGCGAAAAGCAGCGGCAGAAAGTCGGATGATTATTATGACTGTTCCAATTACAGTCATGGTAAAGGCAAGCAGAAATGCACCTGCCATTACATTTCGACAGATCAACTGCTGGCGTTGGTGCAGCACGCGATCCATGATGTCGGTCTATTTGCTGTTACGGATGAAGCAGCGTTTGCCGATCAGGTGCGTAAGGCTGCCGAGCAGCGAGAAGAAAACGCAGCCAAGGATCGAAGCGATGAAGTGCAGCAAGCCAGGCAGCGCATTGCCGAACTGGATGTGACCATCCGCAAGCTGTACGAATCCTACGC
>JAKSPK010000113.1 GCA_024404875.1 Oscillospiraceae bacterium
TATAAAAATATGTTCATCCAAACAAAAATGACCGATGTTTCAGGCGTTTCAACCGCTGCGTCCGGTCGTGCGCAGGATATGGCTATGAAGTGTGAGTGGATGAATGAGATGCTCGGACAGGGACATATTCTGCACTGTACCGGAACGCCTGTATCGAATTCGCTCTCGGAATTATATGTTGTCATGAACTATCTGCGTCCTGATCTGCTGAAAGCCGCAGGCGTAGACCGTTTCGACGATTGGGCTGCGACTTTCGGCAAGGTTGTGTGTGCGTACAAGCAGAGTCCGTCAGGTCAGCTCAAACTCAAAACATCGTTTGCAAAGTTTGCAAATCTGCCGGAGCTCATGGCGATGTATAAGGAGTTTGCAGACATTCAGTCTGCGGAGAAACTGCACCTGCCTCGTCCGGAATTGATCGGCGGCAAGCCGGAGATCGTCAAGGTCGAAGCATCGCCGGAACAGCGAGCGTATGTACGCGAACTTGCTGCGAGGGCGCAGCTTATCAGCAGCGGCGCGGTTGATCCGCATATCGACAATCTTTTGGTCATTACCAGTGAAGCGCGACTGGTCGGTTTGGGGAATGCTGCGGTTGCGGCGCTGTACCGTCAGCGTGAAGAAGGAGAACTGCCGGAAGGATTCATGGAGGTAGAACCCGGTAAAGTCGATGCCTGTGTCGATCGCGTGTGGCAGTATTACAATGAAACCGCTGAGCAGAAAGGCGTGCAGATCATCTTCTCTGACATTGCAGTCAATGCGGAGAATGGCAACTTTTCAGTTTACAATTACATCCGCGATGAACTGATCGCAAAGGGTATTCCGCGTGATGAAATCATCTTCGCACCGAAGGCAGACAGCAAAGATCGTGCTGCGATTTTCCGCGACATCAATGACGGCAAGTACCGCGTTGTGATCGGCAGCACCGGAACAATCGGAACGGGCGCGAACATTCAGCAGCGGCTTTATGCATTGCATAACATTGATGTGCCGTGGCGCCCGGCGGATTTTTCGCAGCGCGAAGGAAGAAT
>JAKSPK010000114.1 GCA_024404875.1 Oscillospiraceae bacterium
AACGGCTTGCACGGAATATTCGCGCTGAGAAATCTGTTCGGCAGGCTGTCATATCCGAGCGATGAGCCGCTGTCAAAGATCGGCGCTGTACCGATCCATTCGAGCGTTTCCGGATTCCGCAGCAATCCGAAATTGTTAAAGTGCCGGTCTTCATTCGCAATCAGGAAATCGACGACAAGCATCTCATCCATTGCGCGCGAGATATTCTGAATGCCAAGCTCAGAACAAATATCCATATAATGCTGAAAGACCGAGCTGCTGTTCGGCTTTTTCTTCAACTGGTAAACGCGCCATGCCGGGACAAGCTCTGTGTCCGGCGTGACGAAATTCTCGCAGACCGAATACGGATGCTCGTCGCCCCATGCGACTGTGTACGGAATATGCGCGATGCCTAGCCGCCGCATGACCGCGGACGCAATGACCTCGTTGAACGGCTGCTGATAGAACGGTCCGCTGCCGCCTTTCATCAGGCAGCGCCTGCCGTTGATGATGCGCCAGCGCTTTTTCAGATTGCCGTCCGAGGTGCTGTCCGGCGAGGTGAAGTCGATCTCCGCGCCGCGCTGCTTGCCGAACAGGATGTCTCCGATGTCATCCGAGAACGGATTGTCAAAGAAATTGATCTGCTCCCATGTCAGCGCGCTGTCTGTCGGTTTCAGCCAGTAGTGATCGGAAAGACTCAGACCGTAGCTGCGGGACAAAAGCTGTTGCGGTACCGCAACGCCCAGCGCTTGCAGCGCGTCACGCACACCGGAACGGCTTGCCGGAATGCAGCGGTCAGCCCACCATTCATTGAACGAGGCGCGGTCAACGCCGCTTTTGCTTGTGCGCACGCCGACCGGCAGATGCTCCGGCGCAGATACCGCACCGATCTTCGCGATCATGCCGAGCTTGTCAATATCCAGTTCGAGAACCGCAGTCCGTTTGTGCATCAGCAGATATTTCATGTGCGCACCTCCTCTCGCGTGATATGCCTATTATACCACATTTGTTGCGGAAACGCAA
>JAKSPK010000012.1 GCA_024404875.1 Oscillospiraceae bacterium
TCATGCGGCCTGTTGGAATGCTCTTGAAATTGTGGCCTTAATGAGGAGAGACTAACATAAATCGGAATTTAGGAGGGGGTGACATCATGACGTTAAAGGAAGATGGTTTTCATGGAATCATAGAGGAATTCAAAGATTCTATTTATACTACATTTGTAAAAAACGGTGGTCTTCGGGAAATCAATTCAAATAATATTGCCAGAGAACTTGATTGTTTTTGGGAGTATCATATCAGTGTGGAAGAAGAGGTCGTGCAAGTTATTCTTTTCTATTATTGCCTTGCTGAAGTAATCGGTTATTTACCTGATTTTTGTTTTAACACGGTCAATAGATACATTAGATACATTGACAAGTATCGTGAAATTGATTTGTCTGACACATTATCGGATTCTGAGCAAACGGAGATCCATTCATTTGTTTCCAAGCTCATATTATATATGCAGAAATTCTGATTTATCTTATGAACCGTATAAAATACAATGCCCCGAAGCCTTTTGAAATGCTTCGGGGCAAAACTTCTATATCAGTACCGACCTTTTTCAAGACGGGGTAAGCTGGTGGCCGGACTCGAACCGCCGCCGGCAGTACCGGAGCCGTGTACTCTGCCAACTGCAAACAGAAAGCCCGTCTCAAAAAGACGGGCTTTTCAAGCTGGTGGTCGGACTCGAACCGACGACCTGCGCATTACGAATGCGCTGCTCTACCAACTGAGCCACACCAGCATATTCAGCTTTTCTTATGAATGCCTGTTTATTATACCATACAATGTGGGAAATGTCAAGCCCTCGCACCGAAAAAATTTGTCTGCAAAAAATATCAAAAAGGAATTGTATTTTTTCGGAAAATATGCTATACTATAATGGAGAATGAGCGCATAGCGCTCAGACTGTTCAAATATAAAGAACGATATGATCAGAAAGGAGTGCGGTTCCAGCAGAATCCGAACCGCAACGGAAATTATGGCTAGAAGAAAAAAAGGCGTAAGCTGTCTTGGTGTATTGCTGATCCTATGCATGATCGTGCTGATCGTCTGCACAGGCACCGTCAGACTGCTCTTCCGGAACGGCAATGCCCCGAAGCTCTTCGGTAAACGCTTTGTCTATTATGCAGAGGATGACATGGGATCCCGGGTGCCGGACGGCGTTCTTGTTTTTGCCGAGGATACCGATCAGATTGACACGCAGGACATCGTCCTTTATAAGAATGCGCAGGATCAGTACCGCATCGCGGTCGCAAGTCTGATCGTCGAGACCGACTCCAGCATCGAAGGACAGTCCGGCAAGACCTTTTATCTTACGACCGTTACCAATACGACTGCTTTTGAAACCGATTCCTCAAAGGTCATCGGCATCTGCCGCAGATTGAGCAGAGAACTCGGCGCCGTTATTAAGGTTATGATCGGTACGCCTGGTTTGATTCTGCTTCTCATCATGCCGGCAGCGATTCTGGTATTCTATCTGCTTTCCCTGCTTCTGCGCCGCGGCGATGATGCGTCGGTATCCGGCTCGGAGGAAGCAGACAATGACCTCGAATTTGTTAAGTCCATTCAGCAGAAACAGCAGCAGATCGCGGAGCGCGATGCAGAACGTGCCGAGCGTGAGCGCAGAAAAACGCAGACCTTTGACGATGGCTTCTATGAGGATCAGGCGGAAAAAACCACACACCGCCTGAGCGATGAGGAAATCGCAAAGATGGAGGAGGAAGAGGCCGCACGCCGTGCAGAGCGCATTGCGGCAGTCCGCAGCCATATGGAACAGCGCCGGCAGACGGAAACCCCCGACGGTGTCCCGCTTTACACAACCGAAATTATCACCAAGACGCATACCCTTTCGATCCCGCGCGTCGGCGATCAGCTCACCAGGACGCAGCAGCGTCCGCTGCGCCCGACTCCGACCGAGGATATCCCGCGTCTGACTGCGACCGGTCATCTTCAGATTCCGACCGCGGAGCAGATCGCAGCAGAGAAGCAGGCAGAGGAGCGTATGCGCCGGGCACAGGCACTCGCCCGTGCTGCACAGGCTGAAGCATTCGCACCGGCCGGTACTGTCGGTACGCGCTTCGAGACGCATTCCGCAGATGAAGAACCTGAGCAGGAACCGGCAGCGCAGCCGGAGCGCAGACCTTATCGTTCGGTGCACGGCATGACCGCTGAGGAGATTGCTGAGCTGTACCGCAGAGATAAGCCCGCAGCTTCGCCGGAACCGGCAGCTGCTGACTCTGAGCCGGCAGCATCCGTATCCGCGGCACAGCCCGAATCGGCTGCAGAAGAAGCTTTCTCCGCGCCGGTTAAGAAGACTGTTAAGAAGGTCGTGAAAAAATCGCAGATCGCATCCGCGAGCTTCGATGACCTTATGGCATTCCTCGACAACGAGCAGAAGAAACTTTGATTCATGCATAAGAAACAGCGGTACGATTCCGGTCGTATCGCTGTTTTGCTTATGTGCCATGCTGCTTACGAATATTTGTGCGCTGGCTTTTGCCTGTTATCCCTGTTGATCGTCGGTGATTCGTCAGCGCTTGACAAGAACGAGATTTTATGGTATCATATATGCGGTATGCGGCGTGTTAGTAGCATACCGCTGAGAATTTTCTGACTTTTTCAAAGTGAAAGGAACGTGCAGAATTATGATTACTGCAATAGTAGGCGGCAACTGGGGCGATGAAGGCAAAGGCAAGCTGACCGATGTTTTTGCTGCCGATGCGGATTATGTCATCCGTTTTCAGGGCGGCGCCAATGCCGGTCACACAATCATCAACCAGTACGGAAAGAATGTCCTGCATATTCTTCCCTCCGGCGTTTTTCAGGAGGGAACGGTCAATATCATCGGACCGGGTGCAGCTTTCAATGTTGAACGCTTCCGGGCAGAGCTGGAGGATGTGAAGAAGAGCGGTGCTCCGACTCCGCGTATTCTGGTTTCCGACCGCGCACAGCTTGTCATGCCGTATCACATTCTCTTTGATAAACTGGAGGAGCAGCGCCTCGGCAAGAACAGCTTTGGTTCGACGCAGTCCGGCATCGCGCCGCACTACGCGGATAAGGCTATGAAAATCGGCTTCCAGCTCGCTGAACTGTATAACGCAAACCTTGCTGAAAAGGTTGAGCGTGTCTGCATCATCAAGAATGCAACGATCAAGGGCCTCTATCCGGATGCGAATCTGCTGGATCCGAAGGAGATCCTCGCATATCTCAAAGAGGTCGGCACATTCATTAAGCCGTATCTCTGCAATATGGCAGACCTGATGCGCGAAGCAGTCAAGGCGGATAAGAATATCGTGCTGGAAGGTCAGCTCGGCGCGCTCCGCGATATCACAAACGGCATTTATCCGATGACGACATCTTCTTCCACGCTCGCAGGCTATGGTGCTGTTGGTGCCTGCCTGCCGCCGCACGCGATCAAGCGTGTCATTACTGTTGTCAAGGCATATTCCTCCTGCGTCGGTGCAGGTCCGTTCACGACCGAGATCTTCGGCGAGGAAGCGGATTCCCTCCGCAAAAAGGGCGGCAGCGACGGCGAATTCGGCGCGACTACAGGCCGTCCGCGCAGAATGGGTTGGTTTGATGCAGTCGCCACAAAATACGGCGTTTCTGTGCAGGGCACGACGGATGTTGCGCTCTCCCTGATCGACGTTCTGGGCTATTTCGATGAAATCCCGGTCTGTGTGGCATATGATGTCAATGGCACCCGCACGACGGAATTCCCTGCCGGCGACCGTCTGGAAATCGCGAAGCCGATCTACGAAAAAGTTCCCGGCTGGAAGTGCGATATCAAGGGCGTAACCGAATGGGATGCGCTTCCGCAGGCCGCAAAGGATTATGTCGAATATATCGAGAAGCTGATCGATTGCCCGATCACGATGATCTCCACCGGTCCTGACCGCAAGGACATGATCTACCGCAAGTAATACAAAAACCAGCGCACGATTGCCGATATACAAGCGTGCGCTGGTTTTTTCTGTTTCGGGGATTGGTGTTCGGCAGTTTTGTTCGGGATGAGCAGCAAATACAATACTGAAAAATGCGGCGGATGCTGATTGCGCGCTGGTTGACAAATAGTTGGAATTATGCTACAATAATTATGTTTTTGCAGATTGCAGAAAATACGGCAAAAAGGAGGCTTGCGCATGGGACACACCGTACCGCTGCGGTTGACCGCTGCCGCGCTCTTTTGCCGTGTATTCGGCTGTTTTCCGGTCTGGCTTCTGGCTCTGTGGCTTTATCCGCAGGCGCAGATCTATCCGGCACTGACCGTGCTTCTGCTCCTGCCGCTGCTTTCATCTGCGGGCTGCCGTTTTCTTCTGCTGCATTACCATGCATCTCCGCGCCGCGGAACTGTTTTCGCATGGCTGACTGCGGTTCCGACGGCACTGCTCTGCGGATATCTGGTCTCCCGCTTTACCGGCGGATGGATCATGACCTGCACGGCGGTGGCAATCACGATGATTCTCACGCATTTCCGTGTGAGTGCAGAGCCGGATATGCTCTTTACGACCGGTGCTTATACTGCGTTTCTGACCGGCATATTCATGACGGCATTTCTTTTGCGGATCGCGGAAATACAGGTGCCGATGAAGCTGATCCTCATTGTGACCGGCATGCTTTCGGCGGTTTATTTCCTGATGCGGAATCAGTTCATGCTGCTGCGGCTTGTCAACCGGCGCAGCAGTTCCGGCACTGATGTCCCGAAGGAGATCCGGCGGGGCAATCTGCTGCTTACATGCGCGGCAATCCTGCTGCCCGCGCTGCTCATGATCTTTTGGGAACCGCTGACCGACCTGCTGCTTCGGTTGCAGGATGCGCTTTCATGGCTCGCCGGACGGATCATCGACGGCATCACAGGGCTGATCGCATGGCTCGGCGGCAATGCGCCGGAGCTTTCGCACGAAGCCGAGACGGAAACGGCGGAGCAGGTGCTTCAGCCGCCGGGCGGTTTTAATCCGCTGGCGCTGCTGCTCTGGATTCCGATCATCGCGGCGGCAGTGTTAATGTGGCGTGTACTTCTTTCGGATTGGATTTATGATTTGCAGATATGGATGCAGCGCGTTCTGCGCAGGCTGCGCCGGAATGCCGATGCAGAGGATATTGGAAGCCGGAACGCCGATGCGGAATATTATGATGTGGAAACTGTCACGGAGCCGGCGGACAAATCACGGCAGCAAAAGCGCCTTTGGAACCGTGCGCTGCGCCGCTGGAAAAAGCTGCCCGACAGCGACGAGAAATTCTATGCAGGATTCCGCCTGCTGCTGACCGCGCCTTGTTGGGCACAGGGGGAGTTGCGGGATTCCGATACCGTCCGCGAGATCTGCGGAAAATGGATGCAGGGACATCAGCCGGAAAATGCGCTCGATGCAGCGGCGGCGGATTATCATGCGGGACGCTATGCCGGAACAGGACTGCCGGCCGAAGCGCTGCGCGATATGGCTGCGGCATTGACAGCGGCGCGGAATCAGTGCTGACACAATATCAATTCAGTATGAAAACTACATAAACTATGGAGGTATATCATGTCACTTCATATGAATCAATTCACTGCAATGAGCGGCCTGCGTTACGATAAGCAATCGCAGACCTACTGGGGTAGTCCGTCTGGATATCCGGTCTTTGTGACAGTGCAGCCGCGGCGTGATTCGGTCATCTTTCGTCTGATCGGAAAGCTGCGCGACGAATCGAATCATACGGCGATGCAGGGTGCGGTCACGGAGTTCACCGCATCGCATACGGGCATTTCCGGCATGATCTACGAAAACCGCTGTCTTGCCTGTGCGGTCTCACTGACACCGCGTGATACCGAAAGTGCGCTGCTGATGCGGATTGAGGAACTGCTCCAATTTGCAATGGAAATGGGACTTGTGCCTTGCTGTATGTCCTGCGGAACGGAATCGGGCTACCGGAGCTATCTGCTGGATGACGGCGGCGTGACGGTCTGTGATAACTGCAAGCCCTATGTTGAATCTAAAATGCAGGAAGCGCTGGAGGAAAAGGCGGCGGTGCAGACGAACTGGTTCGGCATCATCATCGGTGCACTTGCAGGTGCGGTCTGTGTATTTCTGCTCTCTTATTTCATTTTGCAGCTGAGCTATCTGAGCTTCCTGACCGGTGTGGCCGGTGTGCTGGTTGGTTTTGCACTGATGAAGAAGCTTGGAAGAAAGGTGACGATTCCGGCAGCGATCCTCTGCGGTGTGCTTTGCCTGATCGCGGGTATGGCAGCGCCGGTCTTTGAGACTGCCAAAGAGATTCATTCTTATAATATGGACAATCAGGTGGCGGCGCAGCGGATCGTGACCAGCTATGAGGAGCTGAGCGATGCGCTTTCGGATATGTCGGAGGAGGAAATCAAGGCGGTGGAGGAATACACCGGTGAAAGCCTCGATCTTGCTCCGATGAAATCAAAATATGAGGATGCGAAAACGATCCTTGATCATATTTCTTATGATGCCTGTCTGAAGGATCTTGGAAAAATGATCGACATGGATTTGTACAACGATGTAAAGGGCGAGCTGATCAAGTGCATCCTGATCCTTGCATTGTCCGTTGTGATCGGCACGCTGCTGATTGCGCCGGGCGTACTCAAGGCGGACAGC
Source organism: Oscillospiraceae bacterium (assembly GCA_024404875.1). GTDB lineage: Bacteria > Bacillota > Clostridia > Oscillospirales > Ruminococcaceae > Firm-04. The sequence goes on from JAKSPK010000012.1 coordinate 6,580, forward strand.
GGTGTTCATACGCTGCGGGAGCTGACGCTGTGAGCCGTTCGGTGATTGTTGTCGGCGGCGGCGCATCCGGCCTTGCAGCTGCGATCGCTGCCGCAGAGCAGGGTGCAGTGGTGACTGTACTGGAGCGGTTGCCGCGTGTCGGAAAAAAACTGCTGCTGACGGGCAACGGCCGCTGTAATCTCGGTCATGAAGGATTTGCATGGCAGCATTATCACGGCACATTTCCGCAGGGACGCCGGATCATGGAGCAGTTTGATGTCAAGGCATATTTCCGCCGTTTCGGGCTCTATACGCGTACGGACAGTGAGGGGCGCATCTATCCGATGAGCGGAACAGCGGCATCGGTGCTGGATGCGCTTCGTTTTGCGGCAGCACAGCGCAATGTGCAGACCGAATGCGGTGTGCAGATTACAGGACTGCTGTATTCCGGCGGTCAATGGGCGGTGCAGTGCGGCGATGCGGTATACAGGGCGGATGCGGTGATACTGGCGGCAGGCGGTGCGGCAGCTCCGTCCTGCGGTACCGACGGAAATCTCTTTCCGATCCTGCAAAAAATGGGCTATGCGGTCACGCGGCTCCGCCCTGCGCTCTGTCCGGTGCCGACGGATCCGGCGCGTGTGCGGGCGCTTAAAGGGCTGCGTGTGCGGGCGGATGTGACTGCGCGGCACGGAGAACGCGATCTGAAAACGGAATCTGGCGAGGTACAGTTCACGGACAGTGCTCTCTCCGGAATTTGTGTATTCAACCTTGCGCGGTACGCTGCGCAGTACGGCGATACGGCGGTGCTGTCGCTGAATCTCCTGCCGGATTTTGATGATGCGGAGACCGCTTCCCTGATGAAAAGTCTGATGCGGCAGCGCAGTACGCTCCCGGCGGGTGATCTGCTGACAGGACTGCTGCCGAAGCGCATCGCAGAAACATTGATCCGGCAAAGCGGCGGAAATTGCAATCTGCCTGCGGCACAGTGCAGCGGGGAGACACAGCGCAGACTTATCCGGTTGCTGCATGACTGGACATTCCCGGTGACGGGCTGCGCGAGCTTTACGCAGGCGCAGGTCACGGCAGGCGGGATTGCGGGGCAGTGCGTGAACCGCGATCTCAGCAGTAAGCTGCACAGTGGACTGTATTTCTGCGGCGAGATGCTCGATCTCGATGGGGACTGCGGCGGCTGGAATCTGACATGGTGCTGGGCATCGGGCAAGTGCGCCGGTGAAAATGCCGCGAAGGGATCGGGAAAATGATACGGGAAATCCGTGAAAGCGCTCCGGCAGCGGCTTGTCCGGATTATGCAAAGGCGGTCACGGAATGTGAGGACCGCTATATGCTGATAACCGGGGCGAAGAAGGCTATAATAAGTACGATAAGATAGGGTTTATCCGGTGAATTGACCAGAGCATCACTGATTGAATCTGCAGAGCAGATTGTGTACCGAGCCGTCAGGCGGGATGCAATCAGTGGTTCCCTGGGCACACAAAGGGGTACTATGCAAACAATCAATATTCATATTTACGGAATTGTGCAGGGGGTCGGGTTCCGGCCCTTTGCCGCTGTCACGGCGGCACGCTTTGGTGTGCGCGGAACGGCCGCTAATAAGGGATCCTATGTGGAGATCATTGCGCAGGGCGAGCCGAAGCAGCTTGAAGCCTTTGTCTCGGAGATCCGGCACCGTCCGCCCGACCGCGCAGTCATTCTGGGGCTTGATACCGAAGAGCTTTTGCCGGAGGAAGCCGGCATTTTCGAGGATTTTCGCATCATCGAAAGCGAAAAAGAATACGGCAATATCTTTGTTTCACCGGATATCGCGACCTGTGAACATTGCCGCGCAGAGCTTTTCGATTCGCATGACCGGCGCTATCTGCATCCGTTCATCAACTGTACGCAGTGCGGGCCGCGGCTGACTATTCTTGATACAATGCCCTATGACCGTGAGCGGACGAGTATGCATGAATTTCCGATGTGCCCGGAATGCGCAAAGGAGTATCACGATCCGGATGACCGCCGGTTCGATGCACAGCCGGTCTGCTGTAATGAATGCGGGCCGGAGGTCTATGTCATCGGTACGGCACTGCGCGGCGGCGATGCAATTACAGCAGTTCGGCAGGCAATCATGGAAGGAAAAATCGCTGCGGTCAAGGGCATCGGCGGCTTTCATCTCTGCTGCGATGCGACGAATCCGGAAGCGGTGCAGCGCCTGCGGCAGCTGAAGCATCGCCCGATGAAGCCCTTTGCTGTGATGATGCGTGATCTGTCAGCAGCGGAGCGGGAGTGCGTAGTCTCTGAAGCAGCGCGGGAACTGCTGACCGGCTGGCAGAAGCCGATCGTGCTGCTTGAAAAGCGAGAAAAAATGTCGGTCTGCGATCTGATTGCGCCGGACAATCTCACGGTTGGTGTCATGCTGCCCTATGCGCCCGTACAAATGCTTCTGTTTGATTATCCGGACGGCATCGAGATGACAGACTGTCTCGTGATGACGAGCGGCAATGCAAAGGGCGCACCGATCTGCCGCGATGACGAGAGTGCTGTACGCGAGATCGGCAGCTTTTGCGATTTGATTCTCTCTCATAACAGAAAAATCCGTCTGCGGGCGGACGATTCGGTCTGTGACTTACTGGACGGAAAGCCCTACATGATCCGGCGCTCCCGCGGATTCGCGCCGCTGCCGGCTATGCTTCATCGAATATCACATAAGCAGATCCTTGCGATTGGCGGTGAGCTGAAAAACTCGTTCAGTATCGCAAAGGGCGGCCTGCTCTACGCATCGCCCTATATCGGTGATATGGCGGATATCCGGACAGTTCATGCGCTGCGCGAATCGGTTGAGAGGATGTGCGGTCTGCTCGAAGCTGAGCCGGAGGCGGTTGTCTGTGATATGCATCCGCTTTACAATACGATGACGGCTGCACAGGAGATTGCGCAGGCGCGCGGTATTCCACTGGTGACCGTTCAGCATCATTATGCGCATATTCTCTCATGTATGGCAGAAAACGGCGTGACGGAGCGTGTAATTGGTGTCAGCTATGACGGTACCGGCTACGGCGATGACGGGACGATCTGGGGCGGCGAGCTGCTGCTCTGCGATCCGGCAGCACATCTGCGGGCAGGCAGCATTACGCCGTTTCTGCAAACCGGCGGCGATCTTTCCGCGAAGGAGGGCTGGCGTATTGCAGCAGCACTGCTGCGTGATGCAATGCCCGATGCAGAAACAGTCTGTGAGCAGCTCGATATCTGCGATCCGGCGGCATTCCGCATTCTGCGTGCAATGGCGGAAAAGGGTGTGAATACGGTGAGATCGACGAGCTGCGGGCGCGTTTTTGATGCGGTCTCTGCGATTCTCGGCATTCGCAAAGCAGTGACATTTGAGGGTGAGGCCTCCTCTGCACTCATGACGGAGGCAGAGCGATTTGTGCGGCTGCACGGTGATTGCGAATGCACACTGCCGCATGAGATCATGGTGGAGAACGATCATATCTATATGCGGACAACAGCGCTTGCGGCTGAGATCGCTGTGCGTTATTTTGCTGACCGTTCCGCTGAAAACCGGATGTATCTGGCGTATCAGTTCCATGCGGCGCTCTGCGCGATGACTGCGGCTTGCTGTGAAGTGCTGCGGCGCGAAACGGGAATATCGGTCTGCGCACTAAGCGGCGGTGTATTCCAGAACCGTCTGCTGACGCGGCTTTGCCGGGATGCGCTGGAGACGGCAGGATTTACAGTGCTGCTGCATTCTGTTTTCCCGCCGAATGACGGAGGCATTGCACTTGGACAGGCTCTTTTCGGCGTTTATCATGCATGGACCTGACACACGATTCTTCTTGCGAAAAAACAGCATCCCGACCGTATGACGAATCCGGTCGGGATGCTGTTTTGATATATAATTCTGTGACGGCGCTGATAGAGCCTATGATATTATGCGCAGTACCGACCGCAACATGATCTCAGACGGTCTCTTCCTGCCGCTTGATGACAAAACCGACAACATCCGGGCCGGCATTGCAGCAGATCGCAGCGCCGATATTCCAGTAGTCCTCCGGCGGATAGCCGAGCGCCTTGGTCAGCGCCGCCGCGAACTCCTGTGTGCGCGTGGAATCTTTGCCCTGCATGACGATATAGGGCGTATGCGGCTGCATATCCGCCTTGATGACCTCAATCATCCTGGGAATGATATTCTGCTCGCCGCGGATCTTCTGGATCACGCTGGATTCGCAGTTGCAGATGCGGCAGAAGGGCTTCAGGCCGAGCAGCTCGCCTGCGAATGCCGCGGCTGCGCTGACTCTGCCGGAGCGCTTAACATATTTCAGCGTCATCGGTACAAAATACAGTCCGGCATGACGCGCCCAGTCATCCATATAGTCGATCAGCTCCGGGACATCTGCGCCGCGGGCGAGTTTCTTTGCAGCCTCCTTGACCGCATAACCATATGCCGCCGTGTAGTTGCGGCCGTCAACGAGGTGGATCTTCATTTGGCAGTCCGGATGCTCGTCAAAGAACTGTGTCCGCGCCATTTCTGCATTGGCAAAGGTACCGGAGCCGCCTGCTCCGATCGTCATATAGATCAGATCGGTATAGCCTTCAGCAGCGGTTTCCTCGTATGCCTCCTGAATCTCAAACGGTGTGATCTGTGCAGTGGAGGGATACTCCTTTGCATTGTCGATCATCTCATAGAATTGTTCCTTTGTGAAGTCGATTTCCTCGCGCAGCGGCTTGCCCTCAATAGTGATCGGGATATAGAGCATCCGGATGCCGAGAGATTCTGCTTCCTCTTTGGAAATGTCGCTGACCGAATCGGTCATGAGTTTGATTTTGGATTTCAGCATGGATTATGTTCCTTTCTCAGATCTGGCTGATATCGTAGTCGCCGGGCGAATGCGTTTCCCATTCCGCAGCTGCCCATCTGCCGTCGCGTGTCAGGCCGGCGAAGTCGTGCTGACGCAAAACCTCATAAGCCGCGACTGCAACAGAATTCGAGAGATTCAGGCAGCGAAGCGTTTCACGCATCGGGATGCGGACACAGCGCTCCGGATGTGCTTTCAGGAGCGCATCATCCAGACCGGTATCTTCGCGTCCGAAAAAGAGAAATGTTTCTTCCGGATACTGGACATCGGTAAAGGCCGTTCCTGTTTTTGCTGTGAAATAGAAATACGGATTCTGCGCGGTCTGTGCGGGATGTTGAGCAAAAAACGCTTCCAGATTGTCATAGTGAAAAATGTCGAGCTTATCCCAGTAATCCAGTCCGGCGCGCTTGAGCTTTGCATCGTCGATGCGGAAGCCGAGCGGGTGGATCAGATGCAGGGCGGCGCCCGTGACGGCGCAGGTTCGCGCGATACTGCCCGTATTCTGCGGGATGCGCGGTTCTACGAGAACAAAATGCAGCTTATGCAAGATGATACATCCTTTTCCATTTATAAACTCTGCACTGCGCCGCATAAGCGACGGCTCCTGCGGAATGATAGTGATATCATCAAAGAAAGGAGCGGTTCGGAATGCAGACACAGGCGATTATTAAGGGTATGGCAGTCGGTGCGGCCGCAGGTATGGCCGGCTATCTGATCAGCAGCGCATCCAAGAGCGAGAAATCAAAGCTCAAGCGCAGAACAGTCAAGGCAGTTCACGCGGTCGGTGCCGTCATGGACAGCATTGCGGATTTCATGCGGTGAGCGTTCCGGCGAGCGATCGCCGGATACATCATGCGCCGCTGTTTTTGCGGTATTGCAGATAACTTTCGAGGATGATGACCGCAGCCACGGCATCTACGACGGCTTTGCGCTTTTTGCCGCGCGTATTCGTAACATTGAGAATCTGATGCGCCGAGACAGTCGTGCAACGTTCATCCCAGAGAACAGTCTCCAGACCGGTCAGCTCGCCGAGCAGCTTTGCGAATGCTTCGCATTTCTGTGCGCGCCCGCCGCAGCTCCCGTCCATATTCTTCGGGTATCCGACAACGATCCGTTCCGCGCGGGCATTCTTCGCAGCTTCTGCGGTTTGCTCGGCACAGCGCTGAAAGCTCTTTTCGGTCAGCACACCCGCCGGAGATGCCATCAGCTCTGAACGATCGCAGACCGCCCAGCCGGTGCGGGTATCGCCGAAATCAACGCCGAAAATAATCATATCGTTCCTCCGTCAGAGCGGCAGTGCCGTGTGGGAGTCCTGCGGCAGATGCGCGGAATTGTTTTTATAGATGAGCCGCCAGCCGGACTCAGTGTCATATTCCGCGAGCGAGACAGCGGAATTGTCACCCCAGCCGACATCCGGCAGCCCTTCGATCGAGCCGGATTCGACAAAGCTCAGAAAATTGCGCAGTGCACAGCCGTGCGTAAAGACAGCGATTGTTTTGCCGGAATGCTCCTCCACGATTTTCTGCAAGATGCGGCTCATCCGGTCATAGACTTCAGTCATCGAATCGCCGTCCGGTGCAGTGAATTCGTACATCCGTCCCTGCCATGTGCGGAATTCGTCCGGATACTCATCACGCAGATCGAGGATCCGTCTGCCCTCCCATTTGCCGCCGTTGATCTCGCGCAGATCATATTCCGGAATCATCTCCAGATGATGATTCCGGTTGACGGCTTCAGCGGTTAGTCTGGTCCTTTGATAGGGGCTGAAGTAGATCGCGTCCAGCGGAATATCAACGAACCGCGCAGCCAGATAATCAAGCTGCCGCTCGCCCTTTTCGGTCAGACAGGTGTCAAGACTCCCCTGAAAGAAAGGAACGGCATTGCCCTCCGCCTCCGCATGACGGATCAGATAGACTTTTGTTACCACGGCTTCACGCTTCCTGTCAGCGTGTCAGCTTTGTCTACGCCGTTTGCGTCGAGCCAGTCATTCAGCTCGTCAATGATGCGCAGCGGCGCATAGGGATCCTGCACAATCGCCGTGCCGACCTGCACCGCAGAAGCACCTGCCATCATCAGTTCAGCTGCATCTTCGCCGGACATTACGCCGCCCATGCCGATGACCGGGATATTGACCGCGTTGGCAGTCTGCCAGACCATGCGCACGGCGACAGGGAAGATGCCTGCGCCGGAATAGCCGCCCATGTTATTATGGAGGATCGGGCGGCGCGTCCGCAGATCAATGCGCATTCCGAGCAGCGTATTGATAAGCGAGACTGCATCTGCACCCTCTGCTTCGACCGCCTTTGCGATCTCGGTGATGCTCGTGACATTCGGGCTGAGCTTGATGCAGAGCGGCTTTTTCGTCGCAAGCCGGACAGCCTTTGTGACTTGTGCGGCAGCAGAGCAGGAGGTGCCGAAAGCGGCTCCGCCCTGCTTCACATTCGGGCAGGAGATATTCAGCTCGATCATGTGGACATCAGTCTTGTCGAGCTTTGCCGCAACCTCTGCGCATTCTTCCGGCGTGGAACCTGCGATATTGGCCAGAATGACCGTATCACAGCTGAGCAGATGCGGCAGCTCATTTGCAATGAATGCATCAACGCCCGGATTCTGGAGCCCGACGGAATTGAGCATTCCCATCGGTGCTTCGGCCGTGCGCGGCGGGAGATTTCCGGTGCGCTTTGTGCCGGTCGTACCCTTTGTGGAAATGCCGCCGAGCTTTGAGAGCGGGTAGAACTGTTCATATTCGCGGCCGTAGCCGAAAACGCCTGACGCGGGAATGATCGGATTTTTGAACGGGATCCCGCAGATATTGACGGAAAGGTCAGCCATTACCAAATCACCTCCTGCGAATTGAAAACAGGACCGTTTTTGCAGACATGGAGGTACTGTTCATTGCCGTCCGCATCCTGTGTGCGGCAGGCGCAGACCAGACAGGCACCGAGTCCGCAGCCCATGCGTTCTTCGAGCGAGACCTGACACGGGATCTCATATGTCTCTGCGAGCGCTGCCGTTGCCTTGAGCATCGGGAGTGGGCCGCAGGCACAGATCAGTGCAGGCTTTTCCGCCTTGATTTCTTCCTCCAGCGGAAGCGTGACGAGACCGGAGCGTCCGGCGGAGCCGTCATCGGTGCAGAGGATCGTCTTTGCGCCGCAGGCAGCGAAATCTTCCTGCAGGATGACTGCATCCCTGTTCCGGAAGCCGGAGATCACGACGGCATTTTTTCCGAAATACTGCGCGAGCGGGAGCATCGGCGGTGTGCCTATGCCGCCGCCGACGAGAATTACGCGGCTGTTTTTGTCCGGCAGCGAAAAGCCGTGACCGAGCGGCGCGAGCATATTAACCGAGTCACCGGCGCGCAGTTCTGAGAGCGCCTCTGTACCCTTGCCGCGCACCTCAAATACGATACGGAGCGTTCCCTGCTCCCTGTCGATTCCGCAGATCGAGATCGGGCGGCGCAGAGTGAAGCTGCCATCCGGCAGAAGATTGACGAACTGACCGGGCTGTGCCTTTGCAGCAACCTCCGGGCATTCGATCACCATGCTCCATGCTGTCTTTGTGAGCTGTGTCATGCTGCGGACCGGAAAGGTCAGCAGCGCTGTATATTTGTCATGCTTCATATACACATCACCATTCTTTTGATTTATGCGGCACTGTATCCGTTCGCCGGACTGTGAAATGTGAGCATCTGCCGCGGCATTATTATTTGATCTGAATGTACGCAGTCAGATCCTCTCTCATACGGATCGCTTCTCTGCGGGCGGCTTCTGCGAAATCCTTTTCGTTGCAGCCTTCTTTCTTATATGCACACATGATTGCGCGGGAGCTGTTGACGATCGCGCCGAGACCGTTTTCATCGAATGCGCCAGCGATGCCGGCTGCACCGCCGCCCTGTGCGCCATAGCCGGGCACAAGGAACATCGTGTGCGGCAAGCGCTTCCGCAGCTCAGTGAGCTGTTCCGGATAGGTTGCGCCGACGACTGCACCGACACTGCTGTAGCCGTAGGTGCCGATCGTTTCCGCACCCCATTCCTCGCATTTATCACCCATTCTCGCATAGAGCGGAACGCCGTCGATCAGCAGATCCTGAAATTCTCCAGAGGACGGGTTCGAGGTCTTGCAGAGGACAAAAATGCCCTTGTCGCGCTCCTTGCAGACACCGAGCAGCGGCGAGATGCCGTCCGTACCGAGATAGCCGTTGACGGTCAGTGCATCCGCGCCGAACGGTTCGCATTCGGTCGTGCCGATCATGCAGCTGCCGAGATGCGCCGCGGTATAGGCTTCCATTGTCGCGCCGATGTCATTGCGCTTGCCGTCGGTGATGACATACATTCCCTTGAGACGCGCATAGCGGATTGTCCGCTCCATTGTCTTGACACCGTGATGTCCGTACATCTCGTAATATGCCGCCTGCAGTTTGACGGCCGGAACAACATCACAGAGCGCATCAATGAGCATCTGGTTGAAGCGGAAGATCGCCTTTGCAGCGGCCTTGAGAGTTTCGCCGTCCTCCTCCAGAAAACTCTTGCGGATAAATTCCGGTACATAATCGAGCTTCGGGTCGAGACCGGCAACGGTCGGGTTTTTCGTACTGATGATCTTTTCGATCAGACGGTCAAATGACATATTGATTTCCCCTTTTCATACATTATTCCTGCGCTTTTCGAGACGCATCCATACTACGCTATTATATTATACCACATCAAGCCCGATCCAGTCAAGAGCAAATATCACGCTCTGTGCGGCTTTTGACCTCTTGTTCACATGAAGTTCATATTGCATTCATATAATGTTCATATTGTTGGTGCGGAAATATAGTATAATTTATAGTGTATATCTATATGCTTTCACAGAAAACAGGAGGAAGTAGCAATGGCTATGGAAAAAATACTCGTTGTGGACGATGAACCTAATATTTGCGAGGTGCTGCGCACCATTCTTGTCAAGGAGGGCTATACCGCGATTGTCGCGAATGACGGCGAGGAAGCGCTCACAAAATTCAACGCGATGCATCCCGATCTTGTGCTGCTCGATGTGATGATGCCGGGCATGAACGGCTATACCGTCATGCGTGAGATCCAGAAGAAATCGAATGTGCCGGTCATTCTCGTGACCGCGAAATCCGAGCCGAACGATGAGGCGCTCGGCCTCGATCTCGGCGCGGAGGACTATATCACCAAGCCGATCGACAAGATCAAGCTGCTTGCCCGCATTCGCGCCAGAATGCGCAAGAACGGTCAGCCGGTGCAGGAGCAAAGTCCGCACCGCGGCAGAGTCGATTACGACAAGCTGACAATCGACATGGACGGCTACGTGCTGCGTGTCAACGGCAAGGTCATTGATACACCGCCGAAGGAGCTGGAGCTGCTTTACTGCCTCGCCTCCAATCCGAATCATGTCTATACCCGTGACCAGCTGCTTGATGAGGTATGGGGCTTTGAGTATTATGGCGATTCACGCACGATCGACGTGCATATCAAGCGCCTGCGCGAGAAGCTCGAAAAGGTCTCCGACAAATGGGAGCTGCGAACCGTCTGGGGTGTGGGCTATAAATTCGCAGTGCCGGACGAAACGGAATAAACAATGCTGAACAGTGTTTACAGCCGAATTTTCTATCTCTGTACGATCATTCTGATGTTTGCCTGTGCGCTCACCGGTGTTATCGTCGTGCTGTATGCGAACCATATGCACGAACAGGAAGCCTATGAACATTTCAACAGCACAGCGCGCATTTTGCTGACACGGATCCGCGATCTCTACACAGAGGAGCATCTGAATACCGACCTGCTTCAAACGGAGCTGGAGACCTACACGCTTAATGAGAATGTGGACTGCTACGTGTTCAATGATGACAGAGCGTGCATTGTCCGCTCTGATTACAACGGCAGTGAGATCGTATTAAGCGCGGCACTCCAGTCGGAAGCGCGGGAAAAGCCGTACTGTCAGATGGGCGGCGCCAGCGGCAATTTTTCTGAATCGACAGCGATCTATCTTGAACGCTTTGAGCTGAATGAGAATAACGGCTATTATCTCATGCTGATCTTTCCGGCGGGATATATCAGTGAATATTCCGCAAAGCTGCTGATCATGCTGATTATCACGGTGCTGCTCTGCGGTATCGTCGGCGCAGCGGTATTCTATCTCAATACCAAGCAGGCGCTTAATCCGGTTTTGCAGATCACAAGACAGGCGGAGAATTATGCCAAGGGCGATTTTTCTGCGCGTCTGGAAGCGACCGGCGATCCGGAGATGGACAGACTGATTCTGACCATGAACAAAATGGCGGATTTTATCGACCGGAACGAGCGCAGCCGCAGACGCTTTGTGTCCGATGTGTCGCATGAGCTGAAAACGCCGATGACGACGATCGGCGGCTTCGTGGACGGCATCCTAGACGGCACGATCCCGAAGACAGAGGAAAAGCGCTATCTGCGGACGGTGTCCTCGGAGGTGCAGCGGCTTTCCAGACTGGTGCATTCTATGCTGAGTATCTCACGCTTTGAGGAGGGCACACTTACGCCGGAATTTGAACGGCTCGATATCACGCATCTGCTGATTATGACGCTGCTGCTCTTTGAGCAGAAGATCGAGGACAAAGGACTTTCTGTTGAAGGATTGGATGTCTGCCCGAAGACAATGGCTGTCGTGGACCGCGATCTGATGCAGCAGGTATTCTACAATCTCACAGAGAATGCGATCAAGTTCGTCAACAAGGGCGGAACACTGTTTCTTGCTGTCGAATCCGACGAGCTGAAAGCGGATGTCCATATCCGCAACAGCGGCGAGGGGCTGACAGAGGAGGAGATCTCCCACGTGTTCGAGCGCTTCTATAAGACGGACGAATCCCGCGGCAAGGACAGAACCGGTGTCGGGCTGGGGCTTTCGATCGTCAGCCGCATCATGACGCTGCATGACGGCGCGGTGACGGTCAAGAGCGTCAAGGGCGAGTATACGGAATTCATCGTCAGTATGCCGCTGATGCAGAAGGACTATTACAAAGATTAAGCAAGGAGGCAGACATGACTGAGGAAGAACTGAAAGCGCTGCTGGACAATGCTGCACTGTCAGAGGAACCGCATCCGGAGCAGAGCGCGGAATCTGATGCGCTGATTGAGGATATCAAGGGCTTTTTTGACGGGCCGCGTGTGCTGCCGCAGCAGCCGGTACCGGAGGAGCAGCCTGCAGGCGAACCATCCTTTATCCCCGATCCGGAGAATCCGCTGCCGGCAAGAGAGCAGACAGAGCCGATGCCCTTTGCAGGCTATCCGGAGGAAAAGCCGCAGAAGCATGGATGGATCGCGGCGGTTTTTGCTGTGACTGTTCTGCTCCTGATCGGCTTTGCGGTGTTTTGCATCGTCATGGATCTGCGCAGCGGTACAACAGTTGGCGGATACCGTGCAGGCGATGTTATCGAGGTGAAGCTCGAACAGCATGATAAGCCGGCGTCCGCGAAAACGGATGTAGCAGAGCATTCTGCAGCAGGCGTGGCAAAAAAGGTCATGCCGAGCATTGTGCAGATCTATACCTATTCAAACGGTGCCGTGAACGGAACCGGCTCCGGTATCATTCTGACAGAGGACGGCTATATTGCCACGAATGCCCATGTTGTTAAAGACGCGGAGGGCTATACCGTGAAGCTGTTCGATGAGGGTCAGAGCGACAAAACCTATGATGCGGTGCTGATCGGACATGACAGCAAGACTGACCTGGCGGTTCTGAAGATCTCGCTCAGCGGTCTGCATCCGGCGGAGCTTGGCAATTCCGATCAGGTGCAGCTTGGCGAGACTGTCTGTGCGCTCGGCAATCCGGCCGGTCTCAGCGGCTCGATCACGGTTGGCATCATCTCCGGCATGAATCGCAAGGTGCGTGCAAATGCGAAGGAATTTGAAATGGATTGCTTTCAGACCGATGCGGCGATCAGCCCCGGCAATTCCGGCGGTGCGCTCGTCAATCTCAGTGGCCAGGTCATCGGCATAACATCCTCGAAATACGGCCGTTCCATTCTGACTGGCGCGGGCTATGAGGGTCTTGGCTTTGCGATCATGATAAATGAAGCCATGCCGATCATCAAAGAATTGATGGAGCAGGGCTATGTCAGCGGAAGAGTTCGCATCGGTATTGAATTCTATGAGAATGCGATAGCACATCAGAAAGCCGCGGCGGAGGAGGTAACGCTGCCGCCGCAGCTTGACGGAACCGGCATCCAGATCGGCGGTATTGCCGAGGACACGGATCTTGCCAATACGGTTTTAAAGCCCGGCGAGTGGATTCTTGCGATGAACGGCAAGGAGGTCAGCGATTATGATTCGGTCAACAAGGCAATCGAAGGACTGAGCGCCGGCGATACTGTTCATTGCCGCTGTGCGCGAATCAAGGATGACGGGCGGCTGGAGACCTTTGAGATTGACTTCAAACTCATGGAGGATCAGTCCGGTGAATTCTGATAAAGGCGGCATCAGTCAAAGTCCGCCATGCAGCGTCGTTTTCATATCAATCTGACTGCGTATCTGTGCTGCCAGCTCTGCGCGGTATCGGGTAAAAAACAAAATGTGCAGGATCGGGTGCAGCGTGGAATTTGCATAGTTTCATGCTGCGAAGCTCGAAATATCCTGCACATTTTTGTTCTTATTATCGGACTTTGTTGCATTATGCACAAAAATGAATAGCAAGATTCTACCAAAAAGCGCTTGCAACTTCTTGCTGAAAGCTGTATAATTATTGTTGTAATGATATAAACCGGCAAAATCGAGGAGGGCTTTTATGGCACAGCAGATCAGCGAGCAGGTACCGAATCCGCTCGATACGCGCATCATAAAAACACCGAGTGCGGTTGCTCGCCGTGCATTTTTTTATTTGCAGGAATGCGGACATCTTAAGGCGGGCGGGAGTCACCACACCAGCCGCCAGAATTTGCAGTCCTTTCTGTTTGCGGTGATCCTTGACGGAAAGGGAGTGCTTAATTATGAAGGGAAGCATTATCAGCTTGGGGCGGGACAATGCTTTTTCATCGACTGCCGCATGACACATTCCTATCAGAGCGATCCGCAGCAGCCGTGGGAGCTGCTCTGGGTTCATTTCAACGGCTGTACCACGGAGGAATACTTTAAGCTGTTCCTTGGCCAGCAGCAGCCAGTCTTTCAGCCGGTCAGCACGGTGAAATTTGTTTCACTTTTGCAGGAGCTGATGCGGCTTAATGCCGAGACTTATGCGGATACCGAGGTGCTGACCTCCGGACTGCTTGCCAATCTTCTGACGACACTGCTGACAGTCAACAGCATCTCCGAAGAAAACGATACTGCGCTGCAATCCAAGCTGAAAACCGTGCTTGCGCATATCGATGCGAATTTTACATCGGATATCCGATTGGACGAGCTTGCGTACCGCTTTGATATCAGCAAATACTATCTGACACGCGAATTCAAGCGCGCCTACGGAGAAACGATCTTTCAGCATATCATCAGTCTGCGCATCAACTATGCAAAACGGCTGCTGCGCTTCACGGACAAATCCGTCGAGGAGATCGCGATGCTCTGCGGCTTCAAGGATCAGAGCTATTTCTCCAAGCAATTCAAGAAAGCGGAGAGTGTGACCTGTCTTGCATTCCGCCGCCGTTGGCGTGACTAATAAGATGTTTCCTCTCATCACCGGACGCGGAGCGAGGGCGAAGGCTGCCGCGGCATCCGCATGGAGCAGCTTGACAGTGTACTGGGAGATTTTCAGCTGATTATCAATACCGTTCCGGCGCTGCTGCTCGGCGCTGCGGAGCTGAAAAAAATACGCCCGCAGGCACTGGTGCTGGATCTGGCTTCAAAGCCAGGCGGGGATGATGTCGGAGCATATAGATAGAATCATCGAAGTGAGACTGAAGCGAGCTGCGATAATGCGGAGGTACGCGATGAAGCATCAATGGTGGATCATAGGGATCTGCGCAGTCATCTTGCTGGGCGCGGCTGCGCTGTGCTTTCGGCTGAATACACCGCAGACCGTTGTGACAGTGGAGACTTATCAGCCGAACAGGGAAATACAGGATATGTCGGAGTCAGATGATGCTGGATCCGAATCGGAAGAGGCGGAAAGATCACGGCAGAAGGCGGGCGGAGAATCGGACGGGGAACATACACAGAAATCAGACAGCAATGAGGCTGGCGCAGAACCGGCGGAAACGAAAGTGAGAGAACCGGTATATGATCTTAATGCGGCAGCGAAGGAAGATCTCATGCGCGTTGAGGGGATCGGAGAGGCACTTGCAGATGCGATCATAGCCTACCGCACAGCGATCGGCGGATTTACGCGCCGCAGGGAGCTGACAGAGATCCGCGGTATCGGGGAGAATCTGTCTGTACGGATTATGGAAGAATTCTATATTCCGGATGAGCTTCCGCCAGACATGGCGCAGAAAGAGCCGGAACAGTCGCCGGCGGCAGAAAGCTGCAGCGATATAGAGGAAGCAGAAACCCCGTCGGAGCCTGCATCAGAAATCGGACAGACGGAGCAGCCGGTGCTGCACTTCGAGCTGAATGCCGTAACATATGAGCAGCTCATGATGCTTCCGGATATGAAGCCGGAATGGGCAGCGGGCATCATCGATGTGAGGGAGAAGGCAGGCGGATACTACAATATGGAAGAGCTCAATCTTGTCAAAGGGCTGCCTCCTGATTATGCGGAATATAAATTGCGCGAATATCTATATCTTGAAGAATCGAAACAATAAAAAAGCACCTGACTGTTCTGCGGGACAATGCAGAGCAGTCAGGGCTTTATGATTCTATTTGCGGATTCGGTCAGCGGCGGGATAGTAGTCCTCACCGGAGATACGGCCGAATCTCCAGGCATGTGAGCGGGATGGGCGCGATGCTGCGCCGCCGACAGGAAGATCACAGACCAGATGCAGCGACGGATCCATATCACAAAGCTCGCCGACAGACATCACAACGGCCTCCTCCTCGGTATGCTGTTCGCCGCAGGTGAACTCCCATGTGTTGTCATCGAAATGATGACAAACCAGCGTACAGTCACACCCGCCGAGAATATGCGTGCAGGTTAGCACAAGCAACCCGCTGCGTTCACTGAACGGATAATCAGCCATTCGATCACCTCCCTCGAAAAATGATATACAAAGTTCATACTATATATATTACAACAAATCGAGCGAAATTGCAAGCGGAAAAGTGATAGAATTGTGAAATTTCCCGATTTTGGATTTCCGGATGGCGGAAATCGTTCTTTTAGCTCTCAGGCGAAAAAAACGGCGTATACAAATAAACGCCATTTTGTAAAAAATAGGGGTAGAATTGTAACCAAAATGTAACAAAATCGAAAAAAAGAATAAAAAATCAGTGTAGAAAGATGAATAATAGACAAACCAAATGAGAAATTGTTCAATAACAAAAGCGCAATGCACAAATAAGATGACGAATTGATGATTTGCATTGACTTTTTACCGATTTTCGTGTATATTACAAGTATGAAAACGTGCCAAGCGTGAGCAGGGCGGACGGAAGCCTGACACCAGAAGCTCAGCAGACGGGCGGCTCGTTTGAAGAGAAGCAAACCTGTGTTGGGGAAAGCACAGGCCGAGCTTCGAAGCTGCGCATAACGCAGCGAAAATCACACCCGGCTTTCAGAAGACGGGCAAACATTTTCAAGGCTGCGAACGCAGCAAAAATATCTTCGCAGCAAATTTGAAGGAGGAAACTAAAATGAACAAGCTTAAGAAGGCACTTGCTCTGGTCGCAACTCTCGCGATCGCATCCACCGCATTCTATGCATGCGGCAACAGCTCCAGCACTGCTGATTCCAAGGCAGAGTCCAGCGCAGCAGAAGAGTCCAAGGAGGATTCCGCTGAGGAGTCCAAGGAAGAGTCCGATGAGGAGTCTGAAGATGAGTCCTCTGAGGAAGCAGCAGGCGGCGAGAACAAGGTTGCTGAGACCGGCGACAAGCTCTCCATTCTCTGCTGGACTGGCGACGACGTCGAGAAAATGATCGAGAACTTCACTGATGCTAACGATCAGTACAAGGATAAGGTTCAGTATGTCAACGTTGGTTCTAAGGGCCAGGAAGCTCGCGAGCAGTATGCAAACTACTTCGCAGGCGGCGAGGATGCTGACCTCTTCGTTCTCGAGGCAGACTGGATTCTCGACTACATCAACAACGATGAGTACACCGCTCCGCTGTCTGATCTCGGTTTCACCGATTCTGATTTCGATGGCTGCTATCCGTACACTGTTTCCATCGGTACTGATAACAACGGCGTTCTGAAGGCTGCTTCTTGGCAGGCAACTCCGGGCGGCTATGTTTACAGAACTGACCTCGCTGAGGAGCTCCTCGGTGCAAAGACTCCGGATGAGATGCAGGAGTTCGTTAAGGACTGGGATACCTTCACCGCAACTGCTAAGAAGCTGCAGGAAGGTGACAAGAAGGTCGCTCTGGCTGATACCCTCGGCGGTATGTGGCAGGTTTGGCAGTACAACCGCACCAAGGCATGGCTGGACGGCGATAAGCTCGTCATCGACGACTACTGCAAGGATTACGCAGAGCTCGCTAAGGAGTACTATGAGAATGGCTATGTGACCAAGGAAGACCAGTGGTCTGACGGTTGGTATGCAATCGGCCAGGATGATTCCACCATGGGTTACTTCTTCTGCACATGGTGCCTCGGCGCAGGTTCCATGCTCTCCAACGCTGAGGGCGGCGAAGGCGGTTCTACCTTCGGTAAGTACAACATCACTGCTGGTCCTTCCGGCTGGGCATGGGGCGGCTCTTGGCTGGCTCTGTCTCCGAAGTGCGACAACGGCGAGATCGCTCACGACTTCGTCAAGTACTTCACCGTTGATGAGAACACCGCAAAGGATTACGCTCTGTTCAAGTCTGAGTTCGTTAACAACCCGAAGGCTATGAAGGCTATCGTTGACGAAGGCTCCAACAAGAACGATCTGCTCGGCGGTCAGGATCAGTTCTCCGTTCTGTACGAGGCTGCTTCTGCAATCGACATGGATGGCAAGATCACTGCTTATGACAGCCAGATCAAGGACGCATTCAACAATGCTGTTTCCAAGTACGCTAAGGGCGAGATCGCATCCTACGATGACATGATCAACGAGTTCAAGAAGGATGCTGCTAAGATCGAGGGTATCACCGTCGAGTAATTTGTCCGATCGGACATTCAGACATTTCCACAGATAACCACCAGAATATGCCTGAAACAATAGCATAACTGAATATTTGCCTATTGGGATTAGTTTCCCAATAGGCGAATATTTTATCTCGATTTGTAATTTTCACTAATTTTTTCTTGAAAGGGTGTGCTGAATGGCTACAGCTGCACAAAGACGGATTAAGTCCGTCAGCTACGCTAAGTACGGCTACATCTTTATCCTGCCGTTCTTTATCGTATATTGCATTTTCAGTCTTTGGCCGCTGATCCAAACATTCGTTCTGGCATTTAGCGAAAACGGTACCAGAACGCCGGCTATCATCGGACTGGACAACTTCAAGACGATCCTTGCAACGCCGGCTGAGGGCGATTTCAAGGCGCTCGGTATTCACGAATCCTTCTGGGATGGAATAAAGAACACCGCTATTATCTGGGTTGGAAACTTTGTTCCGCAGATCGCACTGTCTCTCCTGCTCGCAGTCTGGTTTACGGATCTGCGTGTCAAGATGCCCGGCAAAGGCTTCTTTAAGGTAGTTATGTATATGCCGAATATCATCACTGCTGCATCCGTTGCCGGTCTGTTCCTTTCCTTGTTTGGCGATTCGCAGTACAGTGTTATCAACATAATGTTCCGCGAAGGCGAGGAGCCTTGGAAGATCATTACAAGCTGCTGGGGTTCCCGTATCCTTGTTATGTTCATCCAGGTCTGGATGTGGTTCGGTAATACTATGATCATGTTGATGTCTGGTATTCAGGGTATCAATGAATCGCTCTTCGAGGCGGCTGAAATTGATGGCGCGAACTCTCGTCAGACCTTCTGGCGTATTACATTCCCGCTGCTGAAGACCATCATGGTCTACACACTGCTGACCTCCATGATCGGTGGTCTCCAGATGTTCGATATTCCTTATATGCTCCATACCGGTAATGTTGTCAATGACTACATTAAGACCGTTGCAGTCTTTGTTTATGAAATGTTCCACGGAAACTTCGCAAAGCCTTCGTTCGGTTATTCCGGTGCAGCCTCTGTTATTCTCTTCATCATCACTTCGATCCTCGGCGCACTGGTCTTCTATGTCCAGCGTGATAAGGATGCAATCGAGAAGAAGCGTAAGCAGAAGGAAGCAATTAAGGAATGGAAGCGTAAGCAGAAAGGAGGCGGATTCAGCATATGAGTAAGGTTACATATGCGTCCGATAAGGGCGGCTATCAGGCTCATGTTCTGGTCAAGTCCGCTGCGATTTATGTTGTTTTGATCGTGCTGACTCTGATCTGCCTCGTGCCGATCTGGATCCTCGTTGTCAACGCAACCCGTATGCACAACGATATTATCGGTGGTGTTTCACTGATCCCAGGCGCTCATCTCTTTGACAACATGAAGACACTGCGTGAAAATTCGCTTTACAATAACTTTTTCGCGCCGCTTACCGGTATGAGAAACTCTCTTATCATCGCAGGTCTCTGCTGTGCCCTGACGGTATTCTTTTCCGGTATGACTGCTTACGGTCTTGTTGTTTATGATTTCAAACTCAAGGGCCCGGCATTCGTCTTCATTCTTGCAGTTATGATGGTTCCGACACAGGTTACTGCTGTTGGTTTCATGAGACTGCTCATTCAGCTCAATTTGCTCGACAGCTATCTGCCGCTGATCATTCCTTCGATCGCAGCACCTGCTATCGTATTCTTCATGCGCCAATATATGCTGTCCTCCTTCCCGCTGGATATCATTGAGGCTGCGCGAATTGACGGATCCAACGAGTTCCGTACCTTCGTAACCATTTCCATTCCGATGATGAAGCCGGCTTTCGCTGTTCAGGCGATCTTTGCTTTCATCCAGAAGTGGAATGACTACTATAACCAGTCCCTCGTCCTTGTCTCTGGTAAGAAAACTCAGCTGACAATGCCGATGATGGTTCAGAAGGTTATTTCGATTGACAGAAACGCAGACTACGGTGCAAACTACACCGCAATCTTCCTGTCGATCATCCCTGTTATTGTCATCTATCTGATTCTCTCCAAGTTTATCATCGGTGGCGTCGCAGCCGGCGGTGTTAAGGAGTAATCTGACGAGACTGATTACAGATCAAAAAGCACAGTGTTTCGGCACTGTGCTTTTTTCATGAGGAGGTGTAGATTTGGAGAGATTTGCGGAAGCTATCGCTTCGGCCGAGCGAGATCTTGGATGCAGGGGAATCGGGACACTTGGTGAGAAATCACTGCATCTGACATTGAAATATTATTTTGCGCCGGATGCAGAATCACATGAGCGGGCTGTTGGCGGATATATAGCCGATGCAGTCACCGACGACGGAATCTATGAGATCCAGACGAGAGGGCTCAGCCGCCTGAAGCCTAAGCTCGATGCATTTCTTCCAATTTGCCCGGTGACAGTCGTGCATCCTGTTGTGACAGAGAAGTATTTGTGCAGCGTAAATGCAAATGGCGAGCTGATAGGTCGGCGCAGATCTCCAAAACATGAATCCCCCTACACTGCAATGCGCGAGATCTATACACTGCGTGATTACATTGGTTGTACGGGATTTCGCATATGTCTCTGTATGGTTTCGCTCAATGAATATGTGATAAAGGAACGCTCAAAGCGAACGAAGCTTGATCGAGTTCCGACTTCACTGCAAGGAATCATTATGCTGGAAGAACTGGACGACTATTCAGAATTGCTGCCGGATTCAGTTGGCGAACAGTTTACTGTTCCTGACATTGCGGCCACAGTTCATGCTTCAGAGATACAGTCGCGGATATTCGTCAATTTGCTGGCACGGCTAGGAATTCTGGAGGAAATCGGGAGATTCGGTCGATATAAGATATGGCAGCGAACTGTCTCCAACGCCATCCGGGGTTGATTTTGAAGCTGCTTCCGCCAGCGGCGTGCAAGTGATCTGGGCTCTGTCACTTCCGGGAAAAACGGCACCGGTCTCGGCAGGCGAGATCGTTGCACAGACTGTTCGTGAAATCTTCGATGCGGAAGGAGGCAACAGCAATGGCTGATCTTCATGGGATTCGGCTGGGGTTTGCGGTCTGCGGATCTTTCTGTAATGTCGCGAATGCTTTGCAGGCAGCACAGGCATGCGTGCGGGGCGGCGCAGAGCTTCTTCCGATCGTCTCGGAGCATTTTGCGTCAATGAAAACACGGTTCGGCGCGCCGGAGGCATTTCTGGAGCCGCTGACAGTGCTTGGCGGCGGCCGTATGATTCGCACGATTCAGGATGCAGAACCGATCGGCCCCAAATCCTTGACTGATGCTCTGACAGTTTGTCCCTGCACAGGCAATCTGATTGCGAAGCTCGCCGCTGGTATCACGGACAATACAGTGACAATGGCGGTCAAGTCACATCTGCGCGGCGGAAAGCCGGTGATCCTTTGCATCTCGACGAATGACGGTCTTGCTGCGTCAGCGAGGAATCTGGGTGATCTGCTCAATCGTCGGAACTATTTTTTTGTGCCGTTCCGGCAGGATGATCCGCGCCGGAAGCCTGCGTCGCTTATCGCGGATTATGCGCAGCTTCCGGAGACAGTCGCGGCAGCGGTGAAGGGAATACAGTTGCAGCCGATTCTCCTCGCTCCTGACATGTAAGTTCTGGATAGAGCGAAATTGCCCGATGGATCGACTGCTGATTCCCTTCGGGTACATTTTGCAGAGCATATCAGTTTCGTTGCTGTTACTGCGTTGTCATTGCGCGATGTTTCACGATGAAAAACCGCAGCACCCTTATTTTGGAGTGCTGCGGTTTTATTGTGTGCTTGGATGTGCGGATCACTCAAACATCGGTGTGGAGAGATAACGTTCGCCGGTATCTGGGAGCAGAGCAACGATTGTCTTGCCCTTGTTCTCCGGACGCTTTGCAAGCTGGATCGCAGCCCAGACCGCTGCGCCGGATGAGATGCCGACCAGAACGCCTTCCTTCCGCGCAATGTTTCTGCCGGTCTCGTATGCGTTTTCATTCGAGACAGTAATGACCTCATCGTAGATCTCGGTATTCAATGTATCCGGTACAAAGCCTGCGCCGATGCCCTGAATGCCGTGCTTGCCTGCAGTGCCCTTAGAGAGTACAGGCGATCCTTCCGGCTCAACTGCAACGACCTTGACATTCGGATTCTGCGATTTCAGATATGCACCCGTGCCGCTGACCGTGCCGCCTGTGCCGACGCCTGCGACAAAGATATCGACCTTGCCTTCGGTATCGTTCCAGATCTCAACACCGGTCGTTGCCTGATGAACAGCAGGGTTTGCGGGGTTTGTGAACTGCGAGGGGATGAAGCTGTCCGGAATATCCTTTGCGAGCTCTTCTGCCTTTGCGATTGCGCCTTTCATGCCCTTGGAACCCTCAGTCAGTACCAGCTCGGCGCCGTAGGCCTTCATCAGATTTCGGCGTTCAATGCTCATGGTCTCCGGCATTGCGATGATCAGACGGTAGCCGCGTGCTGCTGCAACGGATGCGAGGCCGATACCGGTATTTCCGGAGGTGGGCTCGATGATGACGCTGCCGGGCTTCAGCAGTCCTTTTGCTTCTGCATCGTCGATCATGGCTTTTGCAATTCTGTCCTTGACAGAGCCCGCCGGGTTGAAATATTCCAGTTTGGCAAGCAGTGTCGCTTCGAGACCGTTTGCGGTTTCGGTGTTCTTCAGCTCCAGCAGCGGGGTGCCGCCGATCAGGTCGGTGATTTTCTCATAAATAGGCATAGTAATGATCTCCTTTTCATATTGAATTAAGTTGCTTTCGGTTGGGGTAGATTCGGTATAATCATGCGGAATTGTCATTCCGCGCAACATCTTTTCTGCATCATATCGCCTCCATCAATACACTCATAACCTATCTGCATGATATGCTTACAGTGATATTATAGCAGATTAAGTCTGATTTGTCAAGGGGTTTGGAAAAAATGTTTTTCAGATTTCGATGAAACCGGATTGGTTTTGAGCGATTGGCGGCAGTTTTTCACCATATTAGGCGTTGAAAAATAGGGATAAATGTGCTATACTATAATCAACATATGAAGAAGGGGGAATGTATGATGATACATGCCAAATCTGATGAACCGGTAATGAATGAGGAAATAACTGCTTCGTCCGTCCAGCTTGTCTACGGTCCGCCGGTAATGAAGGGTGAATCGATTGCTTTTATGCCCTTTGGGATGATGAATACCGCGCGAATCCGTGAATACACGGAGAACGACCTGCCGGAAATGATCGCGATATGGAATGCGGTGGTCGCAGCGGGCAATGCGTTTCCGCAGGAGGAGATGCTCACTGCAGAGGAAGGTGCTGCATTTTTTGCGCAGCAGATATATTGTGGTGTGGCCGAGCTGGATGGCAAGATTTGCGGGCTCTATATCCTGCATCCGAACAATGTCGGACGTTGCGGACATATTGCCAATGCGAGCTACGCCGTGCATGAAGATTTTCGCGGGCAGAGTATAGGCAGACAACTCGTTCAGGACTGCATCGAACGGGGACGGCAGTACGGCTTCCGTATCCTGCAATTCAATGCAGTTGTTGAAAGCAATACGGCAGCACGGATGCTCTATGAGAAGCTTGGATTTGTGCAGCTTGGTACGATTCCAGAGGGATTCCGTATGCTGGACGGCAGCTATGTGAATATTTGTCCGTATTATCTGTCGCTGACGGAGTGAACTGATGAAAAGCTGCATTCTTCTGGCGGCACTTTGTCTGCTGCTGACAGCCTGTGCAAACCTATCCTCAGCAGAATCATCCCGCAGTACGGAGAATCTGACACCGCGGCAAATGGAGATCCTCGCGGCACAGGATCTGCCGGAGGACTACGCTCAGCTTACACCGAAGCAGCAGAATACCATAACGCGTATAGAAGCACTGCTCACGGAGCTGGAGGATAAATACGGCGAAGAATTTGTCTATGTGAAATATGTTCCTGCCGAGCTGATGCAGGGCGAGGAGCTGATCTGCTATGCGAAAAGCACCGGCAGAGGCGGCGGAAAATATCTCGTGACGGCGAAAATGCGGGACGGGAAGCTCAGCGATAACTATGCGGATTTCTCGGTCGTGGATATGGCAGAGGATATGATCCGCGAAAAGCTCGATAAGCTGATCGGCGCGGAGAATTATTATCTGCACATTTCGCCGATCTATTGCGGGATCGAACGCGCAGAGGTCACAGAGGGCGATTTTCAGTTTCAGCTCGGACTGGAAAACATGATCTGGATGCAGACCGGCGAGGAACACTATAATTATAAGCGCATCGACAAAATCGTGCGGGAATATGCACGGTTCACATTCGATCACGGCATTACGGCGATGCAGCGCTTTGAGGTGTTTTCGGCGCTGCCGGAGGACGAGCCGGCGGTCTGGAATCACGATGCATATGAGCGCTTCTACGATGCGCCGGAGGATCTCGGCTATTATACCTTCAACTGGCTGGCGCACGGCCGCACAAAGGACAATGTAACAGTCGCGCCGGACATCTATATCAAAGAGGGTGTGCGGAGAAGTATCTGGGAAAAGGAATATCTCACGGCGGAAGAATTCATGTCCGGTGAGGCACAGCCGCGGCTCGTGCCGTTCGCGCTGGAAAATGTGACATATCACGGCGAGACAGCCTTTGACCGCGTGTTCGTTGACCGGACGACCGGCGATTCCTATACATTTCAGGAAACTGCACACAAAGGATATCTGCGGTTTCCTGCGATCAGCCGCATGGCTGCGCTGGCGGGCTGGAAATTTTACACGAACCGGAAGGATTCGTTCAGCTGGCGGAAGGACGGCCGGAGAATCGGCTTCCGTGTCGAGCAGGTTCCGTTCACGGACAGCTTTAATCCGCATGATCTGGTTTATGCTTATAAGCTGCATTTGGAGATAGACGGTGAGCCGGCGGACGACCGGCTGGACGGCTTTGGCGAATTCATACTGGCCGACCGCAAGCCGCAGCTTGACCGCGACGGCTATGAGCTGCAACTGAATCTCACGGAAAAGGATGTGGAAACGCTGTTCGGTCTGCGGCTGATCCCGGATCAGGAACACTGGACGGGCGAGCTGACCGATGCCGGATAAGGAGGGAAATATGGCAGAGCATTCAAAGCCGCCGGTGATTGCGGTCGTCGGAGCAACGGCCTCTGGCAAGACGGCACTTGGCGTTGAGATCGCAGAAGCCTATCACGGTGAGGTGATCTCGGCGGATTCCATGCAAATTTATGAGGGATTGGACATTGCAACAGCAAAGCCGACTGCGGAGGAAATGCGCGGCATTCCGCATCATCTGATTTCGGTGCTTCCGCCGGATGCGCCCTGCTCGGTTGCGGATTATGTAGAAATGGCGCGTGTGAAGATCGCGGAGATTCACGCAAGGGGCAGGCTGCCGGTCATTGTCGGCGGAACGGGGCTTTATGTCGATTCGCTGCTCGATAACATTCAGTTTCCGGATATCCCGGCAGACGATGCGCTGCGCGAGAAGCTCAATGCAGAAGCGCGGGAGCGCGGCAACGCGGCTATGCGCGAAAAGCTGATGCAGTGCGATCCGGAAACGGCGGAGCATCTGCATGAGAACAATCTGCGGCGTATCATCCGCGCGCTGGAAGTCTGGGAGCTGACCGGCATTACGCTCTCTGAGCACGCGCGCCGGAGCAGAGCAGTGCCGCCGCCGTGGGAGATTCTGCGCATCGGTATCGGCTTTGAGGACCGCGAAAGACAGTATGCACGCATCCGGGAAAGAGTCGATCAGATGGTGCAGCAGGGGCTTTTGGATGAGGTCTCGGAGGAATATCATTCGGGCAGACGGCGCGCAACTGCCGGAATGGCGATTGGTTACAAAGAGCTGCTTCCTTGGCTTCGCGGAGAGGAGGAAATGGCCGCAGGAATCGACCGAATCAAGCAGGAAACCTGTCGCTTCGCCAAACGGCAGGGAACATGGTTTCGTCGAAATGCGGACATAAATTGGATCATGCGTGATTCGGTTTGTGCAAATTGTGGAATTTTCAATTATGCGGCTTTTACTATTTCAAAATGGGGCTGTTTGTGATATAATATATTGTGTGTAGTTATCGAAGGGATGAAGTATCCCCCTTTGACTGTACACCGCAGATATATATGTGCGATCAAAAAAGAAATGAGGCAAGTTATTATGACCAACAAGGGACTCAATTTACAGGATGTCTTTCTCAACCAGGCACGCAAGGAACGCCTTCCGCTGACGATTTTTCTGACGAACGGCTATCAGTTCAAGGGCATTATCCGCGGCTTCGATTCGTTCATCGTGATCCTCGAAACAGACGGCAGACAGCAGCTTGTCTATAAGCACGCGATCTCCACGATTGTTCCGGCAAGACCGATTTCCATTCTCGACGCGATGGAACAGCGGGAGGATGCAGAGTAACTAGATGAACGAAATCACAACGCGAATCCTCAAGATCCTGCTGCTGGTGTTCGCGGTTGTGCTGGCCTTCAGTATTTTCTATCATTTGTTCTTTACGAACTATGAGACCGAAAATGCCGTCTATTACGAGGTCAGTGATAGTTCGAGCTTCCAGGGTGTCTACATACGGAATGAGTCCGTTAAGACCTATAACGGTGCGGGCGCAGTCCGTTACTGCGTGGATGACGGCGCCAAGCTTGGCGTCGGCATGGTCATCGCAGAGGTCTATGCGAGCGAGGATCAGATTGATCTGCGCAAGCGCATCGCCGAAAAGGAGGATGAGCTTGCGATGCTCGGCATGATCGAAAACCCCGGCACCAGAGAGAATGCACAGGCTGCAAATCTTGCAGGCCTGATCGAGGAGCAGTTCAAGAATATGATCCGGCTCCGTGAGCGCGGCGAGTATACCGGTATGGACGCCGCAAAGCAGGAGCTGACCGTCCTGATGAGTACCTATGACAAAATCACCGACAGCCAAGTCGATTTCAATGGCAGGATCGTTGCGCTGGAGGATGAGATCGAACGGCTTAACGGTCAGAAGACCGCGCCGGAATATATGATCCGCGCAGACCGCAGCGCCTATTTTGCCGGCTATATAGACGGCTATGAGGAACTGCTGACGGTTGACTCGCTCAATCAGCTTACGCCTGAACAGCTCGAATCCATTTCCGATGACGGCATTTCTTCGATGCAGCCGGATGGGACACAAACGATCGGCAAGCTGATCGACGGCTATGCGTGGTATATCGCAGGTGTTTTCGACAATACCAAAATGCGCCTTTCAGAAGATGATATCGCGACTGTGCGGCTCGAATCCATCGGTCAGCCGATGCGTGTCAAGGTCGTTTCTCTGATCTCGACCGGTGACATCACCCGCACACAGGGCATCTTCCGCTGCGATCAGCTCACGCGTGATACCGTGCAGCATCGCACGGAGCGCATCGAGATTATCCGCGATACCGTTGAGGGCATCCGGATTCCGAAATCGGCCATCCGGTTCAAGCGCATGACTGTCGATGTCAAGGATGAGAAGGGGAATGTCTCCAGTGTGACGGATGACTTCATGGGCGTCTATGTTCTGGTCGGTGAAACGGCGGAATTCCGCCGGATCGACAAGATCTACGAGGACGAGAATTATTATCTTTCCCGTCTGGATGCCGGAAGCGGTTTTGTCGCGCTCTATGACGATATCATCGTAAAGGGAGTGATGGCAGATGGAGAATGAATTCGCACCGTGTACCGAGGAACAGCGGGAGGCCGTTCTGGAACGGCTCACCGTGATCCGGGAAACGATTCGTGAGGCTTGCCGGGAGACCGGCAGAGAGGAAAACGAAGTCACGCTCATGGCCGTGACGAAGACCGTCTCACCGGAACTTATCAATCTTGCATTCGATCATGGCGTCAGAGTGCTCGGCGAGAACCGCGTACAGGAGTATCTTGCAAAACGGCCGCTTTACCGCCCCGAAGCAGAGGTGCAGTTTATTGGCCATTTGCAGACCAATAAAGTGAAGCAGATTGCGGACAAGGTTACGCTCATCCATTCTGTGGACAGTTTGCATCTGGCAGAGGCAGTCAGCAAGGCTGCACAGCAGTGCGGCAGGATCATGCCGATCCTGCTGGAGGTCAATATCGGCGGGGAGCTGAGCAAATCCGGTGTTTCCCCGAAAGAGCTGCCCGCACTGCTTGAAGCAGTACTGAATCTGCCTGCTGTCCGTGTGGACGGGCTGATGACGATTCCGCCGCCGATGACGGCGAAATCCGAACAGATGCGTACCTTTTCCGAAATGTATCGGCTGTATGACAAAATGCAGCAGTATGCCCCGATGCACACGCTTTCTATGGGGATGTCCGGCGACTATGCCGCTGCGGTCCGCTGCGGCGCAACGATCGTCCGGGTCGGAAGCGGACTTTTCGGAGCAAGGTATTATCCCCCGAAGACAGAGTAACGCAGCACCATTCAAGCACGGCGTACCGACGGGTGCATCGTGCAACGGAAATAAATGTTCAGAAAGAGAAGGAGAGTTCAGATGAAATTTTTTGACAGCGTCCGTGATTTCTTCGCACCGCAGGATGACGATACCTACGAATCCGAGCCGGTGCGTGAAACTCCCAGAGAAACCCGCGACCGCAGAGATTACCGTGAGCGTGAGATCATCCGTGACGACTATGACGATTATGAGGAGGATACCTCTGCACAGGAAGTTCGTGTTCCTGCAGCACCGCTCCGCGAGAGACGCGAGGTGCCGGAATCTCCCCGCCGCGACAACAAGGTCGTCAATATTCAGGCAACGGCACAGCTCCAGGTCGTTCTGGTCAAGCCGGAAGTCTTTACTGACGCAAAGCAGATCGCGGATCATCTGATCGCTAAGAAAACGGTCGTCCTGAATCTGGAGACCGCCTCTGCGGAGAATAAGCGCCGCATCATTGACTTTCTGGTCGGTGTTGCATACGCAAACGGCGGCAGCCTCAAGCCGGTCGCAAATCTGACCTATATCATCACTCCGTACAATGTCGGATTTATCGGCGAGGATCTCGTCAACGAGCTCGAAACAAACGGCGTTGTTATCTAAGCGCCGTTGAATAAAGAATCAGGAAGGAGAAGCATATGATCACGGCAAAAGATGTTCAGAAGAAAAAGTTTGAGAAGGTAAAGTTCGGTTACAGCCCCGAAGAGGTCGATGCGTTTCTTTCTCAGATCGAGAATGACCTTCGCCTTATGCAGCAGGATATGGATGACTCGAATGAGAAGATCCAGCTCCTCGCCGACAAAGTTCGTGAGTACAAGGACACCGAAGAAGATCTGAAGAATGCACTTTTGCTGGCACAGCGTCAGGCGCGTCAGGTCATCGCTGAGGCACAGGAAAAGGCGGACTCAATCGAAGCGGAGGCGCGTGCTTCCGTTGAAAACGCAAAGTCGCAGGCACTCGCGGATTCCGAGGAATCGCTTCGTCAGGTCAATGAGGAACTTGAAAAGAGCAAGGCCGCTCTGGATCGTACAAAGAAGCAGGTCTCAGATTTCAAGCAGACATTGTTCGGCCTCTATAAGCAGCATCTGGAGATGATCTCCAGACTGCCCGCTTCTCTTGATGAGGAAGAGGAATACGAGGAGGTTGAAGTGATCGAAGAGGTCGAGGTCATCGAGGAAGCCGCTGACGGGGCAGCAGAGACTGCTGCTGACAGCTTTGACAGCGTTGCGCAGTCCACATTCGGCAGCCGCCGCGATGATTTCAAACCGAATTTCTGATAGCTTAATCAGCAAAGGAACTTGCACGGCGCCGGTCGCGCAGGTTCCTTTTTTATGCAGAAGGGAGCGAGGAGATACTTGCTTACAACGATCATTGTCATTGCTGCGATTGCTGCAATGATCGGCATTGACCAGCTTATCAAGATCTGGGCAATCGCCAATCTTCAGGGACAGCCGCCGCGTCCGTTTCTGCAGATTGGCAGCTTTGACTGGATGCATCTGCGCTATCTGGAGAACCGCGGCGCTGCATTCAGTATGCTGAATGGGAGCCGCGGCTTTCTGATCGTGTTCCCGCTCATCATGATCACGATCTGTCTCTATGCGCTGCACCGGCTCGGTAAACAGCACCGCTGGCTTTATGCGGCACTCCCGCTGATCGCGGCGGGCGGACTCGGCAATCTGATCGACCGAATCTTCCGCGGCGGTGCGGTGGTGGACTATTTCGATTTTCAGCTCATCAATTTTGCCGTATTCAATTTCGCAGATATCTGCGTGACGGTCGGTGTTGCGCTGATGCTGATCGGTATTCTGTTCTTCGAGAAGGAACTGCCCGAAGCCAAGAAACTGCCTGAGGCAGAGCGCGTGCCGTATGCAAGGCTGGCAGCAGCCGAGACGGTTGCCGAAGAGCTGCCGGAAGCCGCGCTGCTGCCGGAGGCGGAGGCTGCGCCGCTGCGGGAGACATTGCCGGAATTGGAATCAGCAGCGGAAGCCGTTTCGGTGGAGGAAGCGGCTGGCACAAAGACGGCGTTGCTGCAATCTGCGGCCAATACAGAACGGCAGGATGCCGATGCGTGAATATTTGCTCTGTGCTGCGCCGGAGGACTGCGGCAAACGCCTTGATGCATGGATCGCAGCACAGCCGGAGCCTGCGCTGACACGCTCTGCCGTGCAGCAGCTCATTGCGCAGGGCAGAGTGCTGCGCAATGGCGTGTCTGTGAAGAAAAACGATAAGCTGCAAGTTGGCGATACAGTACAGATCACTGTGCCGGAGCCGGAGCCGCTGGATGTTCAGCCGCAGGATCTCCCGCTTGATATCGTCTATGAGGACGCTGAACTGCTTGTCGTCAACAAACAGAAGGGC
Source organism: Oscillospiraceae bacterium (assembly GCA_024404875.1). Classification (GTDB taxonomy): domain Bacteria; phylum Bacillota; class Clostridia; order Oscillospirales; family Ruminococcaceae; genus Firm-04. Next base: position 37,289 of record JAKSPK010000012.1, read on the forward strand.
ATGGTTGTTCATCCTGCGCCGGGCCATCCGGACGGGACACTCGTCAATGCGCTGCTTTTCCACTGTGCCGGACAGCTTTCCGGCATCAACGGCGTGATCCGCCCCGGAATCGTTCACCGCATTGACCGCGATACCAGCGGACTGCTGATCGTTGCGAAGACCGACCGCGCCCATCTCGGACTCGCAGAACAGATCGCCGTGCATTCCTTTACGCGGGAATATGAGGCCGTAGTCTGCGGCAAACTGCGCGAGGCCTCCGGGACTGTTCATGCGCCGATCGGCAGGGATCCGCGTGACCGGCAGAAGATGTGCGTGATTGCGACGAATTCCAAGGATGCAGTTACGCATTACAGCCTATGCGCGCAGTATGAAAAATATGCGCATATCCGCTGCCGCCTGGAAACCGGCCGGACACATCAGATTCGCGTACACATGAAATACATCGGGCATCCGGTCTATGGCGATCCGGTCTACGGCAGGCCGGAGCGCAATATCGAGGGACAGTGCCTTCACGCAAAGAGGATCGGCTTTGTGCATCCGGTCACAGGGGAATACCTTGAATTCGACAGCCCGCTTCCGGATTATTTCACGGCTGTGCTGCGGAAGATATCCGGCAATCAACTGGATGAGAACCGCATTCGCTGAGGCGTATGATTTGCATTTTGAATACTGTCTGTAATCCGGCTTCCAGGCGAGGTCAGCGAGGCAAAGTGGTTTATGTCGGAAGCGGCACAATGCGCCGTCCGGCCGGGGCGTATCATCGAACAGAATGTTCACACTGCAAATCTTGTGAAATACTGAAAATGCAGAAAAAAGACTTGAAAAAATGCTGAATATTTGATATAATAGTAAAATAACAGATTGTTATGGATTTTTGCGCTCAGCGCTGTGGAGTAAAAAGGATGGAAAGTTCATGATCGGTTACTATAATTATACGGTCATTCTGACATATGCCGGATTCTTATGCGGCTCGGTCGGCCTGTATTCTGCCGCAAACGGCAGGACGAATTTTGCAATCATCATGCTGATGCTCGCAGGCTTCTGCGATATGTTCGACGGAAAGGTCGCAAAGACCAAGAAGGACCGCACCCCGCAGGAATGCCGGTTCGGCATCCAGATTGACTCGCTCTCGGATATGGTTTGCTTCGGACTGCTGCCCCCGATGATCGGCTACAGCGCCGGTCTGAATTCACCGATCCAGATTGCAGTATTCTGTGCGTTCAGTCTCGGTGCTTTGATTCGCCTTGCATACTTCAATGTGTCGGAGGAGGATCGTCAGCAGGTCACAACGGAGCGCCGTAAGACCTACGAGGGACTTCCGGTTACATCGGCGGCACTGCTGATCCCGCTTCTCTTTGCATTCCGCGGCGATCTTGCTGACTTTTTCGAGATCACGGCCACGATCGTTTACGCCGTTATTGCCTGTCTCTTTATTGCTCCCTTCCACATAAAAAAGCCGGGTATGCGCGTTATGCTCTGGTTTATCGTTGTTGGAGTGGTTGAGCTGCTGATCCTGATTTTCAAGTATTTCCCGCAATAAACGGTCAGCGTATCATAACATGAATACAAAGGAGGAATCCGTTATGTCGGAACCGCAGGAGGTCAAAACAAGCGCAGGTGCGCAGATTTGTGACCGTGAAGGGAATCCGGTAGCGGATTCCTGTGCTTCTCAGGGCAAGCTGCTTGATGTGCTTTACGGCACCGCCCCCGGCAGAGCGATGCTCAAGGTGCTGACGAAGCCGTTCGTTTCCTATATGGCAGGCTTTGCACTCGATCATCCGCTCTCAACGGCGGCGATTCCGCCCTTCGTCCTGAAAAAGCATATTGACCTCAAGGAGTATACAGAAAGCAAATACCGCAGCTTTAATGCATTTTTCACACGGACGGTCAAGCCCTCGGCGAGGCCCGTCGATATGACACCGGAGACGCTTATCAGCCCCTGCGATGCCAAGCTGACCGTCGTACCGATCAGCGAGGACACGCATTTCACGATCAAGGGCGCGGATTACAGTCTTGCGGCATTTATCGGCTGCAAAAAGCTCGCGGCGAGATTCCGCGGCGGCAAGGTGCTGATTTTCCGGCTTACGCCCGACGACTATCACCGCTACTGCTATCCGGATGCCTGCGAGATCGGCAAAACACGCACGATCCCCGGTGTTCTGCATACGGTCAATCCTGTCTCTGCGGAGCATGATGTCAAGGTATATCACCAGAATACGCGGACGGTTACGATGCTGCACACCGAGCATTTCGGTACGATGCTGCAAATCGAGGTCGGTGCGATGTTTGTAGGAAAAATCGTCAATCACCCGCACGGCAGGCGCGTCGCCCGCGGCATTGAAAAGGGATATTTTGAATTCGGCGGCTCAACGGTTGTGCTGGTGCTGGAGAAAAGTGCTGCAGAGATCATGCCGCAGATCCTGATTAATTCCGAAAACGGCGCGGAGACTGTCGTGAAATACGGCAGCGCGATCGGCAGAACAGCCGATGCAAAGTAAGGCAGATTACAAAGTCCAGAGGCGGTGTCTCTGGACTTTGCCGCATATTGTCATGATTGAAAAGGATATGATAAAATGGAACGTTTGAATCTGAATATCCGGAGGCAGAACCGGCTTTACCGGCTGGTCAGCTTTCTGATCCCATGCGCTGTCATGCTGCTTTGTCTGGCGCTTTCGGGCTACTACCCCTTTGGAGAGGACTCCATTTTCCGCGGTGATGCATATGCAGAGTACTATCCGTATATTGTTCTGTTACGGCGAATCCTGCGAAACGGCGAAAGCTTGCTTTATACATGGCGCTCCGGACTCGGCATCAGCCTGATTCCGACGGCCGCCTATTTCTGCATTAATTTTTTCAATCTGATCGCTGTGCTTCTGCCGGAAGCCGTTCTGCCGGCCTTTTTTTCGATCGCGGCATGTGTCCGGATAGGGCTTTGCGGGTACTTTTTTGCGATTTTGCTGCAAACGATCCGGCCGTCGCTGACACCCTCCGCGGTCGCTTTTTCCACCATGTTTGCACTATGCGGATGGATGCTCGGCAGTATGCATCAGCTTGTGTGGATGGATTCCGTTGCGCTGCTTCCGTTGATCTGTGCGGGAATGATCCGCGCCGTGCGGGATGGAGATGCGCGGCTGTATCCCATAGCGCTTGGCCTTTGCATTGCGTTCAATTATTATATCGGCTTTATCATTTGCGTGATGATTGGTCTTTGCTGGATCGCGCTGCTTATAATCCTGAAAAAGCCGCTGCGGAGCCTCTGGAAGGAGACACTGCGGTTTCTGGGGCTTTCTGCTCTGGGCGGCGGATTGAGTGCGGTATTGCTGCTCCCGACCTTTCTCGCACTGCGTACAACGCCGACATACGGCAGCTCCGTTACGAGCTGGACAGAGTTTTACGCGACGCTGCAGGAGATGATCGGCGGGCTTGCCCCGTTCCAGTACATTGTGCTGAATGTTCATCCAGGATTATTTGGTTCCGGCATACTGCTCGTGCTGCTGCTTGGCGCTTATCTCATTTCCGGACGAATCTCGCTGCGAGAGCGGCTTTCGGGTACGGTGCTGTTTCTGTTTCTGATGCTGAGCATCGCTTATGCGCCGCTGAATTATGTATGGCACGGCCTGCATTATCCGCATGTGACGGTGCAGCGATTCGGCTTTCTTGTGCCGTTCGTTCTGGCGCTGATCGGCTGGCGATATACGGAAACGATGCATGATACCCCGTTGAAGTCGCAGTCAAAATCGTGTGCTGTCCTGCGGACGGCTTTCGCAGGAATCCTGATGGCCGGTTTCACCGCAGCCGTTGTCTGGTGTGCAGCGAAGTACTGCGAGGTGGATATCCCGCTGGTCATTGCTGTCTGTGCTGTGCTCTATCTGCTGCTTTATGCATTCGGGCATTTCTTCCCGCAGAAGCGCGGCGTGTTTTATGCGTTCCTTGTCATATTGGTGACCTGCGAAATGGGACTGAATATGTACCTCCAAAACAACAATATGAAGCCGGATGATTTGGGCAGAGTCCTGCCGGACAGCACTGTCGTGCAGGCTGCCGAAGAGATCCGGGCAGATGACGCCAAGACGCCGGAGGCGCTGCATCGGACGGCGGTGCGGCAAGGCGGTGCACTGGGCGATGATCTGGAGCTGTTATACGATATTCCGCAGGGCAGCTCGATCTTTTCCTCGATGCTCCCGGAAGAGACCGGTGCATTTTGTGCGCCGCTGGGCTTCCTCTATTCCGGTTACACCTGTGTTTATCGCAATACAACGCCTTTCGCTATGCTTTTGACGGATATGCAGTATGTGATCTCAGATAAGCCTGTCAGCTGCGCGAAGCCGATGCAGAGCGGCGCAGAGGAAACTGATTTTCTGCCGTATCGGTTTGACTATGACACCGACCTCGGCTTCTGTGTGCCGGATGTTTTGCAGCTCCCGGAAGACGGGGATCTGCTTGGCTGTGATGTCCAGGAGCAGATTTTTCGGGATATGACTGGGATTGACGAATCTCTGTTTACGGCGATTGCTCCGGAATCGGTTTCGTCGGAATTTATGGAGTTTCAGCAGGACGGTGATCTGTATTCAATGCAGTCGGACGAAGCGTCACAGGATCCGGAGACAGAGGTCAAGGTTCGGCCGGCTCTGCGCATTGGCTATGAGATTCCGGAGGACGGAGACTATTATCTCTTTTTCCGCTGGACGGATGATGCTGATATGATGATGAAGAATTGTGAGCTGCAGGTGAACGAAAGCAATGTCTACACCTATGCTCCGGGTGTCTACGAGCCGTACAATCAGCTTTGCCTTGCTGCCGGCAGTGTGAAAAAGGATGACGAGGTTTGCTTTGTGATGAATATGTATCCGATGGCGCGGTCGTCGATATATGTGCGGCTTGTTCGGTTTGAGGATGATGTATTCCGTTCGGGGTATGAGAGACTGCACAGTACGCAGCTGCGCCTGAGCGAATTTGCACAGTCTGACTTTACGGGTACGGTAACGGCGGCAGAGAATTCGGTGCTGTATCTTTCTGTGCCGTATGATGCAGGTTGGACGGCGTATGTGGACGGCCGCGAGGTTCCGGTTGAGCGGATGCTGAAGGCGATGAGCGGCGTGCGTGTCTCTGCCGGAACACATGAGATCCGGATGTCTTTCATGCCGGAAGGACTGCCCGTCGGCGCAGCAGTCAGCGGCGGATGTCTGCTGATCTGGCTGGTGATCGCTGCTGTGCAGACGATCCGCTTCCGCAGAGAACGCAGTTCCGTGCAAAATGTATATGACAGCGCGGAAAATGAAAAAGATGAAAAGCAGCACGGCACAGAGTCTGTCTGACGATTTGGCACACATTTGCTTGCGTATTATACACCATCCGGTTCAGAAATTCTGAAATATTATGAAGATTCATTTAGGATTTTCGAAAGTATCTTGATCCGGGCTCCCGCCTTATGCTATACTGAACGCAGAAAAGGAGGGGGTTCCCATGAAACGTGAACGGCTCGCAACGGAATTTGTGATCGCAGCTCTGGCGGGCTGCACGGCAGGTGTATTGGTGCTGGCAGGCAGAAATGCGATGTTCAGCGGCAGCGGCGGGATACTGGCGGCATTCGGCTCGATCTGCGGAGGTCTATTCTTCTGGGCGGTGCTTTGCTCGGCTCTTGCGCTTCGTGCGCGCAGCGGACTGCACGCAGCGCTGCTGGACCTCAGTTTGCTGGTCCCGACGCTGATGAGCTATTACTTCGCGTGCCATGCGTTCGGAATGTATACGAACCGCATGATCCTGCAATTCGGTGTGCTTTTGCTGCTGCCGTCGGCGGGCGCCGCGTGGCTGCTTCGTGTATTCCGCGATCAGGCCTGGTTCCGGCCGGTGCTGCTGACAGCCGGGATCGGATTGCTGGTCTTTGATCTGCAAAACGGCTGTTTGCGCGGCCCTGCGGATCTGCGCCTGATGCTGCCGCTGCTGGTTGTGTTTATATATTCGGTCGTATCTGCGCCGTGTCAACCGAATCGGAGCACCGTGAACAGTTGGGACTATCCGATGAAGGGCTGACGGCTGCGAAATGCGCAGCCGGAATTCAGAGGTAACATATGGCAGGTTTTTCAGAGCTTGTAAAAACATTTGAGAAAACAAAGAGCTATATCCGCGATTTCTTCATCTGCGGATTCCGGACACGCGGCGATTTTCAGCAGAAAAGCAGCCGCACCTATGATGACGAACGCCGTCGGGCAGAAAGCTGGCTCGGCGGCGCACTGCGCTTTGATGATTCCGTGCGCGGACGGCAGATCTTTCTTTCCGTGGACAGCAGCCGGATCTACGAAAATCCGCTGTACCAGATGTATGCCGCAAAGAGCTTTACCTCAAATGATATCCGGCTGCACTTTTTACTGCTCGATCTTCTGGCGGACGGCGCGGCAAGGAGTCTCAATGCGGTCATGGAGCTGCTGGTGACGGAATATGGTGTGGAATTTGATCCGCAGACCGTCCGCGGCAAGCTGCGCGAATATGCGGATGAGGGGCTTCTGATTGCGGAAAAGCGCAGCAATGCGATGTTCTATCGGCTGGCAGAAACCGAGCCGGTTCTGAGACTGCATGAGAATCCGGCGCTTGCAGAGGCGGTGCGGTTCTTCGCCGCGGATGATGCGTTCGGCGTGATCGGTGCGGAAATGCTCCGTGAAGCCGGTCTGCAAAATGACATCTTCCTGCGCAAGCACAATTATATCGTGCATACGCTGGAGGATTCGATCCTGCCGGAACTGCTTTCGGCAATGGAGCAGAAAAGCACCGTCACGCTGCGGGCATACAGCGCGCGGTTCGACACTGATGACCGTGAGGGAAAGCGGTTTGAAGCGGTTCCGATGCAGATTATCGGTTCGCTGCAGACGGGTCGGCGATATCTGGCCGCCTTTATTCCGGCGGAGGATAGCTTCCATTCCTTTCGGCTCGATTATCTCGGTGAGATTCGGCAGGGTGCGGTATTCCCGGATTATGACCGGATCACAGAGAAGTATCAGGCATTGAGCCGGCGTGTTTTCGGCGTGTCCTTTGGTTCACTGCAGGGCGGGAATGATGCAGAGCCGCTGCGTCTGACCATTCGTGCAAATCCGGAGACAGAGCAGTTCATCCTGCGGCGGCTGGAGCGTGAAAAGCGCTGCGGCGTTCTCACGCAGGAGTGCGCCGGACATTATACGCTGGTTTTCGATGTTATAGATCCGAATGAGATCATGCACTGGGCAAAGACGCTGATCGGCCGGATCGTATCGGTCGAGGGCGGTACTGCGATGCTGCGGGAACGCTTTGCGGATGATATCCGTCGGATGCAGGCGATGTACGGAGGTGCGAAACATGACGATCTTTCATGAGATCTACGGTGCCTACTACCGGATCACGGCGCGGCTGCTGCGGCGCGGGCGCATGACGCGGCAGGATATTACCGATGCAATCGCACAAGATGGTTTTCGCGATTCGATGCTGTTTCTGCCGCAAAAGCTGATCCCGCAGCCGGACGGCAGCGACTGGGGATTGCTGCACGAAACAGCAGACGGTACATTTGAGCCGGTGACGAAGCATCTGCCGGAACATCCGCTGACGCTGCTGCAAAGGCGCTGGCTCCGGGCAAAGCTTGCGGATCCGAAGATACGGCTGTTCCTGACCGATGAGCAGTATGATGCGCTGGAAGCAGCGCTCGCAGAGACGCCGCCGCTTTTTCGGCCGGATCAGTTTCGCTGCCCGGATCAGTTCGCTGATGGCGACTGTATGACAGATCCGAAGTATCGGGCAGTCTTCCGTATCGCGCTCCATGCTCTCCGAAATGGTACGGCGATTCTGCTTGCATATCGTACAGCACACGGCGCGGTGCAAAGGCATTGTTGTCTGCCGGTCGCAATGGAATATTCCCAGAAGAATGACAAATTCCGCCTGTACTGCCGCCGGATTCGCCGCGGGAAACTGACCGGCAGTACGGTGTTCAATCTCGGTCGGATCATTTCGATCCGTATGCTGCGGGAGACACCGGAAAATGCGCAGACGCGGGCACGGTTTTTTGAAAGTCTGCGCTGTGCAGAGCCGGTGACGGTGCGCGTGACCGATGAGCGCAGCGGTCTGGCGCGGTTCCTCATGGAATTTGCTGCTTATGAGAAGCACACAGAGCGTGACACGGAAACCGGCAGCTGCACGGTGCAGATCTGGTATAACCGGAGCGATGAGACGGAGCTGCTGATCCAGCTTCTGAGCTTCGGGCCTGTGCTGGAGATCCTGTCGCCGCCAGACTTCCGGCAGAAAGCTGCGGAGCGCGTTGCAGCGCAGTATGCGCTGCTTTTTCCGGAGTGATTGATCCCGTCCGACGGCTTGGCGGCATATCTGCTTTGTGCGGTATTGCCTGAAGAATGAAGATGAAGTCATGAACTGTTTATGTTCCTGCTTCAAGCACCGTATCACAAAAGCTGAACAAGCATGAAAGCCGAAAATGATCGAGGGCGCAGGCATCCATGATATAGGATATCATTTGGCCTGGATGGAATGCGCAGGGCGATGTCGGGCAAATGCAGCTGATCTGCACTGATGATCAAAGGATTCGCCATGAAGTGCTGACAAGTTTGTATGCAATGCATGAAAACTTTTTCTGTTTTGGAAATACAGTAAATAAGGAACCTTTTGCCGACCGGCCTTGACGAAATGGTTATGACGCGTTATAATAGAGTTATACTGGTGGTAACAGAATCCAGATCCCGCCGGTATGAGAACACAGCCGAAATACGGCTGTGCTGACGGATCCTTTTCAGGGGATGCAAGCCAAAGGAGGAATAAACTATGGTAACAGTGAAAACCTATGCAGAGCTGGAAACCGCTGTTCTGCGCGATGAGCCGCAGATCCGGCTGGAGGAGAATGCAAAGCAGTATTATGAGCGCAAGGTCGGTGACCTTGTCAGCGGCGGCGTGCTCGGTGCGCTGCCGGGACTGCTGGTCGCAGGTCCGCTCGGTGCAGTGATCGGCGCAGCTGCCGGTGCCATGATCGGCAATTCGATCAATTCTGACGAGCAGCAGCGTGATATTGCAAAGTTCCTCGCACGCTATTATCGCAAGACGACAAGTGGTGTGACTTTCATTGAGCTTCAGCATAGATGATTATCCGTGATGCATGAGAATGCCGCAGCGGTTTCGGTGAACGCCGATGCCGCTGCGGCATTTGCTGTCTATTCAGGTTCATCCTCCGGCGGCGCTGCAATGCAGGACAGATTCATGACCGCTGCAATGCCCGCCGAGACCGACGACGCCAGCAGCGTCATCAGCCCGACCTTCCAGCCGGGGATCTGCTGCACCCAGTCTGTCAGCGCGGCAGTCATATCAGCAAAAAGCACTCCGCAGGCGGTCTGGAGAAAGGTACGCCCGGCACGGCGCAGGCATTCGTGCGAAAGAAATCGTTTTGTCTTTTTGTTCATACGGTCTGTTCCCCTCCTTTCTGCTGCTGCATTTTATGCAGCAGCGCGCGGTTTTGTGCGTGCTTCTTATTTGCACAATTTTTAATGTTTTACTTGATTTTTTTGATTTGTTATGTTATAATATGAATGGGATAATATTGGGGATATCCAGATATACAGAAAGAGGTGGTTTCCGTGAATCAGGGCGGATCCTATGTGATCGCTGTGATCGTTGCAGGAACAGATGAAGAATACCAGAGCAGCGTATTGCGCGGCATCACAGAGGCAGCAAAGGAACATCAGTTTAATGTCTCCGTCTTTGCGTCCTTCGGCGGTGTGCTTTCAAACAGTCAGTATGACAGCGGAGAGTATAATATTTATCGTCTTCCGGATTTCAGTCGGTTCGACGGCGTTGTAATGCTGACAAATACGATCGAGGATTACGATGTCCGGCAGAAAATCCACGATGCGGTGCGGGCCTCCGGTATTCCGGCTGTGACGCTGGATAACAATGACTGCCCGGAATTCTTTAATATTTGTATCGACAATTATTCTGCGATGAAGGCGGTCACGGCACATGTTCTGGATGTCCACCATGCAAAGACGCTCTGTTTTATCAGCGGGCCTGAAGCGAATCCTGAGGCGCGGAATCGGCGGCGTGCATTTGAGGATGCGGTGCGGGAGCACGGTATCACCCCGGAGCAATACAGCATTTATCAGGGCGATTTTCGTCCGATGAGCGGAATGCAGGCGGCGGAGGCGCTGCTGCGAACCGGCGGACCGCTGCCCGATGCAATCATCGCCGCAAATGACGCTATGGCGCTGGAGGCATCTGGCGTGCTGGAGGAGCATGGCATCCGTATCCCGGAGGATGTGATCGTTACCGGGTTTGATTACACATATTATGCACAGCATTACTGTCCCATGCTGACGAGTGTTGCAAGACCGCTGTGTGACGCGGGCTATTCCGCCTGCACACTGCTGCTGCGTGTGCTTGCCGGTGAAAAATGTGAAAAGACGCTGACGCTGGATGCAAAGCCGGTTTTTGCGGAAAGCTGTGGCTGTACCGATACAGAAAGTCTCGATATCCGCAGCTACAGAAAGAGCACCTACGGACTCATCAAGAATGCACACACTGATGTCTCCCTGCTTAACCGCATGACCTCTGCGCTCGCGGTCAGCGAATCGCCGGAGGAGAATATCCGAATCATCTCCGGCTATTTGCAGGAGATCGCCTGTGAGCAGTGCTGCATCTGTCTCTGCGACAACTGGGAAAGCGCATTTCTGGATGGTCATGCCGGTGAGTCGGTTGAGCAGTATCAGATTATTGGCTATACTGAGGAAATGAGTGCGCCGCTGATCTGGAGCAACGGCAGGATCGCCGAGCGCAGCTGTTTCAAAACAGCGGAGCTGTTCCCGTTTCCGCCGGAGACAGGCGGAAATGTCAGCTATTTCTTCCCGCTGCATTTCCGTGAGCGCTGTCTGGGCTATTATATTTTCACGAATACGGAATTTCCGGTTCGGAGTATCCTCTGCCATTCGCTGATGATGAATATCAGCAATTCTTTTGAGAATGTCCGGAAGCTGCTGCATATGAATCATGTGATCCGTGAGCTTGACCGACTGTATGTCATTGATCCGCTCTGCGGCATCTATAACCGCAACGGCTTTATCCGGCTGGCGGACCAGATCTTCCGGCACAGCCGTGAGGAGCACGGTTCACTGATGATCTCGTTTATTGACATGGACGGCCTGAAATATGTCAATGACAATTTCGGCCACGATGAGGGCGACTTTGCGCTGCGGCAGCTTGCGGCTGTCATCCGCGACAGCTGTGCGGAGGAGCAGATCTGTGCCCGGTTCGGCGGCGATGAATTCATCATGATCGCGGCCGGCATGACGGAGGAAGATGCAAAGAGCTTTGAGCTCCGCTTCCGGAGGAAGCTTGCGGAGGCGAATCAGATTATTAACAAGCCTTATGAACTTGGCGCGAGCTTTGGCACATTTGTGACTGTGGTGGAGCAGGATATGAAGCTGTTTTCGCTGATTGCACAGGCTGATCAGATCATGTATGAGCAGAAGAAACGCAAGAACACCTCGCGCTATCTGCGCAGGGACTAAGGAACGACTGATTCAATTCGGTGCGTAAGGATACTTGGGGTCAAGTGAACATGACCAGTCAGATTATATGAAAACGAACGGCCGGCGGTTTTTCCGTCAGCCGTTTGTAATTTTATGATCGGTATACAGCAAAAACAATTCCCTTTTGCGACATAGTCATATTATATAACAATCATATGATAAAGAAAAACTATGTGACGAATGCCACATAGCTGCAAGGAGAAGTAAAATCAACAAAACATAGGGGGATTGGGGATTTGAAACAAGGTTTCCGTGAAACCTTGTGCTTATTATACCGGATAAACATAGAATAAACCTGAATAGACTGTGAACAGTTTGTGAACGCTTCGCAAGTTTTTTGTGAACTGCTGTCGATTTGCACAGAGTTTCTGCCCAATGTATAATTGTGCTATTTTCATGACTGATTTGACCAGTTTTTGCCGTTTGGCTTGACAGCTTCCTGATTGTATGATATGATGAAAATAGTCCGAACAAGACTCAAAAACATAAAACAGCAATGCTGAAAATGATCGGGGGAATCATGCATGAGACAAATCCTGCACAAGCTGACAGCGGCCGTTACATCACTGGCTGCGGCAGCTTCACTCGCGGCTGCTCTGCCCGCCGCAACCGCTTCGGCGGCCAATACTTATTGGAAATTTGACTTCGGCGGAAATGGCGTCGCTTCCGGCTATACGGGCGTCAGCGCCGCGGACGGCTATAACGCCTCCCGCGGATACGGCTTTTCCACCGGAACCGATGTCGCAAATGTCGCTGCATCCGGCTCCGGTGCGCTGAGTGATGCCGTACAGTTCAAGAATGCGTCCGCGACCGGCAATTACACTTTCTGCGCCGATGTGCCGAACGGTCTCTATCAGGTCTCGGTATGGCTCGGCAATACGAACCGCACCAGCGTTGGCATTGAGCGTATGCTCCAGATCGTGAACATGACCGGAAACAACGCCTACCACACGCTTCAGGTTCCGGTCACGGACGGACAGCTCAATATCTGTGCCTGCGCCGGAAAAGACGGTTATCCTTTTTCGATCTCTGCTTTGGAGATCAAGCAGATCTCAACGCAGACGCATACCAATCCGACAATCTGGGTATGCGGCGACTCGACCGTCTGCAACTACTATCCGCTCGAAACCTCCGCGCAGGCGGGCTGGGCACAGATGCTCCCGAAGTTTATTGATTCTGCAAAGTGGCAGGTCATGGATATGGCTGCATCCGGCCAGTATGCACGCGGCTTTATGCAGGGCGGTCAGTTCGATGTTATCGAAAAGAACGGTCAGCCCGGTGATATTTATGTGATCTCGATCGGCATCAACGATACCAATTCAAAGAATGACACCACCGAGGCACAGTATGAGGAGATTATCACCGATATGGCACAGCGCGCCATGAAGAAGGGCATGCGTGTGATTCTCGTTAAGCAGCAGGGCAGAAACGGCGACTGCCAGCGCAATCCGCTTCTGAAGTCAAGATGGTACGCCGGTGCGCTCGACCGCGTCGGTCAGGCGCTTAATATCGAAGTTGTCGATTTGTTCAATCTCTGGCAGGATTACTGTCTGACCAAAACGGCTGACGAGGTCTCTGCAATGTATCTTGAGGACGGTCTGCATCCGAACCGTGCGGGCGCGACTGTGCTGGCACAGTTTATGGCAGATGCAATCAACAACGGCGGCATTGCCGCTGAGCCGGTCAGCTTTGAGGATGGCAGCGAGTTCCTGTTCCGCAATGTGGAGTCCGGGATGTATCTGACCGTTGAAGGCGGTACGGCCGCAGCGGGTACAAATGTCTCGCAGTCGGCGGATGCTGTCCCTGCAGAGAAAAATACATGGAAGCTCCGGACAGGCGCAAACGGAGACTATTATATCTATTCGATGCTTGACGGCGGCAGCACCTACCTGCTCGATGTCGCGGACGGCAAGACCGCTAACGGCACAAATATCGGCATCTGGACGGATACCAAATCCAGTGCACAGCTTTTCCGATTCTATCAGAACGGCGACCACTATCATATCGCAACGGCTGTCACCGACGGAAAGAGCTATGTCGGCATCACAGGCGGTTCCCATGAGGAGGCCGCAAACGCAATCGAATGGAGCAATGACGGCTCGCTGAATCAGCTCTGGGAATTCATTCCGGCTGCTGAAGCAGCGGCGGCAATCCCGCTCGCGCAGGCCGATCTTGACGGCGATGGTGTTGTCACCGCAAAGGATCTTTCGCTCGCAAAGCGCGTCATCAGTGCGGCGGAAAAACCGTATACCAGAATGCAGGCATCTGATGTTACCGGTGATCTCAAGGCGGAATCCGATGACGCTGTGCTGCTTTGCGGCTATCTGCTGACGAAAGAAGAAGCATTTGCGGATCCGAAGATCGCAGCGACCGAGCAGACGATCACGCAGGGATTCTCCGAAACAACCAATGCAGGCTTCCTCTATAAAGATTATCTCAATCTCGAAAACAATACAGCCTCTGCTGTGACCTTTATGGTAAATGTTGTGAAGAAGGGCAACTATCTCTGCACATTCAACATCGCGAACGGTACTGACAAAGACCGTGAAATGGATATTACGGTCAGCGGCTCGAAGGAAACATGGAAGCAGAGCTTCCTGGGCACCGGTGCATGGACAACGTGGCAGGAGCGCGGCATCGTTCTTCCGCTGAATGCAGGCATCAATACGATCACGCTGAAATCGAATACCGCGGACGGCGGCCCGAATTTTGATTATCTGATGCTGACGCTGACCGATGAGCCTGTTGCGGAATCTTACGATCCGAATGCGCAGGGGCCGCAGCAGCCGACCAGCGATAATCCTGTTATCTATATCGCGGCAGATTCGACAGCGCAGACCTACCGTGCGGACAAGGCGCCGCAGCAGGGCTGGGGCTACTATCTCCAGAATTATTTCAATTCCAATGTCACCGTTGCAAACCATGCGATCGCAGGCCGCAGCTCCAAGAGCTTCTATGACAACGGCAGACTGACGACGATCCTCGATCAGATCAAGCCCGGCGATTATCTGCTGGTCGACTTCGGAATCAATGACGGCGATTATACGAAGGCGGAGCGCTATGCACCAACCAAGGGCAATGTCGATAATCCGGAGGTCGGCTCCTTTGAGTATTACATGACCTTCTATATCAAGGGTGCACTTGACAAGGGCGCGACACCGATTCTCATGAGCCCGACGCTCTCGATCCGCAATCAGACGCAGCCTTTTTCAGCCGGCTACCGTAATGTGGATTCCTCTTGTCAGGCGCTCGCAAAGAAGTACAATATCCCGTATTTTGATCTCAGCGCAGCGATGGCCAATGATTTCAACAAGCGCGACTATAACACCGTCAAGAACTACTATCTGGGCGGCGCGACCGGCGGTACCGATTTCACGCATTTCACCGAGACCGGCGCGAATGTTGTTGCACAGATCATTGCAAACGGAATCAAGGGAATGAAAATCGACCTTTCCTCAAATGTGAAGTGATCCCCTAACAGAAAAGCGCCGGCGGAAGTGAACCGCCGGTGCTTTTTGTTCGGGCATTATTTGTTGTTATCCTGATCTTGTTTTCCGCCCTGATTCTTCTGATCCCCAGCCTTCTTGCTCATAAAGACCGAGCCGACGATCAGGCCGAGCGCGAGAATCCCGATCAGCGCATAGAGCCAGATCGGAGTATCATCGCCGAGCGGCAGTGCGGAAAGCATTGTCATCAGTTCCATAGTCATGGTTCATGCCTCCTTTGTTTTTCTATATCCTACCACAAACGGCGGAATTTGTCAACTGCCGATCTGTGTTCCCCGGCGGCAGTCCGGAGAAGATTGTGCAGGGTGTATAAATGTCAGAGCCGGTTGTGATGCAGGCAGCATTGTTTCTATGTGTTCAGAAGAAAGGCATGACTGACCGCCGGTATCGCCGGTTCTGCGTGATATTGCCTAGACGTAACGGCAGCCGGCAGTGTCCGCCGGGGGATTTACAAAATCCGGAAAATGTTGTATACTGATAACAGTATGTGAAAGGAGAGCGGAGATATGGATTTTTCACTGTCATTCGCAGAGGCATCGCCGCTGCTGACGCCCGCCGTGCAGAAGCAGCATATCCTTGCGCTCAACAAAACGCTCCGGCAGGAATATGGATTACAGCTTACGCCGGAGGATGCGGAAATGCTCGTGCAGACTGCCGATCACGCCATGTCAGCAGAGGGACTCGTCCAGTTCGGAGAGGGTATTACCCCGCGCCTGATTCGCTGGTTTTTGCCTTCCGGCTGGCTCGGCGATGATCCTGCCGGGCGGGCTGCCGATCTGACTGCGGCATTCTGCCGGCTGAAGGGCGATTTGCAGGCGCTCTATGACGAAGCGGACGATCCGGAATGCATCCTTTCGGATAATGCGATCATAGACTATATGTATCGCTTCTATGTCAGCCCGAATTGCGGCGGGGATGTGCGGGAGATGCTTACGCAGGCGGAGCGGATCCTTGTCGGTGCGATGCGCCGTCTGCTGGAACAGCGTGCAGCGGAGCGGAAACAGCGGCTCGCTGATGTCACGGGAGACAGCGAAGCCCGTGCACTGTACGCCGACCTTATCCGGCGGGAAGATGCTGCCTCTGCTTATGAAGAAGCGTATGAGCAGGAGCAGTATGACTATGCGTATCATGAGGAAATGCGTCAGGATGTATTCGGCAATTATCTTGAGGATTACGATGAGGAAACGGCGATTCATACACGCGGCACCTATGCGGAGGAACTGGAGGAGACATTGCGGCGAAATCCGGCGTTCCTGCTGCCGAGCGAGGCGCAGGAGGCGGAATGGGCACAGATGACTGCGGAATGGGAAGCGCAGGATGCAGCAGAGGAGGCGGAATAATATGGATGCACTGATGAAGCAGAGCGCGGCGCAGGAGCCGCTGCTCCGCCGGGATTATACGCTGAATCTGCTGCGCCGTGCGGCGCTCAGCGGCTCGATTCCGATGCTGCAGCTTGAAGCGATCCGAAGCGGACTGCATCAAGCTGCGGCAGAGCGGGCTGCGGCCTATACGCGCGGCAGAAGTATGACCGTCACCAGAGCGCAGGCGGAAGCATTTTATCAATCGCTGTTTTGTCAGCTCGATGCTGTATTGCTCGCGTTGGGATCCGATGCAGCTGCGGAGGAAGCGCTGCGCAGCAGGGCGCTCGGCGAATTGCTCGAAGCCGGACAGCTGCGCAGTTTACAGCTTTATGAGGAGGCTAAGGAACGCTTCCGGAAGGCGTATAAACTGACCAAGCCTGTGCAGACATCGTTCTTCCATGCACTGCTGGACGGCTTTTCGCGGTTCTGCACGGATTATGACGCGCGGTTCCGTGCTGCGGATACAAAGGTTGAATTCAGCTATCCGCTGCTCGGCGGCGAGACCGTTATCGAAAGCGGGATTGTTGGGGTGCATTATTATTATTCGGCGTTGCTGCGGGAAGCGGAGCTGCTGCATGCTTTTGATTTAGCGGCAGTGCAGACGATGATGCAGCGTTATGCAGACCGGTTCCTGACGATACCGGATATGATCGCGGAGAATATAGCGGAGTTGGTCATGCGGCATTGGCTGACGAATGCACTTTGCGGTGCGGAGGGCGATCAGCTGACGGTCACGCCGGAGACGCAGGAGCTTTTTCGTGCAAAATACGGTGATATGCCGGCGGAGCAGCTCGAAGCAGAGATCCGGAGATGCATCAAAGAGCGATTTGCGGATCGTCCGGTTCCGGAGATCCCCGCTGCAGTGATGCGGCCTTACGGTATGCGGAGTGCGGCATTATAATAATACTATTTTGACAACAAATTATCAATAAAACAGTATTTGTCGTGTCAGCATGGCCGGCAACCGTTAACCTGCGGTGATATTTTGCAGAGCTTATTTCAAAACGCTCGCGGTTTCTTGGGACACTGTTCTGGACGGCTGTCGGCTCTGTGTTTGATTGCGGGAGCAATACGAATTCCTCAGAGTTTCATAGACATCTGGTTTGTCTCATGTTTCTCTGCTGAATCTTTTTCTGATTGCTCCCATTGCACTTTTTCCATTTATATGATATAATGAAACGAAAGGCATCTGCAAAGCCGGATGCCCAAAAATATAAAGGAGAACGATCATGCAGCTTGATGAAAAAACATTGGATACGCTGAAATGGCTGTCCAGACTGGATATCCCCGAGGAGGAGACAGAAGCGCTGTCCTCCAGCATCGGCGAGATGCTGACCTTCTTCCAGCAGCTTTCTGCGCTGGATACGGAAGGTGTTGAGCCGACCGCGCATGTTGTCCCGCTCGAAAATGTCCTGCGCGCAGATGAATCCGTCTCGCAGCGGCTTGACCGCGATCTGCTGCTTTCCGGCACGCAGTCCGAGGACGGTCTGATTACTCTGCCGAAGGTCGTCGGCTGAAAGGAGCGCAGAATATGAAGTTTCATGAGATGGATATTGCGGCTCTCTCTGAGCTGCTGCAAAGCCGTACCGTCAGTGCAAAGGAGCTTGCCGAGGATGCACTTGCGGCGATCGCTGAAAAGGACGGCAGATACGGTGCTTATCTGACCGTTGCCGCTGAGGAGGCCTACAGGCAGGCTGAGGCTGCTGACAAGATGCTCGCGGACGGAACCGCAGGCGTATTGACCGGCATTCCCTTTGCGATGAAGGACAATATCTGTACAAAGGGCATCCGCACGACCTGTGCTTCGAAAATGCTTGAAAACTGGCTGCCGGTCTATGATGCCTGCGTCACGGAACGGCTCAAGGCTGCAGGCGCGGTCATGCTCGGCAAGACCAATATGGACGAATTTGCAATGGGCAGCTCTACGGAGAGTTCTGCCTTGCAGCTGACACGCAATCCCGCAGCGCCGGATTATGTGCCGGGCGGCTCGTCAGGCGGCTCGGCTGCGGCAGTCGCGGCACATGAATGTGCATTTGCAATCGGCTCGGATACCGGCGGCTCGATCCGTCAGCCGGCATCCTTCTGCGGTGTAGTTGGCATGAAGCCGACCTACGGCACGGTCTCGCGCTACGGTCTTGTTGCATATGCATCGAGCTTTGACCAGATCGGCCCGCTGACCAAAACGGTTGCTGACAATGCAACGGTGCTGGAGGCAATCTCCTGCCACGACCGCCGTGATTCGACCTCACTGCCGGAATACGATACAAACTATTCCGCACTGATCGGAAAGGATCTTTCCGGAATGCGCATCGGACTGCCGCAGGAATACTTCGGTGAGGGCATTCATCCGGAAGTCGCTGCGCTGGTGCGGAAGGCTGCGGAGCAGCTGGAAAATGCCGGTGCCGTGATTGAGGAATGCTCGCTGCCGGCGGTCAGCTATGCACTGCCGGCCTACTATGTACTGTGCTGCGCAGAAGCATCCTCGAATCTCGCACGGTTCGATGGTGTCCGCTACGGCTTCCGTGCGGAGGGCTTTGAGGATCTGGATCAGCTCTACCGCAAGACGCGGACACAGGGCTTCGGCAGAGAGGTACGCCGCCGCATCATGCTCGGTAACTATGTTCTCTCCGCCGGATATTACGATGCATATTATAAAAAGGCACAGCAGGCGAGAACACTGCTGATCGGCGCCTTCAGAGAGCTGTTTGCGAAATATGATATGCTGCTTGCGCCGACTGCGCCGACACCGGCCTATAAAATCGGCGAAAAATCGAGTGATCCGATGGAAATGGCGCTCGGCGATATCTGCACGGTTCCGGTCAATCTCGGCGGCCTTCCCGCGATCTCTGTTCCCTGCGGAAAGATTACACAGGATGGCGCAGAGCTGCCCGTCGGCTTCCAGCTTATCGGCCCGGCATTCTCTGAGGCGAAGCTCTATCAGGCGGCTGCGGCGTATGAAGCGGCTGAGTAATCCGTAGGCATTCCCGAGGTGCAGATATATCCGCGGCGTTGACGAAAATACAGCATAAAAA
>JAKSPK010000013.1 GCA_024404875.1 Oscillospiraceae bacterium
GTTGTACCCTCCTGCGGCGCTGCCGTAGTGGTTGTACCCTCCTGCGGTGCTGCAGTTGTAGTTGTGCCCTCCTGCGGTCCTGCAGTTGTAGTTGTTTCATCCGGTTCCGGCTGCTCAGCTGTGGTTGTAGTGCCAGGCTCAACGACCGGTTCAGTTGTAGTGGTTTCCTCATCAGGAGTTTCAGCAGTGGTCGTGGTGATAACATCATCAATGACGATGACAGCACCCGGCTGCTCGATAGTCTCTGCAAAGCTTCCGTCTGTATTGGAAACCTCAAGATTCTTGAATGTTACAGGGTATTCGCCTACTGCATCCGGTGCAGTGAAGATCAGGTACAGAATCGGAGCATCATCTGCTGCAGTCTGGTTTGTACCTTCCTTAGATGCCCAGACAACAACCAGCTCATCATTGTTGACGATTGCTTCACCAGTATAACCAGTGCCCCATTCGAAGCCTGTGAATGTCAGTGCCGGATCTGCATCAAATTCAACAACGAAGCCTGCTGTACCAGGATCGCTCTTCACATTGACAGGAACCTTGGCGGTTGCGCCCTTAGCGACTGTCTCAGTGCCGATGATCCAGCCAACCTCACCTGCCGGAATAACCATCGGAGTAGTTGTGATGGTATCGACGGGTTCGTCAGCTGTGGTCGTTGCGGCAGCCGTGGTGGTTTCATCAGCAGCCGGTTCCGCAGTTGTTGTGGTCTCATCAGCCTTAGCTTCTGTCGTAGTGGTGGTCTCTGCCTCTGTAACCTCGGCCGTAGTCGTGGTCTCATCGAGAACGATAACTGCGCCCGGAGTCTGCTCAATGGTGATTTCGGAGCCGTCTCTATTGACTGCTTCGAGGTTCTTGAATGTAACAGGATATTCGCCTGCTGCATCCGGTGCGGTGAATACGAGGTAAAGGATCGGAGCGTCTTCAGCAGCCTTCTGATTCTGGCCGTCCTTGGATGCCCAGACAACAACCAGTTCATCATTGTTGACAATAGCTTCGCCGGTATAACCAGTGCCCCATTCGAAGCCTGTGAATGTCAGTGCCGGATCTGCCTCAAATTCAACAACAAAGCCTGCGGTGCCAGGATCGCCGGTTACAGTGACCGGAACCTTAGCAGTTGCGCCCTTTGCGACCGTTTCTTTACCGATGACCCAGCCTGCATTGCCGCCCGGCTCTGCGGTCGTGGTCACGCCATTAACGATGACCTTACCGTTTTCCTTCGTCAGGTTGAGGTCAACGCCGTTGGTGTCAGTGACTTCGAGGCTCTTGAATGTAACAGGGTATTCGCCTGCTGCACTCGGAGCAGTGAACTTCAGGTTCATGACGACAGCGCCGTCAGCAGCCTTAATGTCCTTGCCGTTCTCTTCTGCCCAGACAACAAGAACAGCCTTTTCGTCAGTCGATTCTTCATTTTTGGTAGGCTCGCCGGTGTAGCCGTCTGCCCACTCAATGCCCGTGAATGTCAGTGCCGGATCATACTCGAATTCGACAACGAATCCGCTTGTTCCGGTATCGCCCTTCACAGTGACAGGAACAGTCGCTTCTGCGCCCGGAAGAACGGTATCTTCACCGATAATCCAGTTTGCAGAGCCTGCTTCACCCTCAACAATGACTGCACCGTCTTTCTTGGTGACGGTCAGCTCGTTGCCGGAGGTATTGACAACCTCAAGGCTCTTAAATGTGACCGGATATTCACCGGCTGCATTCGGAGCGGTTACGAGGATGTTCATGATCTCGCCGTTTGCCTTCTGATCAGCGCCGTCTTCGTCTGCCCAGACTACAACCAGCTCATTGTTGTTGATGGTAGCTTTGCCGGTGTAACCGGTGCCCCACTCAACGCCCTTGATAGTCAGCGCATCATCGCACTTGAACTCTGCGACGAATCCGCCTGTGCCTTCATCACCCTCAACAGTGACCGGAACCTTCACATCAGCACCTGCCGCAGCAGTCACCTTTGCAATTGTCCATGAGGTCTTGCCTGCCGGAATGTTTTCGGCTGCAGTTGTTGTGGTTTTTGCATCGGCAACTGTGATCTCAAGACCGTGCATTACGAAATCGTATGCATCGCCGACGAGCGGGATGACCTTGCACTTGTCTCTGCCGTCCTGAACGATGACATACTTGCCTTCCTTTTCAGGTGCATTGATCGTGAACTCATAGATCACAGCATTGTTGTCGGCCTGATACTCTTCATTACCGCCGAAGCCGTAGAAGACCTGGCCGCCGTCCTTTGCGTTCTCAGCCTTGCTGGTATTGACATACTTCTCGTTGATCGTCGGGATGAGCTCATATGCATCACCCATGTCGGATCCGTTGTACTTACCACCATTTTCGGTGACATCAGAGAAGTCGAAGAACATCTGAAGGCCAGAGACCTTCTTATCGTTCTTAACAGTCCACTGAACGGTGATCTCCTCACCCGGAGTAGCGGTGTATCCATTGTTGCCGACAGAATTGTCTGCGGCCTTTTCGTACTCCTTGCCCTTCGGAATAAGGTTATAGATGATCGAATCAGTCGAAACTGTCTGCTGCTTGGTTGTGGTCGTTTCATCGATCGGTGCCTCACCGACTACGATGTCGATGCCGTGCATCACAAAGTTGTACGCATCGCCGACCAGCGGAATGACCTTGCACTTATCTCTCGTATCCTGAACGACAGAATATGTGCCGTCCTTTTCCGGTGCAGTCACCGTGAACTCGTAGATAACTGCATTGTTGGAAGCCTTGTATTCTTCATTACCGCCGAAGCCGTAGAAGACCTGGCCGCCGTCTCTTGCATTAGTTGCTTTGCTCTCATTTGCGAACTTCTCGTTGATCGTCGGAATGAGCTCATATGCATCGCCCATGTCGGATCCGTTATACTTACCGCCATTGTCGGTAACACCGGAGAAGTCGAAGAACATCTGAAGACCGGAGACATCCTTATCGTTCTTAACAGTCCACTGAATGGTGATTTTCTCACCAGGAGCTGCCATATAAACATTGTTGCCGGTTACATTATCAGCAACGCCGTCATAATCTTTTCCCTTCGGGATCAGGTTATAAACGATAGAATCACCCGAAACGGTTTCCTGTGCCTTGGTCGTTGTTACCTTGGCAGGTGCATCGCCGACCTGGATCTCAAGACCATGGAGCGCATAGCTGTACTCATCACCGACGAGCGGAACAACCTTGCACTTGTCTCTTGTATCGCGGACGATCACATAAGAACCGTCTTTCTCCGGAACCTGGATATTGAACTCATAGACGACAGCGCCGTCAGCAGCCTGGAATTCATCATTACCGCCGAAGCCGTAGAAGACCTGGCCGCCGTCCTTGGCGTTGTCAGCCTTGCTGACGTTCGCATTCTTTTCATTGATTGTCGGCATGAGCTCATATGCATCGCCCATCTCGGAACCAATGTACTTACCGCCGTTGCCGGTGACATCAGAGAAGTCAAGGAACATCTGAAGGCCGGAGACCTTTTTGTCGTTCTTGACAGTCCACTGAACAGTAAGTTCTTCGCCGGCAGCTGCCTGATAGACATTGTTGCCGGTCTGATTTGCCGGAGCAGCGGTGTATTCCTTGCCCTTCGGGATGAGATCATAAATGATCGAGCCGGTGGGGATCGGATC
The DNA here is from genome assembly GCA_024404875.1 of Oscillospiraceae bacterium. Lineage (GTDB taxonomy): Bacteria > Bacillota > Clostridia > Oscillospirales > Ruminococcaceae > Firm-04. The sequence continues at coordinate 3,609 of JAKSPK010000013.1, forward strand.
ACCCGGATCCTGCTGCTTGACAGTTGTTGTCTGCGCAGGATCGTTCTGCTTCGCTGTGGTTGTTACTTCGGGAGCATTTCCGACCTTAACGGTAAGGCCGTGCATTGTGTAAGAATACTCGTTTCCAACGAGCGGAATGACCTTGCACTTGTCTCTCGTATCTCTGACGATCGAATAATTACCTTCTTTTTCAGGTGCCTGGACTTCGAACTCATAGAGCACTGCATTGTCGTCAGCCTGGTATACTTCATTACCGCCGAAGCCGTAAAATACCTGACCGCCGTCCTTTGCGTTCTCAGCCTTGCTGATGTTCGCATTCTTCTCATTAATGGTAGGAATGAGCTCATAAGCATCGCCCATTTCGGAACCAATATACTTACCGCCGTTACCGGTAAGATCAGAGAAGTCGAGGAACATCTGAAGGCCGGAGACCTTCTGGTCGTTCTTGACAGTCCACTGAATGGTGAAGGTTTCGCCCGGCTCAGCGGTATACTGGTTGTTGCCGCTGCCGGTCGCCGCCGTATATGTCTTACCCTTCGGGATCAGATCATATACGATGTCACCGTCAGCTTTGACCTCTGCAGCAGATGCTGTCATCGGTACAGCAGCAAACGCTCCGAGCAATGAAGTAGCAGCAAGGCACAAGGAAGACAGAGCAGAAATAAGTTTCTTCATCTTTATCCCTTTCTGGATTATGTGCGCGAAGTTACCTCCGCGCACATAACGCCTTCATATTAAATTGCGAATCAAACGCGTTGCGTCAATTACTTCTTCGGGAGCGACGGAATCAGTCTTGCCAGGTACTCCTTGATTGCAGTAGAGTCATCAGATGTAATGTTGTTGTCCTTGACGCAGTCTGCATTCTTCTTGCCCTGTGCACTGATATCAGCAGTCTTTGCGAGGTATCTGTTCAGAAGAACAACGTCGTTGATTCTGACCTGCGTGTCGCAGTTGACGTCGCCGTAGAGAACATCGCCATCACCAGCCGGAGCAGTGGTGGTCTGCTGCGGAACAGTCGTGGTAACAGTCGTGGTGGTCTGCTTCTCAGGCTCAGCTGTAGTAGTGGTCTCTTCCTGAGTGTCGCCGACAACGATGTCGAGGCCATTCAGAACGAAGTCATACTGATCGCCGACGAGCGGGATAACCTTGCACTTGTCTCTGCTGTCCTTCACGATGGAGTAAGTACCATTCTTGGTCGGAGCAGTGATGTTGAAGTAGTAGATAACTGCATCGTCTTCAGCCTGGAACTCTTCGTTGCCGCCGAAGCCGTAGAAGACCTGGCCGCCGTCCTTAGCATTCTCAGCCTTGGTGATGCTTGCATTCTTTTCGTTGATGGTCGGGATGAGCTCATAAGCATCGCTCATATCAGAGCCGTTGTACTTACCACCGTTCTCGGTGATAGCGGAGAAGTCGAAGAACATCTGGAGGCCGGAGACCTTCTGGTCGTTCTTGACAGTCCATGCAACGGTGATATCCTCGCCCGGCTTTGCGTTATAAACGTTGTTGCCGTTTGCGGTCGTTGCAGCAGTGTAATCCTTGCCGTCCGGAATCAGGTTGTAGACGATTGCATCGCCAGTCGGAACCGGAGCATCCGGCTTTGCGGTCGTGGTAGTCTTGTCACCCTGGGTAGGAGCGGTGGTTGTTCCTCCCTCAACCGGCTTCGCATCGCCGACGGTGATGGTCAGCTTCTCAGAAGCGAGCTTGTTTGCGCCGCCGATACCGGTTGCGCCGCTCGTTGCGTAGGTACGCTCGCTCTCCGGGAGCTCCTTGTTGGTCTCAGAATCGAACAGAGCGGACGGAGTGGTGAGCATATACTCTTTATGATAGACGTCGAACTCATAGGTTCCGTCTGCCAGATCTGCCGGGAGATTGAGGTTGAAGGTAACGATTGCGTGATCGTATGCCCAGCTCTCAGTCTTTGCCCATGTGAAGACCGGTGTATAATTGTCATAAGCAGGCTTGCCAGCTGCTGCCCATGCCTCATAGGAGTCGATATCCTTGGAACCTTCGGTCAGGCCGTACTTAGCAGCGGTGTACTGAACAGCGTGCTTTGCCTGATACATGAAGTTGTAAGCATAGTCAGTGAACATATAGGTGCCGGCCTTGAGGTTACCAGCAAACATCTTTGCGCCGAGAATACCGGAATCCAGCGGGCCCGGATCATTCTTGTTGTCGCCAGCCGGCCAAGTGATATCAGAGATCGTGATGCCGTAGTTGCCGAACGAACCTGCATAGTTCGGATACGCCTTCTTGTCCATATCGTAGACAGTACCCTGACCGAGTGTAGCATCGCCGTTGATCGCCATCTTCAGAGACAGCGTATTGAAACCGGCAGACTGCGGAATATACATTGCGACCGGAACAACATCGCCCGGCTTCGCGGTAACAGCAGACTCACCGTTAGAACGGAATGCGACGATTGTCGAATCGACTGTTGCGGCATCCGAGCTGAATGCGAGGGCGCCGCCCATTGCCGTCGCTGCGATTACGAGCGACGAAAGAGCAGAGATGAATTTCTTCATGACAACTTAATCCTTTCTTGTCTGACACCGGTTCAGCCGCGTTCCCGGTTCAAACGCATTGTTTATTTGGTTTTGTTGGGTTTGGTTTCGGCGATTCTCCGTCGGCATTGCTCCCGGCGGAGCCTGCGGCTATATTTTGCCGACCATGAATGTTGCAGTTGATACGCGCCTTTCGGCCGCATATCACGGAGCATGGAACCGTCAGCTTACCCGTGCGCCTGCGGTCCCCCGTGGGTGAGTGCTTTGTCAGTGTGTTTCCGGAGCGATGTCCTCGGCCGGATCTGGATCCTCCGAAGTATCAGCGTTACATCGCACATCGTCAGCACGCCGTCCGACTCACAGTCTGCGTTTGCGTATGCTGCGGCGCTGAGAGCAAGCTCTTCGTTCAGTGCGCGGTGCAGCAGCACTGCATCCGCTACGGTCAGTTTTCCGTCCAGATCAATATCGCCGTACATAGTAGTGCCGGCTTCGTTGACCGGTTTCCAGACTGCACCGCTTTTTGCGGTAACCTGACAAGGCTGCATCATATCGTTGTCGTCCAGCCAGCCTGCGGCAATTACTGCATCCGCAGTATCCCCCGCCGCCGGTACAAGCTCAATCGGGATCTGCGTTCCTGCCGGAACATCCTCCGAAACAGTTCCGCTCACCGTGAAAAAGACTCGTTCCTCTTTCAGCCAGAAGTCTGCCTTCGCAGCGGTACCCCATCGGATCTTCAGGAAGCCTTCGGTATTTTCATATGTAAATACATCGTTTCCTGTGATGCCGGCGAGCTTTTCCGCCTTCTGTGCGCCTGTGTCATAAAGCAGTGTCACATCCGTGACTGTCAGAGCAGCAGCATCGTACTTTAGCGCGAACTCCATTGCACACAGTCCTGTTTCCGGCATCCGTTCCAGCGATACTGATGCGGTAAACCCGCCGTCTGCATCCGCCACAGTCACATCGACCGCTGCCTCCGCTTCCGGAAGATCCGCCGCGCAGATCCTGACCGGTGCTGTCCCCAGATAACCGCAGGCAAGAAAGCCCGCGAGCAGTCCGAAAACCGCCGCTTTCTGCGCCTTCATTCCTTTCCTCCTTCTTTCATGATGATTTCATATACTCCAAGAAACACGCTGATCCGTTCCTTTTCATATACACAGACAAGCCCCCGCTTATGCATTCGGAATCCTGCTTCCGCCGGCATCCGCACCGGATTCACTGACACGGATTTTGCGCCGGGGCAGTCCCGGAAAAGCCTGTCTATCCTGTCCGTACCTGGTGGTCTGTCCGCGCGGAGAACGCCCTGCATCCGTACTAATGCACAGCGATCTGCCGACAAATATCCCTTACCCGACAATACGGCTTACTACCATTATAATAAACCACTGTCACAAAGTCAAGACTTCAATACCGTTTTTGTGATTATTGATAAATTGAACAAGCGAAAACTATGCAATCCGACAAAAAGAAAGACGCGGCAAAAGTCAGCATTTTCATCAGCCGGCTTTTACCGCATAAATCCCCGTTCATTTTGATATGTGAGCTATCAATTTTCGGTCAATTTCCGGTCATTCCAGGTCGCGGAATTCTGCCGGAATATTGTTTTCAATGATCGCGTCGATCACACCCTTGCCGAAGTCCTTCGCCGTCTCCGGATAGGCGTGCGTATATGGCAGCGCATGAGCATTCGCAAGCTCCGTCGTATAGAGATCATACGGATACAGCCGCAGATTTGCAAAGCCCGCATCATAATGCGTAATGACCGGCTTGCACTTGATATCCTCGACCGTTACCTTACCGGTATCGCCGTGTTTCACAAGATTGAAGCTGTTCATTTCGCCGACCACATTGAAATTATCAGTCTGAGCGCAGATAAAGTTACCCATTGAATAGAAGACGAAGCCCTGCGTGCCGTCCTCGCGCGGGATATACTCCATTGTCTCCGCGGTATGCGAGTGGGTGCCGAGAATGACATCAGCGCCCCAGCCGACCAGTTTCCGTGCGAGTTCCTTGACATCATCGCGTACCCAGTGCGTATCTTCAGCGCCCCAGTGGACAGCAACCACGACCGCATCCGCGACTTCCTTTGCACGCTTGATCTGTCGTTCCATGAGCGCCTCATCCGAGGTCATGCCGACTTTGATTTCCGTATCAGCCGGCAAAGAATAGCCGTTCAGGTGCTCCGCATAGGAGAGATACGCAATGCGCATCCCCCGGATATACTGCACTCTGAGCGTGTCCTGGTCCTCAGCATTGCGGTAGGCACCGACCGTAAGGATCGGATGCTTCTCCATCATGCCGTCCCAGTAATCCATTGAGGAAGCAAGACCAGCGATGCCCTTGTCGAGCATATGGTTATTCGCGGTTGTGAAGATATCGAAGCCGAGATCAACCATTGCATCTCCAAGCTCAACGGGGGAGTTGAAGTTAAAGCCGGAGCCGGAGATCTCGTAATCACCGCCGCAGATCAGCGTTTCCTGATTGATGATGGCAACATCGGCGGCCTGCACGACCGGCTTGACATTTTCGTAGAGCGGCGCAAAATTATATCCTGTTCCGCCGGCCTGCGCCTGTGCCGCAAGGTATACATAAGTCTGCACGAGATTATCGCCGACCGCCAGCAGATTAACCGAGATATCTGGCGGCGCCGGCGGCTCGGTAGTCGTGGTGACAACCGTCGTTGAAGTCGCCAGCGTAACAGCTGAGGTATCCTCGGTCACAGCAGGTTCGATATTTTCAGCGATCCCGCTGCTGCCGGAGCCGCTGCATCCGCTGAAGCCCATTGCAAGACTGACCGCGATCAGACCAGCAGGCAGCATTTTTTTCAGATTCATATATGTCTACTCTTCCTTTCTCGTTCCAGCGCTTACGGATCCTGAATATCCGCTTTACTCCTTATTATAACACAAGATCCCGAAAAAAGCAACTGTTTCCGTGAAAAAGGAGCGGCTGACCGAAGAATTGTTATTTCAGATTTGTCGCCGTCCCGTTGTCGGCATAACCACGGACAGAGCAGATCTATGAGTCCTCTTAGCCGTTAGATATATAAATTCTGCCTGAGCTAAAAAAGCGCACCCGTGTGCGGAATGCACACGGGTGCGCTGACGAAGATTCGTGAACTTGCCCGGAAAAGAATTACTTCTCTGCGAGCTTGGTGAGGTATGCGTAGCGATCCGCTGCGGTCTCCTCTGCCTTTTCGAACAGTGCCTTTGCACGCTCCGGGAAGGAACGAGTCAGTGCGCTGTAACGTGCTTCGCCCATGATGAAGTCCTGATAGGACGCGGTCGGTGCCTTGGAATCGAGCTGGAACGGATTCTTGCCCTCTGCAGCCAGTCTCGGATCGTAGCGGAAGTTGTTCCAGTAGCCGCACTCGACAGCCTTCTTCATTTCCGCCTGGCAGTTGGTCATGCCGCCCTTGATGCTGTGCATCTCGCACGGTGCATAACCGATGATGAGGGACGGACCCGGATAGCTCTCTGCTTCCTTGATCGCCTTGAGGGTCTGGTTCATGTTCGCACCCATTGCGATCTGTGCAACATAGATGTAGCCGTAGCTCATTGCAATATCAGCAAGGCGCTTCTTTGCGATTGCCTTACCTGCTGCCGCAAACTGTGCAACCTGACCGATGTTGGAGGACTTGGAAGCCTGTCCGCCGGTGTTGGAGTAAACCTCGGTATCGAAGACCATGATGTTGACATCCTCGCCAGTTGCAAGAACATGATCGAGGCCGCCGAAGCCGATATCATATGCCCAGCCGTCGCCGCCGAAGATCCAAACAGACTTCTTGGAGAGATACTGCTTGTTCGCGACGATGTCTGCGCTCTTTTCGCACTTGTCAGCGATCTTTTCGAGCTCTGCAAGGAGAGCATTTGCTGCTGCACCGTTCTTTGCGCCGTCCTCAGCAGTTGCGAGGAACGCATCGGCAGCTGCCTTCAGCTCTGCGGAAGCATTCTCGTTCGCCGCAACTTCCTTGACCTCTTCGATCAGTCTGTCGCGGATCGCCTTCTGGCCGAGATACATACCGAGACCATGCTCAGCATTGTCCTCGAACAGGGAGTTTGCCCAAGCCGGACCTCTGCCGTTTGCATCGACAGTGTACGGGGATGTTGCAGCCGGGCCGCCCCAGATGGAGGAGCATCCGGTCGCATTGGAGATATACATTCTGGAACCGAAGAGCTGTGTGATCAGTCTTGCATAGGAGGTCTCTGCACAGCCTGCGCAGGAGCCGGAGAACTCAAGCAGCGGCTTCTTGTACTGGCTGGAGATAACGGAAGCATCGGTTGCAACCTCCGGCTTCTCCGTGACCTTTGCCACACAGTAATCGAATACAGCCTGCTGCGGCTCCTGAGACTCTCTCGGAACCATCTTCAGGGACTGAGTCGGGCAGACGCCGATGCAGACGCCGCAGCCCATGCAGTCCATCGCAGAGACAGCGAGCGTATACTTGTACTCGGTCTTGACGATCGGCTTCGGTGCGATCTTGGTGTTTTCCGGTGCAGCAGCAACCTCTTCCTCGTTCAGTGCGAACGGACGAATCGTTGCGTGCGGGCAGACGAATGCACACTGATTACACTTTGCACAGGTATCAGCATTCCACTCCGGAACCATAACTGCAACGCCGCGCTTCTCATATGCGGATGCGCCATGCTCAAAGGTACCGTCAACATGATCCATGAATGCGGAAACCTTCAGAGCATCACCCTGCATCTTGCCGACCGGATTCATGATGCCGTCAACCATCTTGATCAGTGCATCCGGGCCTTCCAGCTTGCAGTCGCATGCCTTGTCCTCTGCATTTGCCCAGTCAGCCGGAACCTCGACTTTGTGGTATGCAGTTGCGCCGGCGTCGATTGCAGCCTCGTTCATCTGAACGATCTCGATGCCCTTCTTCATGAACTTCTGTGCCTTTTCCTTCATGTAGCCGATTGCCTCAGCCTCCGGCAGAACCTTGGAGAGGGAGAAGAATGCAGACTGGAGAACAGTGTTGGTACGCTTGCCCAGACCGATCTTTGCGGCGAGGTCGATCGCGTTGACCGTGTAAAGCTGGATGTTGTTCTTTGCGATGTAGCGCTTTGCCTCAGCATTGAGATGCTCGGAGAGCTCCTCGTCTGTCCACTGGCAGTTGATGAGGAAGACGCCGCCCGGCTTAACATCATTGACCATCTTGTAGCCCTTCATAACGTAGGACGGGTTATGACAGGCAACGAAATCGGCCTTATTGATGTAGTACGGGCTCTTGATCGGCTGGTCGCCGAAACGCAGGTGCGAAATGGTGATACCGCCGGTCTTCTTAGAGTCATACTGGAAGTATGCCTGAACATACTTATCGGTGTGGTCGCCGATGATCTTGATGGAGTCCTTGTTTGCGCCGACTGTACCGTCGCCGCCGAGACCCCAGAACTTGCACTCGATCGTACCCTCAGCAGCGGTGTTCGGAGCCTCCTCCTCTGCGAGCGAGAGGTTGGTGACATCGTCCACGATACCCATGGTGAACTGCGGCTTCGGATCTGCCTTTGCCAGCTCTGCAAATACTGCAAAGACCGATGCAGGCGGTGTATCCTTGGAGCCCAGACCATAACGGCCGCCGACAACCTTGAGGCCGGTTCTGCCGGTAACGCTCAGAGCGGTGACAACATCGAGATAGAGCGGCTCACCGAGAGAGCCCGGCTCCTTGGTTCTGTCGAGGACAGCGATCGTCTTTGCAGACGCCGGAATTGCCTCAACGAGCTTTTCAGCAGAGAACGGACGATACAGGCGAACCTTGACGATACCGACCTTCTCGCCATTCTTGTTCAGATAGTCGATGACCTCTTCTGCAACGTCGCAGATCGAGCCCATAGCAACAATGACACGGTCTGCATCTGCAGCGCCGTAGTAGTTGAACAGCTTGTAATCTGTGCCGAGCTTTGCGTTGACCTTATCCATGTACTCCTCGACGATTGCCGGAACAGCATCATAGTAGGAGTTGCAGGCCTCGCGGTGCTGGAAGAAGATATCGCCGTTCTCGTGAGAACCACGCATAACCGGCTTTTCCGGATTCAGCGCACGCTCACGGAATGCCTTGACAGCATCCATATCGCACATTTCCTTGAGATCCTCATAATCCCAGATGGAAATCTTCTGGATCTCGTGAGAAGTACGGAAGCCGTCGAAGAAGTTAATGAACGGCACTCTGGACTTGATCGAAGCAAGATGTGCAACGGCAGCCAGGTCCATGACTTCCTGCGGATTGGTCTCAGCGAGCATCGCGAAACCGGTCTGGCGGCAGGCATAGACATCGGAGTGGTCACCGAAGATGTTCAGTGCATGAGATGCAACGCAGCGAGCCGAAACATGGAATACACACGGCAGGAGCTCACCGGCGATCTTATACATATTCGGGATCATCAGGAGCAGACCCTGGGAAGCGGTATAAGTTGTGGTCAGGGCGCCTGCATTCAGCGAGCCGTGAACGGTGCCGGCAGCACCTGCCTCTGACTGCATTTCCTCAACCTTGACGGTCGTACCGAAAATGTTTTTGACACCCTGTGCCGACCACTGGTCAACATAGTCTGCCATCGGGCTGGAAGGCGTAATCGGATAAATACCGGCGACTTCCGTGAAGGCGTAGGAGACATATGCCGCAGCATTGTTGCCGTCCATCGTCTTCTTCTTACGAGCAATAGCCATAAGAAATGTACCTCCATTCAAATTTTAGTGGATACGCTGAGCATCTGCACCGCGGCTCCGGACAGCGTCAGGTCACGTCCGCGCCCGCGCAGATTTTCGCTTATCTATTATAACACATAATACGGGAAATGTAAAGCCGTTTCACAGATTTTCGACGATAATTCACGGGTCGGAACAGAAACAGCCGTGGCAGAATCAGGTTCAATGTTGAAAGTGCATATTTTTAATTGTGCATTTTGTGCAATTCGACGAAAATCGGTTGTGAATCCCAAAAATTGAAAAAAACAGTTGACTGTTTCGGCGTTTTCGTGTATAATAAAGCCAGTGAAATAATGTAATGTTATTTTCACTCGTTTTGTTGTCTCCTTTCTTTTGTTCTACACATTTTGATTTGACCTCATTTTATTTTGCAAGCAGGGCATTTGCCCTGCTTTTTTCATTTTCTGCGGACGAAGCGGCAGTATCTGCTTTTTAATTCTAATAGTATATGCTTTTTCCAGGCATACAAAAAGCAGCCGGAGCACTTGACTCCGGCTGCTTTCTTCTGTGCATCAGCCTCTGTTGAAACGCTTGTTGAAGCGCTCTACGCGTCCGCCGGTATCGACCAGCTTCTGCTTGCCCGTGAAGAACGGGTGGCACTTGGAGCAGATTTCAATCTTGATGTCCTTCTTCGTGGAAAGAACCTCGATGACATTGCCGCAGTGGCAGGTGATCGTGGTCTTTTCGCAATTCGGATGGATGCCTTCTCTTGCCATGATTTTCACCTCTTTCATTGATAGATGCGGAATATCTGACATAACAGCCCATCCGGATACTGTTCGGACAGTAGTGCTATGGATTCGACGCAGAAAATATTATACCATATTTTCGCTCAAAAATCAAGTATCCGATTTCAACAAAGTCAAAGTACATTTTCGCAGGATCTTTGGCTGCTCTCACCGTAACATAGCTGCACCGGACTGTGACTATATATTATAGAAACACCGTCACAGGATGTGACGGCAGTTTTCGTACAGCGTTGACTTTTCCATTCATTTGTGCTATACTGAAAAAAAGAAAATAGAATCCTGAGGTGACAACTCATGAAAAAAGCAAAAAAATTCGGCCTGGTCTCGGCATTCTGTTCGGCAATGCTTTCGCTGACTGCCTGTACGCGTCCGGCAAGCGTCTATGGCCCGCCGCCAGAGGATGAATCGAAATACGACCTTAGCTCAGCAGAGGATGTGCAGGATGTTTACGGGCCGCCGGTCGGCGAAGACACTGAAGTCGATGCCAGCGACGATGAAGCATCGTTGGAAGAATCATACCTCGATCCTGCAGACAATATACCGAGCCTTGTCTACGGCCCGCCGCCTGCACTCGAAGAAAACGCCCCGAAGGTCGTTCCGGAATAAGCCGTCATCCTGTAAAAGCCCTCACTGAAAGGAGCTGCTATGAAAAAAACGCTTCAAACTGCAATGACCGCTGCCATGTTCGCCGCCTCGCTCGGCATAGGCGCTGAGACTGCCTCCGCATCACAAACCGTTTCATTCAGCACCGCTTCCGTTGAGGATCTCATGAACGCTACAACCGGCGAACCTGTCGATGTATATGGCCCGCCTGCGGCATTCTTCACCGAAACCATCCCTTCGGCCACCACAGCCGCTGAACCAGCCGCTCCGCCTGTGGAAACAACCGAACCGTACTACGATGAGCCGATAATCGGCGGCGTCATTCCGCTGCCGACAATGGATCTGGACGGCGACGGCCGGTTCGATGCACGCGATGTCACCCGCCTGAAGCAGAGTCTGATGCATAATTCCGATTCAGGCTATAGCCATATATTCTCTTCTTTAGCCGATTACAACTACGACGGCATCACCGATAAGCAGGATCTTATCCAGATGATCCTGGAGCTGACCGGTATGCCGGAGTGGAAAACGGAGGATCCCGCCGTGACAACGACCGTGACCGGAACCGCGTTTCCTGCGACCGAAACAACGATCTTCTCGGAAAATCTCCCGCAGCCGGTGTACGGTCCGATCGGCTGGTACGATTCTGAATAATGACGGAGGATCAAAATGCTTGCCCCGAAACTGAAAGAAAAAAATATGCAGCGTCTTGCCATTTACCGCGAGGGACTGAAGGTCATGCCGCAGCTCCGCAACCTCTTTCTGGAGCTGACGCTCCGCTGCAATGAGCGATGTCTGCATTGCGGAAGCTCATGCGGCGATGTGCCTTCAGATGAAATGTCGCTCGAACAATACAAGGCCTTCCTCGATCAGATCAAGGAGGATTTCGGCACATCCGGCTTCATGCTTTGCATCACCGGCGGCGAACCGCTGCTGCGGAAGGATTTCTTCGAAATCATGGGCTATGCAAATGAGCTGGGCTTCAACTGGGGCATGACGAGCAACGGCACGCTCATTACCGAAGAGGTTGCGCACAAGCTTCTCGATTGCGGCATGAAAACAATCTCGATCAGCCTTGACGGTCTGCCCGCAACGCATGATGCCTTCCGCCGCACGCCCGGCGGCTGGGAAAAGGGGATGCAGGGCGTACAGAATCTGATCAAGGTCGGCGGCTTCCAGGCAATCCAGGTCACGACCGTCGTGACGCATCAGAATATCGTTGAGCTGGATGCACTTTATGAAATATTCAAGGATATTGATATTGATTCGTGGCGCGTCATCAATATGGATCCGATCGGCAGGGCAAAGGCGCATCCGGAGCTGCTGCTGACGAAAGACGATTATCGGACAATGTTCGAGTTTATCCGCAATAAGCGGATCGGGGGTGAACCTGTCTGCTACGGGTGCAGCCACTATCTCGGCATGGACTATGAGCGCGAAGTGCGCGACTGGTATTTCCTATGCACCGCCGGACTTTATACGGCGAGCATTACCGTCAGCGGCGATATTATTGCCTGCCTTGATATTGAGCGGCGTCCGGAGTTTGTGCAGGGCAATATTTTTGAAGATCGTTTCAAGAATGTCTGGGAAAGCAGATTTCAGATTTTCCGGAAGGATCTTGCACTCGAAAACGAAAAATGCCGTGCATGCAGCGAAGCAAAATTCTGTCACGGCGGCGCCTATCATACATGGGACTTTGATAACAAATGTCCGCAGGTCTGCTTCAAGGATGTCCTCTTTGAATAATGTCGGCAGAGCTGACAGCTATTTCTCACGACATCGTTTCGCAGCGCGGCGTGTTCCGTCAAAAACGGAATGCGCCGCGCTTCTTTGATTTGTGTATTTCGATGAATTTCTAAATACCTGTTGACATTCTGCCGAAAATGTGCTATATTGTATTTAGACGGAAATCTAAATACCGTCGAATGCCGAAAGGAGGTACGCCGTGAAGGATATCTGGGGTGCGCTGGCCGACCCGACAAGGCGCGAGATCCTCACCATGCTGCAAAGCCGCGATATGACCGCTGGTGAGATCACCGACTGCTTCGAGATCTCCGGCGCAACAGTCTCACATCACCTGAAAATCCTGCGGGAGGCCGGACTTGTGACGGCCGTCAAGGAAAAACAGACCATTACCTACAGCCTCAACACGACCGTATTGCAGGATTTCATGAAAAACATTTCTTCGTTCTTTGGGAGAAAGGAGGCCGGAAATGAAGAATAAGCTCACAATCACACTCATTCTGCTGGCGGCAGTCAATCTGATCCTGTCCGTCATTTACTTCGTCCGTCTGCCGGAAACGGTTCCGACACATTTTGATGCGCAAGGCATCTGCGACGGTATGGGCAGCAAGGGCGCCTATCTGATCCTCAGCTTTCTGCCGCTGCTCTTTGCAGCAATCATCCCGCTGAGCATGAAATTTGCAAAAAATGCCGAGCGCAACCGCAAGGTGATTGCGGTCACGGCATCGGCACTCTGTGTTTTCTTTATCGCCTTCAACTGGTTCATGCTGACAGTCGTTGCGGGCAGCGGCGCACAGATCGGCGACGCGCTCCCGCCTGCATTTGCATGGCCGCTGCTGATCGGCATGACAGCGCTGTTCACCGTTCTCGGCAATTATATTCCTCTCGCGCAGCCGAACCGCACAATCGGTATCCGGCTCCCGTGGACGCTGAACAATGACACCTGCTGGAAGCTGACACACCGGTTCACCGGCAGACTGCTCGTTTTCGGCGGCACTGTCACGCTTGCCGCCGTCACGGTCATGATGCTGCTGAAAGCGCCTGCGATCGCCGGCATCATCACAGTCACCGTGTTCATCTCGGCAGTGACGGTCGGCTCATCGGTCTATGCATATCAGCACAGAAACGGCTGATCCTCACGCATTTTCACGCAGCGGCAGGATCGTCAGCTCCTTCGGGAATGCTGTCAGATTCCGCGCATCGCCGTCCGTGATGACGAGCATATCCTCGATCCGGACGCCGAATTTCCCCGGCATATAAATGCCCGGTTCATCGGTCATGACGATGCCCGGCTCCAGCGGCTTATCACAGCGCGGCGCCGCGACCGGTGACTCATGAATTTCCAGCCCGACCGAATGGCCCAGCGCATGCGTGAAATATTCTCCGAATCCGGCATCCGCAATGACCTTTGCCGCCGCATTGTGCATATCACTGCAAAGCATTCCCGCACGAGCAGCTTCCTGCGCCGCCGCCTGCGCTGCCAGCACTGTCTCGTAGACACGCCGCATCTCAGCACTTGCGCTGCCGTAAGCGACCGTACGCGTCATATCAGAATGATATCCGTGCCAGACCGCACCGAAATCCGCGAGAACAAAATCTCCGTCCCGCAGCGGACGGTCTCCCGGAACGCCGTGCGGTCTGCTTGTATTTTCGCCGAACAAAAGAATCGTGTCAAAGGAAGGCTTTTCGCTGCCGCCAAGCGCCATATAATAATTCAGACGAGCGGCAGCTTCGCGCTCAGTCATACCGGTATACAGCTCCGGAAGAAGGCGGTGAAGCGCCTGCTCCGCGATGCGCTGTGCATGGATGATATATTCGACCTCCTGCTCCGATTTGCCGGCGCGCAGCTTCCGGATGCGGCTGCCGATCGGCTGAAAGCTCAGCCCCAGGACATCCCGCATCATCGCAAATTCGTCCACTGTCAGGACATCGTCTTCATACATCAGCTTCTGGACGCCGCGCTCCGTCAGCAGCGCATGGAGATACTCATAGAGTCCAACGCTATTTGTCCGAGTCAGAACAGTAAATCCCTGCGGGATAAGTGCCTGCTCAGCGGCTTCGGTATAGCGGCCGTCCGTCACAAAAAGGGGGGCACGATCGGGGAAGATCAGGCATTGTCCCTCAAGCGCGATGGTTTTCAGTACATACATCAGATTAACCTCGCCGGTGAGGAGCATTGCATCGGCGTTTTCCTCGCGAAGTGCAGCGGACAGTGTTTCAATGATATTCATGTACATCACTCTTTCTGAATGCGGCAACGAACGACTGGGTTTCGCGAAATGTTCCAGCGTTGTCGCCGTTGCGGTCTGGCTTTCAATTTATTGTTCTGCTGTTCGCGTTCGGCATTGACTGCTTTGAACAGCATCCGCTCGATAATCAGCGAAGCATCTGTATCGAACTCAGGCTTCGAGCTGAAGCAGCTCCAGCATTCCACCGGTCTGGAAGAACAGCAGATCGCCCTTGCCGTATGCGACAAACTGTACATCATACGCGCAGTTTGACACCACACGAAGCGCGCCCTTTTCGGCGCTTGCAGAATGCGTCCGGAAGACAGTCTCAAACATCAGCGCGCCCCACGGAATATGGTAATTGCTGCTGACGATCGCAACAGATTTGACTTTCGGATATTTGCTGTGCAGAATTGCATAGGAATTCTCAGCATTCTCGGCAGTGGAAAGAGAGTCACTCTCCGCGATCAGGCGGCTGGATTCGATACCATGGATCCGCAGCCAGTCGCGCATTCTTTCGCCCTCGGAGACATCTTTATTATAGAGTGCTGTTCGGCCGCCGGTGCAGAGAACATAGGCACTCGGATACTGTTTGGCACAGGCAAGCGCAGTCTCCAGCCGTCCGATCAGCTCATCCTTCATGGTACCATCGGAGTTCAGCTCATAACCCAGTACCACGATGCAGAGCGAATCGTCTCGGGGGAGATTTCCCGGCAGACTTTTTTTATTGATCAGCATTTGATCGTTGACATATTTCCAATAATCGAGGATGCCCTCCCAGCGCTGACCAAGGCTGTCGTCGGCATCCTTCAGTTCATCCAGCAGTTGTTCGACGCGATCTTGTCCGAGGCTGCCGTAGGCATGAATCAGTTTTTTTATAACGGGATCCTGACTGTGATCCGGCTCATAAGAATCTTCTGCCGTCTGCTCAGAAGATTCGGCTGTGCGCTGTTCTATGCTGCTTTCATCACGGCTGTTTTCTGCTTCAGCAGCACTGCTGCCGTAGGTTGAGACCAGTTCCCGCAGAATCACATCCGAACTGCGCTTGATTTCCTCTTTTCTGCAGCCTGCCGTAAAAAGCAGGCTCAGCAGACTGACAGCACAGAGCAATGCCGTGCGCTTCATGGCGCTCCTTCCTTTCATAATCGCCGGAGGAAAACACCGACATAATTTACCAGTATAATAATACCCCATATTCACCGTTTTGTCAAGCCTTGCACTCAGCCTGCCTTCAACTCCTATTGTCATCCGGATACGCACAGCAGAACAATATAATAAAAAACCAGATCGTGAAGCAGGCGCGATCAGCGCCGTTACAGCGCCAACTCTGATATGCTCCGCGAAACCCATCCGCAGGGAACCGGCTGCCGGACGACGGGTTCACAGGATTTTCATATTGTGAAATAAAATTCCGATTTCATTTAACACTGTTTTTTAGCGATTATCATATGTTTTTCACAGAACGGCGTATAATAAAAGCATAGAGCAAAGGAACACCGGGCCGCAGCAAAAAACGCGGCGGCTCATGAATATCAGAAAGAGGTGCAGAAAAATGTTTGAACACGATGATATGAATTTTGATCCGACACTGCACGGCGATGCACAGCAGGATATGACGGATCTTCCGAGAACACCCGATGCGCGCAATACCCGTGATTTCGAGCCGACGCCGGTTGAGCAGGTCTTTTCTCAGCAGCCGATCCGGCAGGAACGCCCGCAGAGCAGAAGCGGCAGCTATTATTCCCCGCGCAGCGGTTATCCCCGCAGCAGCGGCTATCATGGCGGCTATCCCAGCGGCGGATACCCGGGCGGCGGATATGTTCCTCCGACAGGCAACGGCCCGCAGGGACCTGACGGCTACGATAACGGTCAGCCGAAAAAGAGCCACACCGGCCTGAAAGCGCTGGCGATCTCCGCAGCAGCAGCGATCGCACTGTTCGCAGGCTTCGCGGGTTATAAGCTCATACAGGATAAGAAAGATGTGACAGGCACAGACCGCAGCACGGCTTCCGTTGCCGAGCAGATTCCGGAGACGAAAACCGAATCCTCTGCACCCGAAGCAGAGAGCAGCGAAAGCAATACCGAGACTGCTTCGACATCCGGCGAAAATCTGAGCTTCATCGAACTTGCCTCCCGCGACAATGCGATGAAGATCCCGGATATCGTTGACAAGATCACCCCCGCGACTGTCGGTATCCAATCGATCTTCCTCTATCAGGGACAAACCTTCTCGATGTTCGGCTTTGGTCAGGGGCACCATGTTGAGCAGGAGGTTCCTGCCACCGGAACCGGCATCGTCATGTCAGACAACGGAAACGGTTCCTATTATATTATCACGAATGCGCACGTCATTTATGACAACAGTGAGAATTATCACCTGGGCGAAGCAAAAGCTGTCAAGGTCGTTCTGAATCCGGATTACTATTCCAACAATACCGAATTTGATGCTGAGATCGTTGGCTATGATGTTGCTGAGGATATCGCCGTACTGAAGGTCACGACAAATCAGCAGCTCACCGTTGCGGAATTCGGCAACAGTGATGATCTCCGCGTCGGCGAACTGGTCGTTGCAATCGGCAATCCGCTGGGCTTTGAGCTGTTCGGTTCGGTCACAACCGGTATCGTTTCTGCGCTTGACCGTGAGGTCACGATCAATGATTCCAAAATGAAGCTGATCCAGACTGACACTGCAATCAACTCCGGCAACTCCGGCGGCCCGCTCATCAACAGCTACGGCCAGGTTATCGGCATCAACTCCTCAAAGATCAGCTCCAGCTATAACGGCGGCGCATCCGTCGAAGGACTTTGCTTCGCAATCCCGATCTCCCATGCAAAGGACATCATCAACGATCTCATTAACTACGGTTATATCACCGGCAAGCCAATGATGGGCATCAACCTGACTGTCGATATCGACGAAAGCCTTGCACAGCGTCTCGGCATCCCGGTCGGTGTGTATATCCGTGATATCGAGCCGGGCGGCGCTGCGGATCTCGCAGGTCTGCGCGAAGGCGATGTGATTATTGCGATCGGCAACAAGGCGGTTGCCAACTATGAAGAAATCAAGGCTGAAAGTGAAAACTACAAGGCAGGCGATACCATGATCATCACAGCAACGAGAAACGGTGAAGACATGGAATTCTCCCTGATCCTTCAGGAACAGAAGCCGTCAACAGTCTGACTGGCAATAAATAAAGCATGACAGCACACCTTTCTATAAGAAATTGCGGTCGCCGGCATCTGCCGGCGGCCGCAATTTCCGTTCAATCGGCATGACCATACTGCTGCACACACATGATATAACTGTCGAACAAATTTTTACAAGACGCTATGGGGGTGCGTGATTGTTGCAGAATACTGTTGCGTTCAGCAAGCTGCCCATATTCGTTTGCTTAAATTTGTGCAGCATGAACAATATTTCGCGGCAAATTGTTTGTATTCCCGTATTTCAGCAGGCAATTTTGTTAATTTCAGCTATTGCTTTTTCTCTTTGAATCGGGTATAATAAAAGGGTATTGTTTGGGCGGCGTCCGGTGATCCGGATCCTCGCCGAAGCCCGCCGGGATGCCAACATACCGGATGCGGCTGCGCCCCGTGTTCCACGGCGGTACAACTTTACCCCTCAATGTTGGAGATTGGAGAAAGTAATGTCCAAATTTTCAGAAAAGGTTACGCAGGATTTTCTGAACCGCCTGCAAATGCAGTTCAATGTATCCCCTGATGAAGCCAGCGACAAGCAGATCTATCTTGCGCTCTCGGCTGTTGTCATGGATCTGATGAAAGCAAAGCGTCAGAAGTTCATGAACCATGTCAATTCGACTGGTCAGAAGCAGATCTTCTATCTCTCGATGGAATTCCTGATGGGCAGATCGCTGAAGACCAGCCTCTATAGCCTCGATCTGGCAGATGACATCGCTAAGTTCCTCAAGAAATTCGACATCAAGCTTGACCGCATCTATGATTATGAGCCGGATGCCGGCCTCGGCAACGGCGGTCTCGGCAGACTGGCTGCCTGCTATCTCGATGGTCTCGCTACCACCGGCTTCCCGGCAACAGGTCACTCGATCTGCTATGAGTACGGTATCTTCAAGCAGAAGCTCGAAGAGGGCTGGCAGACTGAGCTCCCCGACAACTGGCTTCCCGGCGGCGAAGTCTGGCTGGACCCGAGACCGGAGCAGTCAATCGAGATTCACTTCGAGGGCGACCTTGAGGAGTACTGGGATCAGCAGTATCACCATGTCTCCCATGTCAACTACAGCACCGTCACCGCGATCCCCTATGATATGTATGTCTCCGGCTACAACAGCAACGCAGTCTCCGTTCTGAGACTGTGGACTGCAAAAGCGCCGAGCTTCGATATGGCTATGTTCAATCAGGGCGACTACTCCAAGGCGCTTGCGCAGAACTCCATCGCAAACGCGATCTCAAAGGTGCTCTATCCGAACGACAATCACCTTGAAGGCAAGTCGCTCCGTCTGCGTCAGCAGTATTTCCTCTGCGCAGCTGCCGTCGGCGATATCGTCAACAATCACATGGCTGTCTACGGTACGCTTGACAATCTCGCGGAAAAGGTCGCGATCCATATCAACGATACGCACCCGACACTCGCTATTCCGGAGCTGATGCGCATCCTGCTCGACGACTGCGGATACGGCTGGGATAAGGCATGGGAGATCACCACAAAAGTCTTCGCCTATACGAACCACACCGTCATGGCTGAGGCACTCGAAAAATGGGATGTCAACCTCGTCCGCAGAGTCATTCCGCGTATCTTCTCGATCATCGTCGAGATTAACAACCGCTACTGCGCTGAAGTCTTTGCAAGAACCAATGACAGTGCCCTGACAACCAGAATGTCGATTATCCAGGATAATCTTATCCACATGGCAACACTCTGCGTCGCTGCTTCGCACAATGTCAACGGTGTTTCCAAGCTGCATTCCGAGATCATCAAGGATGCGGTCTTCCACAATGAATACTGCTATTCGCCGGAAAAGTTCACGAATGTCACAAACGGCATTGCGTATCGCCGCTGGCTCTATCAGTCCAATCCCGGCCTGACAAAGCTGCTGCAAAATACAATCGGCGGCGGCTTCCTCAAGAACGGCGCCGAGCTGGAAAAGCTCCGCGCATTCCAGGATGATGCTGAGGTACTGGAAAAACTCATGGCGGTCAAGCGCGCCAACAAATCGGAATTCGCAAAATATGTCAAAGCCAAGAACGGCATCATCCTCAATCCGGACAGTGTCTTTGATGTGCAGGTCAAGCGTCTGCACGAGTATAAGCGTCAGCACCTCAATGCGCTGAATATCCTCGCGGATTATCAGGCACTTCTTGACAATCCGGATATGGATTTTGCACCGAAGACTTATATCTTTGCAGCAAAGGCTGCACCGGGCTACTATCTCGCAAAGCAGATCATCAAGATGATCTGGTCGCTCTCCGAGGAGATCCGCAAGAATCCGAAGATCAGCGAAAAGCTCGCTGTCGTCTTCCTTGAAAACTACTGTGTCACGCTCTCCGAGCTGCTGATGCCGGCATCCGATTTCTCCGAGCAGATCTCGCTCGCAGGCACGGAGGCATCCGGTACGGGCAACATGAAGCTCATGCTCAACGGCGCTGTTACGATCGGTACACTCGACGGTGCAAATATCGAGATCAAGGATTCAGCCGGCGATGAGAACATCATCATCTTCGGCATGAAGACCGAGGAGGTCAATGCCCGCAAGGCGAATTACCGTCCGCAGGACATCTATCAGCATCACGGTCTCATCCGCTGCTGCGTAGACCGCATCGCGAACGGCATCAACGGCTGCAAGTTCCCGGAGATTGCTCAGTCGCTTCGCACGCAGGATCCTTATATGGTTCTCGCAGACTTCGACAGCTACCGCGCAGCACAGGCATACGCTGCACAGTGCTATGCCGACAAGCAGCGCTTCGCAAAGATGAGCCTGAATAATATCGCAGGTGCCGGCGTGTTCTCCGCAGACCGCGCCGTAACCGAATACGCCAAGAATATCTGGCATCTATAAGCAATGCAGGCTGCGGAAGCCGGCCGGGCAGCAAGCTCTGCCGGCGGACAAACCGCCGCATGATGATACCATGCTGAAAGGGCAGGCGGTCAGATGGATCGCCTGCTTTTTTCGCAATACGCGCTGCTGTGCTGCACAGGAATACAGAAGTGCTTCAAAGAAGCTATATGAGGGCGGGGCTTGTGTCGGAGCCGCCTTTGCTCTCCGTTTTTCACGGCAGCGGAATATCAGAAGGGAAATGCATATGAGACAAATCTACGACAGCTGGGATCGCGCATACAAGTCCGTATTCGGTGCGCTTCGCCAGAATGAGCCCTGCACCTTTACAATCTGCCTTCCGGCAACACAGGGGCTCGACACAAACCCGATGCTCGTGCTCTACC
This sequence comes from Oscillospiraceae bacterium, assembly GCA_024404875.1. Taxonomy (GTDB): domain Bacteria; phylum Bacillota; class Clostridia; order Oscillospirales; family Ruminococcaceae; genus Firm-04. The sequence continues at coordinate 24,553 of JAKSPK010000013.1, forward strand.
GTCCGGGCATGAAGGAACGCTTTATCCCGATGAACACCGTTTATCAGAGCGGTGATGTGATCTATTATTCCGCGACCTGCTCCGCGAAGATTCCCGGTGTACATTACTATTATTTCTCGTTCATCGCCGGTGGGCAGTGGCACTATATCAAAAAATCCGCCGCGCATGAGGGCGTGATCGGCGAAGGTGATCTCTTTCAGCTCACGGTCTATGACGAGAGCTTCCAGACACCGGAATTTCTCAAGGGCGGTGTGATGTATCAGATCTTCCCCGATCGCTTCTGCCGTAGCGGAATTCAGCACGAAGGCGTCCCGACCGACAGAGTCCTGCGCGATGACTGGGGCGGCACCCCCTACTATCGGCCGGATCAGAACGGCCATGTCTGGAACAACGATTATTTCGGCGGTGACCTTGAAGGCATTGTGCAGAAGCTCGGCTATCTCGAATCGCTCGGCGTTACCTGCATTTACCTCAACCCGATCTTTGAATCTCATGAGAACCACCGGTATAATACCGCAAACTACCGCCGCGTTGATCCGCTGCTCGGTACGAATATGGACTTCCAGCGGCTCTGCACGGAATGTGAGCGGCACGGAATACAGGTCATTCTCGACGGCGTATTCTCCCATACCGGTGCAGACAGCATTTATTTCAACAAGTTTAACCGCTATGATTCCATCGGCGCGTATAATTCCAAATCCTCGCCCTATTACAAGTGGTACAGCTTCCATCAGTATCCGAATGTCTATGAGGCATGGTGGGGCATCGACACACTTCCGAATGTCAATGAGAATGAGCCGGAATACACCGACTATATCTGCGGAAAAGGCGGCGTACTGGAATACTGGATGAGCCTCGGCGCAGCTGGCTTTCGTCTGGATGTCGCCGACGAGCTGCCGGATGCGTTTCTGGATCATCTGCATGACTGTGTCAAGCGCGCTGACGGTGAACATATCGTCATCGGCGAAGTCTGGGAGGATGCCTCAACCAAGGAGGCCTACGGCGTCAAGCGGCGTTATCTGCTCGGCTCACAGCTCGATTCGGTCATGAACTATCCGTTCCGGACGGCGATCATGCAGTATCTGGGCGGATGCAGCCCGTATGATTTCCGCCGCCAGATCATGACGATTATCGAAAACTATCCGAAATGCGTTGTCGATGTGCTGATGAACTTTGTCTCAACACATGATATCGAGCGCGCAATTACGGTCTTCGGCGGAGAACCGGCGAACGGCCGCGGCAAGGACTGGATGGCCGAGCGCAGACTGAATCCGCAGCAGTACGAAATCGGCAAGAAGAAGCTGAAATGCGCAATGGTGCTGCAATTCTTCCTGCCCGGCGTACCGAGCATCTACTACGGCGACGAGGCTGGTCTGGACGGCTACGGCGATCCCTTCAACCGCCGCTGCTTCCCGTGGGGCCACGAGGATCAGGATCTGATCGAATTCACCAAGGAGCTTTCGCAGATCCGCCACAGCTCGAAGGTGTTTATCGACGGCGATCTCAAATTCCTGACGCTTTCTGACGACTATATCGTTTTCGCCCGATACCGCGAGCAGCGCCGCAAGGCTATGGTCATTGCAGTAAACCGCTCCGATCATGATGTCGTGTTCGGCGCGGATCAAACGCTCTTCACTGACCGCTATTCCACCTTTGATGTGGTTCACGGCGAGATCAACGGGAATGACTGTAAACTCCCGCCCTACGGCTATCTCGCTGTCAAGGTTGAGCTGTAACACGCACAGAAAGGAGGCGGCCGGATGCTGCTTTCATGTTCACAGATACACAAATTTTATCAGGATAATCATGTACTGCGTTCGGTCAGCCTGACCGTTGAAAACCAGGATCGAATCGGTCTGGTCGGCGACAACGGCTGCGGAAAATCGACGCTGCTGCGCATTCTTACCGAACAGGAGCTCCCGGACGGCTTTGAACGCGAAGAACCTGCGATCGCAAAGGCTCCGCGTCTCCGCATCGGCTATCTGGCGCAGAATGCCGGTCTCGACGGCAGCCGCACCGTACAGGAGGAAATGAACGATGCCTTTGCGCATCTCAATGCGGCGCGGGAGACCATGCGGGCGCTCGAAGCGCGTATGGAGCACGGTCTGACCGATGAAGAAACCGACGAATATGCGCGGCTTTCGGCATTTTTCGAGACAAACGACGGCTACACGACCGATGTGCGCATCCGCACAGTGCTTTACGGCATGGGCTTCAGTGAAGAAACACTCGCGCGACAGATCTCCGGCTTCTCCGGCGGCGAAAAGACGCGCCTTGCGCTCTGCAAACTGCTGCTCGAATCGCCCGATCTGCTAATCCTCGACGAGCCAACAAACCACCTGGATTTTCAGACCGTCGGCTGGCTGGAGGATTACCTAAAGGCATGGCGCGGTGCATTGCTGATCGTCAGCCACGACCGCTTCTTCCTCGACCGTCTCTGCACAAGCATCTGTGAGCTGGAGCGCGGTGAACTGACACGCTATAAGGGCAACTATACCGCCTTCACAAAGCTGCGTGCAGAATCCCGTGATCGCCAGCAGAAGGAATACGAAGCGCAGCAGCGTGAGATTGCGAAGCTGGAGGAGTATGTCGCACGGAACAAGGTTCGCGCATCAACAGCTAAATCTGCTAAATCCCGCGAAAAACAGCTCGAAAAGATCGAGCGCATCGATAAGCCCTATGCCGCACAGAAATCGGCAAAGCTCAGCTTTACATACAGCGTAACACCGCCGATCGACCTGCTCGAAGTCCGGAATATCGACCTGACTGTCGGACACGGCGCACAGCAGAAAACACTCATGGAAAATCTTTCGTTCACCGTCCGGCGCGGCGACAAGATCGGCATTATCGGCGAAAACGGTGCGGGCAAATCAACACTGCTCAAAGTGCTGCGCAATATCCTGCCGCACAAGGGGCTCGTCAGATGGGCAGCCGGTACGCGGCTCGGCTGCTTTGAACAGGAGAGCGAAAGCCTCAATCCCTATGCAACCGTCTTCGATGAGCTGCATGACCGCTATCCGGCACTCAGCGATTTTGAAGTGCGCAGTCTGCTGGGACAGGTTCGGCTGACCGGCGAGAATGTATTCAAGCAAACCGGCGTGATTTCCGGCGGTGAGCGTGCCAAGCTCTGCTTCGCGATCCTGATGATGGAGCACGGCAATGTACTGCTGCTGGACGAACCGACCAACCACCTCGATCTGACCACAAAGGAAATACTGGAGCAGGCGCTTGCCGAATTTGATGGAACGATCCTCTTTGTCAGCCACGACCGCTATTTGCTTGACCGCATCGCCGATCAGCTTTTGATCCTCGCGGACGGCGGGCTCAATACGTTCAAGGGCAAATTCTCTGCTTATCAGGAGCAGATCCGCCGCAGAACCGAAGCTGAACAAACCGCTGCTGCCGAAGAAAAACAGCGCAAAGCGGCTGATTCCCAGAAATCAGCATACCGCTCGAAGGAGCAGCGCGCGCAGGAGGTCAAACGCCGCGCCGAACAGAAGCGCATGGAGCAGGAAATCGACGCATTGCAGGCAGAACAGGATACGCTACAGGCATCTCTGTCAGACGAAACAATCGCATCTGATTATGAAAAAATGCAGCAGGTCTGCAACCGGCTGGAGGAAATCCGCCAGCGGCAGGATAATCTGCTCGAACAGCTGATCCTGCTGGAGGAGCAGGCCTGACAGCACAGCACTCCGAAAAAATGAGAGGGTAAACAAATGAAAAAAATCCGGCTTTTCGCAATGGCCGCCGCGATGCTGCTCTCCGCCTGCGCGGTGACGGCCTGCGGCGAACAATCATCCGTGACAGAGGATCAGGCAGAGGAGGATATGCCTTACGGTGCAACCGTTGTTGAGAACCGCAGCGGCGATTATACACTCTGCTATGACAGACGCTTTCTGGACGACGCCCTTATTGACATGATCCGCAAATATTACCTTTCCCTGCAGGAGAAGGACGGCGAGGCGTTCTCAAAGCTGATGTTCCCGCTCTATCATCAGTATCAGCTCGAAGAATTCTATGCGGGTGAGCTGACCGATCAGGACATCGTCGAGCAGACACATGATGCAATCGCGAAATATTACGACATTGATTTTGCATACAGCTACATCGACATCAAATCACTCATTGACACAGACAGCCAGTCGCAGGAACGCGATTCGCTGCTCCCGATGCTGGACAACCTCGCGGCGGAAAAAGATCTGCCGAAGATCTCTGAGGGAACGACAAAGCTTTATGAAATGACAATCGACCGGTATATCGGAGAGCGCGAAAAGACGGACAAAAATCCGACCGATATCGTTCTTCAGGACGAAAAGCTTTATGCGATCAAATATGAAGAACAATGGTACCTGATCTATCTGTGAGGTGTAATATGAAAAAACAGCTGATCATCCTGCTTTGCAGCATGATGCTTCTCGGAACCGGATGCGGCGCAGGCAGCTCTGCAGAAAACAGTGCCGCGGAAAGCAGCGCTGCTGCAGATAGCGCCACCGCCGAACAGTCTTCCGTAGAAATGAAGGAATCGTCCGAGGACGGCCTGACGATCCGCGCTGCTGCGGATGTCGATACTGCTTATATCCCGCTGCTCCGCAAGTATTTCAAGGCAATCGAGGCCGAGGATTATGACACCTATCTGACGGTGCTGTATCCGCCGTTCAAGGATGCGTTTTCGGCATTTATCGAATCGCAGGAGGGTGACGAAACCCTGAAGGATGTATTCGGCGAAGTCTGTCACCGCTTTGATGAGGACGGCTACGCATCCTGGAAGCTGACAACGCTGGAAATGGAAAACATGCCAGAGGAAGGCATTGACATCGAGAACTTTTTTGATGCCTATATCAATGCCGGCTATTTTGATGAATCCCTGAAAAAGGAATGCCTCGAAAGCACAGAGGATATTCAGGATATCCGTTTCTCGCTCTATGCACTCTATGAGGGCGATGAAGAGCCTGTCAAGGTCGTAGATGAGAATGAGATTATTGTTCTGAAAACCAAGGACGGAGCGTATCTCTTCGGATAAGTCCGTTCCCGGAAGCTACACGATCGTGAGGTGAACAGTATGTTCCAGATCATCTGTATGGGCATCGGCTATGCGCATGAGCCGGATTTCGTCATTGACCGGCGCGAGGGCTATCCGCATTATCTCGCACTGCTTGTCCGGACGAAATGCCGTCTGCGCAGCGGCGATGAAATCCGCCCATATCCGCCGAATACTTTTGTGCTGTACGATATGAATACACCGCAGTTTTATGCAGCGGATAATGAACCGTATGTAGATGACTGGATCCAGTTTACAAGCGAGCCAAAGATCATACGCTCTTTCGGTCTGCCTCTGAATGAACCGATCACGATACCGGAATGGGCGCATCCGGAACAGTATTTCCCGATCATATGCAGTGCATTTTTCCGCGGCTTCAATAATGATGCGGTCATCAATTCTCTGATGACCGCAATGCTGACGGATTATTCTGCGATTTCGCTGCTGCCAAATAAACCGATGCCGTTTTTTAGCGAGCTGGTGACGATCCGGCAGCAGATCGGCGCACAGCCGCAGAAGGACTGGCGTGCCGAGGAGCTTGCTGATTCGCTGCATATCAGCGTTTCACATTTTCATCGGCTCTATAAAGAGACCTTCCGCACATCGCTGACGCAGGATGTGATCCACAGCCGGATCGAGGCCGCAAAGAACCTGCTGCAAGGCACCGGCCTGAATGCGGCAGAGATTGCCCTGCGCTGCGGCTACACAAACCCTGAGCATTTTTCTCGTCAATTCAAGAAAAGTATCGGTATTTCACCCGACCGCTGGCGGCGGCAGGGCAGAGGCTCCGAAGGCAATATCGGGGATTGACAAAACGCCGGAAATATGATATAATAAGCCGGTAGGCCGGTGTGATGGAATTGGCAGACGTGACGGACTCAAAATCCGTTGGTGGCGACACCGTGCGGGTTCGACCCCCGCCACCGGCATCATATTGACTCCCATGCAGCGATGTGTGGGAGTTTTTGTTTTTTCAATTAACCGTTCCGCTATAAAACCAGGTTGTGAAATCCTTTTTTTATTTTTTCGTATCCATTGCACTTTTTCCCATAATATGCTATAATAAATAAGATACCGAATACCATGAAGGGAGGGTGCCGAATGCCTGCTGCGGCCTTGCTGCTGATCTCACTCGGAAAGTGGCGCTATTTCATCACCGGCCTTGCGATCACGGCCTTTGCGAGACTGCTTCTGCGGACGATCAGCCGCATTTCGGAACCGCGTGGAAAATGGCAGCGCTTCCGCGGTAAATGCACAGCCGCCGAACCGCACGGCAGCCAAACTGCCGCACTCATCGCCTTCACCGACCGCAGCCGTCTGCGCCATACCGCCGCGCTGCTGACTGATACACCGATTGCGCCGGAAGATGACACCGTCATCGCAATCCGGACAGAGGTGTTTGCGGCCGGTGCTTATCCGCAGACACTCGCGGAAGCTTCCGACAAAGATATCCTCACCGGCACAGCATACAAAAAGCTGATCCGCCGTCAGATGGGCAGAGAGCTGCTGATCGGGCTGATTCTCTGCGGGATTGCGCTCGGCGCAGTGATCCTGACAATGCGGCTTTGCTTCGGTTCGCAGTAATCCAGCTTTACCAGAGAAAAACAATGAAAAGAGGGCCCCATATGATCGCAACCGTTACCATGAATCCCGCCGTGGACTACACCGTTCAACTTGAAGAAGCGCTTCAGTTCAATGCCGTCAACCGCACCGAAAATGAGCAGATTACTGCCGGCGGCAAGGGCATCAATGTCTCGCTGATTTTGCAGCAGCTCGAAGTTCCGACGATGGTTTACGGCTATCTTTCCGGCACGACCGGAACCATGATCTCCGAACGCATCCAGCGGACACAAATCCCGATGGATTTCATCACGCTGCCGAATCAGATGAATCGCATCAATGTCAAATTCAAGCTGAATACTCAGGTCACGGAACTGAACGGCAGAGGTCTTTCCGTTTCGGAGGCTGATACGAAAGCGCTGCTCGATAAGCTCAGCAAATACGGCGTCGGCGATTACATCGTGCTGGCCGGCAGTATTCCCGCAGGTTCAGCTTCATCGCATTATGCGGATGTCATGGCGGCGCTCGCCGATAACGGCGCACGGTTCGCCGTCGATGTTGCCGGAAAGCCGCTGCTTGAAGTGCTTCCGCATCATCCGTTTGTAGTCAAGCCGAATCTTCCGGAGCTGCGTGAGCTGTTTAATGCAGAAATCCTGACATGGTGGGATGCACTGCCCTATGGCAAAAAGCTCATTGAGCTGGGCGCACAAAACGCACTGGTCTCGCTCGGCGGCGACGGCGCACTGCTCTTCACCGATGCGGGCAGAGTCTGGCATCTTACCGCGCCGCATAACGCCATCAAGAATGCGGTCGGCGCAGGCGATGCGATGCTCGGCGGATTTCTCGCGGCCTGCTATGCCGGAAAGCCACTGACCGATGCACTCCGCACCGGCATTGCGGCGGGCTCAGCAACTGCATTCAGCGAATGGATCGCAAACCGTTCGCAGATTGACAATCTGCTGAAATCGCTACCGGAGCCGACAGAGCTGCTGTAACGGCTGTCAGCGTATTGCTAACGGGGGACGCAGCCGGCACCGTAACAGCGACATAGTTGATACGCTCCGCGAAATGTTGCTTCTGGAAAACGACTATCGGCTCTGCCGACCTTGACAATTTCGGCGTTCTCGTATATAATATAAGAGCATATTTATGGAAAGGCGGTTTTTCGCATGAAAAATACGGACAAGCAAATGGATCAGCTCGTTGCGCTCTGTCAGGGGCGCGGCTTTGTATATGCAGGCTCTGAGATCTACGGCGGCCTCGCAAATACATGGGATTACGGCCCGCTCGGCGTTGAGCTCAAAAACAATGTCAAAAAAGCATGGTGGCATTTCTTCGTACAGGCCAATCCCCACAATGTCGGCCTTGACAGCGCGATTCTCATGAACCCGCAGACATGGGTTGCCTCCGGTCACCTCGGCGGCTTCTCCGATCCGCTCATGGACTGCCGCGAGTGCAAAACGCGTCACCGCGCCGACAATCTCATCGAGGATTTCGACGGCACGAATGTCGCAGGCTGGACAAATCAGCAGATGATGGATTATATCCGCGAAAAGGGCATCGTCTGCCCGAACTGCGGCAAGTCGAATTTCACTGATATCCGCCAGTTCAACCTGATGTTCAAGACCTTCCAGGGCGTCACTGAAGACAGCAAGTCTGAACTGTATCTTCGCCCGGAAACCGCACAGGGCATCTTCGTTAACTTCGCCAACATCCAGCGTACAACACGCCGCAAGATCCCGTTTGGCGTTGGCCAGATTGGTAAGTCCTTCCGCAATGAAATCACACCCGGAAACTTCATTTTCCGTGTCCGTGAATTTGAGCAGATGGAGCTGGAATTCTTCTGCAAGCCCGGCACCGATCTGGAATGGTTCCAGTATTGGCGCAGCTACTGCAAGGACTTCCTGCTGAAGATCGGTCTCAAGGAAGAGAATCTCCGCCTGCGCGACCACTCCGCAGAGGAGCTTTGCTTCTATTCCAAGGCAACGACGGACTTCGAGTATCTGTTCCCGTTCGGCTGGGGTGAACTCTGGGGCGTTGCCGACAGAACCGATTATGACCTCACGCAGCACAGCAACACCTCCGGCAAGACACTTGATTATTTCGATCCGGAGACGAACGAGCGCTATATTCCGTATGTAATTGAGCCGTCGCTCGGCGTGGAGCGTCTGTTCCTCTCGCTCCTGACAGAAGCCTATGACACGGAAGTGCTCGGCACTGATGCTAAGGGCAAGGAGGATGTTCGTACCGTCATGCACTTCCACCCGATGCTCGCGCCGTTCAAGTGCGCCGTCCTGCCGCTCTCCAAGAAGCTTTCCGAGCAGGCATATAAAGTCTATCAGATGCTCTCCGAGCATTTCATGGTTGATTTCGACGACGCCGGCTCGATCGGCAAGCGCTATCGCCGTGAGGACGAAATCGGTACGCCGTACTGCATCACCTATGACTTTGATACGGACGAGAAGGATCAGTGTGTGACCGTCCGCGACCGCGACACAATGGAGCAGGTCCGCATCCCGATCACCGAGTTGGTTTCTTATCTCACCGAGCGCATTCATTATTGATCCGATACCCGAAAAACGAAGTCCCCGAAGCTGCATCAAACGCTTCGGGGACTTTTTTGTCCGAGAAAAAAGGGACTGCACACGGCCAGCTTTTCTGACCACGGCAGTCCAACCGTAAATGAAAATCAATTCATTTTTGGAAATAGGAAAATAGAAATTGGGAAATGGGGGTTGAAATCGTTGGAAGCGATCATTTCGCTTCACTGATTACATAATAACCCGCAAATCTTAAATGAATCTGAAGTATTTTATACATCACCGGTTAATCTGATGTCAGTTCCGCCTGATATGATGCACCAAAATATTCAGCCCTTCGAGATATCCTGCAAAGCCCTTGCCCTTGACGGTCGCGATGCAGGCCTGCCGGATATAAGAAATCTTCCGGAAATCATCCCGCGTATCGGGGTCGGAAATATGTACCTCAACAGTCGGAAGCTGCACCGCCTTGACCGCGTCCAAAAGCGCGACACTCGTATGCGTATATGCAGCCGGGTTGATGAGAATGCCGTCGGCCTTGCCGTATGCCTCCTGAATTTTGTCAACCAGCACGCCCTCATGATTCGACTGGAAGCATTCGACCGTGACATCGAGCGCTGCAGCCTCTGTTTCGATCATCTTCACCAGATCGGCAAGCGTCTGTGTTCCGTAATGCTCCGGCTCACGAATGCCGAGCATATTCAAATTCGGCCCATTCAGCACGAGAATATGCACAATAATCCCTCCAGATCTCCTGCGCAGCCGCCTCGGGCGTGCTGCTGTTTTCAACTGCTGTATCTGCAAATTTCTGATAAAGCGGCATCCGCACCGCCGCCATTGCGTCCAGATCGGCACCGATCGAAAGCGGGCGTCCTTCGCGGCTGAGCTGATCAATCGGGCGGCAGATCTGATAGATCCGGCCGTTGCTGCGGAGCGGGGCTTCATTTTCCGGACGCGTTATAACACCGCCGCCGGTCACGAGAATGACACCGCGCTTTGCACTATGCTCCCGCACGACCTCCGATTCAATCTGCCGGAAGCCATCTTCACCGGATTCCGCAAAAATCTCTGGAATCGGCTTGCCCGCCTTCTGAACGATTTCCGCATCGAGATCAACAAGGGGTCTGCCGGTCAGCTTTTCCAGCGCATCGCCGATACAGGATTTGCCGCTGCCGGGCATCCCGATCAACACGATATTTTCTGCATCTGCCTGCATTTTCGCACCGATTTCCGCGATCCGCACATCGTCAATATCCTGCCCGAAGAAATGCTCCGCCGCCCGCTTTGCCTGCGCAACCAGCATCGTCAGGCCGCCTGCAAACGGAATACCAAGCGCTTTCGCCTGCAGCAGCATCGCCGTCCGCGCCGGATTGTAGATCACATCCGCAACACCTTTGAGATTCGGGAACTGCGCCAGATCGACAAGGGATTTGCCCGCGTTCGGATACATCCCGACCGGTGTTGCATTGACAATCAGCGTAGTGCTGTGATAGAAGCGAGGCAGATCGTCATAGCTGTATTCCGTTCCACAGATATCGAGAACGGTCAATGTCTTGCAGCCGTCCAACTTTGCAATCGCCTGGATTGTCTGCGATACGCCGCCGTTGCCCAACACCAACACATCGGCGCCGTCAAAGGACAGTCCGCCCGCACGCATCATGCAGCGCAGACCATAGGCATCGGTGTTATAGCCCTTCCATGTGCCGTCGTCCTGCCGGACGAGCGTATTTACGCTGCCAATCGCCTCTGCCAGCGGATCAAGCGATGCGCAGAGCGGAATGACATCTATTTTATACGGTATTGTAACATTGAGCGCTTTCAAGCGCGTATCTGAAAGGAACACAGCCAATTCGTCCGGCTCAAGCTCATAGAGCGAATAATGCGGATTGCCGAGCGCCGCATGAATTTCCGGCGAAATACTGTGGCCGAGCTTCCGGCCGATCAGGCCGTAGGGCGTTTGAAAATCAGTCATGGATTCAGCCTCCGTTCGTGATAAGATACTCATTCGGTGACTCCAAAAGCCACGGGATATAGGCGTCAATTTCGATCTGCAAAACCGGACGCGGAAAGCCGTCCGGCAGCAGCTCCGCCTGATTTGTATTATAGTATAAAAACAGCGCAAATTGATCTGTGATCCGGAGAGAGAAACGCTCCGGTACAAACTGTGAATCTCTCTCCGCTTCCAAAAGACCCGCACCGTCTTTCACAGCACCGATCACATGATAAAAACCGCCGTACCAGTTGCCGCCGTGCGCCGCGTATTGCTCCGCCGGTGTGTCCCACGGGATCAGCTCCGCAATGAGATTCGGCGAATCAAGACCGATCGCAGCAAGTGTTTCGCGGATGCGGGGATCGCAATGCGGACTTGCAGTCCAGCGCCGGAAATTCTCGCAGCCCCCGCAGCCGCAGTCATTTACAAGGGGATGCGCTGCATACCACCGGCGCGTCGCGTCCGCGTCGATCTCAGCAGTGCATTCGCCGAATCGCAGTATCATTTTCCGATCCTCCCGCGCCGGTTCAGCCGATCATCTCGGTATAATTGCCGAGCAATGTGAATGAATCGCAGGAGCGCTCCAGCTCGCAAAGCAGCCCGAGGACGCCCTCCTGATGCAGATTGCATTCCAGATCCATATAAAAACGATACGAAAAATTCGTGCCGGGAATCGGCATACTTTCGAGCTTGCACATATTGATGCCGAGCGCTGTGATCTTCGCGATCATCTGATAAAGCGCACCCGGCGAATTTGCACAATTCACCAGCAGGCTCATGCGGTCAGCACCCGCATAGAATCCCGCCCCCTTTGTGACGCAGAGGAAACGCGTATCATTGACTGCTTCATTCTGGATCTCCGCAGAAAGCACATCGAGATGATAGAGCTTTGCGCAGGCCTCACCCGCAATTGCCGCAGATGTGTGATCCTGCGATTCGGCAACACGCTGCGCCGCGTGCGCCGTGCTGACACAGGGAACAATATCCGCGCCAAGCTCTGCAATAAACCGGCTGCACTGTCCCGCCGCCTGCTCATGCGTGTAGATCGTCTTGATATCCTCTAATTTCGTGCCCTTACGCACCAGCAGTACATGACGAATCAGCTGCCGCACACTTCGTACAATGCAGATATCCGGCTCCTGAAGCAGATCATAAACTTGCCGCACCGAACCCTGCACACTATTTTCGACCGGCAGAATGCCGAATTGGCAAAGGCCGGACTGCACCGCCTTAACGACCGCAGCAAAGCCGTTCATGAACACGATATTTCCTTTGGGGAACAGCCGGTCTGCGGCTGCTCCTGCGTGGCTTCCCTCAACACCGGAGACCGCGACACGCCCCGACTGCGGAAAAACAGTCTGCTCATTCGCACACATCGCTGCAACACGCGCCGCAACATTCGTCGCGGGAATGAGCTGCGCCGCCTGCCGTGCGCGTGAAAGCTCCAGTATCATGCGGAAAAGCTGATGCGCACCATCACCGTATTCGCTGCCGGCATTTTCGCGCACCTTCATCAGGATCTCACGCTCACGCGCCGGATCGTAAAGCGGCTTGGAGGGATCGCGCCGCTTCGCATCTGCAACCTTGTCGATCAGCTCCATGCGGCGGAGATATAGTTCCAGGATCTCTTTATCAATCAAATCAAGCTGCGGACGAATTTCTGAAAGTTCCATATTATCACCTGCAATATCCATTATAATTCTGTGTCGGAAAGCAGCAGATCCAATACGCAGAGCGCAGCCGCTGCTTCGATCACGGGAACGGCACGCTGTGCAATGCAAGGGTCATGCCGCCCTTTGATTTCGATTGTCGTCGGTTCGCCGTCAGGCAGTGAGACAGTCTCCTGCTCCCGCGAGATGGAAGGTGTCGGCTTGATTCCGACACGAAAGCGCAACGGCATTCCGGTCGAAATCCCGCCGAGGATTCCGCCGTTTCGGTTCGTTTTTGTAATGATCTTGCCATCCCTGACAGTATACGGATCATTTGCCTGCGAACCGCGCATTTCGCTGAGCGCAAATCCGTCGCCGAATTCCAGAGCCTTGACTGCCGGAATCCCGAACAAAACGCGTGCCAGTCGGTTTTCGATGCCGTCAAACATCGGATCGCCGAGACCGGCAGGAAGTCCGAGGATCATGCATTCGATTGTTCCGCCGACTGAATCGCCTTCCTGCCGCGCAGCAAGAATCTCCTGCTGCATCCGCTCACCCTGCACATCGGAGATCACCGGAAACGCTTTTTCCGCTACCGCATCAAAAAGCGACGGCTCCGGCAGCATCGGAAACACTTCATCATGAACAGTTCCGATACTTGAAAGATGTGCTCCTGCGAAGATATTATGCCGCGAAAGAATCTGCTTCGCAATGCCGCCCGCAGCACAGAGCGGCGCAGTCAGGCGTCCGGAAAAATGTCCGCCGCCGCGCATATCCGCCGCTCCGTTCCACTTCACATACGCCGGATAATCCGCATGGGAAGGCCGCGGCTTCAGCACAAGATTATTATAATCCCCAGAGCGCGTATTCGTATTCGCGATCCGGATGCAGACCGGGAAACCAGTCGTTCTGCCTTCAAAAACACCGGAAACAAACTCCGGAATGTCTGGCTCTTTTCGTGCGGTCGAAAGCGCATTCCGCCCGCCTTGCCGCCGTTCCATAAACCGCATCAGTGTATCCGTATCAATGCGTTCACCGGCCGGAAGCCCTTCGATCAATGCACCGATGCCGTTTCCGTGCGACTCTCCGTAGATTGAAACGCGCAGCCGCTCGCCAAAACTAGATGCCATATGCCCTCCATTAAAAACAATATTGCTCAGTCCGTAATTTCAGCAATACCGCCGAGCTGTCGGTAATCTGCAAAGAAAGACGGGTACGATTTGCTGACTGCCTCCGCGCCGAGAATCGTGACCGGTTCCGCGCATCGCAGCGCCGCAATCGCCGCTGCCATAACAAGTCTGTGGTCATTGTGCGCATGAACTGTTCCGCCTGTAAGCTGCCCGCCATAGACGGTCAGCCCGTCCGGAAGCTCATCAACCTGTCCTCCAACTGAGCGCAGCAGCTCCGCCACGGCGGACAATCTGTCGGATTCTTTTATCCGCAAGCGTTCCGCATTTGTAAAATGCGAAGTCCCCTTCGCGCAGGCAGCACATATCGCCAGTATCGGCAGAAGATCAGGGATTTCTTCCATGGATGCGTTGATTTCATGCATTGTCCGGCCGGATCCCGTTACCGTTTTTCCGCACACGCTCACATCTGCGCCGGCACCCTTCAAAATCGCCGCGATTGCCTTGTCACCCTGCATGCTGTCGGAATCCAGACTGCTGACTGTGACCGATGCTCCGTCGCTGACAGCGCCTGCCGCCAGCCAGAATGCAGCATTCGACCAATCGCCGTCAATCGAAATTTCATCAGGAAACCGAAGCTGCTGCTTGCCTTTGACATAATAGTGCAGAAGTCCGTTCTGCTCAGAAACTGTGATTTCTGCGCCAAACAACCGCAGTGTATCCAGCGTCATTTCTACATATTTGGAGGACTGCAGTACAGTTGTCAGACGAATTTCGCTGTCCGAACCGCAAAGCGGCAGCGCCATAAGCAGACCGCTCAGAAACTGCGAGCTGATATTTCCCACGATTTCGTATATGCCGCCGGTCAGTGTTCCGACTGCATTCAGCGGAAGCTTTCCATCCGAAAACTGTACGCCGTGCGCAGACATCGCAGCCGTCAGCGTGTCGATCGGACGCTCCGGAAGCCGGCCATGCCCCGTGACCGCAATATTGTCACACACGCACATCGCAACCGGAAGCAAAAACCGCAATGTCGAGCCGCTCTCACCGCAGTCGAGCACTGCGTGCGTCTGCCGGATCACCGGTGTAACATGAAGTCCATCCGGTGTTTCCGTAAACTTCGCGCCGAGCGCTGTCAGACAGTTCACCGTCGCGGCTATATCGTCACAAAATGGCGGATACAGCGGCAGCGTTCCTCCGTTCACAGAGAGCGCCGCGCAAATCAGCTTACGGTGTGCATCCGACTTTGACGGAATCGCGCCGATCGTTCCGGAAAGCACAGACGGCTTGCATACAATATTCATGCATGCCCCTCCAGTCCGTCCGCAAACAGCGCTTCGATACCGCTAATCGGGATCTTTTCCATACGGCATCGTCCGATGCATTCCGGCATGATCACCGTAATATCCGAGGCAGCAGCTTTCTTGTCAACCGCCGCGATCTGCGCCATATCCGCCGCTCCGAACGGACAGTCAGTCGGCAGTCCGGCACGCTCGATTGTCTTGATGATCCGCGCAGAATCGTCGCTGTTCAGAACACCTCGCTTCGCGGAAGCCCGCGACATGATCGCCAGTCCGATCGCAACCGCGTGGCCGTGTGAAATCGAAAAATCGCTAAGCCGTTCGATCGCGTGCGCCGGTGTATGTCCGAGATTCAGAAGCTTCCGGACGCCCTTTTCGTTCGGATCCTCGGTCACGATCTTCGATTTGTAGATCACCGACCGAACAATGATCTCCTCAAAGCAAGCCTCCGGCTGACCGTTTTCAAAGATCTCAAACAGCGCCGGATCATCGAGGATACCGTGCTTGATCGCCTCAGCAAAGCCGTCGTGCAGCTCATGTTCGGAGAGTGTCCGCAGCGTGTCTGTATCGCAATATACTCCAATCGGCTGGTGGAATAATCCGGCGAGATTCTTTCCGTGCGCCAGATTCACCGCTGTCTTTCCGCCGACTGATGCATCGACCGCAGCGAGCAGTGTTGTCGGGATCTGAACAAAGCGAATCCCGCGCAGATAGCAGCCAGCCGCAAAGCCGGTCAGGTCGCCGATCACACCGCCGCCGAGCGCCGCCGCAAGATCCGTGCGTGTCATTTTCGCCTCGGCGAATGCCTCCAGCAGCTCACCCAGCACGGAAACCGACTTGCTTTCCTCGCCTGCCGGAACGGTATGTGTATATACCGAAAATCCTGCATCTGCAAAGGATTTCTTCGCCTGATCCAGATAGAGCGGAGCAACATTGCTGTCCGTGACTATCATCACGCGGCAGGGCTTGATCCGCTCCGTCAGCTCAGTGCCGACCTTGGCAAGCAATCCGCTTCCGGTCAGAATCGGATAGCTCCCGCCGGCTGTTTCCAAGATCTGTTTATTCATTCGTTTTCCTCCTGTGCAGCAATTTCTGCGGAATTTGCAATTTCCTTCAAAGCATCAAAATCCTCGGATTTCAACATAACCGCCGCTTTTCGGTTAAGGTTTTCGCGGTCGTAAAGCTCGATCAGCAGCGCATATGTCCTGACCTCTCCGTGCGGCTTGCCGTAGTAAAAGCAGAAACCCTTCGCCTTCTCGGTATCGAACGGATATCCCACTTCACCAATCGCCGGATAGATCGTTTCCTTCATATTCAGCAGATTAATAAAAAATCTCCATGTACCGTGCTTGTGATAATTGTACTCCTCCGGCGTGAAATTATAGATCAAGTCCCACATCTCATAGTTATTCTGCGGCTTTTCGCGGCGGATCCCGCGGCAGCCGCGGTCAATCTCCTCCTGCGTAAATCCGTTCTCACCGACGAACTCAAAGCGCGGTTCATCCTGATTGATAAATGCGATCACAACGCGCTCGGATTCTCCGCCGTCCGACACATAAAGCCGGATATTCGATTCCGGATTATTGAGATGCATCGATTCCGGAACGCGCAGCGTCATACCGCAGTCTGTCAGTTCCTTACCGTCCTCCATTATTCCGTAGCCTTCAAAGGGGTATGGTGTCAGCTTTGCATTGAGATATTCAAATCTGTGTCTTGCATAGATGATCGCAGGAACACCAGGAAATAAGAGGTAGAACAGCAGCGCAATGAGCAGAAATCCGCCAAAGGCACTGAGAAACCATTTCATTCCTTTTCTCACGCCGCATACCTCAGTTGCCGCCGGCAGACGCCTTCGCAAGGCGTCCCTCGCGCAGACATTCACAAAGCTTCTCGGCATCGTTCGCTTCAAGTGCTTCAAGATACGGCTTGAGATTGTCGATCAAAATGCGCAGCTCCTCCATGAGATATTCCCGGTTGTCGAGCATCAGCTCTGTCCACATTTTTTCATCGAGACGGGCAACGCGGGAGAGATCGCGGAAGCTGCCCGCTGAAAAGCCGCGGCGCTTCTGCGCGGTCGGCGACTTGACATAGGCACCGGAAACGATATGCGCAAGCTGCGAGGTGTAGGCAATGATCCTATCGTGTTCATCCGGCGTAGAAAATGTCAGATGTGCAAAGCCGATGTCGGTGAAATAGTTTTTGAGCATTTCGAGCGTCACGAGATCGGTCTTTGCATCAGGCGTCAGGATCATCGAAGCGCCGACAAAGAGCGACTCGGTCGCATTGACAAAGCCGCCCTGCTCCTTGCCAGCCATCGGATGCCCGCCGATATAGCGAAAGCCGTTTTCCTCGGCGATCTTCGCCATTTCGCCGACAACTGCGCGCTTGACGCCGCAGATATCGACCAGCACACATTTTGCTCTGCCGAGAATCGATGCATGATCGCGTGTCCACTGCAAAGCCGCGCCGGGGCGCAGCGCCGTGATAACAAGATCACATTCCCCGAGCAGCTCATCTGTCAGCGCTTTGTCCATTGCGCCTGTCATCCGCGCAAACATCATAACCTCCTGATCGAGGTCATAGCCGTAGACGGTGTGCAGCGTACGCGATTTCGTTGCTTTCGCATAGGAACCGCCGATCAGTCCCAGACCGATAATTGCAATATTCATATCAGAACCTCCTTTTCATTTGTTCGGATGCAGACCCGTCAGCGCCGAGAATGCATCCGCTTCATATTCCGGAATCAGCAGGTAAAAATCCCCTCTCGCATCCGCAACTGCGATCTGACAGCAATGTACGGAATACACGCCGCCGCGGCTGACTTTAATCCTGAACCGTCTGAACCTTTTGTCCGTGTGCGGCTCAGATTTGTTCCAGTCAGCAAAGCTGCACAGCTGCTCCAGCTTTTTCATCGAGCGAAGCGACGAAAGCGGGATCTCCATGACCTCCGCTGCATTTGCGAGAAAAAGGCTGCCGTTCTCAACATAGGCATAGCGTTCAAGATTGAGATAATCGCTGACTCCGTCGATACTGATGTGCTTCGGGATTCCGTTTTCCGTAATATACTGCTCCGCAAGGAAGTCAATTCCGGCAGCAGATTCCGGAATGCCGAGCTCTGCTTTTCTCTGTTCCAAAAGCAGCTTCATGCGGCCGAGCAGCGTTTCAAACTCCGACGCAAGGGAGGCTTTGCTGCACTCTGATGCCTGCCTCCGGAGCGTCCTGTCCCGCAGAAACAGCAGCAGCCAGCCCACAAAGCAGATGCCGCCGATCAGGCAGACTGCCGGATCAAACGGAACGCCGTTCAGATTCAGGAGCATCATCACCGCGCCGAACAGACAGGCTGCTTTCAGCAGGTCCAGCAGCGGCGACAGTCCGGGTGTGCTGCTCTGCGCCGATTTCTCCGGCTGAACCGGACCATTCTCAACGGCATCTTCAAACTGCTTCTGCAATTCCGCAAGCGCAGAATCCTGTTCGTTATCCACCTGCCGGACGATAAATGCATCGGCAGGGGAGGCTTCATTTTCTGCGTACTCCGTAACGTCGATTCCAAACAAATTCAGCATTTGACCATGCTCCGATTCATTTCTGTGATGATGCCTGTCCATTGTACGGACATCCATTTGTCGTTCATGCCGGACATCGGATGCTTACTTCGCTGTCATAACAACCGGATGAATCCGCATCAAATTCGTTCTCCCGTCTCTCCGTATTACGCCTGCATGAATGCATGCAGGCCGTTCAGCTTCTTTGCCAGTGCATCGAACGCCTCCGGCTTGATCGACTGCGGGCCGTCGCAGACTGCGTGCTCCGGATCATTGTGCACCTCGATGATGAGGCCATCCGCGCCCGCCGCAACTGCTGCCGGTGCGATCTTCGGCACCATCCACGCCTTGCCGCAGGCGTGTGACGGATCAATAATGACAGGCAGGTGCGTCAGATGCCGCAGGACAGTCACCGCGCCGATATCGAGAATATTGCGCGTATAAGTCTCGAATGTGCGGATGCCGCGCTCACAGAGGATAACGTTGTGATTGCCGCCCGCCATAATGTATTCCGCACTCATGAGCCATTCCTCATAGGTCGCGGAAAGTCCGCGCTTCAGAAGCACAGGCTTTTCCTGACGGCCAAGCTCTTTGAGCAGTGAGAAATTCTGCATATTCCGTGCACCGACCTGAATGATATCCACATCCTTGAATGCGTCAAGATGCTCTGCATCCATGATCTCGGTAACGATCGGCAGACCGGTCTCCTCGCGGGCAATCTTCAGAAATTCCAGCCCTTCGAGCCCCATGCCCTGAAAAGAATACGGCGAGGTGCGGGGCTTAAATGCACCGCCGCGAAGGACGGTCGCACCGCTCGCCTTGACCTGCTTTGCAATCGCGACGATCTGCTCCTCGCTCTCGACCGAGCAGGGACCCGCCATGAGTGTCAGCGTGCCGCCGCCGATCTGTGTGCCGCGCACCTGGATGACAGTCGGATCCGGGTGAAATTTTTTGTTCGCGTGCTTATAGGGTTCCTGCACGCGCTTGACATCCTCGACAATTTCCAGCGCGGAGATCAGATCAGGATCAATCGCGGCTGTATCGCCAACCAGGCCAAGGATCGTGTGCGACATACCGACGCTCTTATTGACCTCAATATGCTTTTCCTCCAGCCATGCAATCAGGCTTTCCAGTTGCGCGGCATTCGGATTTTGTTTCAGAACTACGATCATAATAATTCTTCCTTTCAAATATCTTCACACATCGGCGTCCGCTTTCCGAAAAGGCAATACCGCCAAGCCGTCAGATTGGCTTTGCGCGGTGCTGCCGAAAAGATTAACAGCAGGGCGGAGCACATTAATTGCATCGCAGATACCCCTGCCAAAGAAAACGCTGCTGTGTAAAACTTCGGATCCGCACTTGACGAAATCCGAAAAATACGGTATGATATATACATGTCTGTGCGTATTCGCGCAGAACGACGATAACTATAATATAATGAATGGATGGTTTTTGAACATGGCATCCCAAATCAACCACACCAAGACCGGCGGATTCGGCTCGCGGATTGGCTTTATCCTCGCAGCGGCCGGCTCAGCAGTCGGACTAGGCAACATCTGGCGCTTCCCGTATCTCGCGGCGAAATACGGCGGGGGCATCTTCCTGCTGATCTATCTGATCCTCGCCGTAACCTTCGGCTTCGCGCTGATGATTACAGAAATCGCGATCGGCCGGCGCACCGGCAGGAGCGCGATCGGCGCATACTCCGAGCTGGACAAGCGCTTCAAACCTCTGAACTGGCTCGCTGCACTTGTTCCCGTCATCATCACGCCCTATTACTGCGTGATCGGCGGCTGGGTACTGAAATATCTCTGTGTCTTCACGACAGGAGCAGTCGGTGAGGCCGCAGCCGGTGACGGCAGCTTCTTCAGCAGCTTTATCGGCCGCACAGGTCAGCCGATGTTGTTCTTCCTGATCTTCCTGCTCCTGACTGCTGCGGTTGTCATCCTCGGTGTCAACAAGGGCATTGAGCGCATCAGCAAAATCATGATGCCGCTGCTCGTCCTGCTGACAGTCGGCATCGCGGTCTATACGATGACACTGAACGGCGCCTCGGAGGGACTGAAATATTACTTTCTGCCGAATCTGAACGGCTTTACCTTTATGACGCTCCTGAAAACGGTCGCCGCCGCAATGGGCCAGCTTTTCTATTCCATGTCCATTGCAATGGGCATTCTCGTGACATACGGCTCTTATATGCGGAAAGAGGATTCGCTGGAGCGCTCCGTCCGGCAGATTGAGCTGTTCGATAACGGCATCGCGGTGCTCGCGGGCATGATTATCGTTCCGGCGGTCTTTGTGTTTTCCGGCGGTGATGCATCCGCACTGAATAAAGGCCCCGGCCTGATGTTCATCACGCTTCCGAAGGTCTTCCAGTCCATGACGGGCGGCCGGTTCGTCGGCATTGTGTTCTTCCTGCTGGTCGCGCTTTCCGCGCTGACCTCCTCTATCTCGCTGATGGAGACCGTTGTTTCGATCATCATGGAAAAATTCGGCTTAAAGCGCACACCTGCCTGTCTGATCACGACCGGCATCTGCATTGCGCTCGGAACGCTCTCCGTGCTGGGCTACAGCGCATGGAGCAATGTGACCGTGCTGAAGATGCAGTTCCTGGATCTGTTCGATTTCATCAGCAACAATATCATGATGCCGATTGTCGCCCTGCTGACCTGCATTCTGGTCGGCTGGATCGTCAAACCGAAATATGTTGAGGATGAAGTGCTGGTCAGCCAGCCGCATTTTCGAGCGCGCATCATGCTTTCGGTCATGCTGCGGTATGTCTGTCCGGTCTGCATGATCGTCATTCTGGTGACGCCCTTTGTCACGGAACTCTGATCCGAATAACACACAGATAAAAAGCGCTTACAGTCCGGTTTTGACTGTAAGCGCTTTGCGTTTCTATGAGTTGTCACAGAACCGGGCAGCCGCCCTTCCAGATCATCCCGCGCAAATGTTTTCAGCCAAACCGAAGCAGACTTTATCCGAATTATAGATAAAGCCGTAAAATCGGTATGCAGCTGTAAACATTTCACTGCTGCGGTACATGGCTATGCCGCTCCCTTTCTTCCATGAGTTGTTATCATTATAGCACAAACACAGCGGAATTGCAACTGTCAAATTGCACAAAGTTTAGCGCATTAAACCATGCAAGAATCAGGCTCAGGTTCTGGGGTCTTTTTGTTGGTCAGTCCGAGAATATAATCCGTGCTGGTGCCATAGAAATGGGCGAGCTTAATGATGATCTCGACCGGCACGGTGCGCTGCCCTCGCTCATATTTGGAATAGAGCGACTGATCGCAGTAGAGATATTCGCAGATCTCTTTCTGTGTTCTGTCATTGTCCTCTCGAAGATCTCGTATTCGCGGGAAAAACAGCATATCCGACACTTCCTTTCTCTGCTTTTTGGAATCCATATTTATATTCAGATTCATTACTATATTATAATAGGGTTATCAGAAAAAACTTGTAAAATGGACAAGACGGCCTAGCGAACGTGAAATTACACAAATCGGCAAGGCTGGATTTGTGCACGGCGTAGATTTTTGGATTCCGGTTGGAATTATTGCCAATATGTACTATAGTTATCCAAAGGACAAATCGCCCACCCAGAAAGGAGACAAGAAGAATATGAATGCAATGCATATGAATACCCCCGCAGGCGCACAGACTGCCGGCCCCGACAGCATACGCTATGCGCTGGAAAAGCGGCAGGAATGCCGGACGCTGCAATACAATATCCGTACGCTGGAACAGGAAGCAGCAGACCTGAACCGCGCAGTGAAGCCCGATCCGCTTGCAGGCCATGATGACAGTCCGTTCTGGAAAAATCTCGGCGGAATGGCCTCGCCGTTTGCCGCAGGCATTATCGCGCTGCTCTTTCTGGACGCAAAGGCCTACGGTGTCTTCGTCTTTTTCCTCGCCGTCGGTATTGCCTGTGTCTTTCTGTTCCGTTTCAGCAAGCAAAAAATGAATGAATACACCACGGAGATTAACCGTCTGAAAGCAGAATCCGAAACAGACTGGCAGATGTTTTTGATCGAACGCGACGACAAGCTCCGCAGGATCCAGAGCGACCTCGAAACGCTCCGGCGGCAGAGCAACGCTGCCGCGTCCGAAACAGCAGTGCCGTATCTGCCCCAGCAGTATCAGTCAGATGATGCACTCAATATCATTTACGGCGAGCTGATGCGCAATCCCGGCATCACGATGCAGCAGGCGATGTATCAATATGACCTGATCCGGCAGCAGCGGGAATTCGAGCAGATGAAGCAGCGGCAGCTTGAGGAGCAGCAGTACAGCCTGCGTATGCAGCAGCAGCAACTCTATGAGCTCCAAAGAGCGCAGCAGGAGCTTGCAGCAGAGCAGAGCCGTCAGCAGCGCGTCACGGTCGTTGAGCGGCACGAGGAAAGCTCCGATCTCGAAAAAGGACTGATCGCCGGTGGGCTGATCCTCGGCGGACTTTCTGCCGCCAAGAAGATTGCCGATGAAATGTCAAAGCTAAAATAGCTGATTGTATACAGTTCGTAATATTTCATCAAGTTATCCGAACTTGTATAATTTCATATCCGTGATACTGCACAGATATTTGCTGATAATTTGTGCATTCACACAAATAAATAAATATACACTTTCATTTAAGCGCCGATTCAACAGTTGATTGCACAAAATCACATTGATTCGGCGCTTTACTTATGGTATAATCAGTATAAGCGGAATCATGCCGATTCCGCCATAAATTTGTATCACTATAATTTTGAGAGGGGAAATAACAATGAGAAAGGGTAATATGCGGCTGCTGGCAGCCGCCGCGGCAGCCATCACAGCACTCGGCGCCGCTCTTCCGCCCGGCACACTTCAGGCATCCGCAGCCACAGAAAGCATTGCGGACACAATGAAATGGGGCACGCTCCGCATCGGCGGCGGCGGCTTCGTCTCCGGTATCGTGACCGGCAAAAAGGTCATGTTCGCACGCACCGATGTCGGCGGCGCATACAAGTACAACTACGATACTGAATCGTGGGAGCAGCTGCTCGGCTTCATCAACGATTTTGACCGCGGCCTGCTCTCTGTCGATGCAATGGCGATTGATCCGACCGATGATGACACAGTCTATTTCCTCTGCGGCTGCGCCTATTTCTCCGCAGAAAAGACCGTTATTTACAAGACGACCGACGGCGGCAAGACCTTCAAGGAATTTGATGTTACAAACCTCATCAAGGTCATGGGCAACGGTCACGGCCGTCAGTGCGGCGAATCGATCGCTGTCGATCCGGACAACCCGAATGTCATCTATGCGGGCGGCGATGTCACCGCAGACACCGACTCGAAATCCGCACTGATCAAGTCCACCGACGGCGGCGAGACATGGGAACCGGTTGAGGGCTATGATGCACTCGGTCTGTTTGATTCCACAACAAAGTGGCCGACTTGGACAGACAACATCGTTCGCTGCGTCGCGGACGGCGAATATCAGACGCAGAACGGCGTTGCGGCAATTGCAGTCACCGGCGGCAAGGTCTATGTCGGCACATCGAAATCCGGCACAGCGAATGTTCATGTTGCATCCACGAAGGATGATAAATTCTCGGCCCTCTCCAAGGATCTGCCGACGAATTTCTTCCCTTCGCGCATCAATCTCGATCCGAACGGCGACCTGCTTATCACCTATATGGCAGGCATCAATTTCGGCGGTGCAAACGGCGGCGGCTATCGCTATCATCCGGCAGACGGCAAGGTCACGCAGCTCTTTGATGGTGCAGGCCTCGGCTCAATGTGGGCGGATCCCTCCAATCCGGATCATCTGATTACCAGCACATGCGGCAAATTTGAAGATCAGGAATGGCAGGAGTGGACCCCTGAGCACAGTGCTACATGGGGCGATCAGTATTACCGCTCGTTTGACGGCGGCAAGACATGGCAGAATTTCACGCCGGGCCATTCCTCCGGCTGGCATCAGCCGCTTATCTCCGATTATCTTCAGGACGGCGGCTATGCATGGATCCGCGATAAGGCGATCCACTGGTCCGGCACCGTTGTGACCGATCCGGTCTATCCCGACAGAATGTGGATCACCTCCGGAAACGGTGTGTTCGTCTGCACGAATGTCTGGAGTCAGGATGATGCTTCCATGGAGAATGCAAAACTCCCGACCTACACCTTCCATCCGGACGGCATTGAGGAAGTCGTTTCGCTCGACTTTGTCAGCACACCAGACGGCCTGAACCTTTCTGCAATCGGCGACTATGACGGCTTTGTGCATGAGGCAGTCGATCAGATCGGCCTTCAGTATCAGCCGAATATGGGAAGCACCTCCGCAATCGCAGTCTGCCCGCAGAATACCGATGTCTGGGCGCGAATCGCTGAGGGCGACAACGGCAGCGGATACTATACGACAGACCGCGGCATGACATGGACCGCATTCACTGCAGCAACGAAGGGCGGCAAGCTCGCGATTGCCGAGACAGCAAAGGGCAAATACCGCGTATTCAATACCGGCAAGAGTGACGGCGGCGTTGCCTATTCCGATGACTGGGGCAAGTCATGGAACAAATGCGAAGGAATCCCGTCGCAGTACGGTTCCAAGCCGACCATGCTGCTCGTCGAGCCGGAAGATCCGAATACTGTTTACGCCTACGCCACCTATTTCAACTCCTCGTGGCATTATTCCAAGCCCGAACCGACTGCTGAGGACGCACAGTATAAGATCTGCGTCAGCACCGACGGCGGCAAGACCTTTACCTCGACCGATGTGTGTATGTATGACCAGTGCGACAGCGCCGGCAGAATCGGCTGGCTTGGCAAAGGTGAGCTGATGCTCGGCGGCGGCTGGTACGGAATGTACCGTGCATCCGTCAAGGACGGCAAGGTGACCGTCACAAAGGTTGACGGCATCAGCTACTGCAAGACTCTCGGCTACGGCGCACCTGAAAAGGCCGGCGGCGTCAATACGATTTATATGTACGGCAAGCCGCTGGAAAGCGATCCGGAGGGCATCTACCGTTCTACGGATGCCGGCAAAACATGGGTATGCATCAATACCGATCATCTCTACGGCGGCACCGGCAACGGCAATTATCTGGTCGGCGACATGAAGACATTCGGTAAGGTGTATATGTCCACAGTCGGCTGCGGCATCGTCTACGGCGAGCTCAGCGACAGCACACCGCCTTCCGTCACAGAGCCGAAGGAAACCGAAACAACTGCGCCGGACAAGACCGATATCCTCTGGGGCGATGCAGACTGCAGCGGAGAGGTCGATGTATCGGATACTGTTTTGATTGCAAGATACTTCGCTGAAGAGAAGGATGCCGTGATTACGAAAGAAGGCAAAGCAAATGCCGATGTCACACATGATGGCAAAATCGGAACGGATGACGGTGAAAAAATCTTGTTGTATGTTGCAAAGCTGATTAAGGAAGCGGATCTTGCCAAAGCATAAAGAGCTCTCCGCAGCATAGCCATATAATAAAAAGCTGGTTTTCGAGATGCTTTTGTCTCTTTCCAAAATACCGCTGACAAGCTGTCGTCCGGCAAGGTTCTTGAACGACGGCCAGAGCCAAAAAAGTCACATAGATGTACGCTGGCATAGTGTCAACGCATCCTAAATAAAAAATGAACCGGTGAGCGATCATTGCCGATCGCTCACCGGTTTTTCATTGTCTGCATACGCATGGACACAATCCGTTTTTTTATTTCAGCACTTGACCTTGCGCCGAACTTGTGGTATAATGTCTTATATCGCACGATAAATAGAGACTCTGTGCCGGCCGAACCCGGCACCACGACAGCTCAGCAAGATAAAGCGAGTACCTTCCTAAGTAATTCTCTCACAGCGATATTTCGTGTTTTATATCATTTTTGCCCTGATAGCTCAGTAGGATAGAGCGGCTGCCTCCTAAG
>JAKSPK010000014.1 GCA_024404875.1 Oscillospiraceae bacterium
TCCCGCAGATGACGGTGCCGCAGCAGCCTGTTCCGACGCTGAATGTGCCGCCTGTCCCGCAGATGACGGTGCCGCAGCAGCCGGCCTATCAACCGCAGCATAACAGCCTGTATTCCGTTCCATCAGCGCCGCAGCCGCAGGATTCTGCTCAGACTCCTCTTTTTGTCGGCTACAGTGCAGACGGCAGACAGATCTTCCAGAAATACGATGCAATCGGCAATCCGATCCCGATTAACGAGCCAGTCTACAGTTCGCCGCCTGAGCAGCCTTCTCATCAGGTTCGTACGCAGGCTCAGATGTTTAATGCCGGTGCCGCAGCGCCCGTCATGGATATGGATGAACTGATGGCATCTATGGGTATCGAGGATCCCTCGAAGCGCAAGATGGACGAAGGCAAAGCGATTAACTTCACTG
The DNA here is from genome assembly GCA_024404875.1 of Oscillospiraceae bacterium. Classification (GTDB taxonomy): domain Bacteria; phylum Bacillota; class Clostridia; order Oscillospirales; family Ruminococcaceae; genus Firm-04. Next base: position 415 of record JAKSPK010000014.1, read on the forward strand.
AGTATAAGATTCCTCCGAAGAAGGCAAAGAAATCTGCAGTGAAGAAAGTTGAAGCGCCGAAGCCTGAGGAGACCGGACCGATCTCCGCAGCCGAAGCCAAGCGACGCAAGAAGGTCGATAAGATCAATAAGGAATTCGAGAAGCAGCTCCGTTCCCGCGGTATTGATCCCAAGACCGGCGGACTTATCATTGATCCTAAGAAGTAATCAAACATAACCATTTTGAAAGGCAGCGGCAGCCTCGCCGCTGCCTTTCTCGTTGAACGGAGATTATCATGAATACAGATGAAACACCGATCCCGGAACAGAGCGCCCTTGTAGAGAACCCTGTCCCGGCAGCGCGCCGTGCATATTCCACTGCATTCTTCCTCCCCGCGCTGTTGTTCATAGTCGATCTGATCGTAATTGTGATCCTTCGGGTTCTGATCGACACATCGAAATCAATCGCACTGGCCTATATTATCAATTTCTTCCCAATGTATCTGATCGCATTCCCCTGCTGCGTACTGGCGGCACGGCTTGTTCCCAAAATGCCGCCGACTCAGAAAGCCCTCAAGCCCTGGGAGCTATTGGCTGTATTTCCGGTCTGTCAATTTTTGGCAATCTTCGGAAACTTCATCGGCATTATCTTCAACGCAGTTCTTTCTTCCATAATCGGTGTCAATACCTCCGCAACTTTTCTGCAGGAAGGTGTTTTCGGTGAGGAATCCATGCTCTTTGCTTTCATCGCCGTAATCTGCGCACCGATCGTAGAAGAGCTCCTTTTCCGGAAGCTGCTGATCGACCGCATCAGACAATACGGCAATGGAACTGCGATCGTCATTTCCGGCCTGCTCTTCGGATTGTTCCACGGCAACTTCACACAGTTCTTCTATGCAACAATGCTCGGATTCCTGTTTGCATTCATTTATACCCGAACCGGAAAGATCCATTACACGATCATTCTTCATATGGCCCTGAATTTCTGGGGTTCGGCACTTCCGATGCTTGTGACCAGAAATCTTGACAAAGAGGCATTCTTCAAGGCTGTTCAGGATGCGATGGACGCACTGCAAAAAGCATTCTCAACCGGTGGTCAGTATATAAATCTGGATACAGTCAACCAAGAGCTCACCACTTTGTTCGGGGATATCAAGCCGCTCCTGATCTACAGCGCGTGCAATTATCTGCTTGCATTCCTCGGCATTATTATGCTGATTATTCTTCGCAAGCGCTTCCGGATTGATCCGCCTGTTACGCCTCTGCCGACACGCACACATCTGAATGTCATATTCCTGAATCTCGGCGTGCTGTTTGCTGTCGGCATCTGTGTGTTCCAGTTTATCAATCAGATCTTCGGCGTTCTTTGAGCAATCAGTGAAAGGCTCGTACATGAAGCTGCTGAGAATAGGGCAACACCACGCAAAGTCCCTCGAACAGCTTGGCAGCGCATCTGTGTACCGCCAGATCTGTGCGATATTGCCCCAAATACATAATCGATAAATACAGCAGCCGCGGGGCGCAATCAACACCCCGCGGCTGCTGTTTTTTGATGATTGGTTGTGATTCGTCATCGCATTCACGGCTTTATTTCTTTGCGATCAGCTGCTCGACCTGCTCGCGTTTCTCATACAGCACACAGCCGCCTGCATGATCATCCGCGAGAAGATCACCGCTCCGCAGTGCTGTAAACAGCGGCGAATGCATCGCCTCCAGCAGAGAGGTCTGCTTCACATTCACATCCGAGAACGGCGAAAACGGACAGGGCTCCGCGCCGCCATGCGAATTGATATGAAAGAATCCGCGCCCTGCTGCGACACAGCCCCCGGAGCTTTTTTCATCGCCGGGGAACGAGATGAACAACATCTCGCCATAGGTCTCGCGGAGCTTCTGAATCGCATCCTGCAAATATTCCCGCTCTGAATCGGTCGGTGCAAGCGTTTTGCTCTCCTCCGTCACCGGCACATATTCCACAAAGATCACTGCCTTACAGCCGCGCGCTGAAAGACTGTCGAGGTATTCCCGTGATGTGACCTCCCTGTAATTCTGTGTCGTGACCGTCACGGATGCACCAAAGATCAATCTGCGCTTCTGAAACTCATTCATATTCGCAACTGTACGGTCATAGATACCTGCGCCGCGTCTTGCATCGGTCGTTTCGCGCCCGCCCTCAATGCTCATGATCGGAACGAGATTGCGGCATTTGTCCAGCAGCGCAAAATATTCTTCGTCGATATATGTACCGTTCGTAAAGATCGGAAACAAGATATTCTGCTTTCTTCCCGCCGCTTGAATAATATCGCGGCGCAGCATCGGTTCTCCTCCGGCCAGAAGAATAAAGCTGATGCCGAGATCATCCGCTTCATCAAAAATTCGTTCCCATTCCTCCGCCGTCAGCTGCTTCACAGGCGCAGCATCAACCGTCGCATGATTACAGCGCGAATAGCAGCCTTCACAATGCAGATTGCACTGGCTCGTTATGCTTGCGATCAGAAACGGCGGAATATGTTCACCGTTGTCCTCCGCTTTTTTGCGCCTTGCCGATGCAGATTTGCTCGCCGCTGCAAACTTCAGCATAAATGCACTTTCTTTCGGATTTTTAAGCGTCGCTTTCAATGCGCTCGCGACAATATCCTCAACACCTTCGGTCAGATAGCTTTGCAGATCAAAATTCTCCTGCATTCCGATCACCTCTTCTGGTCTGATTTTGTGCGTTTTACTTGTACGCAATTATTATACATGATATAGATTCATTTGTCAATAGAAAATTGTAAATTTACGCAGTAAAAAGGGAAGACAGCCGCCAAGCCGTCTTCCCATTTTGCATTTTTACTGTACACCATCGAACATGTAAATGAACTTGACACTGCCCTCCATGTCCTCAGAAATACCCGAATAGCTGTTGTATGCCTTAGATGCTGCGCAGATCTCCTTGAACCTTGCGATTATATCCGGAAGATTCTCATTGACTGCGCCGGTCAGAGCGGAAATGCCCTCGCAGCTGAATTTGACCATTCCATCATTCAGCTCCTTCGCGCCGACTTCCAGCTTTGATACGCCTTCAATCAATGCTGTGCTGCCGTCTGCGAGCGTTCCGATTCCGCTATGCAGCGCTTCTGCACCGCCGGAGAGTTTCCCTGCTCCGGCTCTCAATGTTCCGATCGACTGATACAATGTCAGTGCGCCGCCTGAGATCTGTGTACCACCAGTCAAAAGATCCATCATACCGCCGTCTAATACACATACACCGTCATAGAGCTGACCGATGCCGCCCTTGAGTGCGAGGGAGCCGTCTTTCAGCTGCACAAGGCCCTGATCCAGTGCGGATGCCCCACCAACGACCTGTGCAAATCCGTCGTTCAGTGCATTTGCGCCTGCGGAAAGCTGTCCGAGCCCTGCGTTCAATCCGGAATTGCCCGCTGCAAGACGATCAATTCCGGAAATCAGCGTGTCCAGTCCGCCGGCCAGTGCAGTGCTGCCGGAATTTAGTTCTGTTATACCGCTGTCCAATGCCGCAGCACCCTTTGAAAGATCGCCTGCGCCCTGTGCAAGTTGTGCAGATGCGCCTGAAAACTGTGCCGCACCGCCTGCCAACGCCTTGCCGCCCACATCGAGCTGCGAAATTCCCTGCTGAAGCGATGCAGAACCGATTTGTGCATTGCCAAGACCGCCGCTAAGCTGTTCGAGTCCTGCGGCAAGCTGCTCTGCGCCGTCCTTGACTGAATCAGCACCTGCGAGTAACTGACCGTCTTCAGCCATAGATGCGGCGATCTGCTTCTGTCCGGCGATCGTCTGCTGCAATGTGCCAATCGCAGCTGCAAGCTCCTCAGACTGTGACTGTTCGTAAAGTGCCTGCAATGCTGCAAGTGCCTGTTCGTTCGCCGCGACTGTGGTATTGAGCGATGTGCCTGCCTGCGCGATGCCCTCTGAAAGCTGATCTGCCCCTGCTGTGAGCTGCGAGGCGCCCTCATTCAGCTGATCCGCGCCGGCCTTTGCGGCATCAACGCCCTCGGAAAGCTGATCTGCTCCGCCCTTGACTGCACTAATGCCGCCTGAGAGCTGTTTCGCCGAATCGCTGAGCGATGCAGCGCCATCGCTGAGATCGGCCGCACCCTTGGCAAGGGCTGCCGAGCCCTCCTTGACCTGCGTGCTGCCGTCGGTCAGCTGCGAAAAGCCGCCTGTCAGCTGTGACGTGCCTTTTTTCAGCTCCGATGCGCCATTCTGTACCTGTGCGAATCCCGCCGTCACCGCGTCGGAACCGTCTTTTGCCGCGTCAATTCCTGTACCGAGATCATCTGCGCCCTTTACGAGCTGTCCGATGCCCGCATTCAGCTTCAATGCGCCGTCCTCTGCGCTAATAATGCCGCTGCTGAGTGTATCGGCACCCTTTCGCACCTCTGCAGAACCCGCTTTCAGTTCAGCAGTACCGTCCTTGGCATCACGAAGCCCATCCGAAAGCGCTGATGCACCGTCTGAAAGCGTTTTTGCGCCGCTTTCAAGCCTGATCGAACCGTCCGCAAGCTGCTCTGCGCCATTTTTCAGTTCTGCGGAGCCATTCAGCAATTTGTCAATGCCATCTGTCAGATCGCCGGAGCCGTCCGAAAGCTGCCGGATGCCGTCATATAGCGCCGCCGTGCCTTCAGTCAGCTGATCTGCACCGTTACTGAGCTGTCCGAGCTTTTCTTTCAGATCATCAAACGATGTCATTTCGTTTACGTCGATCTGCGAGAAGATCTCGTTGGAAACGACCGTCACTGATGTTGCAATTTCAAAACCCTGCACATCCGCCTCGATCTCGAAGCTGTCCGGAATCTCTGCATTCAGGCCTTCGATTGCATCAATAGCAAGGCTGTCGTCAAGTCCCGGAAATGCAATGCCGACCACAATGAGCCTGTCGCCGTCTGAGATGACTTTGCCGTTTTTCACGGAGACATTCAAGAACTTCTCCGTGCTGAGCATTGCCGCACTCGCGGTCATGAACGGAACACAAAGTTCTTTCTTCATGCCGTTGACATCAGCGGTGAAATGCTGATTGTTCGTATAATCCCAGCGGATTACGAGATGCCCGCTTTTTCCTTTGATCTCATCCGGCGAAACCTTTTTGCCGTCGAGATAATATGTCATTTTCACATCGACCGGAAGTGCCTGATCGGATGTACCCTTATAGTAAATATCGTTGCCGCCGGCAGCCCATTTCAGATGATCGCCGTCCGATTGAAACTCCTCCCAGCCTTTGACATTTTCGATATTGCTAAGATTTGAAATATCCGCCAGATCGCCGAGCGCCGGTGCATTTTGCAGCCAGTCGCTGACCATCACTCTTTTTACATCGGAATTGCTGCCGCACATCACATAGACCGTCTCATCCTTGAATGCGGACTGCCCGTTCGATCTGCGGCTCCCGGACTTATCTTCAGCTGCATCAGAGAATGCAGCATCGGTATGTGCGGCTTCACCGCCGATATTTGCATAAGCGATCATACCCGTTGTGCTTGCCGAGAGCAGAATCGCAAGCGCGCCTGCGATTACTTTATTATATGTTTTCATAGCGATACTTCCTTTCATACCAAACACAGTGAATCAATGAAGAAAACCGAAGCGGAGCTTGTGTTTCTGCTCCGAAGGCTGACCGAAGCCAGCACTCGTCCGGCAGATGACCTTATCCAGCAGCATGAACATTGACGGCAGGACGGTCACAACGACTGTCACGGAAATCAGTGCGCCTCTTGCGAGCAGCATACACAGCTCCGAAATCAGACCGATTTCGGAATACAGTGCGACACCAACCGTAGCTGCGAAAAAACCGAATCCGGAAGTAATGACAGATTTGATCGAAGTTCGCAGCGCGATTGCGACGGCTTCATTCTTGCCCTTGCCGCTGCTGCGCTCCGTGCGATAGCGCGTCGTCATGAGAATTGCATAGTCAACGGTTGCACCAAGCTGGATTGTACCGATGACGATCGGCGCGATAAACGAGAGCTTTGTACCTGTGTAGCAGGAAATTCCGAGGTTTATCATGATCGCCAGTTCAATAACGGAAACCAGAATGACCGGCAAAGACAGAGACTTGAATGTGAATGCGATAATGATGAAGATCGCAGCGATCGAGAGAAGATTAACAACCTTGAAATCATGGTCGGTGATTTCGATTAAATCCTTTGTCGCGGGTGCTTCGCCGATCAGCATTGCACCGGTATCGTATTTGGATGCGATCTCGTTCAGACGGCCGACCTGCCGATTGACCGCGTCAGAAGCGACTTCATACTCCGAGCCGATCAGCATGATCTGCCATTTTTCACTTTTCAGCACATTTCGAACGGAGTCCGGGATTACTTCCTCCGGAATTGCCGAACCGACCAGCGAATTGAAGCTCAGTGCGTATTTGACACCGTTCACGGCTTCCATTTCGTTCGTCATGCGGTGAGATTCCTTTGCAGTGAGATCCGAACGAATCATCAGGATATGCGTACTGTTCATTTCAAATTCTTCAGAAAGTTTTGTATTTGCAATAACACTCTCAAGATCCTTCGGCAATGTACTGTCAAGCTTATAGTAGACGCCGTAATGACTGTTGCCGTATGCAGCCGGAATCAGAAGAAAGACCGCACCGACAAGGAACACCCACGAATGCTTCGTGATGAAATCGGAGATTTTACTGAACTGCGGCATGAGTTCTCTGTGCGAAGTCTTTTCGATCGCGCGTTGAAAGATCAGAATCATCGAGGGAAGAATCGTCACACAGGCAATCACGCCGCAGACTACGCCTTTTGCCATGACAATGCCCAAATCCATACCAAGCGTGAATGTCATGAAGCACATTGCAAGGAATCCGGCAACCGTTGTGAATGAGCTTCCTACGACCGAGGTGATCGTATTCGCGATCGCCTGCGCCATTGCCTGAGTCTTGTCACCAGGATTCTGCGCAAGCTGTTCCTTATAGCTGTGCCAGAGGAAAATGGAATAGTCCATTGTCACGCCGAGCTGCAAAACCATTGCAAGAGCCTGTGTGATAAACGAAATCTCCCCGAGGAACACATTCGTTCCAAGATTCCAGACCACTGCGAAGCCGATGCTCAGCATGAAAAATACCGGAATAAGGTACGAATCCATTGTCAGAAGCAGAACGATCGCAGTCAGCAGGACGGCGATCGCTGCATAGATCAGCGTTTCGCTCTGTGTCAGATTCTTCATGTCCAGCGTGATCGCGGACATTCCGCTTATAAAGCACTGCTTTGCTGTGACGGAACGCATCTCCTCAACGGCTGCAAGCGTACTGTCTGCGGAGGTCGTGTCATCGAAAAAAACCGCCATCATGGTTGTATCATCGTGATTGAAGAAGTCATAAATCTTCTGCGGCAGGATCTCCTTCGGAAGTGAGCAATCAGTCAGCGACTGATAACAAACAACATTGGAAACATGGTCGATCGCGGAGATCCTGTCAGCGGTTTCTGCGATTTCCTTGTCGCTCATGCCCTCCACCATAACGAGTGAGAAGCCGCCCTGTCCAAAGTCCTCCTTGAGAATATCCTGACCGATCATCGTATTGATGTCCTTCGGCAAATAGGAGAGAATGTCGTAATTCACGCGGGTATTGAGAAAACCGATCGCTGAGGGTATCAGCAGCAGAACACTGACTATGAGGATCAGAACTCTGTGCTTCGCGATCCATTCACCGAGTTTCAGCATAATACCATCCTTTCACATATCAAAATGACCGTTGTTCATTTTTCTTTGATCGCATTATATCACAAAACTGACCATTAGTCAATCTCTATTCATAATAAAAATGACCTTCGGTCATAATTTTGTATACCTGCACAAAATTGCCGCACAGTTTTCCGGATCATTCGTCTCGATTGAATGCTTGACACCTGCGCCTTTCTGGGTTATAATGAAAAAACAGGGCACTCTATATCCGGAAAGCCGGCACAGCCTGACAAGAAAAAGGAGTCAGAACATGAGAAAAGTTGATCTCAACAAAAAGTTCAAGGAAAACACCCTTCTGAAAGCCGCTTTCGATTTCTTTACCACAAAGGGCTTCAGCAAAACCTCAATCACCGATATCGTCAATCAGGCGGGCGTTGCAAAAGGCACATTCTATCTCTATTTTAAGGATAAATATGATATCAGAAATCGCCTGATCTCACACAAATCCAGCCAGCTTTTCCGGACAGCCGTCGAGGAACTTGGCGATCAGACCGAAGGACTTGCCTTCGAGGACAGGCTCATCCGGATTATTGATAATATCATCAATCAGCTCAGCGAGAATCAGTCTCTGCTCAATTTCATCTCAAAGAATCTGAGCTGGGGTATTTTCAAAAATGCGCTGACCGCTCCTGCCTCCGATGACGATATCAATTTCTCAGATGTGTACTACGGTATGCTCGCGGAGGCACCCTGCGAATTTCAGGATCCGGAGATCATGCTCTTTATGATCATTGAGCTGGTCTCAGCGACATGCTATTCCGCTATATTATATGAAGATCCCTGCTCGATCAGTGAATTAAAACCGCATCTCTACGATTCGATCCGGCTCATCATCGCCCGGCACAAAAAGGCAGAAAAGGCATTGGAGAATAAAGAATATGAGAGTCAGTGACAATATCCGCCCAATTCTTGAAAACAGCACAGAATGGTCGTTTTTCACAAACCGTTCCTATCCGGCGGAAATACAGCTGGCAGATCCGCAGCAGATCTATAATGTTCCCGGTCAACCCGGCGTAGTCTATAACATTCTGGAGGATGCCTATGAAAAGGTCGGAAGCACCGGCTATGTTGTCACCGGCATCGCAGGAGAAATGTGGCCAATCGCCCCGGGCGCGGTCGTGAAATACAATATCGATCCGGCGAAAATCGGTGCAAAGCCTCTGCCTGTGCAGACCGTTGAACTTGACACAGTCTACGCTGCAATCGTGATTCCTGCGGATACGGCGTTCACGCTTGAGGTCAATTACGGCGAACGCGCCGTGCTGAAAGGAAACCGCACCGGCATCGCGCACGGCAGCGGCGACCGTATTCTAGTGTATACCAAATGTGACGACGGCATCCGGCAGCCGGACTTCTCTGACAGCGGCCGCATCGTCAACGGAGCAATCTTCGACAAGCTCTACAAACCGTTCACAGGTTAAACATATCATATAAAAAGAGCCTCCCCGTATCTTTCCAAGTACGGGAAGGCTCTTTTTGCGTATTCGTAAAGAAATCAGAATGATTTGCAGCAGACTGGTAACAGAATTCCAAAAAGTGGGAGAATATACTAACAGCAGGCATTCCTGGGAACGCTTCCGGCAATAAACGAATTCGTCCATTGCAGCTGCATGATTCATAAAGCGCTCCTCTTGCCTGTATTTCAGAGTATTTATGCCGCACGGCGGCCACGCAGAAATGCGACCAGCGAGGCACCCGCAAAGGCAACCAGATTCATGATGATAACGCTCGCACCGATCGCCGTATCCACGACCAGAGAGAGGAGCAATCCCAGCAGAAAGCAGCTCACGGATATGATAACTGCCGTAAGAACGACACGCCGGAATTGTCTGCAAAGCCGCATCGCCGTCACTGCCGGAAAGATCATCAGACTGGAGATCAGCAGTGCGCCCATCATCATCATGCCCAGCACAACTGTCACAGCCGTCAGCACCGCAATCAGCAGATTATAAAACCGGACATTCAGACCGGTCGCGTGCGCAAAATTCTCATCAAAGGTCACTGCGAAGATCTTGTCATAAAAGAGCAGATACACCAGAATGACACACACGCTGAGGATCACACAGAAGATCACATCACCGCGTGACATCGCGAGAATACTGCCGAACATATAATGACTGACATCGGTCATCAGATTTGCTTTTGATGATGCAAAGATGCCGATCGCAAGCGCGGATGTCGAAAAAAGCGCGATCGCTGTATCGCCGCCCAGTCTGCTGTTTTCGGAAAGCCGCAGCAGGATATACGCTGCAAGAATGACAACCGGGATTGTCACTTTCATCGGTGCCCAGCCGAGCGCCGCAGCCACGCAAAGTGTTCCGTAGCCGACATGAGACAAACCGTCTCCGATCATGGAGCATCGCTTCAATACCAGACTGACGCCAAGCAGGCTCGCGCACAGACTGACCGCAACACCGGCGATCAGCGCCGGCAGCAGGATGACGGAAACATATTCCGGCGTCAGAATATCAGAAAGATTATGCATTTTTCAGCACCCCTTTCTCCGGGTGTACATGACTGTGATCATGGCACTGACTGCATTCTTCCGGCTGAATCGTATCGCCGAGAAACCGTCTCCCGACTGCGCTTTTTTCATATTCTGCACAGCTCCCGAAAAAGCTCTCGTTCTTCCCGATATGCAGAATATTCTTCGCATGCCGCACCGCACATTCGACATCGTGCGTGACCATGATAACCGCGATCCCATGTGCATCATGGATATGCTGCAATATGCTGTAAAGCTCGCTCGCGACCAGCGGATCTAGGCCGGTCAGGGGCTCATCGAGCAGCAGCAGCTTTTTCGTCGCACAGAGGGCCCGTGCCAGCAATACGCGCTGCTGCTGACCGCCGGAAAGCTCGCGGTAGCAGCGTTTCGCCAGCGAAGAAATATTCAGACATTCCATCTGCTCAGCAGCGCGTGCCTTTTCCGCCTTCGTATAAAACGGGTGAATCGCGCGGCCGTTCAGACAGCCCGACAGCACAACCTCCTCTACCGATGCAGGAAATGCGCGCTGGATCATGCTCTGCTGCGGCAGATAGCCGATCTCGTTCCGCTTTAAGCCGTCGCCAAATTGCATTTTTCCGCCATCAAGCGATTTCAGTCCGAGCAGACATTTCACAAGCGTACTTTTGCCTGAGCCGTTCTCTCCAACGATACAAAGATAATCGTCCTTCTCAACGCGGAAGCTCAGATCCTTCTGCACGGTCAAAGATTCATAGCGAAGTACGAGGTTTTCACAAACAATATATGCCATTCAGCTCAGAGCCTCCTCGATTGCATCGAGATTTTCTCGCATCAGCGCCTGATAATGCATACCTGCATCAAAATCGACACGCGAAACATTGCTGCAGGATTGCAGCATCAGCGACTGCGCACCAGTCGCATTGCAGACAGCATCGGCGATCTTCTCCGACGAATTCTCCAGATAGAACACTGTCCCGGCATTCAGATCCTTTGTCTTTTTGATGAGGAATGAAAGCGTCGCAGCAGAGACATCTGTGTCACTGCTGCATCCGGCAAACGCTGCATAATATTTCCAGCCGTAGGCCTCCGTCAGATAACGGAACGGGAAGCGATCGGCAAAAATCAGCGTATCATTCTTCGCTTTCCCGCTAATCTCCTTTGCGCGGTTATCCAGCTCCAGAAGCTCGTTATGCACACGGTCAAAGGCGGCATCGCAGTGTTCCTTTTCATCCGGCGCAATCTGATTCATCGAATCATGGATCGCTGTCAGCATCGCATCGGCATTCAGCGGCGCCGTCCAGATATGCTCATCGGTCTCAACCTCACCTTCCGGCGCATCCTCCGCCTGCATTCCCTCAACAGTTTCCTCATGAAGCAGCGTCACACAGTCGAACATCTTGAGATTCGGCTTCTTCTGGCGGCTGCTGTCAATGAGCTTCTGCGCCCACTGTTCCGAAACGCCGCCGATATACACAAACAGATCGCAGCTCTGTACAGCAGCAGCATCGGCCGGACTGGGATCATAGGAATGCGACTCTCCGCCCGGCGTCAGCAGCATTTTCACCTCGACAGGCTGCTCATATTCTGCTGTAAGCTGCTTCACAAAGTCATATGTGGTATAGACGGTCGTGACAATCGTCAGCGGCTTGTCACTACCGCAGCCAGACATGCTGCCCGCGCCCCAAAGCATTGCTGCCGCAAGCGGGATCAGCCTGAAAAATTTCCGTTTCATTTTATTCTGCTCCTTCCTTCTGTACGTTCTGCGCTGCACAATCCGCGCAAACACCGTAAAAAACCGTCCGTGTCGGATCAATGCAGAATCCGTGCTCATCTGCAACATGAGAGGCGATCTCCTGCAAATGGTCACAGTTGAGGTGAAAGAGCGTCCCGCATTCCGTACATTTCAGATGAAAATGATGTCTGCACGCCCCCGCTGAACCGTCTGCCCCGGCATACTGCCAGCAGGCACTCCCGCGGTCATCGAGCGCATAACGGCGGACAAGTCCCTCCGCTTCAAGTTTTTCGAGCTGCCGATAGACCGTTGCAGCACCGATCGGTGCACCGCCGGTGCTGAGCGCGATCAGAAGATCGGCCGCCGTGATATGGTCTGCGCTGTGCGCTGCAAGATACTCCAGCACACGCGCCTTATGCTTTGTCTGATATCCGCCTTCGCGCGGCATGATCTGCACCTCCGAACATGAAAATGATAACCGATTTCGATTTCGTGTTTATTATATCATATTCGCGATGAATTGTCAAGCTGTTACAGCTGCTCCGCAGAAACAAAAGAAGCGGCGACCGAGATCACCGCTTCCGCATAAACCGATAGTTTTGATTTGATATGTCCGATGCTCAGATTCCCCAGAAACGGATCAGCTCCAGCGCGATCATCGTGAAGACACAAAATGCATTTGTGAGGAAGCTGATACTGTACTTGAATACGCCTGCTTCACCGCGCGCCTGATTAAATATTGCCGTCAGCGACCGAATAGCTGCCGCCGCGAAGACCAGCATAATGACGAACTCCGCGCCGCAGAGCAGATAGCCCTGCAATCTTGACAAACCGTACTGATACGAATAAAACAGCAGCATACACAGGACAGGAAGTGCGAGCGCGACCGGCCGAAGGATCTGCGAGATTGTGATAAGTCCCATGCCGACATATTTTTTACGACTCTTTGTAATGCGCTGGATCAGCTTGATGAACAGCAACAGAAAACCTATTATCATGATAATAATATACAGAACCAGACAGACAAGGCCGATCAGCATCCAGCTATCGGTATGGTAACTCTGCACGCCGCCAATATTGATGAACTTTTCGCCGTCCTGCTCAGAAAGCGCAGTGAGCATTCTGATGCCCTGCTGTTCCAGGACACCGACACCGTCTCCGAGCGGCGTGATTGCCGCAATACCGAGCGCGGAATACTTATCTCCGTCTTTGATAAACGGTGTCGTTCCGAGCACACTGTAGATTAATTTGAGCGGACCGTGCAGTGTGCCGCGGAGCATGAAGTATATGCCGGAATAATCGCCGGTCAGCGGCGCTTTTGCTTCGTACTCCGGAACACTCGCATTACCGAATACGATCTCCGGAATCTTTGAGACCGGCTCGCCGGAGCCGATCATCATAACAACAGCTGCCGTGCCGCTCTCCACATCAAACAGCAAATCAGAGGTAAAGCCATTGGTACCGCCGCTGTGTCCGTAATATATCCGATCGCCGTAAAGATGCGGCATCAGACCGTGGCAGAAGCCCGGATATTCTGTATCACCAAGCGTCGAACTCGGCTTAAGCATTTCAGCAAGCGTCTCAGGCTTTTCAAAGAGCGGGCATGGATCCTGTACAAAGCTCTGCGCATATTTCGCCATATCGCCGATCGTGCCGGTCACAGCGCCCGCCGGATAAAGCTGAATGTATGTCAACTGGCTTCCGGCCTCTGTCCAGACGCCGGGCATCGCCTGCGCGGCACATTTCACCTTTTCACGCTGTGTTTTCACCCATTCGTTGTCATCATGCGCAGGACAGATCGCAGTCTGTTCCATGCCAAGCGGCTCCATGATATGCTTGTGTGCATAATCCGAAAACGTTTCGCCGCTGATGCGTTCCACGATATATGCAGCAAGTGCCGCGCCCCAGTTACTATAGCTGCTGACTGCGCCGGGACGGGTATTCTGCGCAGGCTCCGATGCTTTGAGTGCCTGCTCCAGCGGCTTGACCGCGTTTTCATCATCAGTCTGGATCGACCAGAAAGTCTCGCCCCATCCGCCTTCATGGTTCATCAGATCCAGCATCGTGATCTTGTCATCATATTTCAGATGCCCGAAAAAATGATCCGGCAGATAGGTGCGCACATCCTCATTCAGGTCGATCTTACCCTGCTCCCAGAGCTGCATCACGCTCACCCAGACCATTGTTTTCGAGATGCTGCCCCATTCATAGCAGGTATCTGCATCCGCAGGCGTTCCGGCATCGCGGTCGATCTCGCCGAAGGCGCCGGAATACAGCACCTCCTCATCACTCACGACCGCAGCTGAAAACGCCGTGTATTCGCTTTTATTTTTCTCGGCGTATTCCTCGATTGCCTCCCCGACCTTGTCAAATTCCAAACCGGACGGCGTTTTGTAAGCATCATCGTTTTTGGCAAATGCTGTCAGCGGCATTGCCGTACTGAGCATCACCGCCGCGCAGATGCCGGCTGCCAGCTTTCTGATCCGATCCATTTGCGATTTCCTCCCTGTCTTTGATTGATTCCGATTTGCAGCAGATCCTGGTACAAATCTGCAGCATCGAAAAATGTTGGTTGCTTCGTCTCATAGATACAGTTATAACATGATCGCCGTAATTTGTCAAGTTGTATCTCCAAAAAGCAATGACAAATCTGCGGCGCCAAGACTTCATAATTTGTTCACCAATCCCAAACGGTCGCATGATATAATTGTATTATACCTTTCAATACAGGTTCAGACAGCAGTAAATACGGAGGTTCTCATGAAAATAATCAGCAAAGCCAGTGCACTCCTGACCGCCGCAGGCATACTGTCTGCCGCCTCGCTCAGGGCATTTCCGGTGCTGCCGGCCAGCAGCCTGCACACACGCTCCCTCAGTCGCTTCATGCATCAGACCGCTGCACTCCCGCAGCCGGAAGCACCGTTTTCTTCATTACGCTATAATGCAGAGGAGCAGCAGCTTTACTGCGACGGCAGACCGGTCGGCAGTGCATTCGGAGACTTCCGTGTGTCCGGCGGAACGGTCTGTGTTCGCGGCGCAGTTGCCGGACAGCCGGAAAAATCATTTGTCCCGCTCAGCGAGTGCGCAGAAGCATTCGGCTGCGAGATTGAGGAAACGGAAAGCGGCAGCGTGATTCGCTCGCCGTTTCAGTCATGCAGACTGATCGCCCGTTCCGATGCCGAAATCGAAGCACCGCAGCAGCTCGTGAACGGCGATATCCGCATTCTCTGCTACGATTCGCCTGCCGAGACCTATGCAGCCTATCGCCGCCTGCAAAGCGACAGCCGCATCCGCGAAATCTCTCCGGACGGTATCGTCTATATCGGCGCAGCATCAGAGGACTATGACATCAACCGGTATTCATGGGGACGGACCGCGATCGGTGCCGATCAATTTACAGAATGGCTCAAAGCAGAACGCGATTTCCTCCCTGAGATCAAAGTCGCGGTCATAGACACTGGACTCTATACCGATCACGAATGGTTCACAGGCCGCATCGCTGAGGGCGGTATCAGTTTCGCCGGAACCGACGATTTCACCGACGGACACAGCCACGGCACACACTGTTCAGGTATCATAGTTCAATCTACGCCGGAGAATGTTAAAATCCTGCCGATCAAGGCACTCGCCGATTCGGGCTATGCCACGGATACGAATATCTATTGTGCGATGATGTATGCAGTCGAGCAGAAGTCCGATATCATCAGTATGAGTCTCGGCGGCGAAGGCATGAACTGGCTGACAAAGGAAGCCGTTCAAGCTGCGGATGCAGCGGATATCCCGGTCATTGTTTCTGCCGGAAACGAATCACGCGATACCGGTTACGGCGCACTGACCGGTTTTGATTCCTGTGTTACGATCTCAGCGCTCTCCCAAAATTATGATACTGTCAGCGGTCAGACAAAGTATGAGCTGGCGTATTACAGCGATTTCGGCAGCAATGTCGATTTCTGCGCGCCCGGATCCCGCATACACAGTGCAGTCGCAGCGCCGGACAATGCGGTTGAAATGATGAGCGGCACCAGCATGGCAGCACCCTTTGCGGCGGCGGCATATGCCGATCTGCGCTCCTATGATCCCGGGCTGACCAGCGCGGAAATCTACACGCTGCTGAAAGCAAACGCACTCGATCTCGGCGAATCCGGCTTTGACGAATTCTATGGCTGGGGCATGGTTGACCTGTCGGCGTTTCGGTTCTCCGTCACTTTCGTGCCGCCGCCGGCGATCCTGCCCGCTGTTGTCAATCAGACAAATCCGTTTACTGTCACAATCAACGCGCCCGCAGATACGGAGGTTTATTATACGCTGGATGATTCCGAGCCGACTCCGGAAACCGGCATTCTGTATGAGGAGCCATTCATGCTGGAAGCATCAGCAATCGTGCGTGCAGCTGCATTCTCAGATGGCCGCCCAAGCCGCACTGTCCGGCAGGCTTACTGCATCGAAAATGCAGATGTGATATCACCGTATCTCGTTTCGGACGGCGTTCTGAACGGCTATACCGGTGTCAGAACCAAGCTCGATCTTTCTGCGGATTTTCCGGACGGTTCGCTGAACGCGATCGGTGACGATGCCTTTGCGAATTCTCGTATTACGGAGATCACCCTGCCAGATTCGGTCACAAGCATAGGCGATCGGGCATTTTATGCATCCGATCTCAAAACGCTCACCGCGAATGGCGTGACCGCCGTCGGCTGTCAGGCTTTTATGGATTCTGCACTCGAAACCGCAAATCTGGGCGCACTGGATTCACTCGGCGCACTGGCATTTTTCCGATGCGAAAAACTACGAACGCTGAGCTGCTCCGATGATATCAGTCTCCGAAGTATTCCCGATTATGCATTTGCACAGTGCAACCGGCTCAACAAACTGCCGTTTGCGTGGGAAACTGTCGCAGAGATCGGCGCCCATGCATTCGAAAACTGCAAAGGCATCAATACGGTCGCGCTGCCAGTTCTGCGGTCGCTCGGCGATGCGGCATTCGCGCATTCTTCGATCTTATCGCTGACACTGCCGGAATCGCAGACAGTCCTGCCGGCGCGTGTGCTGAACAATACGCCGCTGGAATCGCTCTCCGCACACGGCGTGACTGAGATCGGAACGGAAGCGCTGGCCAATCTTGATAAGCCTGCACTCAGCCTGGACATAGATCTTTCCCGCATCACCAAGCTCGGTAATCACGCACTTGACGGTCTGATCTTCGATACTCCTGTTAATTTCGACAGCCTGACCGAATGCGGCACCGGTGCGCTTGATCATTCATCCGCACCGAATTACACTTTCCCGCTGCTTCGTCAGATCACCTCGGAAATGTTCGACGAACTGCAGGGGCCAATCCTTCTGGCCGGTGCCGAGGAGATCAGCGATGCCGCCCTGATCCGCTGTACAGACGGAATCTTCGTCGGCGATGCACTGCGCAGTCTGGCGGGTAATCCGATCTTTTACGAATATGCCGATGACGAATCACTGCTGCCGGTCACAGGCGGTCCTGCGGATTCCCTGCTGCGCGATTATGCGGAAGCGAACGGCCTGACCTATCTCACGCTTCCGGCCGTCTATCCGGCGGACGGAGATGCAATTACAGCAAGTCAATTTGATACAGTCACACTGCGGGTTCATTCAGTCAGCACCGAACCGGTCACTCTGAAATGGTTCACCGTCACGGACGAAAAAGAAACGGAGATCGCCGGTGCCGATGCAGAAACCTATCAGCCGGACACAAGCCGCGCAGGAACATTCTGCTTCCGCGCCGCGATGTATCAGGAAAGCAAACGCATTTCCGAGACCGACCTCACACTCACACTCATGCCGGCTGAACAGCTTTCTCTGCTCAGCGACGAATGTGCCGTTATCGACTGGGCGATAATCGCCGCGAAATCCGATCCTGCTCAAAACGAGCTGCGCACCGTTCTGGAGTATATTCCGGTATATGACGGCAGCTATTATGTCACAGTCTCCGATATCGTGCCGGATGCTGCTCCGCCGAAGATCATCAGCGGAGACAGCATGACCGTCGGCAGTATTATCAATAATGCGAATGAAGCAATCGTTCCAGTCACACTGAAAGCGGGCGTTTCCTACCACATCATCCAGGATCTGCCGCGCTTTGCAGACATTGATCCGGACATCTCTCTGCTGCGCATTTCACAGACTGCACCCCGAAGCTGTGAGGATCTTTCAGATTACGCATTTGACCCGTTCAGTGCAGTATCATTCGATCCGAATTACAACGGCGAAAATGCGCCTGACATCACATACAGCACACTGACTGCCGAATCTGCTGCGGACGATATCATCCGACTTGTCCCTGACACAGATTACATTATTTACAGCAGGATGCTCGAACCGGATCGCATAGACCTCTGTTTTATTCTGACCGGCAGCTTTTTCGATGCCCGTATCACACATTATTCCGCAGCAGTCTATCCGATCTCCGGTCAGATCGAATGCGGCAGTGTGCAGAACGTGAGCAGCAATGCAAGAACGGCCAGCTATCTGTTTATTCCGCCTGAAACGGCTGAATACGAGTTCCTCTGCGGAATCCGTGAACCACTGATAAATCAGGCGCTTGCTTCCGGCATATACGATCCGGAATTCTGGATGCTGCCGGAGATCCATATTTTTTCGGATAACGGCAGCGATATCCCGCTGGCAGCGACCGGCGGCAATGTTATGCGTGCAAGCCTGACAGCAGGCGCAGCATATCATATCAGCCTCGGTTCAATCGCGGCCTATGACCGCTATACACTCTGCATTCAGCCTGCAGACGGCTCTGTATCGCCCTTTGAAAATGTTTCCGGTGCTTTCCTTCTGCCGGATGACATGACAACCGAGGAAGAGCTGTTTGTCTTTGACGGTAACCCGGTTACGCCGGAGCTTGCTCTTTATGACGGCAGCCGCAAGCTGAATGCCGGTTCGGATTACGATGTATTTTATTTAAGCAATACCGCACCGGGCGAAATGGCGGCGGTTGCCGTCAGCCGCGGCGATGTGACGGATTATCTGCTGCTTACGCAATATATCAGTCAGCCGCTTTCCGCCGATATCCCCGAAACGATCTACGCAGATTCGGCTCTCAATGCTTATATGTTCCGTGCAGATACGGACGGATACTACAGCGTCATGTTTTCCGCTCCGGCGAATGGCACCGCCGTCGTCCGGATCAACGGCGAGCTGCTTCCGCCTTCCCCTGCAGAATACCCGGCCGCCGCTGAATATCTGCTGAAAGCAAATGGCTTACTCTATATCACCGTTTCTCAATGTGACGGTGATGCGGAGCTGCTGATCCGCAATGCACGCTCGATCTCAGGCGGCGTACTGATCCCCGAAACCGATTACTACCTGACCGACAGCGACGATCCGACACCTCCTTGCCGCCTCACGCTGCCGGACGGAACACACCCGGAATACGGCAAGGATTTCACGGTCAGCTCTGTATATCGTGACGGGGATGCAGCAGCAGTGATCTGTGCGACAGGCACAGGCGACTACGCCGGCTGCCTGACTGCTGCGCTCCCGATTGCTTTCCGCGCCGAAACGGATATCCCCTATACTGTGACCGGACTGCCGGAGGATAATGACTTCTGCACCTGCCTGTTCACACCGAAGCACAGCGGGAGCTATACGATTCGGACATTTGCTTCTCCGGCGGTTTATCATAGCGCAGCTTTGACGAATTATTATGATACAGATCAGGACACCTCCGTTGACACCCTGCTGCGCATCACAGACGAAAACGGCATTTTTCTCGGCTCAAACGACAGCTTCGGCGGCAATTCGTTCGCAGGGCTGGAGGTACAGCTGTACGCAGGAACAAAGTACTGCATTCAGATCAGCAACCGCAATCCGCGGAATGCAGCATATATCAGCTATGGCTTTATCATCCTCGATCAGAAGCAGCTGCTCAGCGATATGAGCATCAAAACGGAATCTTCCGAGCTGACCGGCACTGCACTTCCGCCGCTCACTGTCACGGCAAAGGACGGCAGTCTGCTGAAAGAAGGCATTGATTATGTCACGCAGACGATCCCCTGTGCAAAGGTGAAGGATCTTTGTCTGCTGGCTGAGGGCATCGGAAACTATACCGGCTATGCAGCGGTAATGCTTCATACGGTACTGGAAAGCAGCCGCGTTACGGAAAACGGCGCACCGACCGATGCCGAGATTGAAATAAATGTCCCGTTTGCGCATAGCCGGAATCAGTACTTTTTCCGTCTGTTCCAAAGCCGCGATCTGAAGCTCCTTGCTGCGGACGGCGATGCTGTTTCCGGCTGGCTGACTGATCTCAGCAATCCGCTCAGCAGCTTTCAGATCTCCGATGAAGAACCGGTAAATGTGGAAAGCGGACAATATGTGCTGCGCATTGCCGATGAACCGGATACTGATCCGCTGTACAGCCGAGTTGTCACACTCGCCGGAGAGAAAACGATGATCTCCGAAACTGATATCTCGGTGAGCAATGTGCAATATACCGGCGCACTGGTCTGTCCGCCGCTGACGGTTTCAGATCACGGAAAACTTCTTCATGAAGATATTGACTATGTCGTCTGGACATACTCCGATCTGACCGGATGCGGCCGGCACGAATTGATGATTGAGGGCATCGGCCGGTACTGCGGAAGCGCATCTGCTGAATTTTTCATTCTGCCGGCGCAGAGCAGCGGCACATTGACCGCAGGAACATACGCCTTTGACATCACCGAACCCGGAAGCGCTGTCTGCAAGGACTGGACACCGCAGACTGACCGCTGCTTCATCAGCAAATCAAACTTCTGCGACAGCGTTGTTACAGTATTCGACAGCAGCGGCAGATCGGTCTGCGAGCTGTACGGAGCGGGCCGGAAGTCGGCAGAGATCGAAACCGTTCCGCATCAAACATATCGGATTTGTGTCCGCTTGTATAGTTCTTCCATGACTGGAACGGCCGACCTCACGGTTCTCGAAGATTACCGTCTGCTCAACAGATGCGATGTGCAGATCGGTGAACTTCGAAACGGTCAGCTGCCGAAATACGCAGTTTACGACGGTGAAACACTGCTCACCGAAGGAACGGATTATCTGCTTCGATCCGATCTCGCCGGCGATACCGCAGGCACCGGCTTTCTTCAGTTCACCGGCCTCGGTCTTTATTCCGGTGAGCTGGTCTGGGCATATGAAGTCAGTCCGGCGCATATCAATGATCCGCTGATCGATGCAGAAGCTGCCGATTCCGAGACAGCACTCCACTGCAATGAGCTCCGGCATATCATCCGCGGCAGAAGCGGCGCGCAGCGTATCTTTTCATTCACAGCGCCGGCGGACGGCAGCTATTCGCTCATTCTTCCCGATCTGTATGAAGCGATGACTGCTTATGTCTATCTTCCGGACGGTTCCCGCACCGATGATACCAAGCAGATCTCGCTGCACGCTGGGGAGACACTCCGCATTCTCTGTATCACGAATATTTTCAGCCCCGTTGATGAATTTGAGTATTATCAGATCGGCGTACAAAGTGATGTGCCCGGTGCTTCAAAACAATTCAGTGCTGACGGGCTCCTCTGTGAGTTCCGCGGATCGGATGCCGTTGTCACGGCGCTGGAAGCCGAAATGACCGGCATTTTCATCCCGGAGGTTTTCACGGATCCTGCTGACGGCACAGAATACTCATTCGGCGGCATCAGCTCCTTGCTTTGCAGTACGCTTGCCGGAACGCATACGATATTCGGCGAGACCGGCGGCGCTGTAGAGCAGTTCTGCCTGGAACATGGACTCTGCTTTGCGGCGGTTGATCCGCTGACCGGCTGCACCGGCGATGTATCCGGCGACGGCATACTGAGTATGGATGACATCCTGACAATCACACGCTGGATCAATGAGTGCCCCGGAATGCAGCTCTCCGATGCAGCAATCGCGCTGGCAGACTGCAACGCAGACGGAATCCTCGACGGTATGGATCTCCGCATCCTGCTCGAAAGCATATCATAACAAAAGCCCCGAAGGCGGATGATCTCCGCTTTCGGGGCTGTTTTGAATACGGATTATTTCTTCTGACTGTTCAGATGACCGGCGCGGGCTGCTGCGCGGCGCTTTCTGTCTTCATGATACCGGATCGTGAAGTACACACACGCGCCGATATAGAGAACAGAAAGGATAATGCCCAGCACCCATGTAGCCTTGAGATACTTGGAGCGGAAGAAGCCGGGGATTTCGCTGAGATTGTATTTCCAGAACGACCGTCCGACATCCGAGGATGCAACCACATCGATCTCAGCCAGCGTCTCACCGGAGTATTTCAGCATGACCTTGCCGAGCTTGTCACCCTCCTTGACCGGCGCTTCTACCTCGTCCTCCCAGTCGCTGATCCGCTGCACACTGTTGATATCCATAGTATCACACCAGATACAGGAATAACCGGATGTCGGCCGCACCAGCACATAGTCTACTTCGTCCGCATTCCGCACACGCACCTCACCAAGCTGCATATTCTCACTGAGGATATCTGTAAAGGAAAGATGCACAAACGCCCATTCAAGAATGTTCCGCGCATCATCCAGATGATAGAAATGACGGTTTCCTTCCGGATCCTCTATCGGGGCATTCAATGTGACAACGAGATAATTGTTGCCGTCACGCGATCCCTTGCAGGCGAGACATCTGCCGCCCTCCTGTGAGTTGCCGGTCTTGATGCCGCGGACACCGTTGCAGTAGTATTCATCGGATTCATCCATCATGAGATTAGAGTGCTTCCAGATCCAAGCGTCCTCTGCCCGTTCTGACGAAGGTTTGCTGGTCGCGGTAAAGCCGTTTGCGCAGGCGATATTCTCAAAACGCGGAACGGTCATCGCATAGGCGAGCAGCTTTGTCGTATCTCTCGCCGATGTGAGCTGCCGCGCACTGTAAAGACCGGTACCGTTGAGGTAGCGCGTATTTGTCATTTCCAGCTCAGCGGCCTTTTCGTTCATCAGGTCGGCGAAGTGATCCTGTGTACCGCCGAAATGCTCCGCGAGCATATAGGCCGCTTCAACAGAGGATGTCAGCATCATTGCATACATCAGCTCTTCGGCCGTCAGCGTATCGCCCGCTTCAATATTTGCATAGCGAAGATCCTCCGGATACTCATCTTTTTTGAAGATATCGTACATCTCCTCGCCTGCCGTGATATTAACCGCTGTCAGATCGGGGCAGTTTTCCAGTACGATCACCGCCGTCATAATCTGAACGAGCTGACCGGGCATCTGCTTCAGATCAGCGCTTTTTTCATAGACGATCTGTCCGATATCAAGATTCATCAGCACGGCAGATTCACTCTGGATCGTGGTGCTCGGCGTAAATAGCAGCGCCTCTGCTTTCATCGGGACGAGCTGACCGATCAAAACCGCCGCGCTCGTGACCGCAGCACAAAGAAATGATATGATTCGTTTCCGCATAGTTCCATCTCCTGCAATTATGATCCGTAGTCCGTTCGGACACGATTACTATATATTATAACAGATATTCCGCAAAAATGGAATAGCTTTTTTGAATTTTTTGCGGAAAATTTAAGAAACAACTGGTTTCGCGTCGGATTCCGCCTGAATTTTCGTCGCAATTCGGTATCACGACTTACTTTTCGCACGAAAAGCGTTGCATTTTTATGAAAACCGTGTTATAATATACTTTATAGCACGTTTGCCGTTCAGCGGCATCCGCTTGTATGAACAAATCGTCCGCACCCGTACTGCGGAAGAAGGAGCATTCAGGATGAAATGTCCATGTCAGCAGCAGCAGAGCAATCTCTCACTGCTTCAGCCTGTTCTGCAAAAATATGCGTCCGTCAAGGGCAGCCTTATTACAATTTTGCAGCAGGCACAAGAAATTTACGGTTATCTGCCGACCGATGTGCTGTATCACATCGCCGAACAGACCGGCAGCACACCGGCGCGTGTGCTCGGTACTGCAACATTCTATACACAATTCCGCTTTCAGCCAATCGGCAAATATCTCATCACACTCTGTGACGGCACCGCCTGTCATGTCAACGGCAGTGCACGCATTGCAGCAGCCGTACAGGAATATTTGCAGGTTGAGAACGGCGGCACAACCGCTGACGGGCTGTTTTCGTTCAGCATTGCAGCCTGTCTGGGATGCTGTTCCCTCTCGCCCGTCATGATGATCAACGAGGATACCTACGGTTCTCTCACACCTGCAAAGGTGCTTGAGATTCTCAAGGATATCCAGAAGAAGGAGGCGGCACAATGAGCATCCGGATCGCTGTCGGAAAGGGAAGCTGCGGCATCGCGGCCGGCGCACAAAAGGTATATGACAGTCTGGCGCAGGCGCTTTCCGATTCCGATATTTCTCTCGATACAGTCGGCTGTATCGGTATGTGCTGGCTGGAGCCGATCGTCGATATCTATGAAAACGGCAGACTGACCGAAAGGCTTGTTCATGTCGAACCACAGCATACAAAAATCATTGCGGAAGCCGTGCAATCCGGCGATCACGCCGCACTCGCATCGCTGCGCATCTCCGAGGATGACAGCAGCTTCCTCACCAAGCAAACCCGCATCGCGCTCCGCAACTGCGGCATTATTGATCCGGAGTCCATTGAGAGCGCAAAGGCAGCAGGCGGATATTCTGCCATTACACGCATTCTTTCGCAGGAAAACGGCATGACGCCCGAAGAAGTCATCGAATGCATCAAGGTATCAGGTCTTGCCGGACGCGGCGGCGCGGGCTTCCCGACATGGTTCAAATGGAATGCCGCAAGACAATCGGCAGGCGATGAAAAATATCTGATCTGCAATGCGGACGAGGGCGATCCCGGTGCATTCATGGACAGAGCCGTGATCGAATCCGATCCGCATACGCTGATCGAGGGCATGCTGATCGGTGCATATGCGATTGGTGCGCAGGAGGCAATCGTCTATGTCCGTGCGGAGTATCCGCTGGCGATCAAGCGCCTGGAACTGGCGATCGCACAGGCACGGGAAGCCGGATTCATCGGACAGAATATCCTCGGCTCGGCGTTCTCCTGTGAATTCCGCATCAAGGCAGGCGCGGGTGCATTTGTCTGCGGCGAGGAGACTGCGCTGATCGAATCACTGGAAGGACAGCGCGGAATGCCGCGTCTGAAGCCGCCGTTCCCGGCGCAGGCCGGCTACTGGCAGAAGCCCTCTAATATCAACAATGTCGAGACCTATGCGAATGTGGCATGGATCATTACGAACGGCGGCGAGGCCTTTGCCGCAATGGGCACTGAGGATTCCAAGGGCACAAAAGTCTTTGCACTGACCGGCAAAATCCGACGCGGCGGTCTTGTGGAGATCCCGATGGGCATGACGCTGCGGGAGGTCATTTTTGATATCGGCGGCGGCATCCGAGACGGCGGAACATTCAAGGCCGTGCAAATGGGCGGCCCCTCCGGCGGCTGCATTCCGGAATCGCTGCTCGATACCGTGATCGACTACAAAAAGCTCGCCGCGACCGGCGCGATCATGGGCAGCGGCGGCATGGTTGTCATGGACGATTCGACCTGCATGGTCAATATGGCGAAATTCTTCCTCGATTTTACTGCGAAGGAATCCTGCGGAAAATGCGTTCACTGCCGCATCGGTACGAAGCGCCTGCAGGAAATCCTCACACGCATTGTCGAGGGCAAGGGCAAAGAGGGCGATATCGAACTGCTGGAGGAGCTGTGCAATGCAGTCCGTGACGGCGCACTCTGCGGACTCGGCCAGACAGCGCCGAATCCGGTGTTGTCCACGCTGCGCTATTTCCGTGACGAATTTGAAGCACATATCCGCGAGCATCGCTGTCCCGCACATACCTGTACGGATCTGCTGCTCTACAAGATCGATCCACAGAAATGCAAGGGCTGTACAGCCTGTGCTCGGAAATGTCCTGTCACGGCGATCTCCGGTGCAGTCAAGGAGCCGCATGAGATCAATACACGGGTCTGCATCAAATGCAGCCAGTGCATGAGCGTCTGTAAATTCGGCGCAGTCAGCGTCACCTGACCTGTCGGAGGACGATAGAATCTGCCTGCACATCTGTACCACACCACCAGCTCTGTGCGGTATTACATATAGATCCGAAGGATCATCTGATTATTGTTAGGATAATGGAATTCTGTAAGGATATGTGAGGTTTTCTGAGAACCATGAATCAAATACATTTCACCATAAACGGCATACCCTGCGTCTGCGAGGAGGGCGCTTCGATCCTACAGGCTGCAAAGCTGAACGGCATCGAGATCCCGAATCTCTGCAATGATGAGAGTGTGCGAGTCTACGGCGCGTGCGGACTCTGCGCAGTTGAAGTTCTCGACGACGGAAGAGGCCGGGCGCTTCCAAAGCTGCTCCGCGCCTGCTCCGCAAAAGTTATGGATGGCTATGTCATCCGCTTTGATACCGAACGCGTGAATCAGTCACGCAAAATCGCGCTGGAACTGCTGATGAGTGACCATACCGGCGACTGCCGCGGCCCGTGTCAGCTCAACTGCCCCGCCGGTACCGACTGCCAAGGCTATGTCAAAAAGATCGCAGAGGGCGATTTTCACGGCGCTGTGCAGATCATCAAGGAGAAGATCCCGATCCCTGCTTCGATCGGCAGAGTGTGCCCGCATCCCTGCGAGCAGAACTGCCGCAGAGGTCTGGTTGAATCACCGATCTCGATCGCATTTCTCAAAGCACACGCCGCCGACCGCGATCTTGAAGCAGATACCTACCGTCCCGCCTGCGCACCGGAAACCGGAAAGCGTATCGCGGTCATCGGCGGCGGCCCCGCCGGACTGACCGCAGCATTCGATCTGCGCCGCAAGGGGCATCAGGTCACGATTTTCGATGCGGCTGAAAAAATGGGCGGTATGCTGCGCTACGGCATCCCCGCCTATCGTCTGCCGAAGAATCTGCTTGACAGAGAAATCGCGGAGATCGCAGCACTCGGCATCGAAATGCGGAACAATATGCGGCTCGGCAAGGATTTCACACTCGATCAGCTCCGCAGCGAATATGATGCTGTAATTCTCGCAGTCGGCGCATGGAGCAGCATTGCGATGCGCGTCCCCGGCGAAGAGCTGGAGGGTGTAGCCGGCGGCATCGGCTTCCTGCATGATATCAGCTCCGGCGAGGGCGCTGTTCCCGATCTCAAAGGCAAACGCGTCGCAGTCTGCGGCGGCGGCAACACTGCAATGGATGCCTGCCGGACAGCTGTCCGCTGCGGCGCGGAAACCGTTTATGTCATCTACCGCAGAACACGCAGCGAAATGCCCGCAGATGCCGTTGAAATCGAGGAGTCCATCGAAGAAGGTGTTACCTATAAATTCCTGACGAATCCCGCAAAGATCATCGGCGAAAACGGCAAGGTGAAGCAGATCTGTTTGCAGGTTATGGAGCTGGGCGAGCCGGACGCTTCCGGCAGACGCTTACCTGTTCCGGTCGAAGGCAAATTTGAAACGCTCGATGTCGATCTTGTAATTATGGCGATCGGTCAGCGGCTCGATCCCGCCGGACTTGACGGCGTTTCGCTGACGAAGAAAGGAACGATCGAAGCGGACAGCGCGACATTCCTGACGAATCTTGATAATGTTTATGCGGTCGGCGACGCAACGAACCGAGGAGCATCTATCGCGATCGAGGCGATCAGCGAAGGCGGAAAATGTGCCGCTGTAGTTGATTCGGCACTGCGCGGCGAGATCCGGCCATATCGTGCTCCGTTCCACTCGAAGAAAAATGTCACAGCGGCAGATCTCGCTGACCGTGAAAAGAAGCCGCGCTGTCAGATGCCGGTCAGACCGGCCGAGGAGCGGCGGACGGATTTTGCGCCGGTCAATCTCGGATTCTCCGATGAAACTGCGATTACCGAAGCAAAGCGCTGTCTGGAATGCGGCTGTCACGATTATTACGACTGCAAGCTGATCCGCTATGCACAGCAGCAGGAAATCCATCCGGAACGCTTTGACGGTGTGCACAATCAGCATGAAAAAGAGCAGCGGCTTGAAGTCATTGAGCGCGACAACGGCAAATGCATCCTCTGCGGACTCTGCGTGCGCGTCTGCGATGAGGTCGCAGGGCAAGGCATTCTCGGTCTGGTCGGACGCGGATTCCCGACGACAGTCAAGCCGGAATTCCGTTCGCCGGATACAATACGCATCTGCGCGACATGCGGAAAATGCGCCGCGGCATGTCCGACCGGTGCACTGCGGCTGATTCCTTCCGGCTCCGCAGCAGCATCCACCTGATTGACACGTACGACCTATAACGAGGCAATCGTCTGCGTCGCGATTACCGGCAGCGCCGACACTGCGGTGAATCGTTCCAAGCAGTTCCGGCAAAGAAACGGATGAACAAAGCGGCGGTGTTAATACGCAGTCAGGTTTTTCGTCAGACAAAAACGAAGCTCCCTGCTGAGCCAACGCAGTTTCGCAACACGAAACAAGGGCTCAGCAAGGAGCTTTCTTATTCACAATAGCATAAAAGCAGCAAATTGCTTGCTACGCCGTCAGGCGGGATTGAATCAATGATTTCTTTCCCAGCTGGCGGTTTTGTTTATTCACGCACTACGGCATCAAGGATCTTCTGCGCCATTTCCGAACAGGAAAGCGCCGATCCGCTCTGTCCGCCGAGCAGATCCGCCGTGCGGCACCCTGCTGCGAGAACGCGGTCAACGGCATTTTCAATGGACCGTGCTTCCGCCTCAAGTCCGAACGAATACCGCAGCATCATGGCAACTGACAGGATTTCTGCAATCGGATTCGCCTTATTCTGTCCCGCGATATCCGGTGCTGATCCATGAATCGGTTCATACATTCCGCGTGTGCCGTCGCCGAGTGATGCCGAAGCAAGCATACCGATTGAACCGGTGAGCTGAGACGCTTCATCGGACAAGATATCACCAAACATATTCGTTGTCACAATGACATCAAACTGCTGCGGATTCCGGACAAGCTGCATCGCCGCATTATCGACGAACATATCCTGATACTCAACCTCCGGATACGATTCCGCCAATTTATGCATCGTTTTTCGCCACAGGCGCGAGGTTTCCAGCACATTCGCCTTATCGACACTCGTCAGGCGCTTGCTGCGTTTCATAGCTGCTTCAAAGGCCGCTCTGCCGATGCGCTCGATCTCGGTAACACTGTAAGACTCTGTGTCAAACGCTTCCTCGCCGTATTTTCCCTGCCGATAGCCGCGGTTGCCGAAATAAATACCACCGGTAAGCTCACGCACGATCAGGATATCAAAACCTGCGCTGACAAGATCCGTCCGCAGCGGCGATGCGTCGCGCAGCGCCGGAAAGAGCGTCGCCGGACGCAGATTCGTGTATAATCCAAGCGCGGCGCGAATGCCGAGCAATGCGCTCTCCGGCCGCTGATCCCCGGCAAGGCCGTCCCATTTCGGACCGCCGACCGCGCCGAGCAGCACGCTGTCACTCGCGAGACATCCAGCAACGGTCTCCTCTGGCAAAGGTTTGCCGACTGCATCAATCGCGCAGCCGCCAATCAGATACGGCGTACAGTTGAATGTATGTCCATAGAGTGTGCCGATGCGCTCCAAAACAGCTGCGGCCGCGTCGACGATCTCCGCGCCGATACCATCGCCCCGCAGTAATGCGATTTGATACTGCATAAATAACCTCCATCATTGCGCCGTCCTGTGCGGCCTGCATCAGTCCGCCGGGCGCAATCATCATCTGAATAAACGGCGAGAAAGGCGCCGTCTGTCAATTATTTTCCGGTCGTGAACTCATCGTCATACACGGAAAAACTGCCATTTCTAAAACAATCAGGAAAAATTACGATTCTTCACTGCTTTTGTCAATCAGCATATTGTTGACAGCACTGACGAACGCCTTGATCGACGATGTGATAATATCGTTGTCAATACCAACGCCCCAGAAGCTGAGACCATCGCTGCACATGATTTCCACATAGGAGACTGCCTGCGATGATGAACCGATCTCCAGCGCGTGCTCGGTGTAGGTATGGATCGTGAAGTCAAGGCCGGTATAGGATCTCACCGCATTGCTGACTGCATCAAGACGGCCGTTTCCGGTATTCGTCGCCGAGGCGAATTCGCCGTGATATTCAATGTCGATCGTTGCTTCGATGCCGCTGTGCTGAACGAAGTGTGCTGCCGTGATATTCAGCGGCGCAATGATATTGACATAATGCGTCTTGAAAACTCCATAGACCTCGTCCGGCATCATCTCCTTGTGCTTATGGTCGGAAATGCCCTTGATGAGATAGCCGACACGCTCGCGCATCTTCTTCGGAAGATTGAATCCGAAGCGCGTTTCGAGAATATAGCCGATGCCGCCCTTTCCGGACTGGCTGTTGATACGAATGACATCAGATTCGTATTCGCGGCCAAGATCGCTCGGATCAATTGGCAGATACGGCACATTCCAGATGCCGCCGCCCTTTTCTTCACGATACTTCAAGCCCTTTGCGATCGCATCCTGATGAGAACCGGAAAATGCCGCAAATACGAGCTTTCCGGAATATGGCTGCCGATCATTTACATCCATGTTCGTCAGACGGGTATACATTTCCGTCAGCGTCGGGATATCGGAAAAGTCGAGATTCGGATCAACGCCCTGCGAATACATATTCAGCGCAAGCGTGATGATATCGACATTACCGGTGCGCTCACCGTTGCCGAAAAGCGTCCCCTCAACACGATCCGCGCCTGCCAGCAGTCCCATTTCGGTATCTGCAACAGCACAGCCGCGGTCATTATGCGGATGCAGCGACAGAACTACATTCTCACGATAGCGGAGATTCTCGCTCATATATGCAACTTGGTTCGCATAGACATGCGGCATCGAATACTGCACTGTGACGGGCAGATTGATGATGACCTTATCCTCCGCAGTCGGCTGCCAGATATCCAGCACAGCATTGCAGATTTCGAGCGCAAACTCCGGTTCGGTTCCGGTGAAGCTCTCCGGCGAATACTCAAACCGGAATTCGCCCTCATATTTTTCACGATATTCCTTGCAGAGTTTCGCGCCGCTGACTGCGATCCCGATGATCTCCTCACGGTTCATCCGGAAGACTTGCTCGCGCTGCGCCACAGAGGTCGAATTGTAAAGATGCACGATCGCGTGCTTGCAGCCCTTCAGGGCCTCAAATGTCTTTTCGATGATATGCTCCCGCGACTGCGTCAGCACCTGAATCGTCACATCATCAGGGATCAGATTCTGCTCGATCAGCGTGCGGCAGAAGTCATATTCCGTCTCGGATGCTGCCGGAAATCCGATTTCGATCTCCTTGAATCCGACACGAACAAGCTCCGCAAAGAATTCAAGCTTCTCTCCAAGACTCATCGGGATCACGAGCGCCTGATTTCCGTCACGCAGATCAACACTGCACCACTGTGGTACGCGGTCAATATAGTTTTTCTGCATCCAGTCTGTCGAAACCTTCGGTGCAGGGAAAAACTGTCGTGTATACTTGTCAGAGGCATTCATATCTATTCCTCCTTTATATTTAGTGAACGGCTTCACCGATCCATTTTCGCAGCCGAAAGCAGCCGCTTCGGCAAAGCCATACTATATGCGGTATGCGCTGATTATACCATATTACCGTAAAAAATGCAAGGGTTTCCAGCTGTTTTCTCATCTTTTATATCCTGACCTGTTTTTGAAGCCCGCCCGCCGGACATTGTCAGGCTCCGGCTTGAAATCACAGAGATGAAACAGTTTTCGTCCCAGAAAATAGAAACGGGGGATTCTCTGATGGAATCCCGGACGATTGAAAACCTGTGCAGGACTTATGAAAATGACAAAATGGTCAGCATTATTTCAAACGGCATCCCAAACTGCGATCGCAGCAGAAAACCCTGTCGAATGGTCTGCAAATCCGTTACAATTCCCCAAAAGCAAAAATCCGCAGGCAGCCGCTCAGACTGTCTGCGGATGATTCATGATTCTGATTTCTGACAATGCTCTGCGCGGGCTGCTTCCAGCAGCACCTCTCGCTCATTCGGCAGGCTTCCATCCATAACTGCATCCAACAGACGGTTCAGCGCTGCACCGATCGCTCTGCCCTGCGGAATGCCGAGCGAAATCATATCATTTCCGCTGACAGCAAGCTGCTTCAGGCTCATGCAGGCATCAGCCTCCTCCAGACTGTGCAGCATTGCAAGCAGGCGATCCGATTCCGCAATGCGCTCTGCGCGGTATTGCTCCGCCTGAGCCGAAACATCTGCCCTGTGCAGCAGAATGAGCTGCCCGGCAGCTTCATTCCCGATCTGCCGTACAATGCGCTTCATCTGCTTTTCCGTCCCGTTGAAAACCGTATCATGCCGCTTGACCAGCAGCAGCACACGATCAAGGCGGTGCCGGTCGCATTTCATTGCTTTCAATGCGCGCTCCGCGATCCCGACAGAGATCTCTGCATGGCCGTAAAAATGACCGCCGCGTTCATCCACGGTAAAGGTGTGCGGCTTTCCGCTGTCATGCAGCAGCGCCGCCCAGCGCAGAATCGGCTCCGGCGGGGCTGCCGCCACTGCTTTCAGCGTATGCGTATAAACATCATAGTCATGATGCGGATTCCGCTGATTGAAACCGTGCATCGGTGCCAGCTCCGGCAGAATCGTGAACAGCACATCTGCAAATTCTGTCAGCACACGCTCCGCACCAATCCCGCAGAGCAGCTTTGTCAGCTCCGTATCAATGCGCTCGGCGGAGATGTGCTTCAGCAAGCTCTTTTGCAAATGCACAGCATCTGCGGTCGACGGTTCAACTGCAAAATCCAGCACCGAGGCAAACCGCATTGCACGCAGAATGCGCAGACCGTCCTCATTGAAACGGTCTGCGGCACTGCCGACACAGCGGATCACGCCTTTTGCCAGATCGTCCGCTCCGTGAAACGGATCAATCAATCCGCGCACCGGATCATATGCCATTGCATTGACCGTAAAATCGCGCCGTGCAAGATCTTCTGTCAGCGAATCGGTAAATGTCACGGAATCCGGTCTGCGGTGATCGGCATACACACCATCAATGCGATAGGTCGTGATCTCGATCGGCATATGATCTATCACGACTGTAACCGTACCGTGCTGCAGGCCAGTCTCGATCACATGCCAGCCGTGAAAGCAGGCACAAATCTGCTCCGGCCGCGCATTGGTCGTGCAGTCCCAGTCATGCGGCTCGGCACCGCGCATCGCATCACGGACACAGCCTCCGACAATGCAGGCTTCAAATCCTGCATCTGTCAGAACAGAAAGTGCCGTCTGCACCGGCGCAGGCGGCAGAATATTCAGTGTATTCATATTGGTTTTCCTTATTTTATATGTTCAGTCAATAAAGCGCAGCTCGGTCTCCTGCCCATCATGTGCACAGTATGTCTCCGGAAAGATGTTCTGTGCCAGCGGAAGATAGTCCCGGGGATTCGGCAACGACGGCGAATAGTGCGTCAGCCAGAGCGTATGCGCACCGGCATCCTTCGCAATCTGTGCGGCCTCCGTAAACATCATATGCTTCGTCTCATGCGCCTTCGCCAGCTTTTCCGGCTCGCCATACATCCCCTCCAGAATCAGCAGATCGGCGTCCTGCGCATATTCGGTAATCGTGGGAACGGGGCGTGTATCGGTGCAATATGTAAGCGTCAGACCGCGCCGCGGCGCACCGAGCACCTGATGCTGATAATAAGTCACACCCTCAAACTCTGTGGATTCCTGCTTTTGCAGCAATCCCCAGACGCGCATCGGAATCCCTGCGGCTTTTGCACGCTCCGGGTCGAATTTGCCAACGCGCGGCAGATGCAGCCGGTAGCCGCAGCAGGGCATCGTGTGATTCACGGCAAAGGCAGTAATCTCAAGTCCGGCAAAGCAGAGCTGCTCCACTGGGTGCGAAAACTCGATCAATTCTATCCTGAAAGGCAGCTCCGGCGCAATCACGCGCAATCCATCAACCGTTTTGCGCAGGCCGGGAGGCCCGCAGATCGTCAGCGGCTCCGTGCGGCCTTCAAGTCCCATTGAAAGCAGCAGCCCCGGCAGTCCGCTGATATGATCCGCATGATAATGCGTAATACAGAGCAGATCAAGCTTCTGCACAGAGCGCCCGGCACATTTCAGCGCAATCTGCGTTCCCTCGCCGCAGTCGATCAGCACGGACTGTCCCTCGTGCCGCACAATCAGGCTTGTCAGCCAGCGGTTTTTCATCGGCATTGTGCCGCCTGTTCCAAGCAATGCAGCATCCAGCATTTCTTTTCTCCGTTTCTTATACTAATCCCGAATAATGCCATAGAAATCCGGCAGCATGAGCTGAATCCGCTCACAGCATATCATCCGGACAAGCGACATACAAATCAATGTTGATCTCGGTGCCGGTCTCCATGCAGAAGCGCATGACCGCCGGTGACGGTGCAAGCATCGGTGTCGGCTCATCATAGCGTACCAGCGGCACGACCACCAACGTCAGCTGCGCATCATAAGTCAGCTTGATCTTCCGCAGCAGATCCGCCTTTGTCAGCAGCGGATCAATCGTCTGCATCATCTGATTCGCCGTATCAAGCCTGTGACTTGTGACCGTTCCGAATCGCCACTGGGCCAGATCATACGGAACGCCGTTTGCGCGGACATCCCCGATGCGCCGCACGCTTTCCGGCGCAAGACGCATATATTTTGAGATCTCATCCGGATCAAATTTGCCGGATATCGTGAAATAGGTCATGCATTCGGTTCGCTCCGCGTGATAGTAAACGCGCTGAAGCTCCATACCTTCCGGTAGATCCGCCATCAGATCTTCCCTCCGATCAATTCGCGGATCTCACGCTCAACCGCGCTCATTTCCGCTTCAAATTCTCTCGCCGAGATCCGCATTGCGCCGTTCCCGAAAATAATGAGCTGCTCCGGCCCGTCTGATGTCGCCACACGGACGCGGTATTTCTTTTGCAGCTCCTTTGAAACGCGCTCAATATACGAATCAGCGGTTTCTGCCTCTTTTGTATAAACCACGCTGACAGCGCCGTGCTGTTCAATATCGCGGCCGTGCCCCTTGACCTTGTATGCATCGAATACGAGAATGACTTCGCATTTCCGATAGCCCTGATAATTCTGCAGAAGATGCAGCAGACGGTCACGTGCAAATTCCAGACTTTCCTTTGCAAGCTTCTTCAGCGAATCCCATGCAAATATGATGTTGTAGCCATCCACCAGCAGGTATTCCTTCTCCGGCGGCGGCGGGATCCTGATGTTTCCTTCGGTCAGCTCGGCGGTTTTGTTCCGCCGCATAGCCTTCTGCTTATCACGGTTGATCTTTCCGTATGTGCGCTCATAGATCGCCATCAGCTCGTCCTCGCCTGCCGCCTGCATCTGCGGCCTCCGAACTGCCGGCTCCGGTGCCGATTCTTCTGTAAAATCATACTGATGCGGAAGCATCGCCGGCAGATGCATATACAGCGGCACCTCCTGCCAGTTGACGAGATATCCTGCACCATGCGAACAGAAAACCGAATCTGCGCTGTTTTCGAGATCGCTGTCTGCATCGTAGCCGGTCTGTTCGATCACTTCCTCCGCATTGTGACAAGGACGATAGCCGCTGACCGAGAGCGTCAGACTGCCGCGCCCTTTTGTATAGCTCAGCACCGCCGCAGCATAATCGTTCAGTTCCGAGACCGGCGCACTGCCCGTCAGAACAGCCGCATCACCGAGCATTTCCGGCGGATCGAACTGTCCCGCCATTTGCTGAAGATCAGTCATCGCCCGCCCGACGGATTCCGCCGGCAGTTCAAGTGTGAAATCATAATACGGTTCAAGCAGAATGCTTTCCGCCGATCGGAGCCCCTGCCGCACGGCGCGGTAAGTCGCCTGCCGGAAATCTCCGCCCTCAGTATGCTTGATATGCGAACGCCCGCTGACCAGCGTGATTTTGATATCGGTGATCGGTGCGCCGGTCAATGCACCGATATGCGTTTTCTCCTGCAAATGCGTCAGGATCAGACGCTGCCAGTTTTTATCGAGTGTATCCTCCGGACAGCGCGTGCCGAATTGCAGCCCGCTCCCCTGCGGCAGCGGCTCCAAAAGCAGATGCACCTCTGCATAATGCCGCAGCGGTTCATAATGCCCGATGCCCTCAACAGCCTCCGCGATCGTCTCGCGATAGGTGACATTGCCGCTGTCAAATGTCACATCGTAGCCGAAACGAGCCGCTATCTGCGCTGTCAGCACCTCAAGCTGCACCGCACCCATAAGCTGCACATAAATCCCCCGCGTACGCGGCTCCCACACCACATGAAGCTGCGGATCCTCCGCTTCGAGCTGCTTCATCTGCGTAAGTGCCTCCTGCGCGGAGATCTGCTCCGGCAGGATCATGCGATAGCGCATGACCGGCGTGAGAAATGCGGCATCTGCATCCTGACAGCAGCCAAGCCCCTGTCCGGCGCAGGCCGCAGACAATCCTGTCACCGCACAGACAGAACCCGGCTCCGCTTCCTCTGCAGCCACATATTTTGCACCGGAATAAAATCGGATCCCGGTGATTTTTTCAGCATATGCCGTATGATCCGGGCCGGTATAGCGGATCTCGTCACGGCTGTGCAGCATTCCGCCGCGCAGCTTGAGAAATGTCAGACGGTTACCCTTTGCATCGACTGAGATCTTGAATACACTTGCGCCGAATGCTTCTGTCCGGTCCGGCTCCCGGGTATATTCCGTCAAAACGGAAAGCAACGATTCGGTTCCCGTGAGGTCACGCGCCGAGCCGAAACAGACCGGAAAAATCTTCCGCTGCGCCGCAGCTTCACAGATCATCTCCTGCGGGAGTGTGTCTGTATCAAAATATTCGGTCATGAGCTGCTCGGAGCAGGCAGCGGCGTGTTCACACAATACATCATATGGAACATCGAACTGTACGCAGTTCGGAGACAGCCTCCCCTGCAATTCCTGAAGCAATGCCGTTTCGGTACGGTCTGAGAGATCCATTTTATTGACGAACAGGATCACCGGAACGCTGTTTCGCTCCAGCAGATTCCAGAGTGTGCGTGTATGGCTCTGCACGCCGTCCGTCCCGCTGATGACCAGTACTGCATAGTCAAGCACCTGCATGATGCGCTCAGTCTCCGCAGAAAAGTCAACGTGTCCCGGTGTATCAAGCAGCGTAAACACGGTCTCGCCTATTGTCAGCGAGGCCTGATGCGCAAAAACGGTGATGCCGCGGCTGCGTTCGATTTCATTTGTATCAAGCAGCGAATCGCCGTGATCGACTCTGCCGCGCTTCCGGATTTCGCCTGTGCGAAAGAGCAGCGCTTCAGCAAGCGTTGTCTTTCCGGCATCGACATGCGCCATCAATCCGACTGTCAGTTGTTTCATACGAATCCCTCCCGCAGCAGAATGCCGCTATCATTTCAGCAAGCCTTCCTCCGCGGCGCGGCGGATCAGCTCCATCGCGAAATCGCCAAGCTGCACCGAACCTTCATAGACCGGACGCATCCGTCCCTCTACCTGTTCGCGGCGTGTTTCGTGAGAAAGCCACGATTCACCGTGCTTGCTGTAATTGAGCATCAGCGGCTGCACACGGTCAAGCGCATTCGCAAAGCGCGCCTCCGGCGTGGACTGCGCTTCAAATTCCTCCCAGAGCTGCCGCAGATATGCACCCTGCTCCGGCGGCAAAAGCCCGTATAAACGCTCCGCAGCCTTCCGCTCGCGTTCAGCCTTTGTCGCATTGCCTTCTGCATCATAGGCATAGGTATCACCCGCGTCGATCTCCACGACATCATGGATCAGCACGGTCGTCATCACCTTTGCCAGATCAACCGGCTCATTCGCATACTCATGCAGAACGATCGCCAGCATCGCCAAATGCCATGCGTGTTCAGCATCGTTCTCGGAACGGTCTTCATGCAGTACGCGCGTCCTGCGGTAAACATTTTTCATTTTGTCCATTTCGATCAAAAATCCGATCTGCTCGGAAAAGCGCTTTTCTGCTTCGTTCATATCAGAAAGCCTCCATTCACGGGAATGATCTGTCCGGTCAGAAATCCGGCGCGTGCAGAGCAGAGAAACGCAATGGCTTCCGCACAGTCCTCCGGTGTGCCGATTCTGCCGAGCGGCGTTTCCTCTGCAAGCACCTGCATGGTTTCGGCATCGTGCATCCGGTTCATATCAGTGTCGATCACGCCCGGCGAAACGCAGTTCACGCGGATGCCGGAGGGACCAGTCTCCTTAGCAAGCGCCTTTGTGAATCCGATGATGCCGGCCTTTGCCGCAGAATAATGCACCTCACAGGCCGCGCCGGTCTCACCCCAGACAGATGCGACATTGACGATCACGCCGCTGTGCTGCCGGAGCATCGCGGGCAGGATGCGCTTCGTCAGATGCATCGCGCCGCCAAGATCGACTGTCATCAGCCGGAGCGCATCCGCATCGGAGATATCCTGATAAAGCCCTGTCAGTGCGATCCCGGCATTGTTGACAAGCGCATCAATTTTTCCGTATTTGCGCAGAATTTCCTCCGCCATGCGGTCAATCTGCGCAAAGTCGGCGAGATCCGCCTGCATTGCCTCGCCGCCGATCTCCGCAGCGATCTGCATTGCTTTCTCACCGGCGCTGCAATAATGCACCAGCACCGTATAGCCGTCCGCTGCAAGGCGCCGCGCCGTCGCTGCGCCGATACCCCTTGACGCGCCTGTGACCAGTGCGATCATAATATT
Organism: Oscillospiraceae bacterium; assembly: GCA_024404875.1. Taxonomy (GTDB): domain Bacteria; phylum Bacillota; class Clostridia; order Oscillospirales; family Ruminococcaceae; genus Firm-04. The sequence continues at coordinate 38,916 of JAKSPK010000014.1, forward strand.
CCTCCGATCAACCGCATTTTTGAAACGAATAGGCAATGCCACACAGAGCAGATGTGCCGGCCGTCTATATAATATTTACGATCAGCAGCAAAGCAAATTCTTTTATTTTTCTGCATCCATTGCACTTTTTTCGAGAATATGTTATAATAGCGTTGTTTCCGGCTGCACCTGCAAAAGGCGGCCGGACAGAATCCATCAGAAAGGTTGTGATCCGAATGGATCAGAAATTGATTGACCGCATCAACGAGCTGGCGCATAAGGCAAAGACAGTCGGACTTGATGAAGCCGAACTTGCCGAGCGCGAACTTCTCCGCAATCAATACCGTGAAGCATTCCGGCGCAGTCTGGTCGGTACGCTCGAAAGTACCGTCATCGTCGATGAAAAAGGCAATGTCGTCCGCCGCGTCGCCGATGCACAAAAAGAAAAAGCATAACTGCATTTATTATAACATGATGCCGTGATCTTGTCAAGAAATTCGTTCTGCACATTGTTTGGATTTCTGTACCTGTACATGCAGATTTCCGTGCAAAACAGCAGGCGGAAAGCATTTCTATTGACAATGGTACGGAATTTGTGTATAATAGAAAACTGGATTGTTCACGCACATGATGCGGATCCGAATGAATAAAGTGAGGTATCATATGAAAAAATGGATCTCTCTTGCAGCGTTTACTGTCTCCTGTCTGAGCGCCGTTTATTTCGGCAGCAGCACAGCGTTTGCCGCTGATGCGCAGCTCCCGAAGGAAGGCTGGCTGGAAGAAGATGGAAAGCGATTCTATTATCAGGATGACAAGCCGGTCACAGGCTGTATGACGATCGACGGCATTCCTTATGTATTCGCGAAGAACGGTGCACAGAAGGTCGGCTGGCAGACCTACGGCGAGGAGGAAAACGCCAGACGCTATTTCTACAGCACAGACGGAGATGCAATCTTCGGCTGGATCAAATGGCGCGGCGAAATGTACTACGTCTCAAAAGAAAACGGCAAACTGACTGGTGACAGCAAACTCGATGACGGAACTGAAATGTTCTTTGACAGTTACGGTGTCCGCACGCTCTGGCAGCAGACCGAAGACGGAGTCTGGTTTATTCCTGATGCAGACGGCGAGCTGATCATCGGCGGCGTACCGTATCTCTTTGACAGCAAGGGCTTCCTGCTGACAGGCTGGCAGACTGCTTCTGACGGCATACGGCGCTTTTATTCCGAATCGGATCACACCATTTATACCGGCTGGGTGCTCAGCGATACCATGCCGCGGCAATATGCGGATCCTGAGCGCGGAATGCTGACAGGCTTACAGCAGATCGACGGCAAAACCTATTATTTTGACAGCGAAGGCTATATGCAGACCGGTGAGGTCACGATCGACGGCAATAAGGTCATCCTTGGAGAAGACGGTGTCATGCTGGCCGGCTGGACCGGAGAAGGCGCCGACAAGAAGTACTATGATCCGGAGACCGGTGAAATGGCAGTCGGCTTCAGAACGATCGGCGATTCCACATACTACTTCGAGGAGGACGGCACACTGCGGCACGGCTGGACAGCCATGCAGGGCAGAATGCGCTATTTTGATCCGGAGACCGGCGTCATGTACATCGGCCTCAGACAGCTCGCCGGAAACCTCTACTTTTTCGAGGAAGACGGCTATCTCCATACTAGATGGCTCACCGAAAACGGAAACAGATACTATTTCGATACGGCGACCGGACAGGCATGGAAGGGTGAGCATACACTCGACGGCGTGACCTATTGCTTCCGCGATGACGGAACCATGCTGACCGGCTGGGATATCACTGCATCCGGAAAACGCTATTTTGATCCGGAAACCGGTGCCATGGCGGTCGGGCAGTATATCATCGACGGCATAGCTTATTCATTTGGCGCGGACGGTTATGTGCAAACCAGTCAGGTCGGACCGGACGGTGTAAAACGCTATTTCGATGACAACGGCAATCCGCTGACCGGCTGGCAGACAATCAACGGAAAAAAGGTCTATCTGCTCTCGGACGGCTCGGCAGCCTCCGGTACAGTCAATTTAGACGGCAAGCTCTATGTCTTTGATGCGGACGGTTCGACAGCAATCGGCTGGTATACCGCTCCCTCCGGCGTAAAATATTACGCCGACACTGACGGCATCGCACGCACCGGCTGGCAGGATATCGACAACAAATCCTACTATTTCCTCCAGGACGGCAAAATGGCTGTCTCGACCGCGATCGACGGCTATCAGATCGGCGCAGACGGCATCGCAAGAACTCAGCTTGCTGCGACAGTAGACACGCTGCTCGGCTATACAAACCAAACCCCGAACGGAATCTATTCCTATTGCGTCAGCCACTATTGGTACTCTATGATCGAGGCGACGCGGCCCGTCAATCAGCTTCTGAACGCGGGATGGATCAATCTCGTCACCTATACGATCAATAATCGCGCGGGCGTCTGCTATTATCTCGCCGCAACATTGGATTACTTCCTCCAGCGTGCAGGATATACAACGCGCATGGTACACGCATATCACGGTTCCGGCGACCATTACTGGTGCCAGGTGCTGATCGACGGCGTATGGCACAACTACGATCCGACCTATACGAACCGCGGCGATATCTCGTGGGATTATCAGATCGCCCTTGGCAATTATTTCATCCACGGCTATCTCGAAGTTCAGTATGACAACCGCGGTGCATATGTCGGATATAATTACACACCCGCATAAAAAACGAAAGGATCCTGAAATGAAGAAGTATTTTGGATTTATCATTGTCTCACTGCTTGCTGCCGGAATGCTGACCGGCTGCGGAGAATCCATCACGGAAGACAACAGTGATATCATCGAAGTGACCGGCACATCTGCAACGGTTATCACTGAAGAAACCACGACAGAGGATGCAGGAACTGCAACCACTGCGGAAGCAGAGGGCACAGGAACAGATGTCACGACAGAGGCTCCCGCGCAGAAAGAGGCCGCCGCAACAACAATCGCTGCGGATTCAGATGCTGAACCAACCGCAGCAGACAACGCTGATCCGGAGAATCATGAGGCTTCCGTGACCGATGCCCCTGCGCAGCAGGAGCAGCCGCAGACCACCGAACCACCTGCGGAGGAGCCTTATCTGCTGGACGAGCTGAAGATCGGCGAAAGCTGCGCAGACTATGTTGCAGCGCACAACAACTGCCGGCAGGAAACAGCACCCAGCTGCATCGGCAAGGGTGAGGATCATGTTTATACCTATGCCGATTATACGCTCTATTCCTATGTTGAGGACGGCAAGGAATCCCTGCGTGAAATCGCAATTACCGGCGGTGACTTTGAGACCAGAAAGGGCATCCGAATCGGCAGCACGATCGCTGAGGTCACGGCTGCATACGGAGAGCCGGAGGAGCCCGGTTTCTATTCCTACCAAACCGAAGACGGCCGCCTGCAAATCTTCTTCGACGGCAACAATGTCTCGAAGCTCGACTTTTTCATCAACCAGTGATCGACTGATCACAGAAAAAAACCGCTTGCAGATGCAGGCGGTTTTTTCATACAGTATGCTGCTGTCACACTGAACAAAAAGCGCCTTCCTGCACAGTAAATGCGTTTCCGAACGCCATGATGCATTGTTCCGGTGTGTCGGGAGATGCTCGTATCCGCTGTCAACAAAAGGCATGACGGCACGGCGGCACATCTGCTTACTTATTCGCCAATTCGTTCGCAGGTATTTCAGGTAATTCGGAACCATCCCGATTCCAGCCACAGCACAAAGCACCAAATTTGCCAAGAAGAAATCCCGATTTTGTTCTAATTGAGCAAGATTCAGCACACAGAGCGCAATATATGACTAGCCTTTTTCCGTTTGTTGCGGTATAATACAAAGTAAGAGGCAAAAAAGCAAAAATGGAAAGCCGGCTTTCTGAGATTGAATACGAATATTTCAGGAATGCATCTATCTCGAAAACAGAAGGATACAGCTGGTCGCTGCATTTGACATCACCCCGCACATCATAGAGTGGCAGCCGGAATGTTTTGTTTGAAGATATCAGCCGCGATTTCTGTAAGCTGAATAAAAGCTGCGGACAGAACCGGAAATGCACACCGGTGCGCCCGAAAAATCCGCAATCATTGAGGAAACATGGGCGCTCTGCGAAGCAGACCGGACTTCAGAGGAAGTAACCGCAGAACTGATCTCAGCGCATGACAAATTCTATCATAAACGGAGGAAACAACTTGGAAAAATTCAGAGATCCCTCCTGCTCCGCGCAGGAACGTGCTGAGGATCTCGTTGACCGTCTGACGGTCGAGGAGCAGGCAGCACAGCTGATTTATGACGCCCCCGCGATCGAACGGCTCGGCATTCCGGCCTATAACTGGTGGAATGAGGGCCTGCACGGCGATGCCCGCGCAGGCACAGCGACAATGTTTCCGCAGGCCATCGCAATGGCTGCGATGTTCGATGCGGATGCCGTCGAAAAGATGGGAGAGATCGTTTCGACAGAAGCCCGCGCGAAATTCAACGGCTTTTCAAAGCACGGCGACCGCGACATCTACAAGGGGCTTTCGATCTGGTCGCCGAATATCAATATTTTCCGCGATCCCCGCTGGGGCAGAGGTCAGGAGACCTACGGCGAAGATCCGTACCTGACTGCTGAACTCGGAAAGGCATTTGTCCGCGGCTTGCAGGGCAGCGGCAATACGCTTCGCACGGCGGCTTGCGCAAAGCATTTCGCTGTTCACAGCGGGCCGGAATCCGTTCGGCACGGCTTCGATGCCGTTGTCGATGCGTATGATCTTGAGGACACCTATCTGCCTGCATTCCGTGCACTGGTGCAGTCCGGTGTTGAGATCGTCATGGGCGCATACAACCGCGTCAATGGCGAATGTTCCTGTGCAAGCGATTTCTTGCAGAAGAAGCTCAGCGAATGGAACTTCAACGGACATTTTGTTTCAGATTTCGGTGCGCTGAACGATATCCATGAAAACCACAAGGTCACGCTGAATGCGCTGGAAACGACCGCACTGGCACTGAAATCCGGCTGCGATCTCAATGCCGGCACGACCTACGAAAATCTCATGGATGCGCTGAAAGCAGGCATGATCTCCGAAGCAGATATCCGCAAAGCCTGTGTCCATGTTATGCGGACACGGATCCGGCTCGGCCTGCTGGACGAATCCACCGAATACGATTCACTCCCCTATTCCGTCGCAGCCTGTCCGGCGCATAAGGAAAAGGCGCTTGAATATGCACGGAAATCAATGGTTCTCCTGAAGAACAACGGCATTCTTCCGCTCGAAGCAAGAAAATACAGCACGATCGGCGTCATCGGGCCGGTCGCCAATAACAGACAAGTGCTCGAAGGCAATTACTGCGGTACGCCTGACCGGTACATCACATTCCTCGAAGGCATTCAGGATGCATTCGGCGGCAGAGTGCTGTATGCAGAAGGCTGTCACCTCTATAAAGACCGCGTCAGCGGACTTGCCCGCGCAAACGACCGTCTCTCTGAGGCGGAAGCGGTCGCTGAAGAATCTGACCTCATTATTCTCTGCGTCGGCCTGACAGCGGATATCGAGGGCGAGGAAGGCGATGCCGGCAATGAATTCGCGTCCGGCGACAAGATCGACCTCCGGCTCCCTGCTCCGCAGCGGCTCCTCGCAGAACGGATCATGAACAAGGGCAAGCCTGTGATCATTATCACGGCAGCGGGCAGCGCGATCAACACCGAATGCGATGCTGATGCGATCCTGCACTGCTGGTATCCCGGCGAAAGCGGCGGCAAAGCGCTCGCGGAAATCCTGTTCGGGGACATCTCTCCGTCCGGTAAGCTGCCGGTCACATTCTATCAGGATGCCGACCTGCTCCCCGACTTTCAGGATTACAGCATGAAGGGAAGAACCTACCGCTATACCAGAGAAAATATTCTCTATCCGTTCGGCTACGGCCTGACCTATTCAAAGACTGTTTGCAGCGATTTGCGTATCAGCGGAAGCTCTGCGTCCGTGAATATCACAAACACCGGCGATCATACAACAGACGATGTCGTGCAGTTCTATATACAGGATGACAGCAGCGATGCCTGCCCTTATCCGAAGCTCTGCGGCTTCCGCCGCGTCAGCCTCGAACCCGGTGAGCAGCAGACCGTTTCGCTGGAGATCCCGCAGTCGGCATTTGAATCCGTGGACAGCAGCGGCATCCGCGCCGTCCGCGGCACTCGCTTCACATTGTATGCAGGAACCAGTCAGCCCGACACACTGAGCGAAACGCTCACTGGTGTGTCCTGTGTTTCTGCTTCGATGAAATATCAGCTCAAATGATGGAGGAAAATACTATGAGCGAATTTTTCAGCAACATCCCCAAGATCCCGTATGAAGGCAAGCTCAGCACGAATCCGCTTGCGTTCAAGTACTACAACCCCGATGAGATCATCGACGGCAAGCCGATGCGCGAACATCTGAAATTCGCGCTCAGCTGGTGGCACACGATGGGCGGAGACGGCACGGATATGTTCGGTGTCGGTACCGCTGACAAGACATGGGGTGAAAACGATCCCGCAAAGCGCGCGATCGCTAAGGTCGATGCTGCTTTCGAGATCATGGAAAAGCTCTCGATCGACTACTACTGCTTCCACGACCGCGATCTCTCGCCGGAATATCCGACGCTCGCAGAATCCAACGAAAAGCTGGATGCAGTCGTCGATTACCTCGCTGAAAAGCAGAAGGCCACCGGCAAAAAGCTGCTCTGGGGCACCGCAAAGTGCTTCGATCATCCGCGCTATATGCACGGCGCAGGCACCTCCCCCTCCGCAGATGTGTTCGCTTTTGCAGCAGCACAGATTAAGAAGGCCATTGATGCGACCGTCAAACTCGGCGGTACCGGCTATGTCTTCTGGGGCGGCAGAGAGGGCTATGAGACGCTGCTCAATACCGACATGGGACTGGAACTTGACAATATGGCGCGCCTGATGCACATGGCTGTCGATTACGGCAGAAGCATCGGCTTCACAGGCGATTTCTATATCGAACCCAAGCCGAAGGAGCCGACCAAGCATCAGTATGATTTCGATTCCGCGACCGTTCTCGGCTTCCTGCGCAAATACGGTCTGGAGAAAGACTTCCGCCTCAACATCGAAGCAAACCACGCAACGCTTGCAATGCACACCTTCCAGCATGAGCTGAATGTTGCCCGCACAAACGGTTTCTTCGGCTCAATCGACGCAAATCAGGGCGATGCGCTCCTCGGATGGGATACCGACCAGTTCCCGACCAATGTCTATGACACAACGCTCTGTATGCTCGAAGTCCTGAAGGCTGGCGGCTTCACCAACGGCGGTCTCAACTTCGATGCGAAGGCTCGCCGCGGCAGTTTCGAGAAGGACGATATCTTCCTCTCCTACATCGCGGGCATGGATGCATTCGCACTCGGCTTCCTCGCAGCAAGAAAGCTCATCGCTGACGGCAGACTCGACAAATTCATCTCTGACCGCTATGCATCATGGAAATCCGGTATCGGTGCGGATATCATCGCCGGCAAGACCGATCTCAAGGCGCTCAGCGATTATGCACTCAGCAAGGGTGAGGTCGTTGACTCGCTCACCAGCGGCAGACAGGAAATGCTCGAATCCATCGTAAACAATGTCCTGTTTACCCTTTGATTCCTTTGCAGATCCGCTGACCTGACCGACTGACAGGGCGGTCAGCTTTCCGCGCTTCCGTGAGCGAACAAAATGCGGATTTTCAATCATCTCTGTCACCGAAACAAAACAGGCGGCTGTGAAAGCGTAATTGCTCTCACAGCCGCCTGTTTTACGATAGATTATTGATTCGTTTTCTGTTGTTCAGCTGCGCACCATTGATGCAAACAATAAAGATGCGCGTATTGATTGCCATAGGAGATCGGCTGCGGATTCTTCCCGCCCGGAGCCAAATTAAAACCAGTATACAAGACACTTCATTTTATTTTTCTGTATCCATTGCACTTTTTTTCATAATATGCTATAATAAAAGCACAAAAACAAATTGGAGAACAGCTATGCCAAGAATAACACGATTACTCTTGCTCGCCTGCATATTGCTCACCGGATGCTCGATCAATCCTACCTCGCCGGAGCAGCAGGACAGCTCTGCCCTAAACACCCCTGACAGCAAAGCTGACAATCTGTCAGACAACAACTCAAATGATAAAATGTCCTATCCGGAATGGATGGATAAGCTGCCCGTCGTCCGGATTGAAACAATCGCGCAGGGCGCCGATGCGCTTGACTTTGTAACAAAGCCTGTTGCACGCCATGTTGCCGAGGCAATCGCCTCCTGGACACCCGGCTACAAAATCCCGCCGGAGCCGAGCTATGAGGACTGCCGCGTCACCTTCTTTGATGGAACGACAAAAGCCGGTACAGAGCCCGCTGATGCGCAGGTCAAGGTACGCGGCAACTGGACGACCGAATACGACAAAAAGCCCCTGCGCATAAAATTTGCCGAGAAGCAGAATATGGCCGGCCTGAATGACTGCGCCGAGCAGAAAAACTGGCTCCTGCTCGCGGCATATAAGGATGCTTCATTACTGCGGGACCGTGCAGCGCTCGCAATGGCGCGCGGCCTGCTGGAACCGGACGGCCTGTACTGCTCGGATGCACGACTTGTCGAGGTCGAGATCAACGGCGAATACTGGGGTGTCTATCTGCTCGCTGAGCAGCAGCAGATCGGTGAAAACCGCGTGAACATCACCGAGGCGGAAAAGGACTATCAGGGAACGGACATCGGCTATTTCCTCGAATTTGACGGCTATTATGTCAATGAGGAGCCGCTCCAGGCATTTCATGTCGATTATGCAGACAACGCTCCGCTGACACCGTTTGACGGAAAGGGCGGCAGCGGCGATACAATCACCGCTTTGCCGGAAACACCGTACGATCCGAAAAAGGATATCGGCATGACGATCAAGAATGATATCTATTCGCAGGCGCAGCATGATTTCATCGCAGGCTTTGTCAATAATGTTTACCGCATCATGTATCACGCTGCCTATGATGATCAGGCCTACAAATTCAATGACGATTATTCAAAGATCACGCCAGCTGACAACATGACGCCGCAGCAGGCAGTCGAAGCAGTCGTTAATGTGGATTCACTCGCGGATATGTATATCATCAGCGAAATGACCTGCGATGCCGATATCTACTGGTCGAGCTTCTTCCTGTCCGCCGATTTTGGTGCAGACGGCGACAGAAAGCTGACTTTCCAGGCACCCTGGGATTTCGATTCCGGTCTCGGAAACAAAAACCGCTGCACGAACGGCAAGGGCTTTTATGCCGGAAATATTGTACCGGATGTCAATTCCAACGAATACGAAACGGTCAACCCATGGCTCGCAGTTCTGATGTATCAGGACTGGTATCAGGACATCATCCGCAAAAAATGGACAAAGGCCTATGACAGCGGCGTCTTCTCCGATGCAGTCAATCTGGTGAGAAACGAGACCGCTGAATATGAAGATGCCTTCCAGCGCAATACGGATAAATGGGGCATCAGCACCCGCGATCAGTCCATCATGAACGAGCTGAGCCGCAGCGCAAAGCACTGTCTGACGCAGGCATCCTCTGCCGAATATGTTGCGGAGTGGCTCGAAAACCGCACCGCATTTGTCAATGAACAGTGGCACAAATAATCGAAGCGCACAAGAACGGAAAAGGAGTTTGATATGCAGAGTTTAGTTTTGATCGCACTGCTGCCCGCTGCCGCACTGCTGTTTTATGTCTGGAAGCTTGACCGCAAGGAGCATGAATCACCCAAGCTGATCTGGTCACTGGTCGGTCTCGGTGCTTTGAGCATCATTCCGGCAGTGATTCTGGAGATGATGCTGGAGGTCATAATCGGCATCGCGCTCCCGCACAATACGATTGTCTATCATCTGGTAGAAGCCTTCATCGGCGTCGCAGCCATTGAAGAGGGCGGCAAATACTTTATGACATGGGCTCGCACATGGAAAGATCGCGAATTCAACTATTCCTTTGATGCGGTCGTTTATGCAGTCGCCGCATCGCTCGGCTTTGCCGCGCTGGAAAATGTGATGTATGTCGTACAGTCCGGCTTCGCGACCGGTATCATGCGTGCTCTGACCGCAGTACCCGGACACACGATCTTCGGCATCTTTATGGGTATGTACTACGGCCTTGCCAAGCGGGAGGAAATGTTCAGCAACAAATCCAGAAAGCACAGATATCTGTTTCTGGCATGGTTTGTTCCGATGCTAATCCACGGCTTCTACGATTTCTGCCTGTTCATGGAAAACATGCTGTTCACGCTCATCTTCCTCGTTTTTTATATTGCGCTCGTTATCTTTGCATTTTTCATGGTCAACCGTCTCTCAAAGATGGATGCGCCTGTCGTTGCGGAGCCGGCCATCGCAGGTCCCGGCGCACCGGAGCGACTGTTCGAACAGGGGCAGCAGAATCCGAATATGCCGCCGTATCCCGGCTATCCGCAGAATCCTGCCTATCCACAGAATCCCGGCTATCCGCAGAATCCTGCCTATCCGCAGAATCC
>JAKSPK010000015.1 GCA_024404875.1 Oscillospiraceae bacterium
GTTTCCAGCGGATCTCCGTCCACAGATCAGAATCAAGCCTGCTTACATTTTATCGGCTTTTGCAGCGGCTTCTTCGAGCGTCATGTTGTAGAACATTCCGGCGGCAAGCAGTCTGCCGGATTTTGGCTGCTCAATGAATGCGCCGACGATGACGCCGGGCAGCGCGGATTCCGGTGCATTCGGTGCGTGCGGTCCGCCGAGATCAGTCCGGCACCAGCCGGGATCGGTCAGATTGATGGCAACCCCTGTGCCCTCAAGCTTTGAGCCAAGGTCAATCGTGACCTTATCGAGTGCGGCCTTGCTGGCGGAATAGCCTGCCTGCTCCGGTTCGAGCCGGATGCCGCTGGTCGTATTGACCACTCTGCCGAAACCGCGCTCGATCATCTTTGGAATGAAGTGATAGCAGAGCATCATCGGCGAGACCGTGTTGATCTGGAAGCTCGTCATGTAATCGCTGACGGGCGTCTGCCAGTAATCGGAACGATAGGCGATCTGCACACCGGCATTGTTCAGGATGACATCGACCGGTACGCCGAGCGCGTCGATCTCCGCAATGGCCTGCTCCACGGACTTTGCATCCGCGAGATCGCAGGCGACCTCATAAACCCGGACGCTTTCCGAGAGCACCGCTGCGAGCGGCGCAGTGTGCTGTTTGTCACGGCTGAGCAAGATCAAATTGCAGCCGTGTTCTGCGAGCGCTTCTGCGGCGAGTTTGCCGATGCCACGGCTTGCACCGGTGACGAGCGCCCATTTTCCTTTCAGATTCAACATAAAACCCTCTCCTTTTCATGTGATCCGTATTTCGGTGCATTTATGACAATACACCGATAAAGGTATCATAACATAAATCGCGCAAAATGTCAACTGTTCCGCATCTTTTGCACGACGAAAAACATCTGGAAAGAGCTATTGCTTTTTCTGCGATAATGTGGTAAAATGATAATATGAGAATACTGTTTTTTGACAGAAAGGAAGCGATCATTTTGAAATTGCGGAGCATTGCGGCCGCATGGACGGCAGGACTTATGATGACAGGACTTTGTACCGGACTGATCGGCGGAATCACGGTCTCTGCGGCGCAAAAATTTACTGTCGGTTTTGACGCGGAGTTTCCGCCTTACGGCTATCAGGATGAATCCGGCGAATATGTCGGCTTCGATCTTTCGCTGGCTGAGGAGGTTTGCAGACGGCGCGGCTGGGAGCTGGTGAAAACACCGATCGAGTGGAATTCCAAGGACCTCGAACTCGAGACCGGTGCCATCGACTGCATCTGGAACGGCTTTACGATCAACGGCAGAGAGGACAGCTATACATGGACGGTGCCGTATGTCGATAATTCGCAGGTTGCGGTCGTGCGGAAGGATTCCAGTGTCAGCAGCCTGGACGATCTGAAAGGCAGGATTGTTGCAGTGCAGGCAGACAGCTCGGCGCTGGCGGCATTCACCGGTGAGGATGCTGAGGAAAAGAATATCGAGCTTGCAAAGCAGTTCAAGGAGCTTCAGCAGGTCGGTGATTATAATAGTGCATTTCTGAATCTCGAAAGCGGCGCGGTCGATGCTGTCTGCATGGACATCGGTGTAGCAAAATACGAAATGGAAAAGCGCGGCGATAACTTCAAAATGCTGGACGAGCATATCTCTTCGGAGGAATATGGCGTCGGTTTCCTCAAAGGCAATACCGAGCTGCGTGATCAGGTGCAGGATACGCTCTATGAAATGGTGAACGATAACACCTTCACTCAGATCGCTGCGGACTGGGGACTCTCCGATGCAGTCTGCCTCAATGCATCTGTTTCGGCAACTGAGAATGACAGCCGCACGATCTTCACGGTTGGTTTTGATGCAGAGTTCCCGCCCTATGGCTATCAGGACGAATCCGGCGAATATGTCGGCTTTGATCTTTCGCTGGCAGAGGAGGTCTGCAAGCGACGCGGCTGGGAGCTGGTCAAGCAGCCGATTGATTGGAATTCCAAGGATATGGAGCTGGAGACCGGTGCGATCGACTGCATCTGGAACGGATTTACGATCAATGGCAGAGAAGACAGCTATACATGGTCGAGCGCATATATTGACAATTCGCAGGTTGTTGTTGTGCGAATCGATTCCGATATCCGCGGGATCGGCGATCTGAGCGGAAAAACAGTCGCAGTGCAGGCAGACAGTTCCGCGCTGGCGGCATTCACCGGCGAGGATGCCGAGGAAAAGAACATCGAGCTTGCAAAGAGCTTCAAGGAGCTTCAGCAGGTCGGCGATTACAACAGTGCATTTCTGAATCTCGAAAGCGGCGCGGTTGATGCGGTCTGCATGGACATCGGCGTTGCAAAATATGAGATCGAGAAGCGCGAGGGCTTCCGGAAGCTGGATGAGACTGTGTCCTCGGAGGTCTACGGCATCGGCTTCCTCAAGGGCAATACGGCGCTGCGCGATCAGGTCGAATCCACGCTCATGGAAATGCTCAAAGACGGCACCTTTATGCAGATCGCCGAGAAATGGGGACTGGAGGAAAGTGTCTGTCTGACTACGGAAAGCAGCAATACCACGGATGAAAAGACCGTGGAAGAGGTATCGTTCCCGGAAAAGCTGCTGAGCATCTGCAAACAACTGCTGCGCGGTGTCGGTGCATCGTTCGCGATCTTCTTCCTGACACTGCTGTTCTCACTTCCGCTCGGTCTGCTGATTGCAGCGGGCAGAATGAGCCGCTTCAAACCGCTGCGCTGGCTTGTCTCGGTCTATATCTCGATCGTCCGCGGAACGCCGCTGATGCTGCAATTACTGGTCGTATTCTTCGGCCCATACTATCTGTTCCGGATGCAGACATCCGCATCATACCGCTTCTATGCGGTTGTCATCGGTTTCACGCTGAACTATGCGGCGTATTTCGCAGAGATCTATCGCTCCGGCATTCAGGCAGTCCCGAAGGGGCAGTATGAAGCGAGCGCGATCCTCGGCTACAGCGGAATGCAGCGCTTCTTCCGGATTATCTTCCCGCAGATGGTCAAGAATATCATTCCTTCGGTGACAAACGAGGTCATTACGCTGGTCAAAGATACCTCGCTTGCATTCGCGATCTCTTATACGGAAATGTTTACGCTGGCGAAGCAGGTCGCCGCAGCAGAGGCAACGATCATGCCGCTGTTCATTGCAGGTTTGTTCTATTATGTGTTTAATGCGATCGTAGCCTTTGTCATGGACCGCATTGAGAAGAAACTGAACTATTTCAGATAAGGGGGAGACAACATGGAATATTTACTTGAAGTCAAGAATCTCCGCAAGCGTTTCGGCGATCTTGAGGTTCTGAAGGATATCAGTATGCGCATCGGCGCGGGTGAGGTCGTTTCGATCCTCGGCCCGTCCGGTTCGGGAAAATCGACATTTCTGCGCTGCCTTTCGATGCTTGAGACGGTGGACGGCGGCTCGATGGTCTACTGCGGAAAAAAGGCGGTCATGGAGCAGGACGGTAAACTGCAGTATGCCGGAAAAGAGGACATGACCGAGATCAAGCGGAGCTTCAGCCTGGTCTTTCAGAATTTCAACCTGTTCCCGCATTTCTCGGTCATGCGGAATATTACGGATGCACCGATCCGTGTACTGAATCGCAGCCGCGAAGAGGTCATGGAGGAGGCGAAGAAGCTTCTGAAGAAAATGGGGCTTGCGGATAAGGGTGACTATTATCCCTATCAGCTTTCCGGCGGTCAGCAGCAGCGTGTTGCGATTGCGCGTGCGCTGGCAATGAAGCCCCAAATGCTCTTTTTCGATGAACCGACTTCTGCGCTGGATCCGGAGCTGACAGCTGAGATTCTCAAGGTCCTGAAGGAGCTGGCAGCGGAGAAGATGACCATGCTGATTGTGACACATGAGATCGACTTTGCACGAAGCGTCTCGAACCATGTTGTGTTCATGGACGGCGGCTTGATCGTTGAGGAAGGCGATCCGCGTGATGTCATCGACCATCCGTCCAATGACCGGACGCGGGCGTTCCTGAAAAAGCTGGAGCAGTAAGTCAGTGCATATTTTGCAATTCAGGCATCATCGCACAAAGCCCTCCTAACAGCTTAGCAACGCATTTGCTTTGTGCAGTATTGCCAAAAGAATTTTAGATTAAATTCAGGTTTCTATGGTACAATCGTGTTATAAGGGGAAATATCTGGCCGATACAAACAGTGGGCATCCGAATGTCATGAAAACAAGGAGGATCATCATGAAACAGTATCACAATGCGCGGCGCATTTTTGCCGCAGCACTTGGCGCATTCCTCATCGTGAGCAATGCCGCGGCCGTAGTGCCGGCGGTCAGCGCGGCGGAGGCAGTCGTCATCAACGAAGTTTGCACGAAGAATTCCACACTCGCTGCACCGGACGGACAGTTTTACGATTATGTGGAGCTATATAATACGACCGGCAGTCCGGTCAGCATCGGCGGCTGGACTCTGAGCGATGATCCGGCTGATCCGGCACGCTACCGCATTCCGGACGGCATATCTGTCCCTGCGAACGGCTTTTATGTCATCTACTGCGGCGTGGTCGAAGGCACGGAGGGTGCGGCGTTCGGCCTTTCCAAGGACGGTGAAACGCTGACACTGAGCAATGCGGACGGTGCCGCAGCGGAAACCGTCGAGGTTCCTGCGCTCGCATCAGACAATGCTTACGGTCGTATTCCGGACGGGGGCGAGCAGTTCGGCATTCTTTCACAGCTCAGCCCCGGCAGCGGCAATCACGCAGAGCAGGCAACAGTTACGGTCAAGGCACCGGAGTTTTCAAAAGAGAGCGGTTTCTATAACGACAGCTTTGAGCTGATGCTGACTGCGCCAGAGGGCTGTACGGTCTATTATACGCTTGACGGCAGCGATCCGACGGTATCTTCGGAGCGGTACAATCAGCCGATCCGCGTATACGACAGAACATCCGAAGCGAATGTGTATTCCGCAGTTACGGATATCGCGGAAGGCTACAGAGCGCCGTCGAGACCGGTCGACAAGGCGATGATCGTCCGTGCGGCAGCTGTTGATGCGAATGGCAATATCAGCGAAATCATCACAAAGTCCTATTTCATCGGCTATGCGCAGAACGATTATGCGATGAATATGCGCGTAATCTCGCTCGTCACCGATCCGGATAATCTGTTCGACCGCGAAAAGGGAATCTATGTCCGCGGCAAGGTCTATGAGGACTGGCGGAGTGATCCGTCTGCGGATCACTCGCTGCAATCGTGGGAACAGCCTGGAAATTATACGCAGTCCGGCATGGAATGGGAGCGCCCGGCGAATATTACCGTCTTTGAGAATGGTCAGGCAGCCTATAATGCGAATATCGGCATCCGTATGCACGGCGGCGCAACGCGTTCTGCTTCACAGAAGAGCTTTAAGCTCTATGCCCGTCTGGATTACGGAACCCGCAAAATGGAATACGATTTCTTCAATGGTGAGCTGAAAAACATCAAGGGCAAGGTAATCGACTCCTTTGATAAGCTTATGCTGCGTAACGGCGGCAACGACGATAAGGCAAAGGTGCGTGACCGCCTGAATCAGGAAATGGTCGAAGACCGTGCATTCGGTACGCAGAAGCAGACCGAATGCGTCGTGTTCATCGACGGCGAATTCTGGGGTACATATAATATTGTCGAGAAGATCGGCAAGGAATACATCGCGGACCATTACAAGGTCAAGGAGGATTCGGTCTGCATGATCAAGACCGATGAGCTGGAGGACGGCACCAGTCAGGGCTTTGCAGATTATGAGGCACTGAAGGCACTTGCGAATTCCGGTAATTTCGGCGATGCGGCATTCTATGAGAGTTTTTGCAAGCTCGTTGATATCGACAGCTATACGCAATATATGGCAGCCGAGTTCTTCATCGGAAACAGCGATTTCGGCGACAATAACTATGCGCTCTGGAAAACCGAATCGGTCGATGATACAAAGCAGTATGCGGATGGAAAATGGCGTTTTCTGATGTTCGATACAGAATACGGTCAGGGACTTTATAATCAGAGTAATTCCAGCACCAGCACTTTCGATACGCTGCGCCGGAAAGACTGCTGGATGTCGAAACTGTTCTTCGGCTTGTTTGATGCGAATGATGCTTTTCGTGAGGCATTTACCCGCGCATATTTTGATCTCTGTAACGAGAATTACCGCTCTGACCGCGTGTTGCAGAGACTGACAGAATTGCAGGAGCTCTATACGCCGTCTATGATTGATACCTATACGCGCTTTGCTTATTCCAGCGGCGGATGGGGATTCCCCGACTGGGGCGGCCAGGGACAGAACGGATCGAACACTGCCCTTAATAACGAATTCAATACGATCAGAAGCTTCTGGCAGGAACGCGCATCGAGAGCTGGTCAGCTTCTGGTCTCAGCATCACGGAATAAGGTCAGCGGCGAGACAATCCGCGTGACCGTGAACAATTCCGCAGAGCAGGGGACGGTCGGCTTCAATACGCTGGTGCTTGGCTGCGAAAACGGCGCGTGGTCGGGAAGCTATCCGAAGAATCTTCCGCTGACGCTGAATGCAGAGCCGAAGGAGGGCTATGCATTCTCCGAATGGAAGGTCACCGGCGCGGACTATGCCGAAGGCAATGCCCAGACCGCATCTGCCGTGATCGTTCCGGGCGGCGGAGAAGTAACAGTCGAGGCTGTCTATGTGCTGGATGAACAGCAGCCGACAGATCCGCCTGAGACAGATACACCTGAAACGGATCCGCCTGAGACAGATACGCCCGAGACGGACCCGCCCCAGATCGAAAACAAGCTGCTTCTGGGAGATGCGGATTGCAGTGGTGAAGTCGATGTCTCGGATGCGGTCATGATCGCTCGGTTTGCAACCGAGGACAGAGATTGCAAGATTACCGAGCAGGGCAAGATGAATGCGGATGTCAACTTCAACAAGCAGGTCGATCTTGATGACGGTACGCTCGTTCTGCAATTCGTCGCAAAGCTCATTCTCGATTTTCAGTAAATAATATATCATGGAGCTTCCCGGCTGTGTATGAAAGACGGCCGGGAAGCTCTTTATCCGGATGAATGATGTCTGCACCAATCTTTGTATCAGACGCTCAGTATAGTTGACTTTTTATGCATTTTGTGGTATGATATAAAAGTATATGTATGCCCGGAACAGAGCGGGCGGAAAAGGGGAGACCGGCTGTGCAAAAGTGCTTCTGCAGCAGTCGGTGTGCGTACATGATGAATAACCGAAATATGAGCAGCCGTGTCGCACTCGGCGGAATTGTCGCGGCACTCTGCATCGTCATAATGTTCCTGACGGGCGTTCTGCCGGCGCTGTATATCGCCGCACCGATGGCCGCCGGTCTGCTGATGATCGTTCTGGTCGAGGAGGTCTCGGTCGGCTGGGCATGGCTGACCTATCTGGCCGTGAGTCTGCTCTCACTGATTGTTACCTTTGACAAGGAAGCCGCACTGATGTTCATTCTGTTCTTCGGCTATTATCCGATGCTCCGGATATGGATCGAGCAGTTCCGTGCAAAACCGCTGAAAACCGCCTGCAAATTTGCGGTGTTCAATTTCTTTCTCGTTGCGGATTACATCATGACCGTCTATGTGCTCGGCCTGCCGACCTTCGACGATACGGGCAAAGTCATGTATGTCATTCTGATTCTCGCATTCAATCTTGTATTCTATTTTTATGAACGCATACTCTCCCGCATGGACTGGTTCTATCATCAGATTTTCGTGCGGAAAGTGCTCGGCCGCAGACGCTGAGCAGCAGAAGTGAAAAGGAGTAACACTATGGCAATAAAAACAGTAATATGCCCGTTCTGTGGAACACAGGTTCAGGTGGAAGAGGGGCAGTATTCCCACTGTCCCACCTGCGCGACTGAGCTGAATACAGCGCCATCGAATGACGGATTTGCATTCGCGCCGCAGGATGTGCCGGCCGCACCGGAATTGCAGTTTGCGCCGCCGCCTGAACCCGCACCGATGCAGCCGCAGCAGATGCAGATGCCGTTGCAGATGGCCGGTGTTGTCCAGATGCAGCAGCGGTATTCTCCGGCGCAATTACAGGAGGCGGAGAAGAAGCGCCGGAACTGGACTATTATGAATTGCGGGCTTATGGGTTTTCAGGCGCTGCTCTTTGCATTCGGCGTGCTGTTTGCATCTATGAACAAGCGTTTCGGGACTCCGATGATCCTGTCATGGCTGCTGACGCTGCCGTTTTTCGCAATTGTATCTGCGATGAAACGGCCGGATGAAGCATACATCGAAAAGAAGCCGATGAGCAGAATCGTGTACGGCATCCTGTATTTTCTGCTGAGCACAGCGGCGACCGCGACGGTTGGCAGCATTCTGTTCGCAATCTTAGCGGGACTGGTCGATCTTTAATCAGCAGAGGCTTGTTTTGGATGATTCTGTATTCATAGTAACCGGGAAGAATATGAAATTGCCCAAAAGAATCAAAGGCGAAACAAAGAACAGGCGCAGACTGATACACACTCTTTTGATCCGGGCTTTCTGTTTGCAATGATCTGTTTACCTTATAACCTTAGTGGTCTGGCTGATAGCTGCACTCTCATACTGAATATGAAGAAGCAGTACTGGCTGTAAAACTGCCTGATAATGCGGAATGCAATTTGAACTGAATCACCATTCGCATTGAAATATAAATATTATAAAAAGGAGTTCTTTAATCATGGACACAATGCAAGGAATGAAGCGTACCTGCTATTGCGGCGAGGTGCTGGAAGCGGGCAAGACCGTCACAGTCGGCGGCTTTGTCGATGCTGTACGAGACAAAGGCGGAATCCTGTTCATCGTTCTGCGCGACCGCACGGGCGTTGTTCAGCTTACCTTTGACGATACGACCGACCGTGCTCTCTTTGAGAAGGCCGCATCCTGCAAGTCGGAATATGTCATTATGGCAAAGGGAGATGTTCGCGAGCGCGAGAGCAAAACGGACAAGATCGCGACCGGTCATGTCGAGATTTATGTCACCGAGCTGCGCATTCTCGCAAAGGCAAAGACGCCGCCTTTTGAGATTACCGCACAGACGAAGGTCAATGAGGAGCTGCGCCTGAAATACCGCTATCTTGATCTGCGCAGAGCACCGCTTCAGCAGAATCTGATTCTGCGTCATAAAATCGCACAATGTGCAAGACAGTATTTCTATGAGAACGGCTTCCTTGAGATTGAAACACCGATGATGATGAAGTCCACGCCGGAGGGCGCAAGAGACTATCTCGTTCCCTCGCGTGTGCATCACGGAGAATTTTATGCGCTGCCGCAGTCCCCGCAGATCTACAAGCAGCTCCTTATGGTAGCAGGTTATGATAAATATATCCAGCTTGCCCGCTGCTTCCGCGATGAGGATCTTCGTGCGGACCGTCAGCCGGAGTTCACGCAGATTGACCTTGAAATGAGCTTTGTCGATGTAGACGACATCCTTGATATCACAGAGGGATTTTTGATCCGCCTGTTCCGCGATGTTATGGGCAAGGAGCTGAAAACACCGCTGCCGCGCCTGACCTATACCGAGGCAATGGACCGCTTCGGCTCGGATAAGCCGGATCTGCGTTTCGGCATGGAGCTGACCGATCTTTCCGAGAACGTAAAGGATACGGAATTTGCAGTATTTCAGAATGCACTGACGGCGGGCGGCTCGGTGCGCTGCATCACGGCGAAGAATGCAGCCGGTACGCTGACACGCAAGGAGATCGACAAGCTGACCGAAATGGTCAGAGGCATTGGTGCAAAGGGTCTTGCATATATCCGCTGGGTGGATGCGGAGCCGAGCTGCTCCTTCGGCAAATTCCTCAAAGAAGGCGAGCTGGATGCGATCCTGAAAGCAGCAGGTGCAGAGCAGGGCGATGTCGTGCTGATCGTCGCGGACAAGAATTCCGTAACGCTGCCGGTGCTGGGCGCACTGCGCAACCATCTCGGCAGAAAACTCGATCTGATTCCGGAGAACGAATTCAATTTCCTGTGGATCACGCAGTTCCCGTTCTTCGAGAAGGACGAGGAGACCGGTGAATGGCTCGCGATGCATCATCCGTTCACGATGCCGATGGACGAGTGCCTGCAATATCTCGATACCGCGCCGGAGAAGGTCTTTGCAAAGGCCTATGATCTGGTGCTGAACGGCACGGAGCTTTGCTCCGGTTCGATCCGCATTACGGATTATGAATTGCAGCAGAAAATGTTTGAATCGCTTGGTCTGACCGATGAGGAAATCGAAGCAAAATTCGGCTTCCTGGTTGAAGCGTATAAGTACGGCGCACCGCCTCACGGTGGTCTTGGCATCGGTCTGGACAGACTGACGATGACGCTGGCACAGTGCGATTCGCTGCGCGATGTAGTCGCGTTCCCGAAGGTGCAGAATGCGCGTGAGCTGATGAGCGGCTGCCCGTCGCCGGTGGATAAGGCAAGCCTTGATATTCTTGGCATTGCAGCCATCGAAAGCGAGTCCTGATCCGCAGCTGAGAGAATTGAAAAAAGAGGGGAATCATAAAGATGAATGTACCGGAATTGATGACACAGATCCGTCTGGAAATGACCGGCGATCTGAAAAAGGATATGGAGTATTTGACTCAGCTGGCGGAGGATCTCCGGAATGAGCCGAATGCCGATGAACTGACAAAGGCTGTAATGGAGCATGCGTTTTCGATCATGCCAGAGGATGTGCGGAAGGACATGGAGGAACGCACGATGATCGACGGAAAGCGTCTGGATCTCATTTATCGCGATGCGCTGGCGCTGGTCGATGCGAAAAAAACAGCCGAAGCAAAGGAATTGCTCGCGGCGCTTTCAGACAAGATCGCGCAGTATTTTGAGGGTGATGCTCCGAAGTATTTCAGCTTCCGTAATCCATTTGAATACCATATGTACCGTCACTTCTATCCGGATGATACGAATTTTGACAGCGCACCGTTTGACTTTGCGGCCTATCTTTCACTGTATGGCTATGTACTGATCGAGGAGCGTAATGTCCGCGAAGCGCGGAAGGTGCTGCTGCGTGCGCAGAAGTTCAATCCGGTCAGTGCAGATGCGCGTTTTGAAATGGCAGAGCTCTGCAAGCTGGCACAAAATATGCCCGATCTCCTGAAGGTCAATCAGGAGACGCTCCCGCTCTGCACAACGGCGGACAGAATGGCGCGTGTGCTGGCGAATATGGGCTACTATTGCTATGCAACGCAGGATTTTTATTCCGCCGCCGTGTTCTATTTTGAGAGTGTGCGTTTTGCGCCATCAAAGGCTGTGGAATTTGAATTGCAGGATGTTGTTCGCCGCATGAACACCTTTGGACAGAAGTTTGCGCCGCCAACAAAAGGTCAGACGCTCGATGTATACGAGAAGTACAGCATGAAGCAGCCGCCGAATTCAGAGCTGGTAAATCTTGCTGTCGTGATGATTCAGCAGGCGCATAAATTTAACCGGACCGATCTGGAGGCATTCTTTAACCGTGTTGCATTTGATTTGACGAATGACCCGCAGTTCCGCGAGGAAATGAAACGGATCGCAGCGGCAAAGCGCGCGGAGAATCAGTCTGAATAATTTTAGTCGGGCAGGGCATTCCAGTCCGCCGCATAAACAGAGGTTACCGATATGAAAACGATTCAGCCTTCCGATTCGCGCCTGCAATTTATGGGGCGCATCGACTTCACCGATCCGGCTGCACCGGATTTTTACTGGGCAGGTTCACTGGTGCAGTTTGCTTTCACGGGTACGCAGCTTACATTCATCATTGAAAATCATGTCAGCTACAATGGTCTCCAGCTTGGCTGTATCATTGACGGGCAGGAACATACCTTGCAGCTTGATGATTCCGATAACCGCTATGATATCCCGATCAGCGGCGCCGGAAAGCACCGCTGTATCCTGTTCAAGCGGCAGGATTCGACGCATCATTTTATACTGCGCAGCATTCTGCTTTCAGATGACGGTGATCTCGTCGAGCTTCCGCCGCTGCCGGCACTGAAGCTTGAATGCTACGGCGACAGCGTCACGGCCGGTTCTGTTGTAGAGGCGGTCGACCATGTTGCAGGGAATGACCCGCCGGTCTACGATTCCGTATATGACAATGCATGGCACAGCTATGCGATGCAGGCGGCGCGTCTTCTGAATGCACAGGTGCATCTGGTTGCGCAGGGCGGAATCGCGCTGTTCGATCACACCGGCTGGTTTGCCGACGGCCGATACGGCATGGAGACCGCCTATGACAAGCTCTGCTATTTTCCGGATGTACCGATGACACAGTGGGATTTTTCGCGCTATACGCCGGATTATGTCACATTTGCGATCGGGCAGAACGATCAGCATTTTGATGGAAAGGATCAGCTGCTTGACGAGCGTCAGCGGGAGCATTGGCTGGAGCATTACTGTCTGTTGATCCGTGATCTGATGCAGAAGTATCCGGATGCGGTGTTTATTCTGATGTTGACGGTGCTGATGCATGATCCGTTCTGGGAAGAGCTGCTGGATGAGGCCTGTGAGCGAATTGGAAGCCGACGTGTGAAGCGTTTCCGGTTCACGCGCAGCGGCAAGGCAACACCGGGGCATCCGCGCATTCCGGAGCAATGTGAAATGGCCTGCGAGCTTGCGGAGTATATCATGGCGCTGCAGAGCGGCATTCAGTGACAGCGTCCGTTGTGCGCATGGAACTGTGCGGTATCTCATACTGCCGGCAGAAGCGCTTGGCGATGAAGACAGCTGCAAGGCAGAGCAGATACCACACCGCTGAGAACTGCAGACAGATCTGTCCGAGAAGATTGAACGGTCTGTCGGAATAGTCCCAGACATGCCAGCCCATAATGAGGTTGTCAAATACGCCGACTGTGAACTCCGACGCGGTGACGAATACCGCAGCGAACAGTGCACGGACAGCAGCAGGTGCGTCGAGCCGGTGCTCCATGCTGCCGACCATGCAGAAGGAGATTCCGCCGAGGAGCCCCATTGTCCAGTGTGTATATCCGCGGACGGCGATCTCAAAAAATGCATATGCAAAAAAACCGAATAAAAATGCAGCGATGTATTCGCCGGGATTGTTTTTCATGGAATGCCGCTCCTTTTCCGCAGACGGATTTGCTGAGTGCAGCTCAGCGGAACATCCGTATTATATGCGCGGAATGCGGCAATATTCCGGCGTGCTGTATATACGATCAGGAGGAAATTTATGCGAGAAAGCGGAATACTGCTTCCGGTCTCGGCGCTGCCGTCGAAGCACGGCATCGGCAAGCTCGGACAGGCTGCCTATGATTTTGTGGATTTTCTGCGCGGAGCAGGCTGCCATTACTGGCAGGTGCTGCCGCTGACACAGACCAGCTACGGCGATTCACCGTATCAGTCGCCGTCCTGTTTTGCCGGCAATCCGTATCTGATCGACTTTGATCTGCTCACGGAACGCGGCTGGCTTCACCCCTCGGATTACGATGGCTTGCAGTGGGACAGCGATGCAAAGACAATCGACTACGCACTGCTCTATCAGAATGTGACGCCGGTTCTGCGTATTGCCTTCCGGAATTTTACGAAGCATATCCCATCGGATTTCCGGAAATTCTGCACGGAGCAGAAGGCGTGGCTGAATGACTATGCGGTCTTCATGGCGATCAAGGAGACAAACGGCGGCAAGCCGTGGTATGAATGGGATGCGCCGCTTGCACTCTGCGAAAAAGATGCCGTGAAGCGTGTGAAGCAGGAGCTTTCGGAGGAGATCGAATTCTATCGCTTCGTGCAGTATTGTTTCTTCATGCAGTGGAGTGCGGTGAAGAAGTACGCAAACGAAAAAGGAATCCGCATCATCGGCGATATTCCGATTTATGCTGCATATGACAGTGCAGAGGTCTGGGCGCAGCCGAAGCTGTTTCAGCTCGACAGGGATAAAAAACCGATCGCCGTTGCGGGCTGTCCGCCCGATGCATTTGCTGTGACCGGTCAGCTCTGGGGAAATCCGCTCTGGAACTGGGACGACATGGCGAAGAACAACTATGCATGGTGGCTGGATCGCATCGGGTTCACACTGAAGCTCTACGATGTTGTCCGCATCGACCATTTCCGCGGTTTTGAGCGCTATTACGCAATCCCCTACGGTGCGGAGACCGCAGAGAACGGAAAATGGATCAAGGGGCCGGACTATGCCCTCTGGAAAGCGGCAAAGGAAAAATTCGGAAAGATGAATGTCATTGCTGAGGATCTCGGCAATATTACGCCAGCGGTCATCCGGTTGCTCCGGCGTACAGGCTTCCCCGGCATGAAGGTTTTGCAGTTCGGGTTCGACAGCGATGCGGAGAATCCGTATCTGCCGCATAATTTTGCAACCGACAACTGCATCTGCTATACCGGCACGCATGACAACCACACTCTGCGCGGCTGGGTCAAGAGCAATGCCGCCAGCACGAACGCATATGCGATGCGCTATCTTGGAGTAAAGAAAACGAAAAAGCTTCCGAAGGCGATGCTGCACGCGACATGGGCAACGATTGCAAGGATTGCGGTTGCACCGATGCAGGATTTCCTGAATGCGCCGCCGTCTGACCGGATTAATACGCCTTCAACGCTCGGCGGCAACTGGATCTATCGTACACAGCTTTCGGACTATTCCGCGAAGTTGTGCCGGAAGATTTATGAGCTGAATGTGACCTTCGGACGGCTGAATCAGCCAGAGGAGAAAGTGCAGAAACCGAAGCGAGGCCGTTCGAAGAAAGCAGCCGAGCCGGCAGCGGAGGATGCTGAATCGTAAAGATTACCGCAGGATTGTTCGTGCAATGTCTGCTGCACGGCGCAGATCACGGCAAAAAGATCGGCAGATGATTTCGAGAGACAGTTGGCGCATCAATAATATACAGATAAAGAGGTTTACCGATGAGGACAGCAGCAATTTTCAGCGACCGCATGGTTTTGCAGCGTGAAAAACCAATCGCAGTCTGGGGCGACGGAAGGGATGGTCAGCATGTGACCGTTTCGCTCGGCGGACACAGCGCCTCGGCGGTCATCTGTGACGGAAAATGGCGCGTGACGCTTCCGCCGATGCCTGCCGCCGAGAATCTGACCATGACAGTCACGGACGGTGCAGTGCAGATTATCTATCGCGAGATCGCGGTCGGAGAGGTCTGGCTTTGCGGCGGTCAGAGCAATATGGAATTTGAAATCAAGGACGAGCTTCACGGTGAAGCGGTGCTGGATTCGCTTCGGCCGGAATGCGGCGTGCGGTTCTATTATACGCCGAAACAGCGCATTATCGACGAAAGCTTCGATGCAGCCGAGCGTAATACCGCGTGGAGCTATGCGACGCCGGAGGGTGCGCGTGCATGGTCAGCAGTCGGATTGTATTTTGCGCTGTCATTGGCAAAGCGCCTCGGCGTGACGGTCGGATTGATTGGCTGTAACTGGGGCGGGACATCGGCATCGGTCTGGGTCTCTCGGAATGTGCTGGAGCAGAATGCGGAGATTCGTCCTTATATAGATGAATACGACGCAGCGACTGCCGGCAAAACGCGTGAGGAGCTGATCGCGGAGTTCGATGAATACGCCGCCTATCAGGATGTGTGGTGGGGACGATACTCCGCGTACATGGAGGAACATCCTGAAGCATCGTGGGATCAGGCGCAGGAAGCAGTCGGTGCGTCACGCTATCCGGGGCCAATGGGACCGAAGAATGAATGCCGTCCCTGCGGCGGTTATGAGACCATGCTGCAGAGAGTTGCACCCTATACGCTGCGCGGTTTTCTGTATTACCAGGGCGAATCGGACGATCATCGCCCTGCGTCCTATGAAACGCTGCTGACGGCATTGATCGGCTGCTGGCGGCGCGACTGGGGCGATCCGGAGCTGCCGTTCCTGAATGTGCAGCTGCCGATGTTCCGCTATTTGAATGATCCTGATTATCAGCACTGGTGTCTGATCCGCGAAGCGCAGATGCGTGTTTACCGCAAGCTGCGGAATACCGGACTTGCAGTCCTGACCGACTGCGGCGAGCTGGACAATATCCACCCGAAGGACAAGGCGCAGGTCGGCTACCGTCTGTATTTACAGGCACTGAGCGAAGTCTATCATCTGATGCCGCGGGAACAGGCAGCTTCGCCGATGATGACGGGCGGCTATGCCGACGGAAAAAGCTATGTCATCTTGACAGAAAACGCAGAAAAGGGCTTCCGCCTGACCGGTGAGGCAGCCGGCTTCCTGCTGGCCGGTGAGGACGGCATATTCTATCCGGCCTCGGCATCCTTTGCACCGAACCGCATTACGCTGACTGCAGAGGCCGTGCCGCTGCCGAAGTATGCGCGGTATGCATGGACAAATTATTTTGCGCCGGTCACGGTCTTTGGCATGAACGGTCTGCCGCTTGCGCCGTTCCGGACGGATTCGTTTGATGCGCAGACGGCTGAGAATACTGAAAAGCGC
Organism: Oscillospiraceae bacterium; assembly: GCA_024404875.1. Lineage (GTDB taxonomy): Bacteria > Bacillota > Clostridia > Oscillospirales > Ruminococcaceae > Firm-04. The sequence goes on from JAKSPK010000015.1 coordinate 16,347, forward strand.
AATGCGCCCTCTGCATCTTCGGAGTGATGCGCAGGCTTCAAAGCGGATACGGCAATACTTTCCGGTTGGTAAATGTTAAAATGATATGGCAAAACCTTGACATTTTCGGAAAAAAGCGTTATAATGAACTGTACGAATTTACTATAACAGTCTGAGTGTTCGACTGAATGAAAGGATATGAGATGAAGCGATTCAGTAACCCAAAGCAGGAGCAGAGGTCTGCTGGCTCTGATGACAAAAAGATCCAGCGGGGATATATGTTTGCAGGACTGATGCTGCTCGCGGTCATTATCGTCATTCTGGTCTCTGCAGTAATTCACCGCAGCAAGGACGGACAGTCTGTGCTGGCCGAGGCACCGGATTATGTGACGGATCAGTTGACCGTCTGGAGCGGAGAGCCAATTCCCTCGCCGTATTCATTCCTTTACGCTCGGACAAGCCATCTTGTCAGCGAGGCACGGTATGCAGAGATCCCTGATCTTTCTGTCGGCGATCATGAAGTTGCAATCCTTCTGCGGATGAATGACGGAACAACGCGAACCGAAAATGCGGTGCTGAAGGTCAGAGAGCCCGTCATGCGCATGGAGGCCGGAACGGTCGCAACTGCAGAGCAGATGCTCGGCAGCGGCTTTAAGGATGCGATCATTACGCCGCCTGTCTCGCAGTTCACAGAGCTTGGATCCTATCCGGTAACGGTTTCGCTTGATGGCAGGGATTATCCCTTCACGCTGATCGTGCAGGATACGACTGCCCCGATCCTGAAGATCAAAAATAATCTGAAGTTTTTTGTCAATCAGAAGATCACCGCAGAAGATTTTGTCGAAGACTGCGATGATCTTTCGGAGGTTGAGTTCCATTTCTCGGCGGAACCGAGTACACTCTCTGAAGGTACGCATACGGTTCAGCTGATCGCGACTGATTCCGGCGGCAATAGCCAGACCTACGATATCTCTTATGAGGTCGGCGGTGACGGCGAAGCGCCGATGATTCAGGGTGTCACGAAAATGCAGACCGTCGCGGGTGTACGGATCGACTATCTGCGCGGCGTCAAAGCAATCGACCTTGGTGACGGCACTGTCGAGGTCAATGTGCAGGAGCCTCCCGCATTCGATATTAAGCAGCCCGGTACATATGAAATTGTGTATTCTGCAAACGATTCCGCCGGCAATATCGGCAAGGAGACCGCGGAGCTGGTCGTTCTGCCTGCGGTCGGGAGTCTGGATTTGCTGACTTCCGATGATGTCATGCGTATGGGTGATTATATCATCGGTGAGCTGAAAAAGGTGACGAGTTACGGCGAAAGACAGGGCTTTGCGCGTGCAATCTTCGATTATGTGCAGACGCATATGCAGTATGTCAACGGCACGAACAATGATGATTGGCAGAAAGCAGCAGTTTCGGCACTCTCGCTCGGCTACGGCGATTCTGCGAACTATTACGGGCTGTCCCGTCTGCTGCTGACCTGCGCGGAATTTGACAATATGATGGTTGAGCGGCAGAGCTCGCAAGAAATCAATCAGGATGACAGTGAGCCGAAACAGTCGGCGTGGTATGCACCGCATTTCTGGAATCTGGCGCGTGTCAACGGTGCATGGTATCATTTCGATGCCTCTCCGTATTACGGCGGCAGTGATTTCTTCCTCTGGACGGATGCGCAGATCGACTATTTCTCTGCGCTGCATGGTAATTGCTATGAGCGTGACAAGAGCCTTTATCCGCTGACACCGAACTGAGCGGATGTATCAAAGAAGAAAAAAGATCATGGAAGGAAAGGGCGAAAAGTATGGGATTGTTCAAGAAATCGTCAGCGGATAAGGTACGCTATCGCTATAAGGATCGCGTTGAGCGTGCTGAATTCCGCGGCAAGGAGATCAATGAGGTAGTGATGCCGGATACGGTGCGGATCATCGGCGAGAGCGGGTTTCGCGACTGCAAGCAGCTGACACGCATAGGGCTTTCCAATACGCTCTGTGAGATCGGCGCGTATGCATTCCGTGACTGTACGGCACTGGAAAACGTGCTGATGCCGGGAGAGATGTTCTATCCGGACGGCACACACGGCGTGATCGGACTGGGCAGCTTTGAGGGCTGTACCAAGCTCCGCGAGATTGTGATTCCGGAGGGAGTCCGTGTGATCGAGCCGAATGCGTTCCATAACTGCACATCGCTGGAGACTGTTCACTTTCCGAAGTCGCTGTGTGCTGTTCGTAACGGTGCGTTTTCCGGCTGCGTGAATCTGAAAGCGATTATTGCAAATTCTCTTCCGGAGATCATTGCGTTTGATGCATTCCGTGGTACTCCTTATGAGGAAACAGTGCGTCAACAGCGAACACCTGTACTGACAGTCATGCATACTTCTTCCTTTGGTTTGCCGGTAATCTATCAGTTCTCTGCGATCCAGCGGCTGATTGGCACAGAGCAGTCAGACGGAGATATGACCGTTCAGCTCGATGCAGTGGACGAAAATCGTGTTGCCTTTCGTATTACACAGTACAAGCACGCGGGCGGCAGCCACATGGTTCCGGCCAATGTGCCGACACGGCTGTTCTATGAGGAATACGACTGCACCGGCCGCACCGGAATGCAGAAAGAAGAGATCATCGCGTCCTACAGATAACAAAAGCCCCCTCTCATCAGAGAGGGGGTTCTATTTTGTGTTGTTTCAGCATATTCTGCAAAAGATCCGGGAGGAGGAATGCGGATGAAACGATGCAGGATCGGTGCGCTCTGTATGGTCGGAATATGGCTGCTGACAGCGGCACCGGCGGTCTCGGCTGCTGCGGAACCTGAGATCGGCGCGAAAGCGTATGTGCTGATCGACGGACTGACCGGACAGGTCGTGTGCGGAAGCAATGCCGATGAAAAGCGGCCGATGGCCAGTACAACAAAGATTATGACCACATTGCTCACGCTGGAAAGCTGCGATCTCGATGAGCCTTTCATCGTTGACAGCGAGGCAATCATGGTCGAGGGAAGTTCGATGGGTTTGCAGCCAGGTGATACGGTCACAAAGCGGGTGCTCTGCACGGGTATGCTGCTGCCCTCCGGCAACGATGGCGCGAATGCCGCGGCTGTTAAGGTCGGCGGAGATATACCGCATTTTGTTGAAATGATGAATGCGCGTGCTGCTGAAATCGGCATGACGCGGACCTGCTTCGCAACCCCCTCCGGACTTGATGACGAGGGACACGGTGCTTCTGCATATGACATGGCGCTGCTGGCGCGTGAGGCACTGAAAAATGACGATTTTGCAGCGATCTGCTCGCAGAAGTCGATGACCGTATCCTACGGAAATCCGCCCTATGCACGGACGCTGACGAATACGAATAAGCTGCTCAGCATGGACGATTCGGTGATTGGCGTCAAGACAGGTTTCACCGATGCGGCAGGGCGATGCCTTGTCAGTGCAGCGGAACGAGGCGGCAGACGGCTGATCTGCGTGACGCTGTTTGATCGTAACGACTGGGCTGATCACGAAGCGCTGTATGATTACGGATTTGCAGCAGCGCAGGATTATACTGTTCCGCTGCCGGATGGTCTGACCGCGGATGTCGAAGGCGGCAGTGTGCAGAAGATCCGCTGTTATCTGTCGGAGCCGCTGCATCTGACAGCGTGGAACGGTATCCCGCCGGAAGTCCGGACAACGGTTGAAATGCCGCCGTTTCTGGTCGCGCCAGTTGAAAAGGGGGAGCAGATCGGAACTGTGATTTTTCACAGCGGCAGATTAGAGACGGCAAGGCTGCCGCTTCTCGCGGCGGAATCTGCTGAAGCGTTGCCAACGAAGCCGAAAGAATCGCCGCTGCAAAGCGTTCTGGACTGGTTCAGAAGCCTGTTTGGATGATTGCTATTTGTATAATCTCCGTCGATTTTTACAATTGAACAAAGAACGGTGCGTTGATTCCTTTTACTTTTGACAAAAATCACAAAATCAGCTTGACTAATCATATGAAATCGGGTATAATAAGCATTAGGTGAGCGTTGGGTTTCGGCATCCGAGTCCTTTCCTCCGAGACTGATTCAGGCGCTTACCGCATTGACATGATCATGATGATCAATGCCCTCTCGAAAAATTTACCCGTAACCAAAGGAGTCCTCTCGTTCGGCGAGAGGGCTGTTTTGGTATTATACGTATTTTATGAGGTGAAGCAAATGGATATTATGTTCTTTGTTAACAGCGTTCTGTTAGGCGCAGGGCTTGCGATGGATGCTTTCACGGTTTCGCTGGCGAACGGACTGCACGAGCCGCGGATGCCTCGCAGAAAGTCGGCCGGAATCGCAGGTGTCTTTGCGGGATTTCAGTTTCTGATGCCGGTGATCGGCTGGTTTTGTGTGCATACGGTTCTGCATTATTTTCAGGCTTTCGAGAAACTGATTCCTTGGATCGCGCTCGGACTGCTCGGCTTCATCGGCGGCAAGATGCTGCTGGATGGTATCCGCTCGGTGCGATGTCCGGAGCAGCAGGAGGATGAGCCTGCGCTTGGGAAGACTGCACTGCTGGTGCAGGGGCTTGCGACTTCGATTGATGCGCTTTCAGTCGGATTTACGATCGCGGATTATAAGCTGCCGAAGGCGCTGCTTGTTGCGGGCATTATCGGTGTCGTGACCTATGTGATCTGCCGTGCGGGTATTGCAATCGGCCGGAAAGCCGGCATGCATCTTGCCGGAAAAGCAACGGTTGTCGGCGGACTGCTGCTGATTGGAATCGGCATTGAGATTTTCGTAACACATATGTGGTGAGTGCATTGTGCAGCACAAGCCCCTTGAGGGGATTCAACCTATGACCAATCAGGATTTCGGAGAATGAATAAAAGACTATGAGCAAATTTACGGAATATATCGGAAGCCAGTTTGGCAATCCGCGCGGACTTATCGGAAGAATCTGTTGCATCATTATGAATGTGATTAACAAAGCAATGTATAAAAAAACAGTTGCGCTAATTGATGCAGGTCCGAATGATAAGGTTATGGATATAGGCTATGGCAATGGTTATTTTTTGAAATACCTCTATAAAAAAACGAGGTCCGATTTGTATGGAATCGACATATCCGCTGATATGCTGAAACGGGCGACAAAGACAAATAAAGAAGCATGGAAGCAAGGAAAGTTACATTTGCAATCAGGTGATTGCTGCGCTTTGCCTTATAATGATAGTACATTTATTGCAATCTCGTCAATTAATACGGTTTATTTTTGGAGTGATACTGTAAAAGGTCTATCTGAGATTTTCAGAGTATTAAAGACGGGCGGATCGTTTTATAATGTCGTATATACAAAAGAATTTCTCGATGAATTGGCGTATACAAAAAAAGGTTTCAAGAAGTTTGATTCGAAACAATTGGTTGAACTTGGCAAACAGGCTGGTTTTGATCATATTCAAGTAAAGCATATTGTCAAAGGAAAAAGCTTTGTGGTGATATATTCAAAGCAGTAAGACAGCACCGCACAAAGCCCGCCTGACGGCTTGACAAACAGGGCGTTTTATGGTAAAATATCATAGTGAGTGAACTGCGCAGTCGCGGCGGCGCTTCAGGCCGGCGAGGAAAGTCCGGGCATCACAGAGCTGGGTAACTGCTAACGGCAGCCGGGGGCGACCCTAGGGCTAGTGCAACAGAAATGAGACTTCCGTCAGTCTTTGACCGGCGGTAAAGGTGGAAAGGTGCGGTAAGAGCGCACCGGAGCGTATGAGAATACGCTGCCGTGTAAACCCTGCCCGATGCAACGCTGATTGGTGTATCAGGTCATAACGTCTGCTCGGCGGATCTGGTACAAAGGCGGCTCGATCGTTCCGGCGACGGAACGGCTAGATAAATGACTGCGGTCGGTTTCTCCGGAAACCGTTACAGAACCCGGCTTACAGGTTCGGTCACGCTGGAATGCCGATGCGCCCGAAACGCATCGGTTTTTCTGCATGAAAGCCAGAAAGGTCTATGTTATGTCGAATAAAATCATTTTAGTCGCTCTGCTGGTTGTGCTTGGTGCTGCGCTGATCGCGGGCATTGTTGTATTGCAGGACAAAAAGCAAAAACCGGAGGATTCAGCAGAAAGCTCTGCTGCAGCCGTCACGGAGATGCTGATTGTGCCGGACTCGATCCCGGAGCGCTTCTCATTTGAGCCGCCGCAGGAGTTTTCCGAAACTGCATCCAAGTATTACACAAAATATTATGTACTGAACGATGCTTCGATCATCGTGACAGGTGAGCCGATTACGATTTACGGCGAAACGCTGGAGGATTATGCGAAGTCCGTAAAGTCGCAGTATGAGGAGACTGCGGACAACTTTATGCTTTACAGCGAAGAAGATGTTCGTGTCAGCGGGATGGACTGCAAGGTCTATGAGTTTACATATGACATCGGTACGGGAGACGATGCGCCGTCAATGGAATGTACAACAGCCGTTTTTGTGCAGGGCGATGAGGCATTTATCATGACCTGCAAGAGCCGGAAGGAAAACTATACGAACTACCGCTCGGCATTTCGTCGTGCGATTGAATCGGTAAAGATCGCGGATACAAATGCCGTGCAGACTTCTTCTGCTGAGACAGAAACGGCGGAGCCTTTGCAGTAATTTGTTCAAAAACATATGGACATTGCAGAAATGCATACAAACGCTCAGTGTTTTATTGTGAAAATGCACAAATCACATAAGCGAAAAACTACAAACCTGACAATCTTTCAGTTTTTGCTGGATAGGGATTTGACAAATCACGAATTTTTGGTTATAATATAAGAGATAGTCGTGTGCCCTGAAACAGGTGCGCGTCTGAATTCATATTGATCTGCGCATCCTGATGAACTGTTGCGCAGGGCTGCTGAACGCAGCAGCCTTTGAAAGGAGTCATTCTCTATGTCTAAAATGATAGCCGTTACATCCGGAAAAGGCGGAACCGGTAAATCCACGATCTGTGCAGGTCTTGGCTATACGCTCGCGAAGCAGGGCAGCCGTACCCTGATCATTGAACTGGATTTCGGTCTTCGCTGTATCGACATCATCTTTGGTATGACAGGGCAGATCAAATATGACCTCAGTGACGTTCTGGAGGGCAAGATCTCCGCACTGGATGCTGTTTCCCGTGTGCCGATGGCGGGCAACCTGTTCGTTCTCCCGGCACCGAAGAATCCGTTCCTCCAGGTAACGGTCGAACAGATCATTGCGATCTGTCAGTCAGTGCGTAAATATTATGATTATATCATCATTGATACCGGTGCCGGCATCAATAACCATGTTTTCGATATTGTAGAACAGGCGAACCTCATTCTTGTTGTTACGACGCCGGATCCGATCTGTGTGCGTGATGCGCAGATGATGTCGGATGAATTCTATGCGCGCGGCAATCGCCGTCAGAGACTCATCATCAATAAGGTGAGCAAGAAAGCGATCGGCGCTGAGCTGGTGCGTGACCTCGACGAGATCATTGATACGATCGGCGTGCAGCTGATTGGTGTTATCCCGGAGGATTATCAGCTTGTGATTGCGACTGGCAAGGGTGAACCGATCCCGTCCACAGCGCCGAGTCTCGCTGCATTCGATGCGATATCCAAGCGCCTGCGCGGTGAAAGTACTCCGCTTACTGTGAAAATCGGCTGATCCGCTTTCTTCGTAAACAGAACGCGGCCCGGCTGGGCAATTTGCAGACCGATTCATGACTCTATGATAGTTTATACAGAAAGGATGAATTCAGAATGACTATAGCTTTGATTGCCCATGATGCCAAAAAAGAATTGATGATCCAGTTTTGTACCGCGTATTCGGGGATTCTCAGCCGACACGTTCTCTGCGCGACCGGTACGACCGGCAAGCAGGTCGCCGAGGCAACAGGACTTCCGATCAAGCGTTTTCTCAGCGGAGCACAGGGCGGCGGTCAGGAGATTTGTTCACGCATTTCCTGCGATGAAATTGATGTTCTGCTCTTCTTCCGCGATCCGATCAATCCGAAGGTGAATGAGCCGACAGATATGAATCTGCTCCGGCTTTGCGATGTGCATAATGTTCCGGTCGCGACGAATATCGCAACCGCAGAAGCACTGATCCTTGCTCTGGAACGCGGAGATCTCGACTGGCGCGAGATCGGAAACCCGAATGTTGTCTGACAATTTGAGCGATCTGATTGCCCCTCTCAATGAGAAGGGGCAATTCTGTGTTTATGAGGTACGGGCAAATGTGCATGGAAAAGTGATCCGCTCCGGCTTCGGATACGGTTTGAAAAGCATGCTTTACCGTACAAACAAATAACTGAAAAATGCGCGTTTTCGCTGAAGGAAGCGTTTGCTGCGCAGGAAGAATGAGAGGAAAAATCTTATGGCAAATTATCTCAAGCGCCCGCAGGGCACCGAAGATGTCACACCGGCACGCATCCACAAGTGGAAGACGGTTGAGACAGTGACACGCGCCGTCGCGGAGAGCTTTGGCTTTTCCGAGATCCGCATTCCGACCTTTGAAGTTACGGAGCTGTTTCAGCGTTCTGTCGGCGAGACGACAGATGTTGTGCAGAAAGAAATGTATTCTGTCATCGCCCGCGAAACGCAGTTCACGCTGCGCCCGGAGGGTACTGCCGGAACGATCCGCGCGATGCTGCAAAACGGTATGCTTGCGGAGGCACTGCCGCAGAAGGTGTTCTATCAGCTTTCCTGCTTCCGCCATGAGCGTCCGCAGGCCGGCAGACTGCGTGAATTTCATCAGTTCGGCGTGGAGCTGGCCGGTGCTGCATCTCCTTATGCGGATGCAGAGATCATTCTGCTCGGAAAGACTGTCCTCGACCGCCTTGGTCTCAAAGATATTGTGCTGAATATCAACAGCATCGGCTGTCCGAAATGCCGTGCGGCGTATCAGGCCGCGCTGCGGGCGTTCTTTGAACCGCACCGTGAGGTGCTTTGCGAGACCTGTCAGGAGCGTCTTGTGCGCAATCCGATGCGCCTGCTCGACTGCAAGAGCAAGGAGGATCAGGCAATCGCAAAGGATGCGCCGGTTATTCTCGATTATCTCTGTGAGGAGTGCAGCACGCACTTTGAAGCAGTCAAGTCCGCGCTGACCGATATGGGCGTGGAATTTGTCATCAATCCGAAGATCGTTCGCGGTCTGGATTACTATACCAAGACCGTCTTTGAGTTTATTACGAACTGCATCGGCGCACAGGGTACCGTTTGTGCGGGCGGCCGCTATGACGGACTGATCGAACAGCTTGGCGGGCAGCCGATCCCGGCGCTTGGCTTCGGCATGGGACTTGAGCGGCTTATTCTGACAATGGAAAGTCAGGAATGCGCATTCATGGAACCGCAACGCTGCGAGGTGTATCTTGCACCGATGGACGATTCCGCTAAGCCGACGGCACTGCGCTATGCGAATGCACTGCGTGAAATGGGCGTACGTGCAGAGTTTGATCTGGTCGGCCGCAGCTTTAAGGCACAGATGAAATATGCAAATAATATCGGCACAAAATACCTTGTCGTGCTCGGCTCAAATGAACTGGAGCAGGGCAGAGGACAGCTGAAAAATATGGAGACCGGTAAGCAGACAGAGATCCGGCTGGATACGGCGGAGCATTTTACAGCAGATTATTCAGATATTTCGCTCACCGATCAGTTTGGTGAATAATCTGACCGGAGGCGCGGGGACGCGTTGATCCGAAATGCATGACGGCGGAGTTCCCTCCGAAAGGTTTTTTGCTATATGAAAGAAGTATTACGCCAGATATCTGAATTCCTGCGGTCGAGCTTTCTCGTTTTGCTTGTGCTTGCTGCGGCAGGACTGGGCATATATCGTCTTGCGAAGCTGCAAATCGTTGCTGCGGAAGAGGAAAAGCAGCAGGCGCGCATCTCGGAGCAGGTTTATACACAGGTGATTCCTGCGACACGCGGCGAGATCGTGGACTGCAACGGCGAGCCGATTGTGTCGAACAAGATCGGTTACAGCCTGATTCTCGAAAAAGCGTATTTCCCGGAGGATCATGCAGAGGGCAATGCAGTCATCATGGGCTGCGTCAATCTGCTGAAGGAGGCGGGCTACGATTGGAATGATACCATGCCGATCACTGACCGTTTCCCGTATATTTTCGTCAATGACCGCAAGAACGACATTGCCGAGATGAAAAAAAATCTGCGGCTGAATCAGTATGCGACTGCGGAGAACTGTTTCGACAAGATCCGTTCGGATTATGAGATCGGAGATGAATACTCTGAGGAGGAACAGCGTATTCTCGCCGGCATCAGATATGAGATGCTCCTGCGCGGCTTTTCCATGTCCAATGTGTTCTATTTCTCGGATGATATCGACCTGCGGACGGTCACGCGCATTAAAGAGCTGCGCGTCAAGCTTCCGGGTATCAATGTTACCGAGAACGCGATCCGTACCGTCGAAAACGGCAAGGTTATCCCGCATGAGATCGGCTATGTCGGCCCGATTTATTCGCAGGAGGAATATAACGAACTGAAAGCGAACGGCCACGATGACTATACACTCTCCGATCAGGTCGGCAAGACTGGTCTGGAAAGTGCCTGTGAAGCGGATCTCCGCGGATTCAATGGCAGGAAGGAGATCACCGTGACGAACGGCGAGGTCAGCTCAACCGTCATCACGCAGGAGCCGGTCGGCGGCAAGACGATTCAGATCACGGTTAATTCCAAGATGCAGATGCAGCTGCAGGATCATCTGGAGAATTACTGCAAGCTGCTGCGTGAGACCGATGCGCAGTGCCGCGACCTGAACGCCGGCGCGATTGTTGTGCTGGATACCAAGGATAATGCCGTTCTGAGCATGGCGACCAGTCCGACTTATGATTTGTCGGATCTGCTGGAGGATTACAAAGCCGTTTCAGAGCAGGACAATTATCCGCTTATCAACCGTGCAACAGACGGTCTTTACCGTCCCGGCTCGACCTTTAAGACCGTGACGGCGACAGCCGGTTTGGATTCCGGCATTATCAACGCCAATTCGGACTTTTTCTGCGGCACGAATTTCACATATATCGACCACACATTTCACTGCACCGGCTATCATGAGAATATCAATGTCACTGGTGCGATCGCGGTCTCCTGCAATATTTTCTTCTATGAGCTTGGCATCCGGCTTGGACTTGACCGCCTGATGGACTATGAGCGGCTATATGGTCTGGGCAGCCCGCTCGGACTGGAATCCGGCGACAGCGGCGGTTATCTCGCCTGTCCGGAGACCTTTGAGCGGCTTGGCATTCAGTGGTATGTCGGTGAGCTGACGCAGGCTGCGATTGGTCAGTCTGAGGTGCAGGTCACGCCGCTGCAAATGGCGACGGTTGCGTCAACAATCGCGAATAACGGTCAGCGCTGGAAGCCGCATCTGATCCATTCCTACTGGAATAATATCATGACCGAGCAGCTTTCGGTCAAGGCACCGGAGCTGTCTGCACAGGTCGCGCAGAACAATGCGGACGAGGTTTATCCCTATATTACAGCAGGTATGGTGGATGCAGCCTCTGTGCCGATGATGCCGGAATATGACTTGAGCAGCCTGCCCTTTGATGTCGCGATCAAGACCGGTACGCCGCAGTCGCCGCGCGGTACAGACTCTTTCGTTATCGGCTTTGCGCCGGCAGATATGCCGGAGATCGCATTTTGCGCGATGCTGGAGGGCGGCAAAAATGCCAAGTGTATGGTCAGGGGCATTCTGGAAAGCTATGCGGCAAATTATCCGCGCTCTCAGATCGGCCGCGGTCTGAAGAAAAAGTGATACGGCGCGGAAAATTGGGAGCGAATGCAGATGAATATTCAGGTTTTCGGAAAATCTAAATGCTTTGATACTAAAAAAGCTGAGCGCTTTTTCAAGGAACGCGGGGTGAAGTTTCAGCGGATTGATTTGCCGGATAAAGGCATGAGCCGCCGCGAGCTGGAAAGCGTAATCCGGGCAGTCGGCGGCATGGAACCGCTGGTCGATCCGAAGGATCAGGACTATGCGCTCTGGCAGCATCTTCTGCCGGATGCGCAGTTCGATATGCTGCTGGAAACGCCGGAGATGCTGCGCACACCGATTGTCCGCAACGGACAAAAGGCAACAGTCGGTGCAGCGGAAGCAGTCTGGAAACAGTGGATCGCTGAGGGTTGAGATAGATATCTCGCGAAGCTGACGAAGCTGCTGGCTGCAATGGAATGGTGCGATGTGAAATGGCTGACGCCGGAGAAGAATGTGACATTATTTTGATTGAATCCATTGCACTTTTTGCGATAATATGGTATAATGGAATCATCGGCCGTGAGCTGAATCGAAAGGAAGGCAGAAGCATGAAACGACTATTGGCAATATTGGCAGCGGGATTGCTCCTGCCGGTTGCCGGCTGCGGAAAAAAGCCGACGGAGCCGCAGAACAGTGAACCCGAATATAACCTCGTTATTGAGGATACGACGAAGCCTGCGGAGACTGCGCAGATGCAGACCGTCACCGAGGTTGTTACGGATACGCAGGTTGGTACAGTCACGAGTGTCGTTGATGCTCCGCAGGAGGAAGATAGTAGTTCGGTCTATGAAGCAAGCGAACTGACAGAGACTGAGCCACTTGTCGTCGATGTGAAGATCGACAAGGACGGCACCTATACCACAAAGGACGATGTCGCGCTTTATATTTACACCTACGGCGAGCTGCCGCACAACTTTATCTCGAAGAAGAAAGCGCAGAAGCTTGGCTGGGAGGGCGGCTCGCTGGAACCCTATGCGCCCGGCTGCTGCATCGGCGGAAGCTTTTTCGGAAATTATGAAGGCGCTTTGCCTGAAAAGGAAGGACGCGAATATACCGAATGCGATATCGACACACTCGGCAAGCAATCGCGCGGTGCGAAGCGCATTGTCTTTTCGAATGACGGACTTATCTATTATACCGGAGATCACTACAAGACCTTTGAATTATTGTATGGGGAGGAATAGCTATGAATGTGACGATCGACTGCGCACAGATCCGCACGAAGTCGGATTTCCACACAAAATTTTCACAGATGCTGAAGCTGCCGGGCTTTTACGGCGAAAATCTCGACGCGCTGCATGACTGTTTGACTGATCTGCCGCAGAGATCTGTCATCACGCTGCTCCATACGCAATGCCTGATCGACAATCTCGGCCCCTATGGGCGCGCTGCAATCTCCGCAATGGCACACGCCGAGCGTGAGAATGCCGGCTGGCTGACGATCAATATGCTGTGAAACAGACGCACCTCGCTTTGAGGTGCGTCTTTACATTTCAAAATCCGTTTGCATCTGCTTGGCCGGGAAAGAATAGGACTGCAAAAAATGCCGGTGCGTATCCGGAAAGAAACCCGTCGGAAGGTTGCCGGATTTCTGGACAAACTGCCTGAAAAATGCAGATTTCTTGACTTTCCCTGAAAACTGTGATATAATAATTAGGCCTGTATTTCCCGTATAGCCCTACAAATGCAACAGGAGGACGACATGAAACAGGTTCGCAGCCGTTCCGGAGAGATAACCAGAGTCAGCCGATACGGCATTGCTGTGAATATTGTACTGGTGCTGTTCAAAGCGGCAGTCGGTCTTGCTGCGCATTCGATTGCTGTCGTGTTGGACGCCGTTAATAACTTGACAGATGCTGTATCATCACTGATTACAATCATTGGCACAAAGCTCGCAGGCAAGGCTGCTGACCGAAAGCATCCTTACGGCCACGGGCGGATTGAATATATTGCGGCCACCTTAGTCGCACTTATGATCCTCGCAGCGGGATTGACATCGCTGAAAGAATCCATAAACAAGCTCCTTCATCCGGAGGCGCTGAATTATACTTTTGTCTCTGTGATCGTCATTCTCGGCGCGTTGGCGGCAAAGGTGCTGCTTGGTACCTATTACCGCAGAAAGGGAACCGAACTGAATTCGGATTCGCTGAAGGCTTCCGGCACAGATGCGCTGTTTGATGCCGTGATCTCACTGGCAACGCTGATCTCCGCTGTTGTCAGCATGACATTCGGATTGAATCTGGAGGGCGTGCTCGGCATTGTGATCTCGCTCCTGATCCTGAAAGCAGGACTGGAGATTATCACTGGAACGATCAGCCGTATTATCGGCACCCGGACGGATGATGCGCTGACGGCAAAGATTCGGGAAGTGATATGTGCTGATCCGAATGTTCGCGGCGTCTACGACTTGATCCTGCATAACTACGGGCCGGAGACATATTTTGGTTCTGTGCATATTGAAGTGGATGACAATATGTCTGCACGGGAGATTGACGCGCTTTCGCGAAGCCTTGCCGGAGAAATCTATCGGTCGTTTAGCGTGCTGATGACATTCGGCATTTACGCAGCGAATACGCATAATGAAACGGCAGTTGAAATCCGCAGTGCTGTGAATGAGATCACCGGCCGTTTTCCGGCGATCCGGCAGGTTCACGGCTTTTATCTGGAGGAATTCGCGCGAATCGTTTCATTCGATATTCTGCTTGATTACGATATCAACGATCCGGATACGATCACGGATGTAATCCGGCTGGCACTGGCGGAACGCTTTCCGGATTATGATTTCTATATTAACATTGACCGCGATTTCAGCGAATAAACACAGAGAGGGAGACTGTATATGGTATTCAGCAGCTTTGCATTTCTGCTATGGTTTCTGCCGTTCTGTCTGATTGCATATATGCTGATGCAGAAGCCGCAGAAGAATTTGGTTCTGCTGATTTTCAGCATCGTTTTTTATGCATACGGTGCTGTCGAAACGCCGCTGTATCTCTGGCTGATCCTCGGCTCCGTTGTCATCAACTGGGGCTGCGGCATGATGATCGGCCGGCGCGACGGCAGGGAAAAGCTATGGCTGACGCTCGGCCTGATCTGGGATTTAGGCAATCTGTTCGTTTTCAAATATACCGATTTCTTCATTCAGAATCTTAATGCGATTGGATTCCGATTGCCGCTGACGAATCTTGTTTTGCCGCTTGGCATCAGCTTCTTCACATTCCAGATCGCATCCTATCTGATTGATGTATACCGAGGGCAGGTTGATGTGGAATACGACCTGATCGACCTTGGCACCTATATCCTGATGTTCCCGCAGCTCATCGCAGGCCCGATCGTGCGTTTTTCCGATGTGCAGAAGGAGCTGCATGAACGCCGCGTCAGGCCGGAGGAGTTTCATGAGGGCGTGCAGCTTTTCATCATCGGTCTCGGCCGCAAGGTACTGCTCGCGAATATGCTCGGCCTGCTCTGGACGGATCTGCAATCGGTCGGCTATGATGCGATCTCCGGAAAAGCCGCGTGGATGGGCATCATTGCCTACAGTATGCAGCTGTATTTTGACTTCTCCGGTTATTCGCAGATGGCAATCGGCATGGGACTGATGTTCGGCTTCCATTTTCCGAAAAACTTCGATCATCCGTATATCTCGACTACGATGACCGAATTCTGGCGACGCTGGCATATCACACTCGGCACATGGTTCAAGGAATATGTGTATTTCCCGCTTGGCGGCAACCGCAAGGGAAAGCGGAGAATGTATCTGAATATGTTCATTGTCTGGACGCTGACCGGCTTCTGGCACGGCGCCGACTGGAACTTCCT
The DNA here is from genome assembly GCA_024404875.1 of Oscillospiraceae bacterium. Taxonomy (GTDB): domain Bacteria; phylum Bacillota; class Clostridia; order Oscillospirales; family Ruminococcaceae; genus Firm-04. The sequence continues at coordinate 31,859 of JAKSPK010000015.1, forward strand.
CCTTTGGGGAATGCTGCTGTTCTGTCTGCTCTCGATTGAGAAGGCGGGTCTTGGCAAAGCCCTCGAAAAGCGCAAATGGCTTGGCCATCTCTATATGCTCTTCTGGATCCCGATGTCGTGGCTGCTGTTCGCGATCACTGATATGAAGCAGCTTGGGATGTATTTTTCAAAGCTCTGGGGCTTCGGCGGACCAGCGCTCATGGCAAAGGATTATGTGAAATACTGGGGCACTTACGGCAAATGGCTCATCATCGGTCTGATCTTCTGCACTGCATTTCCAGAGAAGCTTTTCAAGGCAATGAAGGAACGGCAGAAGTATCCGGCAAGCCGTTATTTCTGGATCGTCGAAACCGCAGGTATTGCGGCATATGTTATCATAGCACAGAAATGGTGGTTTGCACTGCTGCTCGTCGTGCCGTATCTGCGTGAGATGCTCTGCCGGCGCGTACCGAAGCAGAATATCAAGCGGTTTCTTCAGTTTTTCTGGGTGCCGGAGCTTGCTGTTGTACTCTTCGCATCCATGTATTGTATCTATATGGGAATGAACAACCCGTTCCTGTATTTCCGTTTCTGATTATTGAGGAGGAATCAAAATGAGTGAAAAACAACCGGAACGCAATGGCCGCAGACCCGCGGACGGTGAGCGGCCGCAGAGATCAGCAAATGGCGAACGCCCGCGCAGAACAGCAGATGGCGAACGCCCTCGCAGAACAGCAGACGGCGAGCGCACGCGCAGAGCAGCAGACGGCGAGCGTCCGCGCAGACCGCGCACAGATGACGCACATCGTACACGCCGAGCTGCGGAGGTTGCAGAGCGTCCGGTGCGCCGTGCGCGTCCGGAGGGTTCGCGTGCGGTAGAACGCAGTGCAGCGCAGTCTCAGAGAAGCGATGACGCAAAAAAGAAGACGATTATTCGCTCGGCTGCGGCGGTTGCAGTGATCGTGCTGTTCCTGATCGTCGGCAAGATCTTCTTCTGGAACCAGGATAGCACAAAGAATACGCAGGGCAATGAGGTCTCTGTTGCGGAGGTCGGTGTCACAACCACAACAGAGATCACCACGACAACCGCTGAGACCACAACCGTTACGACAACCGAGGCGACCGCGGAGGTGCATTTCGAGACCTACCCGCTGACTGCAGGCGATGCTGATGCATCGACTCAGACACAGGCTGTGACTGATGCTGATGCCGCGCAGACGGAGGCTGTTACGACCGAGGCTGCCGCAACGGGATTCCCTGTCAATGCGCCGGAAGGCTACTTCAATGACGCATTGTTTATCGGCGATTCCAGAACGGTCGGACAGGCCTGTTTCGGCCCGATTGAAGGCGCGACCTATTTTGCTACCGTCGGTCTTGCGACCTATAAGATTGATGAGGCTGTCAGCGAGGTTCCGGGGACAGATGGCATGAGCTTTGCGGATGCGCTTGCGATGAAGCAGTTTACAAAGGTTTACATTATGCTCGGCATCAACGAGCTGGGCAATGACCTCAATATGACGATGAACAATTTCAAAAACCTGATTGCCCGCATTCAGCAGGCACAGCCGAATGCAGTTATCATCATCGAAGCGAATCTCCATGTTTCGGCAATACGCCACAACAGTGATGCGCTTGTCAATAATACGGTCATCAACAGTTTCAACGCCGGCCTTGCGCAGTTTGCCGATAATAACAAGATCTATTATATTGATGTCAATCCGGTTTTCGATGATGCGAACGGCTGCCTGACAGCTGAATACACGAGCGACGGTACGCATCCCTATGCGAACCAGTACGCGAACTGGGCAGACTTCATTCGCAAGAATGCCGTTGTGAAATAAGCAGGGCAGGTGAGGGAATGGCAATCAAGCTTCCGCAGCAGGATCGAATCGGAAAGATGTTGTCGCTGATTCAGCTCATCATCTTTGTGGTTCTGTTTCTTGCAATCTATCTGCTGCTGCGCCGTGTTGTGCATTTGTGGATCCTTCGGATTCTGATTCTGCTGTTGGATTACGCAGCTGTCAGCATGATCGTATATGTTGTAATCCGTCCGCTTTTTGCGAAGATTGAGGAGCGTATTCGGAAAAAGTAACGAAAAATCTCCGATGGATTTCGGTTCATCGGAGATTGCTGTATATTTGCCAAGGAGTTGTTTATGAGCCATATTGCGATAGCAAAGGAGACACTTGCCGTCATCAAGGCAGGCGAGTATCTGTATGACGGTCGAACGGTGCGGCTTCCGGAGAACAGTCACGCAGCGGTTGAGGTCATCTCGCCAATAAGCGGTGCCGCGCTGCTGGAAGCACCGATGCCTGAGGAAGGCGAGATGTGCAGGATCGCGGTGACAACGGATGATTCGATTTCGGCGGCGCTGAAGCTGCGGCATCCACTCGTGATGAATTTCGCGAATGCACATCATCCGGGCGGCGGCTTTATGCTCGGTGCGAGTGCGCAGGAGGAGGCGATCTGCCGCTGCAGTACGCTTTATGCTTCCATTTCATCACAGGCAGCAGGGGAGATGTACCGTTATAACAATACGCATCTTTCTGCGGTTGAATCGGATTATATGCTGTTTTCGCCGGAGGTGACGGTTTTCCGGGATGGTGCCTGTCATTTTCTTGCAGAGCCGGCGACGATCTCCGTCATGACGGTTCCGGCACCGAACCGCCGGGGCGCTGCCATATTTGCATCGGGCGACAAAATCGGTGAGGCGATGTATCGCCGCATCTGCATCATGCTGCGGTTTGCGGCGCAGCGCGGCATTCGCGATCTCGTGCTGGGAGCATGGGGCTGCGGTGCATTCGGCAACGCTCCGCAGGCAGTCTCCGGTTATTTCAAGCGCGCGCTGCTTGACAATCGTCTCGGCGCATATTTTGATACGGTTGTTTTTGCGATTTACGGCAGAACCGACAGTAAGAACTATCTTGCATTCAAGGAAACATTCGGCTGAATGCGTTCAAAGTCCGCATGATGCCGCTCTGTGAAGCCCAGCTGTTTCCCTACGGCTGGGTTTCGCAATACATAAAAAACGCCGCAGCATCCTGCATAGACGAGGATGCTGCGGTGTTTGTGTATATTGAATTACTCGGAGCGCAGTGCGATGACCGGATCCTTCTTAGCAGCGAGCTTTGCCGGGATGATACCCGCGATCAAGGTCAGCAGAACCGAGATCGCAATCAGAATCACAGCATAGATTGGCCGCAGGAAAGCGATATCCGGTGCGCCGGATGCTTTCTCAATGATCATGTTGATCGGGATATCGAGCAGCATTGTGATGCATACACCAATCAGACCAGCGACCAGTCCGACGATGAATGTTTCCGCATTGAACACACGGCTGATATCGCGCTTCGATGCACCGATTGAGCGGAGAATACCGATTTCCTTGGTGCGTTCGAGAACGGAGATATAGGTGATAATGCCGATCATGATCGACGAAACGACCAGCGAGATCGAAACAAATCCAATCAGTACATAGGAGACCATATTAATGATCTTCGTCACGGAGCTGAGCAGAATGCCGATGTAGTCGGTGTATTCAATGCCGGCGTCCTTGTCGGTCTGCTCATCGTTGTAGCGCTGGATGAACTCCTCGAACTTTTCTTTTGCCTCAAAGCTTTCGGAATAGATCTGGATCGCGTTTGGCGAATCCGGATCACGGAGTCCGAGCTTTTGCAGATTGCCTTCATAGGTGTTGTCGGTAGACTTCGAAAGAATCTGCTCTTTGAAAATCTTGAGCAGCATATCCTCGTCCATTGTTGCGAGTGCAGCCTTCATGCTTTCACGGTCTCTGGCAGGATTGATCGACTGTGTGAGCTGGGAGATCTGCTCTTCGGTCATATCGCCGAGCTTCTTGCGGATTGCGTCCGCAGTCAGCTGCGATTCCATCATGCCCTTATAGAGCTCAAGCAGCCTGTCATCGTCATCATCCAGTCCCTGCAGCATCTTCGGATCGGGGTCGATTCCAGCCTGCTCGGCGAGCATCATCATCAGAGCGCCCTGACCTTCCTTGGTTTTCGCAAATGCCTTTGCATCGTCAAGCGTGATGCCTTCGAGCATGACCGGAGCAACAGCGTTTGTCAGCTCCTCATCACTCATGGAATTGAGACTGTCAAGCACATCCTCCGGCTGGATCGAATTGCCGTACATATTGGTGAACATTACCTGAAGCTGTGCGAATTCCGCTTCGCTCATGTTGTCGAGATATTTGTATACATCATCGATCGTGACATCTTCATGATCTTCGAATTCATAGCCGGTAAAGACATCAATTTCGGGATCATCCTGCTGTGCCTTGACGATATCGGTTTTCGCGATCTCGTCGAGCAGATAATCAACCAGCTCCTGCGTATAGCAGATTGTTCCGGGCATCAGTGCACCGGCGACGGAACCGGACTTCTTTCGTACGATACCGGAGATCTGGACAGGTACGCCATCCTCGATCTTCTTCGCCATGTATTCATCATCGCGTGTGCGGTCTTTCCAGCAGTTTTCCGTCTTGTCAAATTCATAGAAATCGGTGTTGAGGATCACGCGGAACTGCATATTTTCAAGATCCTTGTAATCGAAGCTCTCCGAACGCGCTTCGACACCCTTGCCGGACATGATGTCTTCAAACATACCGGAAATTTCATCCGGATCACGCAGGCCGAGACCGTAGAGTGTCATGCCGTTGATCTCATTGTAATCGTCGACAACGAGGATTGCTTCGTTCTTGTTCTCGGGCCAGTGGCCGCTGATAACATCATACTGCTGATCGAGCAGGGCACGGTCACCGTAGATCAGCGACCAGACATCCATGCCGTCCGTGCTGGCCTGCATGATGCCTGAATATGAGGAGGACAAGCCGTTTTTGTCGTAGCCGAGCATATCGTAATATGCATTCACCAGCGGATTCGGGTTAACAGGCGTAATATCGTCCGTTGTATCCGCAAGATAGACCTGCGGCTGAATGTTGTAGGAATACTCGATGTTGTATTTCTTCAGCTCATCAGCATGATCTTCGATATACTTCTTGAATTTCTTCATGTCATTCTGTTTGACTTCGGAAACCATTGCATTGAGCATTTCGGCGTGCTGACCTGTCGAATAGACCTTATCGAGCGGATGCTCTTCCTTATGTTCCGCCTGACCGGAAAGATTCTCGACCAGTCCGGAGAGATCAATCGACTGCGAAAGGATTGTCAGCGGATAGGAGGAAAGCGTATTTTCCTGCACTGTATTGATATAGTTCTGGAAGCCGTCAGAGAGCGAAAGGATCAGCGAGATGCCGATAATGCCGATACTGCCTGCAAAGGAGGTCAGAATTGTCCGTGCCTTTTTCGTCAGCAGATTGTTCAGCGAGAGCGAGAATGCGGTTCCCATGCTCATAGAGACGCGCTTATCCTTTTTCTTTTTGCCCTCCTGCTCTTTGGCAGCGGCATCGAGGATGGACTGCCTTTCCTTGATGGCGGTCTTTTCGTCATAGGGCATGGAGTCGCTCTGGATTTTTCCGTCGAGCAGGCGGATAATACGCGTTGCATATTGTTCGGCAAGCTCCGGATTGTGCGTTACCATGATAACAAGGCGATCCTGTGCGATCTCCTTGAGCAGTTCCATGATCTGAACACTGGTCTCGGTATCGAGTGCGCCGGTTGGTTCATCAGCGAGCAGGATTTCCGGATCGTTGATGAGTGCACGGGCGATTGCGACACGCTGCATCTGACCGCCGGACATCTGATTCGGCCTTTTAAAGATCTGGTCGCCGAGTCCGACCTTTTCGAGCATCTTCTTGGCGCGCTCACGACGCTCCGATTTGGAGATGCCGGAGAGCGTCAGTGCCAGCTCAACATTGGAGAGAACAGTCTGATGCGGGATGAGATTGTATGTTTGAAAGACGAAGCCAATCGTATGATTGCGGTAGTGGTCCCAGTCTCTGTCCTTATATTCTTTTGTCGATTTGTTAGAGATTGTCAGATCGCCGGAGGTGTAGCGGTCGAGACCACCGATGATGTTGAGCAGTGTGGTTTTTCCGCAGCCAGAGGGGCCGAGGATCGCCACGAATTCATTCTGTCGGAATTGGATGTCGATGCCCTTGAGCGCCGGTACTTCGGAATCGCCTGCAAGGTAATTTTTGGTTATGCCTTTCAGTCCGAGCAAGATATCACAGCCTTTCCTTAATTTGTATAAATGGATACATTTTTCCAAAATACGAACGCAGTATAGCACAGAAATGTGACGGTTATATGAAAACCGTACGGATTTCGGCGTTTTGTGCATATGCATCAATCGGGTAGGTGATTTTTAGCAATATTTACAAATATGAGCTGCAAAAAAAACAGCAGGGGAGTTACCCTGCTGCTTATTTATGATTCATCGTCAAGAAGTGCCTGATAGAGCTGCCGCTTGGGATAACCGCATTCCGCAGCGAGCTGCTTACAGACATCCGATGCGCGTTCGCCCGCGGCAATGCGTTCCCGTGCGATCGCCAGAACGCTTTCAAGCGTCGGACGGGCGGATGCTTCGTCCTGCTTTGCGCCCGCGATCACCAGCACAAATTCGCCGCGCGGCGTATTATCCGTATAATACGCGATTGCCTCAGAAAATGTCGTTTTTCGCATCTCTTCGTGGATTTTTGTCAGCTCGCGGCAAATGCTCAGCGAGCGGTCTCCGAATGCCGCATACATATCCTTCAGGGTGTTGAGCAGCTTATGCGGTGCTTCATAAAATACCATTGTGCGAGGCTCGTTCCTGAGCATTTCGAGGTGCGAAAAGCGCTGCTTTTTCGTAACCGAAAGAAATCCTTCAAAGCAGAAGCGTGTCGTATCCTGACCGGAGATTGCCAGCGCAGAGATCACTGCGCTCGGCCCCGGAACGACCTGCATTTGGATATTTTCCGCGATGCAGCACTGTACGAGCAGTGCGCCGGGATCAGAGATGCAGGGCATTCCCGCGTCGGTGACGACTGCGCAGGATTCGCCTGCGGCAAGCCGGTCTGCAATTTGCCTGATCACAGCCTCCGGACTGTGTTCGTGATAGCTGACAAGCGGCGTATGCAGATCGAAATGCGACAGCAGCTTGCGCGTGACACGGGTATCCTCCGCCGCGATGAAATCGACGCTGCCGAGGATCTCAAGCTGCCGCTCTGTGATGTCGCCGAGATTACCGATCGGCGTTCCGACGATATATAATGTTCCACTCATAAATACTTGTCTCCGAAATGACAGATTTGTGCGGCTTCAGCGGTCATGTCGCCGCCGGAGCGAACAAACAGTGCCGGCTCGATCTGCAAAAAAGGCTTAGCAGATTTTCTGCCCTCCAATAAGAACAGCCACGGCGCCGACTCCGGCGTTTTGCTGACCATACGCAGACGCTTCGGCTCAATGTGGTTCTCGCGCATTGCGCAGATGACATCGGCAAGGCGTTCCGGCCGGCAGCACAGGCAGAAGCGCCCGTGATACTGTAAAAGCCGCGATGCCGCTGCGCAGATATCGCGGATATCCCCGGCAGTCTCATGCCGCGCTGTCTGCCGCTGTGCATCGGCGGACTGAATGCCGGAATTTGCTGCTTTATAGGGCGGATTGCAGGTCACAAGGTCAAATTGTCCTGCGGGAAGCATCGGCAGATTACGCAGATCAGCGCAGATCGGCTCAATATTGCGCCCGCCGCTTTTTTCGATACCGAGACGAAGCTGCTCAATCGCATCCGGCTGGATATCGACCGCCCAGATTTTTTTCGGCGGGCGGTGCCGCTGCATAAGCAGGGGGATGATGCCGCAGCCGGTGCCGAGATCGCAGACCAGATCCTTTTCCCGGTAGCGGCAAAAGCCGGTCAGCAGAAAGGCATCTGTACCGAAGCTGTGCACCTTACTCCGGCAGACATAGAGCCCTGCTTTCAGTTCCTCATAAATCATAACGCGGTCTCCCCGCGCAGCTCCTTTGAGGCGACAGCATTCAGCGATTCATCCGCCGTGATGCCTGCCCTGAGGTTGAAATATCCCTGCGCTGCGATCATGGCCGCGTTGTCTCCGCAGAGTGCAACGGGCGGCATATAAAAGCGGAATCCGTTCTTACGGCAGGCCTCAGAAAGCATATTCCGTACGCCGGAATTTGCCGAGACACCGCCGGAGAGTGCGACTGTTTGATAGCCGAATTCCTTCGCAGCTGCGATCGTTTTCTTTGTCACATCTTCGGCAATCGCTTCCTGCAATGCTGCAGAAAGATCATCGGTACTGACCATCTCGCCAACCTGCTCTGCATGATGCAGAAGATTAACAATATAGGTTTTCAGGCCGGAGAAACTGAAATCGTAGGGACTGCCCTCCATTTTCGCTTTCGGCAGTTTGAATGCCTTGGCATTGCCGCGCTGCGCGGCCTGATCGACATGAACGCCGCCCGGATATGGAAATCCCATTGCGCGCGCGCATTTATCAAAGCATTCGCCTGCGGCATCGTCACGAGTCCGACCGATGGTGCGGAATGTCGTATAGTCCAGCACCTCCGCGATGCGCGTATGTCCGCCGCTGACGATCAGGCCGAGATAGGGCGGCTCCAGAACAGGAAGATCTGCCGTCGCCGGAACGAGATAATTCGCAGCAGCGTGCCCCTCGGTATGATGAACGGGGATCAGTGGCTTGCCGGACATCATCGCGAGTCCCTTTGCAAAACTTACGCCGACCAGCAGCGCGCCGATCAGCCCGGGCGCATATGTCACGGCAATGCCGTCTGCATCGTCGAGCGTCATATTTGCATCGGCAAGTGCTTTTGACACGACCGCCAGGATATTCTCACAGTGCCGGCGGGATGCCAGCTCCGGCACAACACCGCCAAACTGCTTATGCTCCTCTGCCTGCGATGCGATGACATTGGAAAGGATGTATCTGCCGTCCTCTACAACAGCCGCCGCTGTTTCATCGCAGGAGCTTTCAATTCCCAAGATCCGCATATTGTCCCTCTCTCAGCCGTCTGGCGATTTCCTTTTCGAGCATATGAAAGCGTTCGGGCTTTCCGTTGGTTTCGGGGTTATCCATAGACAGATTGCGCACATAGGTCTTGCCGCCCCAGCCGTCAACATTGGCACGGCGCATTGCACCGAATACCCGCGTTTTGAAGCCGGAATGCAGCTTTTCCTGTGCGCGGATGAATTCCTTCATGGATTCGCGTGAGGTGTGCCCGTCCACGGGGCAACGGGATTTTACGATTTCCTGAATATCCTGCCGCGCTGCGCGGATGATATCAGATTCCGGCGCAAAGCTCAGCGGTCGTATCAGGGTCAGATCCTTGCGCGAGAGATAGGATTTCGGTGCATAGCAGCCGATTCGCCCCTCAATGAACAGATTCATCAGAAATGTCTCGATCGCGTCGTCATTGTGATGGCCGAGCGCGAGCTTGTTGCAGCCGAGTGCTTTGGCATTGTCATGCAGCGCACCGCGCCGCATTTTCGCGCACAGACTGCATGGATGCGTTTCCTTGCGGTGATCGAACACGATCTGCCCGATCTGCGTCCGGATCACATGATACTCGACACCGATCTGCTCACAGAAAGCGGACACCGGTGAATAATCCGTCTCTATGCCGTTAAACTGTGGATCCAGCGTGATCCCGACCAGCTCATAATCGAATAGGCCGAAGCGCTGGAAATCCCGCAATGCTGCTAGCAATACAAGACTGTCCTTACCGCCTGAGATGCCGATTGCGATTCTGTCGCCGTTCTGAATGAGGTCAAATTCCTGCACCGCGCGGCGCAGATAACCCAAGATCCGTTGCATATTCCTCCACCTCTCTGCACAAAAAACGGGAAAGCATAAATGCAATCCCGTTTCTGGTATGCGGTTCCTTTAGATTATTCCTTGTCGAGAGCATCCTTGATTGCGTCAGCAGCTTCGTCAGCAAGATCCTCAGCAGCTTCAGCGATATCCTCAGCAGCTTCTTCGACAGCCTCTGCTGCCTCATCAGCGAGATCCTCAGCCGCTTCCTTCGCCTCGTCACAAACGCCGCAGTCTTCGCAGAAGAGATCGTCATCATCATCGAATTCATCTGCATCGTAACGGCAGCTCGCTTCATCCTGACGCTTTTTCAGGATCATAGCTGCAACAGCGGCACCGGCTGCAGCGGCCGCTAACAATGCAAAAGCAGTACCTTTTTTCATAGCCAATCCTCTTTCTCCGCAAGGTGATTTGAGCGGCAAACGCCGAATGACCGTGCCCAAGCGGCTGCAGCGGTTCCTCTATTTCTATTATAACACAAATTGCAGAGAATTTCAAGCACTTTTTTATGTTTTTTTCAAAAACCTTATATAAGCGCTATGTAATAGTCGTGATTATTATTGGTTTCACAGTCCAGACGGTACTGACCGCCGCCTTCAGGCTGCATTCCCATAGTCTCATAGAAATGCTCGACCATTTTATTCTTCGCAGTCGGCAGATACTCAGCATGTAGATACCGGAATCCGGCTTCGCGGGCCATTTTTACGATATTGTCAAACAGGCATTCCTCGACACCGCGCCGCAGGACACGGCAGCTCATCAGCCATGTATTGACAAACAGTGTATCCTCAGATTCCTTTTTGCAGATGACGACACTGATAAGACCGTGTTCGCCGAAGCGGTCTGAAAGTGTCATATACCTTGTAAAATATGCAGGATCGGCTGCCATTGCAGAGATATCAGTCTCGGAATAGCGCTGTGTGCGGAGATTAAACTGATTGGAGCGCTGTGTAAGCTGTGCGATGCGCGGAAAATGGAACGAATCAAAGGGGAGGATCTTTCCCTGCATTTCAAGCGATTTCAGGTAATCTTCATAGGATGTAAACGAAGCCTGTGCAGCGGAACGGCTGGCCTCCGCCTGATACTGTGCGGTGCGTGCTGCATCCTCCTCCGAGTAACTGACCGCCTCGAACAGATGCAGCGAACGCAGATAGTCGGGCACCTCAGCCGGATCCTCCGGCAGCTCCGGAACGGTCACCTCCGGCAGCATCTCTCGGACGAGATTGCGCTCAAAGGGATTGTCATCGAGGAAGACGAAGCTGTCCAGGCCGATGTTGAGTGTATTGCGGATATTCTGAATATTCTGCGCCTTGTTGTCCCAGTTCGCGACAAATGCGGCAAAGTCTTCGAGATGCAGGACCATCTCCGGATGCTTCTCGAACGGCTCGCGTGCGGTATCGTCATTGTTCTTGCTGCACACTGCGAGCAAAATGCCGCGGCGCTTGAGCTCTAGCAGCCAGCCTTGCAGATCCGTGAATGCAGGGCCGTCGCCGAGCTCACCAAGCTGGATGCCGTCGATGCCGTCATCGCCGATGACGCCGCCCCAAAGCGTATTATCCAGATCAACGACTACGCATTTTTTCACGCGTCCTGCCAGTGCTGTTACAGTATCAAGGATACGCGCTGCTACGACCGGCAGCGCATCGGTGCAGACCGCCATTTTCGCGAGATACCATGTTCTGTCCTGATAAAACGCATCTCTGCCGAGCTGCGCCTGTATGCTGCTGAGTGCGATCGGATAAATGCTCGGATAATCCTGCGCAGCGGATTCGGAGAGCAGCAGATTCAGCTTCCGAACCTGAAACGCAAAGGATGCGGGTGTCCGCAGGGCAAAGCTGCCGAAGACGCTGTCCTCCGGTTCCGGAAAATCGACCTGAAAGATTTTGGCTTTTGAGACCGCGCCGATTGCATCCCAGAACTGCCGCAGCCGGTTGATCTCGTTATTGGCAAATGCCGTCCGGCTTGCCGGAATGGTATCATAAAAGCGAATTTTCAGTTTTTCGAGGGAGGTGAAGAGCAGAATGTAGTCCGGCTGAAATGCATAGACCTCCGAATTCGGATCCATGAGCTGCGCGGCAAGCTGATCGTAATCCGCATCCAGTACTTCGACCGGAAATTCCCGCCGCACGGATTCTCCGCGCAGTGCAGTCGCAAGCTGCTGTGTTGCGCAGTCACCAACGATCGCCAGACGCTTTTTGCCGTCTCGGCACTGCTTTGCGAGCTTTTTCAGCTCGGTATAGCTGACTGTTTCCAATTTGATTCGTCCTTTCTTTTGTATCACTGCTTTGGGGCAATACCGCACAGAGCCGATTTGGTGCGGTATTGCCTATTATACGCTTACGGGAAGATCTTATCCTCGATCTGTGAGAGCATATTTTTAGAATATGCCGTGACCTCCTCAAAGCCGCCGTTGTTATCGGTACCGGTCGAGGTCCACGGATATACGCCGTCCCAGCCGTTGTCATAGAGCTGCTGTGCGGCACTGACCAGATCAATTTTCTCCAGCTCCGAGCCTTTCGCCGAGCATTCGCCCATGACATTCGGCTTGGTGGTATCAAGACCGTATTCTTCGGGTGTCATGCCGAACGGCACACCATACCACTCGATCATCCAGTCATAGAAATGCACCGAGTTGAAGTCCATATAAGAATCCGTTCCGGCATAGTATTCGAGAAGCTGATCGGAAACGACATTCGTGCCGCGGGTATCGGAGTTGTTCGGGATATAGCCGATACCGGTTGTGACGAGAATATCACTGTTGCGGTGGATTGCCTGTGCGCACTGTCCGAAGAAGCGGACGAGCGGCTTCCAGTCGAGCTTGCCCTCCTCTTTGTTCTCATGGATCCAGTCAGGTTCGTTGCAAAGATCGATACTATATAAATAATCGTTGCTGTCGTAGCGTTTTGCAAACGGGATGATATAATTGTCCACATAGCTCTGGGAGAGCTTTTCATCTTCGATCATTGTGCGGAATTTGTTGTGATTGCGGTTGCCGTCCTTGCAGCAGTCGAAGGACATCATGGTTGCCATGATGTAGATTTTTTCCTCGGCGGCGATCGCCATGAGCTGATCGACATGATTCCAGAATTTGTCGCTCATGCCGGAGACGCTGCCGTCCTTGTCAAAGCGGATTCCCGCGTCGCCGCTGCACAGGATCCAGACGCGGGAGGAATTGATGCCGGCCTCGTGAAGAGCATGGAAATGCTCTTTCCAGAAGGCTGCATCGAAATTGCCGCCGAAATCGTCCCAGTTGTCCCACGGGGTATTCGTACCGCAGAACCAGATGGGCTTTCCGCCCGCCATGAATTTCCCGTCTTCGATCGTGACCTTGGCGCTGCCGTCCGAGACGACTAACTCGACATCGGCAAGTGAATCCGATGCCGTGCTGTTATCTTTCCCGGCGGATTCGGAGGATTCACCGGCGGAGGGATTACCCGCGCAGCCGGAGAGCGTGAGCGCAGCCGTCAGAGCGGCGAGTGCGCAGAGAAACAGTTTTCTTTTTTTCATATGATATCCTCTTCTATGACAATATCGCGCGGAGCAGCTTCAAACCATCAGGTGAGCTTTGCGCGGTTCTGTTATATCTCTGTATTTCGTGTTCAGCTGTCGTATTTGCGGACGCGGAGCGGAATGCCGAGATTGTCGGCAACTGCCTGTGCCGCTTCGATCTCCGACTGCGGGATTACATCAACGACGGTGAACATGACCTTCGGAACAAACTTTTTGCAATCCAGTGCAAATTTCTGCATTGCTCCAAATGCATTGTCCCATTTCGGGCGTGTGACCGCCATGTATTCCTTTTCGGTGCCGGCATTCAGGCTGATCGAAACGGTGTCGATCAGGCCGGCAAAGCTGGAAGCGGTCTGCTTATCGTGGATCAGGTCGGAAAGACCGTTTGTGTTCAGGCGGATCGGCGGGCAGCCGGGCTGCTCCTTTGCGTAGGCCGCAGTCAGCAGCAGCAGAGGGAGTGCTTCGGTCGGTTCGCCGTAGCCGCAGAAGACCAGTTCCGTAAACTGACTGAGATCCCACTTTGCGAATGCTGCTTTGATCTCATCAAGATCGGGATCATGCTCAAGCCAGAGGCTGTCTGAGCCATAAGCGCCATCGCCGTTCTGCCGGATACAGAAGGTGCAGGCGCATGGACATTTGTTGGTCAGATTGATATAAAGATGCTGACCGACTGGATAAAGAATCGTCATTGCCATAGGGCATTCTACCTTTCTGCTGTATTTGCTTTTATTATAGCATATTTCAGCGAAAAGTGCAATGGATACGGAAGAATAAAAAAAGCGTATTTCACAACCTGGTTTTATTTCGGAGCCGGGCACTGCCAGGTTATGGCATATAAGCGAAAAAGAAAATGACTCGGCACTGGGTTAACCGAGAAAAGATCGAAAAGATCTTCAAATCAGGCGATCAAGATAATAATCACGGATTTTGAAACGAACAGTTCCGTCAGGTACTGCTCCGCGTCAATCCCGTTAGCCTGCGCTGTGACAACAATCGAATACAGCGCGACCCTGCACGCCGCTCCTTTCGCTTTATTACCCAAAGAATCAACAGCTTCAATGCAGGCGTTCTCCCGCCTGTAGAACTAAGAGATCTTCAACCGGGCTGGTGCACCATGCCACCTGATGTCTGTCTATTTCAGATTTGGGGTATTCTCTGACTGCACATTACTTGACAATTGAACTTTGGAAGTAATTGCGCTAAAGATAGAGGATGTAATCATAACAAGCATCATTGACAAAAACGAAACCCCAGCACTGTAAATCAAGTACACTATATAGTTACAAAAGATCACTCCTTGTGAATGGAGTGCTTTCTTGTCAATGATACACAACAGTTTGCATCAAAACCATAATGCAGTTGTAGTCATCTACAAATCTTGTGTAATTTTGAATTTTATGGAGTTTTGTGGATTTTTGTGGAGCTTTATATGATATTGTAAACCAATTGGTTTCAAAAGGTACTTGAAAGTTTAATCTGGTATAATCAATCCTCGTAAAATCGCCATTTTTCAAGGCTGAAAATGTAAAAAAAGCCATATTGCGCCAAACCCAGAAAACAGTAAAAAACGCATTTTGCGGTAGATAGTTGGTAGAACCCAACTTTGAAGAAACTTGGTAGAAAACGAAAAAAGTTGGTAGAAAGCTCTGTTGACATCAAAAATTGAATATTCCGAAAGCGGATGGTGTTTCATATAACGTGAAGTGCTGTCC
>JAKSPK010000016.1 GCA_024404875.1 Oscillospiraceae bacterium
TTCAAAAATGCTATAATGAGCTTATAAATTTGATGATTCTGTGAAAGTGCACAGGGTCTCATGTATGGAGGAAAATACTATGAAGATCAAGTCTGTTATCGCAGCTGTTGCTGCAAGCGCGATCGCAGTGATCGCTGCTGCTCCGATGAGCGCATCTGCTGATGCTGCAAAGCTGAAGGAGATTACCGGCATCACATTCTACATCACCTGCCCGACTGCTGCTACTGCAGATGCTGAGGGCGCTCTGCCGTGGTACGGCGGTGCTTTCGGTGTCAACTCTGACAGCACCGGCTGGTCTACTGTTCAGTGGGCTGTGAACGAGGATCCGCTCGGCGACGGCAAGGTTGCTGCTGAGAAGATCGACGACACACACTATAAGGTCACTTGGACTGATAAGCTGTTCACCGGTGAGGAGACCTGGGCACAGGCTGTTTACCAGAGCTATGGCCCGGCTGACACCAAGCTGGAGAAGGTCACCCTCGAGGGCGTAAATGTTGATATCACCGAGATTGATGCTCCGGATGCAAAGGGCGCAACCGCATATCTGTTCGGCGATTCTCAGGATGGCAACTGGCACGGTGTGTTCAATGACGAGGCTGAGCCGACTGAAGGTACCACCACTACTGCTGCTGGTGAGAACAACGGCACAACAACTGCTGCTGCTTCCGGCAACAAGACCACTACCGCTGCTTCCGGCTCGAAGGGTAACACCACCACTGCTACCAAGACCGGTGATGCAGGTGTTGGCGTTGTCGTTGCAGGTCTGACACTCGCAGGCGCAGCTGCTCTCATCGCTCGCAAGAAGCACTAATCAATAGGATTGCTGAAGCAATCGGAAACATGACGCACACGAATGCCCTCTGCAATCCGCAGGGGCATTCGTTTTAGAAAAATAATTTTATTTGATGGAGGAAAGAAAAATGCGTATGAAGAAAGCACTGGCTGTTCTCTCCGCAGCGCTGATGCTCGGTGCAATGGCATCCTGCGGCAAGGACACAAGCGGCACAACCGAAAGCAAGAGCGATTCCGGCGAATCCTCTGAAGCTGTTACAACAGTCGCGGAGGAAGCAGAAAGCTCCGAGGAGGAGACCTCTGCTGAGGAAAGCTCCGAGGAGGAGAACAAGGAGCCCCCGACAAGAGAAGTCGGCGAGGTTGACGAAAATGCGATCACCTTTGATGACGGCGATCTGCACACTGCTCATCAGATGGGCGGCGGCGGCGATGAAACCGATATTGAGGTTTCCGTTGAGGATCTTGACGGCGACAAGAAGCTGAAGATTCATGCGGTTCGCGCAGAAGAGGGTAAGGATTACGGCGTTGTGAAGCTGGTCTTTAATCTGCCTGAAATGCTCGGTGTGGAGAATGTCGGCAATATTGGCCACATTTCCATTGATTTCACCTGCATTGCAAATGAGACCTGGAAGAACGATGACGGCTCTGAATCGCTGGTCGTTGGAAACTTCCTCGGCGCACTCGCGGGCAATATCGCTTCCGAAAAGGGCACCGATGAGGAGGGCAACCTCATTCAGAATACCTGGGCAAACCACTATGAGTTCGCATATGACGACTGGGATAACGGCGAGCATACATGGCGCTGCGAGACCGATATTCCGGCACTGCTCCCTGCAAACGGCTATGCTGCAAACGATGAGGGCACTACGCTCGTCATCATGCGCTGGGGTCAGAAGAATGATGTTGATATCTATATCGACAACCTGACCTTCTTCGATAAGGACGGCAATTCTATGCCGATCGTCGGCGGCGGTACAGCAACGGCTGAGGAGGAGGCTTCTGAGGCTGCTCCTGAGGAAGCTGCGGAAGAGTAATCATCACATACTCAAAGAGGGAAGACACGCTTGTGCCTTCCCTCTTTTGCTATTCGGTCAGATATTCCGCGAGTAGCAGATAAATCAGCATCGCGCTGAGCGAGAGGTTGCACAGCGAATTGCCATACATCCATAGTGAAATCAGTGCGATAGCTGCCGTGCAGAGCGCATGCAGGATCCAGCGCGGCAATTCAGGCGAATGCGGCAGAAAGCGCTGCTCTAACGCGGCATAGAGCAGTGTGCCGCCGTCCGTACTCCGGCAGGGGAGCAGATTGAACAGACAGAGTGAGAGATTCGCGGCAGCAGTACCCTGCATTCCGGCTGCGAGAAATCCTCCTGCACAGAGCAGATTTGCAAAAGGTCCTGCCAGCAGGATTACTGCAAATGTCCGCAGGGGCATAACGGCGGTGTCAGCGGCTGTCAGCTGCAATCCTGCTGCGGAGATCCGAAGCGAAAGCGGCTTTCGGCGTATGACTGCGATCGCTGTCAGATGTGCCGCTTCATGCAGCAGTCCGGCTGCGGCTGTCTGCATGACTGCGTGAGGCGGCAATACGAGCAGCAGCAGTGCAAGCAATGCAGGAGCAGTGAAGTCCACCGCAATCGTCATGCCGAGAATATGGAAGTAAACCATTCCGAGACCGTTTGCACAAGCGATTCCAGCGTCGGACTGCGTTCTAAAATGCCGTGCAGCTCCGCCAGCAATTCCGCACAATACTCAGGTGCGCAGATATTCAGCACGACAATCCCGATTGCGATCGTAATGACCATGATCCCCTGCGCTGCGATAATATCATGGAGCGGCTCGCGCTCCGGCAGTTCTTCCATATTCCCGCCCCCTCTGCAAATTCATATGCGCGGCGACGGGAATATATGCAAAAGAAACCGCCTGCTGAGCAGACGGTTTCTTTGTATTATGCTTTGAAGATCATGCGGACGAAGTTGTAAACATGTGCACGGATGCAGTTGTCACCGTGATAGCCGCCGTTCACAACGTGCCAGATATTCGGGGTGCCGGCTTTGTCGAAGTTATCGTGATAGCCTTGCGGTGTTTGCAGTCCGACTGTCTGGTCATTCGTACCGCCGGTGATGAGAACCAGCGACGGGGCTGCTTCTTCGCTCGCCCATGCCCACGGGCCGCCGACGCCGGGAGCTGCACAGATGGCACCGACATAGCCGAATTTGTCAGGGTACTTGATTCCGATTTGCAGCGACTCTCTGCCGCCCATCGAGAAGCCAGTGACTGCGGTATTGGCACGGCCTGTTGCGACGCTGTACTTGCTCTCAATATGCGGCATCAGGCTGTCAACGATATCGTCAACAAATGCGTCATATGCTATATTGCTTTCATTGTTCATGCCGCTCGGGCCGTTCATCGTTGCGCTCGTAAACACAAGCGGGACAACGACGATCATTTCTTTTGCCTCGCCCGCCGCGATCGCGTTGGTGATGATCTCTCTGGTCGGGATCGGCGGATTGTTGCCGGTGAGGATCATGCGGTCCTCGTCCTCATAGTAGCCGTGCAGGAGATACAGCACCGGATACTTTTTGTTCGGATCGTAATTCGCGGGGAGCATGATGTTGTAAGGCTTATTCTTCTTCGCGGTTTGGGAGTAATAGGTTTCCTTCTTGATCTCGGGATATTTGACGCCTGCTTTCTGCGAGCGTTCGGATTCGGGTTCAACCTCTTTCAGGGTATTCTTGACGGCTGAGGTGTAAACGGAGATGGTGCGCATCGCTGCCTGCGGCTGCTCCTTCTGCTCCGGGAAATCCTTTGTCTGGCCGGTCAGATACTGAACATACCAGTCAAGATCGTCGTGATCAACGGTGCCGCTGTAATTCACATCTGCACATTTCTGCTGTGTGCTGTTTGCGAATTTATCGCGGATGCCGAGCTTCGCGAGTGAGAGGTCTGCTGAGGTGATGAGGCCGTCGCCGTTAAGATCGCCGAGCTTATAGTTTATCTGTTCCGGCACATCCGGATGCGGACCGTCAATGACTTTGCCCTCGGGCGCACCGATGACTTCATCGACAAAGAAGCTGGTGGTTGTACCGTCTTCACCATCGGTTTCAAAATAGAACTGGATATCCTGCGCACCGGCGGGAATGGTATAGCTGGTATTGGAGAGCTGCGTCCATTCGCCCTTCGGAACGAGTTGTGTGTCGATCTTATCGTAAGTCGTCGTTCCGTTGAGGGAATACTGGATGGAGAAGTGCATCTTTTCGACATCATTGGTATTTTGCTTGACGACTGCACTGAAGCTGTAGGGCTGGCCTGCCTTGAATGCGCTGGGCATGGTGTGCGTTGCGCCGTTCCATGTTGCGGTGCGCTCTGTGCACTCGAGCGACTGATTGCCAGCGAAATGTTCAGTGGAGGAAACTGCAACGGACGCGGTGCGGCCGGTGAAGCCCTCAGAACCCTTTTCAAAGGTGTAGTGGAAGAGATAGCCGTCCGGATCCGGTTCCGGTTCGCCTGCGTTGACAACGAAGGTCGTGACAGACTGTGCCGGAAGCTTTGCTGTGAAGCCGGAGTCAACGACGCTGGCAACGGAGCAGGAACGGAAATTCTCGGTCGAAGTGGAGTGCCAGGCCTTGACTTCAGAGACCTTTTCACCGCCGGAGAGTGTGAAGTTCTGCGTGACTTCGCTCGAACCCTTGTTGATCGCGACAACTGCAACGCTGCCGTCCTCGTTCTTGTATGCGGAGCAAAGGACATTGCTGCTCGGCTGCTCGGTTGTCTCAAGGCGGTATGCACCCGGACGCACCCATTTGGAATACTGTGCCATTGCTGCACCACGCTTGGAGACTCTGCCGTCATCCCACAGGAAGCTGTACTGGCGGCGAATGTACCACCAGACATATGCGCTCATGTTGCCGACGACCAGTGCATTGTGGATGTTCTCAGCTGCCTGGAGTGCCTGCGACCAGATATCAGCGGAGTTCGCATCGGAGTTCGGGACATAGACCTCTGTCATCCAGATCTCCTTGCCGCAGCTTTCCAGCTCCGGGAAGTCCATCTGGCTGCGCTGCGTGCCGTAGAAGTGTGTACCGAACAGATCGCAGTTCGCAAATGCCGCCGAATTGGCGAGGATCTTTTTGTAATAGGTCTTGCCGTGATCGCCGGAGCTGTACTGGAAGCTCTCAGGCGACATCAGCTTGGCATTGGTGCCTTCCTTGACGGCCTTGCCGTAATTCGCGATGAAGTTCGTCGCGCGATCCGGCGACCAGTATGTCCATTCAGATGACCAGTCCGGCTCGTTCTGCACGGA
Organism: Oscillospiraceae bacterium; assembly: GCA_024404875.1. Classification (GTDB taxonomy): domain Bacteria; phylum Bacillota; class Clostridia; order Oscillospirales; family Ruminococcaceae; genus Firm-04. Next base: position 5,093 of record JAKSPK010000016.1, read on the forward strand.
GATGGAATACAGGTTGACGCCCTGCCCCTCGCAGTACTTGACGAAGCTGTTGAGGTGCTGTGCGTACTGGGCCTCGGCACCGTTGTTCAGCACATACAGGCCGGAGGTGTGGCCCTTGCCGCCCGCGCTGCGCATACTTGCCGGCGGGTTCCACGGCGTTGCAAAAACGGTCGCGCCGAGCGCCTGTGCGCGCTTCGCGGTCGGGATCGCGTTGCCCCATGCGTTCTTGTCATCGCTGACGAAGATACGCAGGATGGTGAGGCCGAGCTCGTTTTCACCGTTTCCGAATGCCGTCTGCACCTGCTCGGCAGTCATGTCGCCCTTGGCGCCGTACTGCGTATTGACGGACTGCCATTCCGGATGGTTCATGCCGCCGAAGCCGCGGATGTACTGATGTGTTTTGCCTGTGTCGATGGTGCAGTCGGCACCAAAGACCTTGAGCGCGGAGTCCGGCATGATCGTCAGACCTGAAAGCAGCATGATGCCGCTCAGCGCTGCCGCAGCAGCTTGCTTGAGTTGCTTCTTCATATGAAATTCCCCCTGTTTAGTTTGGCGGCAGATTATTTGATCCTTCTGTTTTGGATGCATCGGCGTTAGGCCGCCGTCCGCATCTATTCTTTTGGACATCCTACCGCATTATCATCATATCATATTCATGTACAGAAATCAATACACATTTTGCAGATTCTAGTAAAAATATGAAGATGCCGCCGGTTGAAAAACGCAGCACACAGAAAAAAAGCCGCCAGTCATCAAACCGGCGGCTTTTTTGAATCTATTTAGGCAATACTGCACAGAACTATGCAGGCAGATATGCCGTCAAGCTGTTAGGCAAGCATTGTGACGATGCAGGCAATCTATTACGGGAACAGTTCAAAACCGGAGCAATACCAGCCGAAGCCGTTATTGACGAGGACAAAGCGGATTGTGACGATATAATCGTTGACCGCGACCTTGCCGATTGTCGATTCGATATGCACATCCGCAGTGCAGAGATTGTCGGAGTATTTCCGCAGATGCTGTACTTCAATCACATGATCTTCACGCATATTCGGATCGTTATTGTACCAGACGTCGCCGGAGATCCTATTCATGAGATTGGCAAAATCCGAACCGGGGAGCATATAGTTCGAGAGGTTCGCAAGATTCACTTCAACGGTGCAGTGTGTGTTGATGACATAATCCATATACGCATGGGTGAGCTTGTCAATCCGATCGAGCAATGCCTCATCCGGATTCGGCTCATCCGCGTGCGGGAAAACAAATTCCTGTCTTGCGGCATTGGGATCCGGCTCGGTCTCAGCGGTGAGCGTTCTGCCGGCGGAGTCGATTGCTTCGATCTTCGGAGAGAGGAACAGTCCGGTGATCTCACAGGTCTTGGCAGACGGCTGATTGGCGTAGCCCAGCTCGGTCGGTGTCAGCTTCAGCTCTGCATCGGTCTCGGTAAAGAGGTTCTCCTCGATCTCAATGCCGTTGATTGTCACTTTTGCATCGGACGGTGCAGTGATGACCGCGGTATAGGCCGGCTTCGCACTGATATTCATGACTGAGACCGGTGCGCCGACCTGCCAGAGCGGGAGACTGTAATGCTCTGTCCAGCCGGAGCGTTCAAGCGCGACAGTTGCGATTGCTTCCCCATTGCGGAGAATATAGTAATTCGGGCGGGTATTGCTGTAATCTGCGGCCTTCTGCCAGCTGTATTTTGCAGAATCGTCCACGGAAACCTTCAGCTCATCGTCGAGCATATCGGGTGCTTCGTATTCTGAGAGCTGCAGTCCGGCGGAAGCCTGCTTGACCATATCAGCATAGAGCCCGTCGGTGAGATTGGAAATATATTCCTCGATTTTGTACTGCGGCTGCGAGGCTTCGCGTTCAGCAAGATAGGTCTTGGAACGTTTCACCAGAGCCTGAATGACAATCACAAAGATAATTACATAGATGACAAGGATGATGGCGAAAATGATTGAGCTGAGATAAGGAATCCGGCGCGCAGCGGATGTGCTGCGGCGGCTGGATGCGCGGCGGGAGCGGCTTTGCGGTGCCCGGCGGCGCTGCTGATCGGATGCAGAACGCGAACCAGCGGATCTTCTGCGTGCAGCGGATTCTGCTGTATCGGGAATGCGGTGTCTGCGCTCCGATGCGGGGCTGCCGTCAGGCCGGCGTCTGCGATCGGGTGCGGATTTGCCGTCAGGTCGGCGCCGCTGCTCTGCGGCATTCCGTGTGCCATCTGCGGAACGCCTTCTGTGAGCGGCATCTGGATAGCGGTGAGCGCGGGATTTGGCGCTGCGGTCTTCCGAGACCGGGCGCTGCTTCTTCTGTTGTTCTTCCACTCGTGATCTCTCCTTTCGGTCAGCTTTCCGGTGCAACGAGCCAGCAGTTTGGCGTATTGCGCGCACCGTAGAGTGTCGAGACGATCGTGACCTGCTCGCCCTGATAATACATGACGGAGGAGGCGCCGCCGTCCATGTTGCTTGCTTCGACCATGCCGAGATCATAGCAGAAATCAACGAGATCCGCATAATTGATGCCGATGCTCGTAAAGAGTCTTCCTTCGATCAGCAGGAGCATCATGGTGCCGTCCGCAGCCTGGCCAATGACCGTACGGGCATTGAGACCGGTGTACATTCCGTCCATGTTGCGCTTTTCGCCGTTGTGGATCAGCGAGGGTCCGAAGCAGGCTGCATCGCGGATACCCATATCGAGCGCTTCCTGACCGGTGAGCCACTCGCAGTGGAGCTTGCCGTCCTTGTCGATGCCGCAGAGATCATAGGAGGTATTGAGATCGCCGAAGCAGAGATTGCCTTCGGAGATGACGATGCCGACAGGCTGGCCGCCGTTGCCCATGCCGTTCGGATCGACGAAGCCGTTCGCGTTGACGGCAGCGATTGCACCGTGCTCCTCGATCATGGTCGGGATCGGCTTGCCAGCGGAGGTTGGCATGCCGAGCGGACCCGAAACAGCGGTATAGACGCGGGAGGGATCCTTGACCTTGATGAGTTTGCCGCGGAAGAGCGGCTCACTGAATTCGATGATCTCGGTCTCAGGCTGTTCTTTGGGTGCGTCAGCGGCCGCTGCTACTGCATCTGACTGCAGCACGAGCTTTGCAGTTTCAGGCTCAGGCTGTTTGACCGGAGAAACGGAGGAATTCTTCGCCGCATCCGGATCCAGAACAGATTTCAGCGCTGCATTCTCACCCTGCTCACTGACTGCCTGTTCATATTGCTGTTTGGTTGACGGATACTCATCGCTGGAGGCGACTTTGCTCAGCTGCTTTCTGCCGTAGTTCACGAGGATCATCGTGATGATTGCAAGAACGATCAGCCTCACAAGAAATGTGAGCAATCCGTGTCTGCTGCGAGCTTTTGCCATCTGATTACCTTCCTTTTTTATATATTTTTTTGAGTGTTCCGGACTGTTATATTGTCCCTTTTATTTTAATATAGTTTGCAAAAAAATGCAAGAGCTTCAAACAAAAAATGACATCTTTCTCATAGCACGGACATCCGGACATCATTTTTTGTTCGACATGAACAATCTGCCGGTTCTGCAAAAAACGGAACGCAGAATGCTCTGCGTTCCGTTTTTCAAGACTGTTATGTGTTTGAAACGGAGACCTGAATGCTGACAGTGGATTCAGGGCTCACCCAGACGCCGCTGACCGTCTCCGGCAGCTTGATTGTCAGGCGCTGTGAATAGACGCCCTCGGTCGAGATCGAGATATTGACAAGATTGACAGAGCTCTTGATATTTTCCTCATCAACCTTGTCCAGCTCCTCCTGCGTACCAATGAGCGTTACGAGCGTATTGCCGCCGGGCGATTCAAGCGCGTAATTATAGCGCTGATTCGGATTGATGAGCAGGATGTCGCTGTTCTTGATCCAGAGCCGCTTCGTTCCAAGATCGCTGCTGTCGAGCGTGATATTAACAAAGTCGATATGCGAGCTGTCCGAGAAGCCCTCCGGCATAATGACGGGAACCTTGACCGATTCATTCAGAGTAAGCTGCGAAAGTGCCAGCGATTCGATCGTCCATGTTTCGAGCGCATCCAGTGTCGCCTTGTTATCCGGATCGGTTGTCTCGATCGTGATCCTGAGATTATTGTCTCCGTATCCCGGCAGCGTATACACATCATTTGCATTGATGCGGATGCGCTTCATGATCGTTTCGGTGTCGAAACCGGTGGGCGGATTGGCAATATTGATCGTGACCGGCAGCTCCTTCGTGTAGAAGACCGGGATGCGGACGGAATAGCGCGTTGTCTGCAGGCTGAACGGAGAAGCATCGACTTCATTGCCGTCGCTGTCCTTGAGTGTATAATTGGTGCAGTCCGAGAAGGTCTTGGTCTGTGTCAGATCTTCAGAGTTGACGATATTGACACAAAGGTGGTCGATCTGCGTGAGCCGTCTGCTGGGGCCGTAGATCTGCACAGTTGCCGGTTCAAAGGAGATATCGCTTTCGTTGATGCGTGTTTCCTCATCGCGGATCAGGAACGGGTAGGATGCCTCATTAACCGGGAAGGAACGCCATTCATAGCGGTCCATATCTACGGTTACGCTGCTGGTGGAGAGCTTGAAATTTGTCAGCTCCTCACCGCTGACGGTACGCAGCTTGATCGGGAGTGTCTGTGTGCCGATGGTTGCCGCTACGGTGCTGTTAAAATCCACATATGCGACCACGTCGGAGGATTTCAGTGCGCCGTACATGGAGCGCGAACCGGAGACAGTGCCGTCGACGGTCATGTTTTCGAGTGTATCCTGTGATTCCGGCGTCAGGTTGAGATTGTAGCTTGCCGCACGGGAATTCGTGATATCAAAGATCAGCGGGATGCTGTTAAGCTGAACGGTATATTCCTGCATGACATTTGCAGCGATATAGGTCCAGAGCAGCAATGCGAATAAAAAGGAGGCGATCAGCGTGATGATATCAATGCGGCTGAGTTTGTGCGGTTTGGGAAGATGCATGGCCGCGACGCGCTTTTGAATTGCGGAGAGCGTCTTTCTGTCAGGCACAGATCATTCCTCCTTTCCGCTGTCCGTCTGGGAGGCGGACTGTGCATTCGGCTTTGCGGGAATCTCACCGGACTGCTGCACTTCTTTTACTGCATCGCCGGATTCCTCCGGGAGCTGCGGCTGGCCGGAATGCTTTTTCCGAAAGAATGCGGGCAGCCTGATGGTCTTGGCACGCCACGAATCCTTCTCCTGCGGAATCAGCGCGGAAGTGAGCATTTTTGCGAGAGATTTTTTGGTATAGTTGCGGGTGAGGATGCCGTCTTCTGCAACGGAGATCTGACCTGTCTCCTCCGAGACGACGATGACGATCGCATCGGAGTTTTCGCTCATGCCGATTGCAGCGCGGTGCCGCGATCCGAGATGCTTGTCGATCAGCTCCTCCTTCTGCGGCTTCGGCAGGAAGCAGGCGGCTGCCCAGATAATGCCGTCGCGCATGATGACAGCGCCGTCATGCAGCGGGGTCTTATTGTAAAAGATATTGCCGAAAAGCTCGGTGCTGGGGAGTGCCTTCATGACGGTGCCGTTGAGGATCTGCTCACCGAGCTTGGTGCCGCGCTCGATGACGATGAGTGCACCGGTTGCGGTGCGCGAGAGCTGTTCGACGGAATCGCAGATGATCGGGATGGCAGCATGCCATTGATTGATGACATCATCGCTCTCGCCGAGTGCGAGCTTTGAGAGCTTGGCTGTTGTTGTTCCAAAGCGTTCCAGAACTCGGCGCAGCTCCGGCTGAAAGAGGACAATGATCGCGATGACACCGACATTGAGCGCTTTGACGGAGATCCAGTTGATGACACGAAGCTTCAAGAAGTAGCTGATGAAGTAAGCTGCAACGATTACGACTATGCCGCGCATGAGCTGACCTGCCCGTGTTTCGCGGATAAACTTGAGGACGATATAGATCAGATAGGTCAGGATGGCGATATCGAGAAAATCGGACAGACTGATCGAATTTACGACATTATACAGGGAATTCCACCAGTTTTCCAGTATATCATGAAACAAACAGGTCACTCCTTTCTGCGGCGGCGGCCGCTGATTTCCGGCACTATCCTATTCTAATTTAGTATAACACATTTCTCAGATGATTGCAACACTTTTCCGAAATTTTTTCAGGCTGTCAGTGCCTGATATTTTGCGAAATCCGCATTTGCGTATGCATTCACCGAGACACAAAAAAGCTGCTGTCCGCCGCCTCTGCCTCATGGCTGCCCACGCAATACGGGTGGGCAGCCGGATGGCAGAAGCTGCAGACAGCAGCGTGTCATTTTGCAAATGAATCGGGGCGCTTTGCCGTTTCACAGATTGGAGAACGGCTACCACATGGTTTCGGATTCGTCGTCTTCTTCGTAGCGGGATTCTGTCATATCCCAGAGAAAACGCTGAACCTCCTCCTTGAGCTTTATACCGCGGTTGCGCGTTTCTGCGGAGAGAACATTCATATCCTCATATACATTGTCCATGTCGCGGGAGAGGACATTGACATTCTCTTGCAGCTCGGCGGCCTGCGCATTCAGTGCAGTCGTATTTGTTTCCAGCGCTTCGATGCGTCCAGAAAGCATATTTGCCTGTTCCTGCAGTTTTGCGGCTTCGGCGATCAGGGATTCCTGCTTTTCCAAAACGGCGCGCTGCTCTTTATGCAGTGCTTCAAATGCCGCAATCGTTTTATGCAGCAGTGCTGTGGTCTGTTCCTGCTGCACGGATAGCTTTCCGATCTGCTTTTCCAGTTCTTCGGTCTGTGTTTCCAGCTCTGAGAGCCGCAGAGCTTCTACATCCACGCTCCGATGCCTCCTGTCTGCATGAATATAGCAACATCGCCAAAGCCCGTCCGGCGGCACGGTTGATTACGATATTGCCTTTTCATTATACTCCGATTTACAGAAGATGTCAAGTGAGAAAATACAAGAGAATATGCCGCAGCTTTTTCTTGGCGCCCGTCATGGATCTGTGTACCGTCGAGATCGCAACACCGTATCGTGCGGCGATCTCGCGCAGCCGCATTCCATCCTGATAGCAGCAGCGCAGATATTTCCGCTGAATCGGCGTCAGCTCATGCTCCCATGCCATTCGGAACGCCCGGAGCAGGATCTGATGCTGGTCCGGCTCTGTACCGCGGATGGCCTGTTCGGTCTCCTCCGTCAGCAGCCGGAGCATCTGCTTATCAAAATCAAGTGTATATTCGCTGACGCGCGTTCTCCTCGGTTTTCTGTTCATTGCACCTCCCGTTCTGCGTAGACACGCAATGCACGCATGACCTCCGCAAGCTCATAGTATTCCGTTCGGAGCAGCGCGATGCGCTCCTCCAGCTCTTTCTGCTTTTTTGCAGACATCAAGGTTCCCTGCTTCCGTTCTGCTGATGTGCGGAGCTCAAGCATAAGTGCCGATTGGTGCAGGCGGAGCCTTTCCGCAGTTGTTTGATAGCTGCGGAGCATCGCGGTGTAGGGCTTTGTCTGCACCCAGTTTTCGCGGCTGTTCTGATTCATACTAACATACCTCCTGTCTTGCATGAAAAGATAAAGAACAAATGTTCTGCTTTCATTGTAACAGATAATTGCAGATCTGTCAAGCGCAATTTTTGATGATGCGCAGGTTTGTGCACATCATCAGCGGAAAGTCCGCTTCTCCGGCCGGCTGTATGAAATCAAATATGCATATTCTCACAAACAAGAAACATGAAACACATGCATTTATATACCGAATTACCAAATCGAAACAAAATCGCAATTTTTGAAGAATCCCTCATCAAGTTCGCAAAAATCAACCTAGACATTCAAAAGCATTTGTGATAAGATGAAAGTGCAGTGGGGATGTTCAGCCCGGCTGTACGGAAGAAGCATCTTATATTTACAGAAAGCATGGAGGGGTAGGTAAACATGAAGAAAGCAAGGTTTTTCGGTTTGTGTATGGCCGCTGTGATGAGTATTACAGCGATGCCAACGGCAGTCAGCGCAGCCAATGTCGGCGATAAGCTCACGGTTGAGAGCGGCAGACGCACGCAGGAGAGAGGCAACTGCGACGGCTACAGCTACGAGGTCTGGATCGACAACACCGGCGGAAGCGGCTCGATGACGCTCGGAACCGGCGGTGCATTCAAGACAGAATGGAGCGCCACCATGAGCAGAGGAAACTTCCTTGCCCGCCGCGGCATGGCTTACGATACCGGCAAGAAGGCAACCAGCTATGACACGATTGTCCTGAACTATGATGCCGAATACACCGCGAGCAGCCAGGGCAATTCCAGACTGTGCGTTTATGGTTGGTACAGAGATCCGCTCGTTGAGTATTACATCATCGAGGACTGGAAGAACTGGTGTCCGTCAAAAGACACTGCGAACAAGAAGGACAGCAAGATCGTCACGATCGACGGCGCACAGTATGAAATCTTCTGGATGTATCATTCCGGCCCGGACATCAACGGCGGCAACTCCACATTCAAGCAGTACTACAGCGTCCGCCAGAATACCAGAACATCCGGTTCGATCACGGTCACAGATCACTTTAAGGCATGGGAAAATGCCGGCTGGGGCATCGGCAGTCTCTATGAGATCGCACTGAATGTGGAAGGCTGGGAGAGCAGCGGTTCCGCGAATGTTTCCAAGCTTACTATGACCAACACCCCGATCACGAATCCCGGCACGGATCCCGATCCGCAGCCGACGCAGGATGATGTCAAGTATACGGCTCCGACCGGCAGCGGCAGCGGCATTTCGGATGACTTCGAGGGCAGCGGCACTGACTGGACGACCAGAGGCGACGGCTTGAAGTACGGCTTCACCGATGCACTGGCTCACGGCGGCAAGCAGTCTCTGTATGTTACCGGCAGAACCGACTACTGGAACGGCTTCAGCGCCTCCGGCTCTGAGCTGAAGGCCGGCGGCTCCTACAGCATCGAGGCTTATACCGCATACAAGAACGATAACGCTTCCTCAAAGGATTTCACGCTTGGCGTGCAGTACAATGTCGGTGCTGATACCACCTATGACAACCTCGTTACCGAGTCCGCTTCCAGCGGCAAGTGGGCGAAGCTCGCTTCCGATTTCACGATTCCGTCCGGTGCAACGGATATTCAGCTTTATGTCCAGTGCGGCAAGGAAAATGAGTCCGGTCTTGTTCCGTTCTTCCTCGACGATGTGAAGCTGACCGCAAAGTCTTCCTCGTCCGAACCGGATCCCGATGAGCCGGACGACCCGACACCGGGACCGTCCACCGGCTCCGGCCACCAGAATAATGATTATACCTATGATGCAAACGGAGACGGCTTCAAGGACAAGATGGGCCCGTACTTCCGTCTGGGTACCTGCGTCAATCAGTGGGATATCACAAAGCCTGATGTTCAGGCGTTCATCAAGAAGAATTTCAATTCCATCACCTGCGAAAACGAACTCAAGCCGTCCGAGATCTGCGATCAGAGCAATTCCCACGATGATAACATTGCGATCAACCTCAGCAAGGCTGCTCCGATCCTCAAGTTCTGTGAAGAAAACGGCATCGGAATGCGCGGTCACACATTCGTTTGGTACTCCCAGACTCCGGAATGGATCTTCAAGGAAAACTTCAATAACAACGGCGCGTATGTTTCTCCGGATCGCATGAACAAGCGTCTTGAGAGCATGATCAAGAATACCTTTGAAGCAATCAAGAAGCAGTATCCGAACCTGAAGCTCTATGCTTATGATGTCTGCAACGAGCTGTTCGTCAACAACGGCGGCGGTATGCGTCCGGCAGGCAGCCCGCAGAACGGCGGTTCCTACTGGGTTCAGTGCTACGGCGATGACAGCTTCGTCATCAACGCATTCAAGTACGCAAGACAGTATGCACCGGAAGGCTGCAAGCTCTACCTGAACGATTACAACGAATACATTGAAGCAAAGCGCGATGACCTCTACAACATGGCGAAGAAAATCATGGCAGCAGGCGACTACATCGACGGTATCGGTATGCAGTCTCACCTCGCAGCAAACTATCCGAGCGCTTCTCTCTACAAGCAGGCAGTTGAAAAGTTCATCTCCCTCGGCCTCGATGTTCAGATCACCGAGCTTGACATCACCCAGCATAATGATCCGACCGCTCAGGCTCAGCTTTATCAGGATGTCTTCAAGATTGCTATGACCAACGCTGACAAGATCTCCGCTTTGACGCTGTGGGGCTGGTGCGACAGCGCAAGCTGGCGCAAGAACGAGGACGGCGGTTCTCCGCTTCCGTTCGACTCCGACAAGAACCCGAAGTCCTACTACAGCAATATCATCGGTCTGACCGATACCATCAAGGCTCCGGTTCAGGAAGTCGAGGAAACTACCACGACAACCGAGGCCACCACGACAACAACGACAACCACTACGACGAAGACGGATAAAGCGACACTCCTCGGTGATGTTGACTGCAACGGCGATGTTGATGTTTCGGATGTTGTTCTGCTCGCAAGACTGCTCGTTGAGGACGGCGATGCGGTCGTTACCGAGACCGGTAAGCTCAATGCAGATGCGAACCATAACGGCAAGCCCGATATGGAAGACGGCACTCTGATTCTTCAGCACATCGCAAAGATCAAGGTGTTCAGCTGATGATCAGCATGGTGTTCTGATACAGCAGATTCACATTATTGTTCAAGTATGATAAGCATACAGATCGGGGCACAGCCAAACGGCTGTGCCCCGATTGCTGTGTATGCAGAAAAAGAAATCCCCGCAGTCACAAAACGAATGACTGCGGGGATTTGTGCAGATCGGATTGGTTCAGATTTGGGGGCATTCGTTAGACAGCTGTTGTCCGGAATTGCTTCCAAACCCTGCGGGTTATGAACGGCAGGGGATTTTGCTGTTCACGAGTCAGCTGCATTTTCCCAATACTGATAAAGCCGGCATTGCATCATGCCGTTGTAGAGTTTCCGCGTTTTCCGTGCTTTACGCCCAAATGCCTTTTCAAATTCCGCATCCTGTGTGATGATGCTGCACGGAATCTGCCGGTCGAACACCTTGCCCATGACACGGTAGAGTGCCCGTGCCTGCTCTGTGTCAAGCATCCGTTCGCCGTAAGGCGGATTACAGACGATATTTTGTCCGGCTTCTGCGCGGAATTCTCTGATATCCCGCTGCGTGACCGTGATGCGGTCGGAAACGCCGGCCTTCTTTGCGTTTGCGAGCGTTAGCGCAACGGCCTCCGGGTCGCTGTCAAAGCCGAACGCATGGAACTGCACATTCCGGTCGATGCGTTCCCGTGCATCGGCGCGCGCCTGACGGAATGCATCCGCCGGCATCTGTGACCATTGTTCGCAGATGTATTTCCGGTACAATCCCGGTGCAATGTGCATCGCCCGCCGCGCACCCTCGATCAGAAATGTGCCGCTGCCGCAGAACGGATCGCAAAGCTGCGTATCGCTCCGGACATGAGACAGATCTAAAATGCCGGCTGCCAGCGTTTCACGGATCGGCGCAATGACCGACTGCTGCCGCCAGCCGCGCTTATAGAGCGGAATGCCGGTTGTGTCGAGATAAAGCGTGCAGACATCGTTCCGGATTGCAAACTGTATCGTATGCACCGGCCCGGTCTCCGGGAGTGATTCTGTGCGGTAGGCTTTTTGCAGCCGCTTCGCTGCGGCTTTTTTGACGATCGCCTGACAGGCGGGAACACTGTGCAGCGCTGAATTCAGCGAGCTGCCCTTAACAATAAATGCATCCTCTGCACCGATGAATTCCTCCAGCGGTGCCTGCATGACACCATCAAACAGCGGATCAAATGCCGTTTTGCCCTTTTGTGCGCCGACCGGAAAGCTGCCCAGCTCAATGAGGACACGCTCTGCCGCTGTCAGCGCGATATTCGCCGCAGCGATTTCCGGCCAGCCTCCGTCAAAGGAAACTCTGCCGTCCGCCGCTTTGATATTCGGTACGCTCAGGCGCACCAGTTCAAATTTCAATACACTTTCCAGCCCGAAATGGCAGGGACAGGTGATTCGATACATAGCTTGCTCCGATCAGCCGATCAGTCCGGCGATGCCTTCTTCTTTCAGCTTTTTCTTATAGTATCCCAGCTCACGGGAGATCATGTCGTCGATCGTCTGCATACCGAGCAGCTCGACCGGCGCTTTATCATCCGTCAGCAGTCTGCCGCCGGACTGATACTGCTCCAGCGCACTGCTGACATTCTGCATCATCTCACGGAGCTGCGCATCCTCAATCTCGGCGGCATTGTGTTCCAGCAGCGCCGCGATTCTCGGATTATCCGATGCGAACAGCTCACGGTTTGTCGCATTCTGCACATTGACCGTATACACATGACCGAACACCGATGCGATCGTATCCTGCAAATAAGCATTGATGCCGTCTGTGCGGTCAGAGATCATGTTCATATTGACGATCATGACACCGTTCTCTTTCAGATGTGAACGCACCATTGCGAAGAATTCCTGCGAGCTCATCTGAAACGGGATCGTGATATCCTGATAGGCATCGACCATGATGATATCATATAGTTTGTCTGTTCCGGCGAGATAGGCTCTGCCGTCATAAGAGGCGACCGGAACAGACGCATCCAGCGAGAAATAATTGCGGGCGAGATCTGTGATTTTCTCGTCGATCTCGACACCCTCGATTGCTAAAGAATCAAAATAGCGCGAGCACTGTGTGGCGTAAGTGCCGGTGCCCATTCCCAGGATCAGCATATCATGTGCATCCTCCGGCTCCTCCAGCATGAAGGGCGCGGCAAGTGCATAGTCATAATACATTCCTGTCAGGTCATCTGTTTTCATGAAGACGGACTGTACGCCGAACAGCACATTCGTCGAAAGGATCACACGCTTATCATCCTCCCGCACCTGCAGATAGTTGTAGACCGATTCGTCCTCCAGCGTCAGCGTATTCTCCCAGAATGCGAATCCGAGTGTGAATGCTGCCGCCGAGGCCGCTGCGAACAGCACGGCTGAAATGATGACCTTGACTGTTCCGCGCTTCACTGAGACGAAGTAGATGATGCCGAGAAGAAGCAGGATGCCGGAGAAGATCACAAAGGTCGCTGCTGTTCCGACAGCCGGGATCGAGATGAAGGTCGGGACAAATGTGCCGATGATGCTGCCGATCGTATTTGCTGCGCCGAGTGTGCCGACCGTTTTTCCGCTGTCATCGAGGCTGCCGACCGTGTATTTCACGAGCGAGGGCGTGACCGTGCCGAGCAGAAAAAGCGGATATACAAAGACAACCATGCATGAAAGGAATGCCGCCCAGATGAGGAAATTCGTGTTGATGCTGACGACGAGCAGCGCCGAGATCAGCAGGATTACGAGTTTTCCGACGAACGGGATTGCCGCGATCCAGACCGCTGCAAAGAGCATCCGCCCGTAGAGCTTATCCGGATCGGGATTCTCATCGGCTGACCGACCGCCGTAGAGATTGCCGAGTGCCATCGCGATCATGATTGTGCCGATGATGATCGTCCAGACGATCTGTGAAGAGCTGAAGTACGGTGCGAGGAGTCTGCTCGCACCGAGCTCTACTGCCATGACGGACATACCGGCGAAGAACTCGGTGAGATACAGATAAAGCTTGTTTTTGAGAATGCGGCTGCCCACAGAATTACCAGACAGCATCTTCATCCGCCTCTGCGTCATACATTGCATCATAACCGAGCGTCAGCTCACGGTTGTCGCACCACGGCTGATTGGTGGATTTCCAGTAACCGGGCGTGCCGTGCGGGCAGGCGAGACCTGCGATCTTACCGGTTGACAGGCAGACATCGCCGCTGACTACGGAAGCGCAATCCGGGAACTGCTTTGCAAAATCTTCATCATAGTAATGGTTGACGATCCATTCACCGATGACATTCTTCCAGACTCTTGCAGAGAGGATCGAGAAGTGATTGCGGATTTCCTTGTTCTCTTTGTAGCCGATCCAGACACCGCTGACGAACTGCGGGTTCAGGCCGACGAACATGAGGTCGAACCAGTCGGATGTTGTACCGGTCTTGCCGGCGATCGGAACCTGCACGCCGCCGGTGTAGATCTGTGCAGCGGTACCGGTACCGTTCTGAACAACATTCTGGAGAAGCTTGTTCATGACAAAGGATGTTTCCTCGTCGATGACCTGCTTGTAGTTATCCTCCGCATTGAAATAGGTTGTGCCGTCGGAAAGGTCGATGCGGCTGATGATGTGTGCATCGTTGAAGTAGCCGCCGTTGCCGTAGACCATATACGCATTGACCAGATCCTTGACTGTGATGCCGTATCCGAGCGCGCCGACGGCGAGCGGAGCATAGTCCACATCATAGCCTTCATTGAGATTCAGACCGAGCTTCTTGGTCGCATAGTCAAAGACTTCCTGTCTGCCGTAGGTTTTGACGAGCAGAGCAGGGATCGTGTTGTAGGAACGCTCAAGCGCGTAGTAGATATTGATGGTTGCGCTGGAATAGCTGATGACATTATTGACATCGGCGTAGTTGGTCGGCCAGAGCTTTTCTTCGCCCGGATGATCGGGATCCTTAACCTTCAGCGGCGGGATATCGACAACATGCGTACCCCATGTGATGAGGTCATGATAGAGCGCATAGCCGTAGCTCGTGACCGGCTTGATTGCCGATCCGGGCTGCTGCGGTTCATTGGAGGCAAAGCTCGTACCGAGCGAGCCGTTCTTCGGACCGATGCCGCCGCAGGTGCAGAGGACTCTGCCGCGGTAGTCGATTGCGGTGAAGCCAGCCTGAAGCGCGAGGTTTTCTTCATCGGTGTATTCGCCGTCGCCGTCGAGGTCGCGGTAGAAGGTGGTCGCGGCTGTGTTGGTCATGCCCATGAGCAGATTGTCCATTGACATGAATTTCTGCTCCAGATAGTTCTGCATTTCGCGGTCAACAGTCAGATAGATCTGATAGCCGCCGGTATTGATGAGTGTCAGCGCACGATCGAAGGAAATACCGCGGTCCTCCATGAGCATATTCGCAAACTCATAGATTGCCTCGTCGACCGCCCATGAGGTCGGCTTTTCCTCGATGCCGTCATCGAGCGTGATCGTACCGTCATCTTCAATGATCTGCTGCTCCGGATGTGCGTGCAGATATTCTTCAGTGCCCTTGAAAATGAGGTGCTCGTTCAGTGCTTCCTGATATTCGTCGAAGGTGATCGCGCCGTTCTCGTACATATGGCCGAGAATATACTCCATACGGTTGCGGTTGATCTTTTCGCCGGTGTTGACAAAGTCGTCGGTGTAGTACCATGTATCAGTAACTTCGTTGTAGGCTTTTTCGTTGTAGCCGGCGAACGGGTTGTTGACCTCCGGGCTCTGCGGGATTGCAGCAAGGCAGGCACCCTCCGCGATCGTCAGCTCGCTGACGGTCTTGCCGAAATAGGTTTCTGCGGCCATTTCGATGCCGTTGTTTGCGCCGCCGAAACCGATATAATTCAGGTATGCTTCGAGGATCTCGTCCTTGGAGTAATTCTTTTCCAGCTCCATTGCACGGTGGATCTCGCGGATCTTACGCTGCGGGGACTTGTCATTATCACCGGTGATGTTTTTGACAAGCTGCTGAGTGATCGTCGAACCGCCCTGATCGGATGCCCAGAATTTCATGATCATGTTTGCGAAAGACGCAGCGGTACGCTTGTAGTCCACGCCCTCATGCTCATAGAAACGCTCGTCCTCACCGTAAACAAATGCATCGCGGACGTGCTGCGGTACGACTTCGAGATCGACCGGCTTGCGCTTGACTTCGCTCTGCACGGAGTGGACGACCTCAAGCTCGCCTGCTTCATTTGTTTCGTAGATATTGGTTGCCGAGCTGGTGTCAAGCTCCTGAATACTGACGGCAGCGGTCTTTTCCATGTAGTTCATGACATAGATCGTTGCAGCGATTGCACAGATCGTACCCGTCACGGCAAACAGCAGAAAGAAGGAAAGGAAGGTCGTCAGAATGATCGTGCCAATGCTGCTGAGAATGCGCAGGATCAGCGGCCTGCGGCGCGGCCCTTTCTTTTCCTTTTTTACTGCATTGGAACCGGATTGCGCGGTTTCTCTCATAATATTTCGTTCCCCTTTCAGAATGCGGCAAGGCTGCCGTCCTCGCAGAGCCGACGAAAGCATACACGGCTCTGCACATAGAAATACATAATAGTATTATAGCACAAAATCCATCGATTGTTAAGGGCTTTCATGAAATTTTAATTGTTTTTTGATTTTTGCGCATATTTTCCTGAAAAATGCAGCATAATGACGATAGCAATGCAATCAGATATTTGCCGGCAGGGACGACGGCTGCTTCCTGCCGCGGTGCTGATCGTGCCTGTTGGTTTGGCTTGAGAATATCATTTTGCTTCCGGTGATGCTATCCTATGTTTCAGGCTGAGGAAAAAGCCTTTACTGCCCTCAGCAGAGAAGGCGCCGGAAACCGCTTTTCCGCTGCGGCAAGATGGACACCGGTTTCACGAAAACAAAAGGAGTGCGACTATGACAACAGCAAGAAAATGGATACTGACGGCAGTCATTGCGTCAGCAGCGGCACTTACAGCTGCGGCGGCTGCACTGCTGACACATCGGGAATCTCCCGTTCCGCTTCAAACCGCGCGGTCTGCATCGGAATATGAAGCGCGGGCTGCGGAGCTCCACGCCGAACCGCCCGCGCAGACCGCTGTCACACACGGCAGTGCAGAGGATCTCGCTGATCTTGCAGAACTTGCGGACAACCTGCCGGAGACCGGTTATCTGCTCAAGCTTCACGATAATACGCTTGCTGTCTATGAAGACGGTCTGCGCGAACCGATCGAGGAATATGATTTACCCGCAGGATGGCTGCCGGATTATGACCGCATCCTGCTCGAATACGGCTTTCGTGTCTCCGGAAAGGAAGAACTGCGTGAACTGCTGGAGGATTATGTCTCATGATGCGGCTGCGGCATGAAGCGGGAAGGCGGCTGCGGCCATACCGCCGAAGCACATCTGCAATCGGTGCAGCGCGGTATGTCACGGGCGCGGTTTGCCTGCTGACCGGCATTCTGACGCAGAAAATACTGCGTGACGGCGGCGTTCTGCCGGACTCCGGACTAACCGGAGCCTTCAGTCTGGCTGATCTTTATCTTCCGGCGGCACTCCTGATTGCCATGCTTGCGCTGACACCGCTGAAAATGCAGTCGGACTGGCAGCTCGGCCGTCTTGCGGGGACACTCGACGAAAACGATCTCGGATTTCTCGCCTGCAGCGGGAGCGTCTGGCTATGGTGCCGTGCGCTGGCCGGACGGCTGCTGCTTATGATGCTGCTGCTTATTGCGGCTGTGCCGGCACTCTTGCTCTATGCCGCCGCGAAAACGGTCTGGCTGACAATCCCGCCGCAGTCGGAGAGCATCCTGCCGCTGCTGACTGTCCTGCATCTCGGGCTGCTGACGGCTGTCGCTGCATATCTCCCGCTGCGCGTTTATGCTGCCGGAGCAGCGCTTCCCGGCTGCTATCTCAAGCTGCCGCACGAATCGCCCTTCCGCGTGGTCGGAACTGCATTGCGCCTGACGCGCCGTATGACACCAAAGATTCTCTGGATGCGCCTGACCTCGCTGCCCTTGCTGATTTTGCCGGTCACAGCGATTTTTGCACTTCCGGCTCTGCTGACTGCTGAACAGCTCCTTACCGAGCGCGCATGGCGTCATACTGTTCCGCGGAAGCGCTCCCATTTTTCGCGGCTGGAGCTTCATGCGCGTGATACGGCTCTGCACGGATCCCTCTGATGTGTATTTACGACAGAAATATATATTATACACATAAAATCCGCACTGTGATTGTGCAAAGTGACAAACTTTCGAGTTTTTTCAAAATTCCCTTGACAAATCCCCTTGATTCTGCTATAATGATGAAGCTGACCGCGGACAGCGAAAACCTTGCTGGTGTAGCTCAGTTGGTAGAGCAGCTGATTTGTAATCAGCAGGTCGGGGGTTCAAGTCCGTCCACCAGCTTGAATATGGGAGAGTTCCCGAGTGGCCAAAGGGGGCAGACTGTAAATCTGTTGCGTAATGCTTCGGTGGTTCAAATCCACCCTCTCCCATGTGAAAGACAGTCTTTCGATTTCGGAAGACTGTCTTTTTTTATCTGGATATTTGCATCGTTTCGCCAAAAGCCTCTGAATGATGAGCGGACTCCGGACACGAATATTCAGCAAGCCGCATCTGTTGATATCAGCACTGCGCAGTAAAATTATATATCAAAGCCGTGCGCTCTGTAATGACCGCACGGCTTTTTGTGTTCAATGAATCAATTTTTGCTGAAATCACGCAGTTCCAGGCCTTCGTTCCGCTCGGTCGCCCAACGGATATTCCACTCACTCGTAAAGAGCAGCAGATACTGATCGCGGAAATCCTGCACGAGTTTTGTGTCTTCGCTGATTGTGAGCTCCGGCTTTTTATCGGTCGGGATGCCGCCGATCCAGCGGATATACTGATAGCTCAGCGGTTCACGGATGATCTCAACGTTGTATTCTGTTCGCATCCGATGCTCAAACACTTCAAATTGCAGAACACCGACAACGCCGACGATGACCTCCTCCATACCAGTCTCCGGTTCATGGAAGATCTGGATTGCGCCCTCCTGTGCGATCTGCATAACACCCTTGACAAACTGCTTGCGCTTCATCGTGTCCTTGTGGCGGACGCGCGCAAAATGCTCCGGCGCAAAGGTCGGGATGCCCTCGAAACAGACCTTCTTCTTCGGATCACAGATTGTATCGCCGATTGAGAAGAGACCGGGATCAAAGACACCGATGATATCGCCCGCGAATGCTTCGTCGATAATCTCACGGTTTTCGGCCATCATCATCTGCGGCTGCGAGAGGCGCATTTTCTTGTCACCCTGCACATGATAGACCTCCATATCCCGCGTGAATTTGCCGGAGCAAATGCGCAGGAAGGTTACACGGTCGCGGTGCGCTTTGTTCATATTGGCCTGAATCTTGAAAACGAATGCCGAGAATGTTTCGTCAAACGGCGAGACGGTTCCGCTGTCCGCAGAGGAACGGGCAAGCGGGGGCGGCGTCAGCTCCAGAAAACGCTTCAGGAACGGCTCGACACCAAAATTCGTCAGCGCGGAGCCGAAGAAGACTGGTGAGAGCGTGCCGTTGTGGATTGCTGCAGCATCGAAATCCTCGGAGGCGCCGTCGAGCAGCTCGATATCCTCCGCGAGCTGTGCATGATTGTCCTTTCCGATCAGCGCTGCAAGAGCGGGATCATCCGGCGAGACCTCGGTCTGTGAGACCTCATGCGCGCCGCTTGTTCCTTCAAAGGAGAGGATGTGACGCGTTTCAAGATCGAAGACGCCGCGGAAATCCTTGCCGCAGCCGATCGGCCAGTTGACCGCGTATGTCTTGATGCCGAGTTCGCGCTCAATCTCCTCCAGCAGATCAAAGGGATTCTGCGCTTCTCTGTCCATCTTGTTCACAAATGTGAAAATCGGGATATGGCGCATTACGCAGACATGAAACAGCTTCCGCGTCTGCGGCTCGACACCCTTTGCTGCATCAATGACCATGATTGCAGCATCAGCGGCCATGAGCGTACGGTAGGTGTCTTCGGAAAAGTCCTGGTGTCCGGGCGTATCGAGAATATTGATGCAGCAGCCGTCGTATTCAAACTGCATGACGGATGATGTGACGGAAATTCCGCGCTGCTTTTCGATCTCCATCCAGTCGGAGACTGCGTGACGGGCGTTCTTTTTGCCCTTGACGGCTCCGGCCATTGCGATCGCGCCGCCGTAGAGCAGGAGCTTTTCGGTGAGTGTCGTTTTACCGGCATCCGGATGCGAGATGATCGCAAAGGTGCGCCGCCGCCGGATCTCTTCTTCCATAGTGCGCAAGATTGATTCCTCCGATCAGAATTGCGGACGATGTCCGCCGAATTTGCATAACATTAGTATTATATCATATTATGAAGAAAAGTGCAATGGATACGAAAAAAATAAAGTGTCAAATTTCGCGGCCTGGTTTTATATCGGAGCCGGGCACTGCGCGGTTATACCATATTATAACTATCAGTAATCCTTGAACTGCTGAGCAAAATCATCGGCTTATCGCCGCAGTAATCAAAATGCACATTTATTATCTGAAATAATTGTACCGAATGACGAAGTTTGTGAAAAATCTGTGGGAACGCTTGACATTCTGCAGGAAAAGTGGTATCTTATATTTAGCACTCTGAAGGATAGAGTGCTAGCACAAATAGAAACAGTCTGCAAAAGACGGCGGAAGGAGGCGCTGA
Organism: Oscillospiraceae bacterium; assembly: GCA_024404875.1. Taxonomy (GTDB): domain Bacteria; phylum Bacillota; class Clostridia; order Oscillospirales; family Ruminococcaceae; genus Firm-04. Next base: position 25,295 of record JAKSPK010000016.1, read on the forward strand.
ACTGTGGATGACAGAAAGCTGCGGATCCTTGCCGCGGTTGTGGATGAATATGTGACGACAGGTGAGCCGGTCGGTTCCAAGGCAATCGCATCCCTGCCCGACATTCATGTTTCAGCCGCGACCATTCGCAATGATATGGCGGTGCTGGAGCAGCTTGGACTGCTGGAACAGCCCCATACCTCCGCAGGCCGGATCCCGACATTTCAGGGCTATAAGCTCTATATCGAGAAATGCATGAACGGCGTTCAGCTTCCGGCCGAGGAGCGGCAGCGGATCGACGAGATCTTTGAAGCGGATCCTGGAATGAATGAGGATACGCTGATCCTGTCCGCGACCACTGCACTTGCAGAGATCACGAAATGTGCGGCCGTTGCTGTTGATGCGATGCCGCAGTTCTCGGTGATCTCAAAGGTTGAGGTCATCCCGACCGGCAAGCGGCTTTATGTGATCCTGCTCATTACCTCAGAGGGCGAGATTAAGAATAAGGCCTGCCGACTGGAATTTGATCTCGATCATGAGCAGCTCGCATTCTTTGCACAGTATCTGACGGAGCATCTCAGCGGCGTAGCACTTGGACAGCTTTCTCCGGAGATGTTTGATCAGCTTGTCACCGCAATGGGAACATATATGGCAACGCTGACGCCGCTCGTGCAGGGACTCTATGAGCTGAGCCGCGATATGATGCGGCAGGAGCTGACCGTCAACGGCACACGCAATCTGCTGACCTGTCAGGAGCTGGATACACAGGATATCGTTGAATTCATGGAGCATCAGGATGTCATCATGCCGCTGCTCGATGAGACTTTCAGCGGCATTCATGTGATGTTCAGTGAGGACACACAGCATGAGAAAAAACAAACCTTCGTGATTGGCAATTCCAGCATGATTGTCGGGCAGTATCGCAAGGACGGCAAGGCGGCAGGCCGGCTCGGACTGATCGGTCCGATGCGGCTGAATTATGCGAAGGTAATCCCGTATCTTGAATATTTTACGGATAAGATCAGCAAGCTGATCTCCGAGAAGGAGGATGACGACACATGACAGACGAGATCCGTGATGCAGACGGCTGTGAGGATTACGAATCCTTAGAGGAAAGCGGCCTGCATAATGTGGCGAATGACGATTTGGAAACGGAGGATGTGATCGGCGGCGAGACCGATGACGGCGAGCCGGAAATCGTCGAGCCCGATCCGCTGGAGCAGGCAGTACAGGCGGCTAATGACAAGTATATGCGGCTCTTTGCAGAGTTTGACAATTTCCGCAAGCGGACTGCAAAGGAAAAGGCTGAGACCTATCAGGATGCCGTCGCGAAGACCGTTCTGGAGCTGCTGCCCGCCGTGGACAGCTTTGAGCGTGCAATGGAAGCACCCTGCACCGATGATGCCTACCGCAGCGGTATGGAGAAGATCTATCAGCAGATGACCGGCATTTTTGAGAAGCTCGGCGTCGCAGAGATTCCTGCGCTGAATGAGCCCTTTGATCCGAAGGTGCATAACGCAATCCGGCAGGTCGAGGACGAGAACTTCGGCGAATCGACTGTCTGTGAGGTCTATCAGAAGGGCTACCGGCTTGGTGACAGGATTATCCGCTGCGCAATGGTTGCCGTTGCGAACTAATCGGCAAAAATGCGGGAAACTGAACTTTCGCTGGCTTGAAAACGATCAATGATACTTGAATCGTTTTATCGGACTTGATAGTTTATAAGATTATTCTTTAGGAGGATATAACAATGAGCAAGATTATCGGTATTGACCTCGGCACGACCAATTCGTGCGTAGCAGTTATGGAAGGCGGCAACGCTGTTGTTATCCCGAACGCAGAGGGTGCAAGAACCACTCCGTCTGTTGTTGCAGTTTCCAAGACCGGAGAGCGTCTGGTCGGCCAGATCGCAAAGCGTCAGGCGATCACCAATCCGGATAACACCGTCATCTCGATCAAGAGAAAGATGGGCAGCAGCGAGAAGGTCACCGTGGACGGAAAGGCCTATACGCCGCAGGAGATCTCCGCAATGGTGCTGCAAAAGCTGAAGGCGGATGCAGAGGCATATCTCGGCGAGCAGGTCACCGAAGCGGTTATCACTGTTCCGGCATACTTTACCGACAGCCAGCGTCAGGCAACGAAGGACGCAGGACAGATTGCTGGTCTGACCGTTAAGCGTATCATCAATGAGCCGACTGCCGCAGCACTTTCCTACGGCATCGACAAGGAAGATGAGCAGAAGATCATGGTCTTCGACCTCGGCGGCGGTACTTTCGATGTTTCGATCATCGACATGGGCGACGGTGTCACAGAGGTACTCGCGACCGCCGGCAACAACCGTCTCGGCGGCGATGACTTCGATCAGCGCATCATCAACTGGATCATTGAGGAATTCAAGAAGACTGAGGGCATTGACCTCTCGTCCGATAAGACTGCTATGCAGCGTCTGAAGGAAGCTGCTGAGAAGGCGAAGATCGAGCTTTCCTCGATGACGACCACCAATATCAATCAGCCGTTCATCAGCGTGGATGCGACCGGCCCGAAGCACCTCGATCTCACGCTGACACAGGCAAAGTTCAATGAGCTGACCGCTGACCTCGTCAGAGCGACAATGGGCCCGGTCGATCAGGCTCTCCGCGATTCCGGCCTGAGCGCTTCCGATCTTGATAAGGTGCTGCTTGTCGGCGGTTCTTCGAGAATCCCGGCTGTGCAGGAGGCTGTCAAGGCAAGAATCGGCAAGGAGCCGTTCAAGGGCATCAACCCGGATGAGTGTGTCGCACTCGGTGCCGCATATCAGGGCGGTATCCTCGGCGGAGATGTCAAGGAAGGTCTGCTCCTGCTCGATGTCACACCGCTGTCCCTCGGTCTGGAGACAATGGGCGGCATCTGCACCAAGCTGATTGAGCGCAATACTACGATCCCGACCAAGAAGTCGCAGGTCTTCTCAACCGCTGCTGATAATCAGCCGGCTGTTGACATCGTTGTGCTGCAGGGCGAGCGTGAATTTGCAAGAGACAACAAGAAGCTCGGCGAATTCCGTCTTGACGGCATTGCACCGGCACCGCGCGGTGTCCCGCAGATCGAGGTCACTTTCGATATCGACGCGAACGGTATCGTTCATGTTTCCGCGAAGGATCTCGGCACCGGCAAGGAGCAGGATATCACGATCACTTCCTCGACCAACATGAGCAAGGACGATATCGACCGTGCTGTCCGCGAAGCAGAGCAGTTCGCTGAGGAGGATAAGAAGCGCAAGGAATCTGTCGATGCGAAGAACAACGGCGAATCGCTCGTGACACAGTGCGAGCGTGCGCTTCAGGAATTCGGCGACAAGGTTTCCGCAGAGGATAAGGCACCGATCGAGTCCGCAGTCAATGCCCTCAAGGATGCGCTCAAGACTGACAATACCGATGAAATCAAGGCAAAGACCGAAGCGCTCCAGAATGCATTCTATACACTCAGCTCGAAGGTCTACAATCAGGCAAATCCGCAGGGCGGCGCACCGGATTTCAGCAACATGAACATGGGCGGCGCTGACGGCGTACAGCCGAATCAGAACGGCGACGACGGCGTTGTGGATGCCGATTTCACTGAGGCTTAATTGAAACAAATCCCTTATCGCCGGACTTCCGGCGGCTGGCAATCTGCCGTGCTGTCTATGTGGTTTGCGGGATTCTTTTGGGACATGATTGCCGGAGCATTCCGCTCCGGCATAACCAAACAGCTGCTTGAAACCTACTTCCCGACCGGTCGATTTTGCGGTCGGGAAGTAAGTGCTATACATCAAAACCGCGTACTGCGCGGCGAAGGAGACATATGGATGACAAAAACCCCCTCAAGGACAACCGGAAATGCCTGATGATGCTGATTACGGCGCTGGCGGTCATGTTGCTTTTTCTGATTTGGCTGATGAAGCCGCTTCCGGTCTGGCAGCTGAACTGACTGCGGCGTTCCGGCTTCTGCGAAACAATAGCACTTGCATTTCAGGAAGATATGTGTTATAATATTGATATATCAATTATTACTTGAAGTGATCTGCTTGTCTTTCTGCCGTGATACTGTGTCAGGAAACCTTGCCTTGTATCATGACAGAAATTCTGCGCATTCATATCTTCAAGAATTAATTGGTATATCAATATTATGTAATTATATGCGCGGATTCCGAATGCGCTGTTGTGATTATGAAACTGCACACACGAAAGGGTGTTGGAAATGGCTGATAAGAAACGTGATTATTATGAGGTGCTGGGTGTTGAGCGCTCAGCCGGTGACGATGCGCTGAAAAAGGCCTACCGAAAGCTGGCGCGTGAGTGTCACCCCGACCTGCATCCGGATGATCCGACCGCAGAGGAGCGTTTCAAGGAGATTACCGAGGCCTATGAGGTTCTGTCCAATGCGGAAAAGCGTCAGATCTACGACCAGTACGGTCATGAGGGACTGGACAACAACGGCATGGGTGCCGGCGGTATGGGCGGGTTCTCCGATGTCAACGAGATCCTCGAAAGCCTGTTCGGCGGATTCGGCGGAATGTTCGGCGGCGGCAGATCGCAGAATATGAATGCGCCGCGGCAGGGCAAGGATCTCCAGACTGCCGTTACGATCGACTTTATGGAGGCCTGCACGGGAAAATCTCAGAATGTGCAGGTGCAGCGCATGGAGAACTGTCCGGATTGTCACGGCACCGGCTGTGCAGGCAATTCCGGTTCAGAGGTCTGCCCGGACTGCCAGGGACGCGGAACTGTCAAGGCGACGCAGCGCACGCCGTTTGGAATGATCTCTTCATCCAAGCCCTGTCCGCACTGCGGCGGAAAGGGCAAGATCATCAAGTCGCCCTGCCAGAAATGCCGCGGCGTAGGCAGAGTGCGCATGACAAAGAGCATCAATGTCGATATTCCTGCGGGTATTGATGACGGCCAGATGATCCGCGTCAGCGGCATGGGCGATGCCGGTGTGAACGGCGGCCCTTCCGGCAATCTGATCGTCGGGGTCAATGTCAAGGCGCATCCGCTCTTCCGCAGAGAGGGATATGATGTTTACTGCGATATCCCGATCACATATTCACAGGCTGTCCTCGGTGACGAGATCGTTGTCCCGACAATTGATGGAAATGTGAAGTACAATATCGGTGAGGGTACACAGAACGGAACGGTGTTCCGTCTGCGCGGAAAGGGCGTCCGGAAGCTCCAGCGCTCCGACAGAGGTGACCAATATGTCAAGGTCTATGTTGAGGTGCCGCGCAATCTGAATAAAAAGCAGAAAGAATTGCTCCAGCAGTATGAAGCCTCGCTGGAATCCAAGAATTATCAGAAGCGCGACAGCTTCTTCAAGAAGCTAAAGGACTTCATCAACGGCACGAAGCAGCCCTGAGACCGACGGCCGTTTCCCTTCGTCTTCGCTTTGCAGAGCATATCAGATGTGTCACTGTTACGGCGCAGACTGTACCTGTTTTCGGTCAGGCTTGCATCCCGTTGTGCACTGATTCGTTTCCGGAGAATGATCGCTCCGGTCCAGCAAACAGAAAACTGCTCCCAATCGAACGGTTGGGAGCAGTTGTTCTTTTTGTGTTGTGAGTCACAGCGTTTATTGGATAAATGCGAATGATGGGTGCGGCAGATTATTGAATCTGTTCTGTCCGCCCCGCCGGACATTGTCCGGTGATGCAGTGGATATTTCCGCCGCCGAGAAGAATCGCCCGCGCTGCGATCGGTACGACCTCGCGTGTCGGAAAGCACGCTTGCAGAATCTTAACCGCTTTTGCATCATCAGCTGCATATTCCCCGCCGAACTGCGGTACCAGGACACAGTCATTCCCGATGTAGAAATTGACATAGGATGCGGCCAGGCGTTCGCCCGGCTCACGGGTATCTTCGCCCTCGGCAAAAACATAGCCCTCGCATTCCTCCGCCGTCACGCAGACCGGCTTATGCGGCACGGCAAGCTTTGTGATCTCCAGCTTTCTGCCGCGGGCATCGGTCTCCTGCTCCAGCACGGCGAGATCGGCGCGTGACATTTCGTACTGCGGATCCGCTGGATCGTCACACCATGCCAGTACAACCTTGCCCGGCGCGGTGAATGCAGCAATGTTGTCGATATGCTCATTTGTTTCGTCATTGAAAATGCCGAACGGGATCCAGATGACTTTCTCTGCACCGAGGTATCCGAGCAGTTTCGCGGTGATTTCGTCTTTCGTCATCTGTGGATTGCGCCCGCCGCTCAGCAGGCAGGCTTCCGTTACGAGAACCGTGCCTTCGCCGTCACAGTGGATCGCGCCGCCCTCCAGTACGAACGGCCGTGCATCATAGCAGGGGAGGCCGAGCGCTTTGCAGACTTCATCCGCGCATTTGTCATCCTGCTGATAATCGGGATAAAGCCCGTCGAATTCGCCGCCCCATGCATTGAACTGCCACGAAATGCCTCGTATTTCTCCGACATCATTGCGGACAAAGGTCGGGGCAACATCCCGCGCCCATGCATCATCGGTCTCAATGCGCAGCAGCCGGACGCTTTCCGGCAGCATCTCTTTCGCGATTGCTTCCGTTCGTTCGCTGACGAGCATATAGACCTGCTCACATTGCGCCAGCCGTGCGGCGATCTCCGCGAAGGCGCGGCGCGCGTCTTTCGCACCGTATGCCCATGAGCCGGGACGCTCCGGAAAAATCATGATCGTGCCGTGATGCGGCTCAAATTCTGCCGGCATATGAAAGCCGTCCTGCTTTGGTGTTGTCATTTTTGTATGCTCTCCTCCGAATGATTTGAATGCATTCATGTCCACAGCTTTGTATTGAACATTGGCGTGGAGACTTCGGACTTTTCAAAGCTGCAGTGCTCATAGAATCCGATCTCCTTGTTGTAGGCGATGACGACAATGCGCAGATAGTCCTTATAGTGCGAATTGATTCGCTGCATCAGTTCCTTACCGATTCCGATATGCTGATACTCCGGCCGGAGCAGGAGATAATGAACATATGCATTCATGATGCCGTCGTCCATTGCGCAGACCATGCCGGCGAGTGTATCGCCGTCCCATGCGGAATAAACGGTCTGAAATCCATGCATCGCCTTTTGCAGTTTTTCCGGGAAATGGCCGGATGACCAATCGACTGAGAGAAAGAGCGATTCCAGGTCTTTCACGGTGAAATCGTGTGTATCCTTGTAGGTGATGTTCATGACAGCCTTCCTTTGAAATCTGTATAGCCGAATGACCGGATGATCCTGCAGTCGCCGTTTTCGTGCTGTACTGCGATCGTGGGCAGCGGCATTCCGTTGAAGGTATTGTTCTTAACCATGGAATAGATCGCCATATCGCTGAAGGTCAGGCGTTCACCGATTTGTAACGCATGGTCGAAGCTGTAATCGCCGATGATATCGCCGGCGAGACAGGTGCGGGATGAGAGACGGTATTCATATGGCTTTTCGCCCCATTCGCCGGCGTTGACCAGCGGCGGGCGATAGGGCATTTCCAATACATCCGGCATATGACACGCCGCCGATGCATCCAGGATCAGGATGCGGATGCCGTTTTCAACGATATCCATGATTTCCGTATCGAGCCAGCCGGCATTCAGTGCGATTGCTTCGCCGGGTTCGAGATAGACCGTCACGCCGTACTGCTCACGGATGCGTCTGATCAGTGCAATGAGTGCCGGAACATCGTAATCCGTGCGGGTGATGTGATGCCCGCCGCCGAGATTCAGCCATTTCATATGCGGCAGATATGTACCGAATTTCTCTTCAAAGGCCGCAAAGGTGGTGATGAGGTCATTGGCATTCTGTTCACAGAGCGTGTGGAAATGCAGTCCCTCAACGCCGCGCAGCAGTTCCGGACGGAAATTCGCCTTTGTCACGCCGAGCCGCGAGCCGGGCGCACAGGGATCATAGATCGCGTGATCACCCTGCGTGGAGCATTCCGGATTTACGCGGATGCCGACGCTGACACTGTGCTGCTCCCAGACGGGACGATATTTTTCAAGCTGGCTGAAAGAGTTGAAGCTGATATGATCGCAGATGCGGCAGAGCTCCGCAAATTCCGCGGGATCGTATGCCGGTGAGAATACATGGTTTTCTTTGCGGAATTCATCTGCGCCGAGCCTTGCTTCGTAGAGTCCGCTTGCCGTCGTGCCGCTGATATATTCCGCGATCAGCGGATAGACCGCAAAGCAGGAAAAGGCTTTCTGCGCAAGAAGGATATGTGCGCCGCTCTCCTGCTCCACATGATGCAAAAGCTCCAGATTGCTCCGGAGCTTTGCCTCATCAATGATATAGCAGGGTGTCGGCAGATCTGCCCGCCGCATCATTCCACCGTCTGCGGGTTCTCATCGACAACCCACGGCAGACCCCATTTGTTCAGCATATCCATGAACGGATCCGGATCGAATTCCTCGATTGTCCGCGCACCGGCATTCCGCCATGTGCCGTTCGCTACGAGTGCCGCACCGATCATTGCCGGAACGCCGGTCGTGTAGGAGATCGCCTGTGAGCCAAGCTCCTTGTAGCATTCCTGATGATCGCAGACATTGTAAATATAGATCGTCTTTTCTTTTCCGTCCTTGATGCCAGTGAAGATGCAGCCGATATTCGTCTTGCCAACGGTGCGCGGGCCGAGCGACGCCGGATCCGGCAGCAGCGCCTTGAGGAACTGGATCGGAACAATCTCTGTGCCGTTGAAGCTGACCGGAGTGGTCGAGAGCATACCGACATTTTCCAGACAATTCATATGCGTGAGATAGCTCTGGCCGAAGGTCATGAAAAAGCGGATGCGCTTGACATTCGGAATGTTCTTTGCAAGAGATTCGATCTCCTCATGATGCAGCAGATACATATCCTTCTGACCGACCTGCGGAAAATCGTAGACGCGTTTGATTTCCATTGGCTTTGTCTCGACCCAGTGACCGTTCTCCCAGTAGGAACCGTTTGCGGAGACCTCACGGAGATTGATTTCCGGATTGAAATTCGTCGCAAACGGATAGCCGTGGTCGCCGCCGTTGCAGTCGAGAATGTCGATAAAGTGTATCTCGTCGAAATAGTGCTTCAGCGCATAGGCGGTGAACACTGATGTGACGCCCGGATCGAAACCGGAACCGCAGAGCGCAGTCAGACCGGCTGCCTTGAATTTTTCGTCATATGCCCACTGCCACGAATAATCGAAATATGCCGTAAAGCCGAGCTCCTTGCAGCGCTTTTCATAAATCGCGCGCCATTCGGGATCATCGGTATCCTCCGGCTCATAGTTCGCTGTGTCAATATAATGCACGCCGCCTTCCAGACAGGCCTGCATGATCGTGAGATCCTGATAAGGGAGTGCGAGGTTCAGCACGGCATCCGGCTTGTATTCCTGAATCAGTGCGAGTACAGCGTCCTTGTTGTCCGCGTCGAGCGCTGCCGTCGTGATGACGGTTTTTGTTTTGCTCTCTGCTTCGATCTTTGCTTTCAGTGCATCGCATTTCGAGACTGTACGGCTGGCAATGCAGATTTCTGTGAAAACCGCATCATTCTGACAGCATTTCTGGATTGCGACGGATGCCACACCGCCGCAGCCGATGATTAAAACTCTGCTCATTGTAATCGTTCCTCCTGTATTTTCCGCACTGCGGATAGATTCGGAAATCCGGTTATTCTGCCGGTTCCGGCTCTAGTGTGAGCTGAACCAGATAACAAATTTTTCCTCCGGAAACAAAGCACATATTGTAAAGTCCTTCGCCCATTTCCTGATGCACATAGAAGCTTGTCAGCAAACCGTTATTCTCCGCATCCGGCTTCAGGCCGGCTGCTGCATTCGGATAGGCTTCCGCTTCACTGATTTTGATGAGATCCGCTTCAGTCATCGCAGCATAATCCGTATCCGGCTGATTCTTCACCACATAAAGACTCACTTCCTGACCGCAGTCTGCATAGACCTCGATCCACTCATTCAGATAATAGGTGCTGTAAAGTCCATCGGTCTTCCAGCCGTCCTTCATCAGCTCGTCGATTGCCGGATAATCGTGATGTCCGGAGCCGCTCGTCAGAATCAGTCCTTTGAGCGTGAGAGCATCCTGTTCGGCAGCTTTCTGCAAAACGCCGCATTTGCTGCCGTCCGTGATGACCGCCGGTTGCTGCGCCGTACTGCCGTTATTTGCAGGGGCGGCGTCCCCTGCAGCGCTGCTCTGTGCAGCCGGTGCGCCGCCGTCATTGCCTGTGCTGCCGGAACCGCCGCAGCCCGTCAGCGCTGCCGCCGTGACAAGTGCAAGGAAAAATGCTGCCGTGCGTTTCATTTCGTCTACCTCCTTTATGACTGAAAGCGCATTGCTTCCGGAAAGGCGCCGTTCTCCGCATCCCGGTGAATGCTCCGGCGATAAGCTGCCGCTTCCGCAATTTTAACGGCGCGGGCATACAGTGCTATTATTTCTTCTTCCGCTCCTCGGCATCCTCCATGAGATCCTCCACATATTTCGGCAGCATGAACGCGCCGGTGTGCAGGTTCGTCGTGTAGTACCATGTCTCAATGCCGCGCTTTTTCCAGCGCTTCGCATCGAAATCGCGCAGCGGGTGATACTTCTTGGACGCAAATCCGAACAGCCAGTAGCCCGCCGGACAGGTCGGGATATGCGCCTGATAGACGCGGCAGATCGGGAAAACGCGGTAGGCTTTCTTGTGCATGGCCTGACACGCATCCTCGTCCTCATCATAGAACGGGCTGCCGTGTTGGTAGACCATGATGCCGTCATCCTTGAGCGCCTTATAGCAAAGGCCGTAGAATTCCTTTGTAAAGAGGCCTGCGGTATGGCCGAAGGGATCGGTCGCATCGTTGATGATGAGATCATATTCGCCGTGCCGTGTGCGCAGTGCGCGGAGACCATCCTGATTGTAGATCGTCACTCTGGGATCCTCAAGCCCCTTCGCGTTATCGGGGAAATATTCGCGGCAGACATCGACGAACAGCTCATCCGGTTCAATGACGTCGATCGTCTTGATTTCGTCATAGTGCGACAGCTCGCGCGCAACGCCGCCGTCGCCGCCGCCGATCACCAGAACGTGCTTCACATCCGGATGTACGGCCATCGGCACATGAACGATCATTTCATCATAGATGAACTCGTCCTTTTCGGAGAAGATGACACTGCCGTTCGAGACAAGAAAGCGTCCGAATTCCGCGGAATCAAAGATGTCGATACGCTGAAAATCGCTCTGTCCGCTGTATAGCTGTTTTTCGCAGCGGATTGAGGCTTTGACATTGTCGGTGTGCATTTCGGAAAACCAGAATTCCATTTCTGTTCCTCCTGTATTTCTGGGATATTAACTGCTCAATGGCATCTTTCATATTGGTTCGCTCTGCATCGGAGAAGGTATCCTTCGGGAGGATCATTTTTGTTTCTGCAGCATTCAGCGCAGCACATTCAGATGCTCGATCTCGGGATCCTCTGTGCCCTGCATGGAGCAGCCCTTTTCCTTTGCGTAGCGGATATAGTTGATGATATCGTCTGTGATGATCTCGCCGGGCGCAAGGATCGGGATGCCGGGCGGATAGCACATGACAAACTCCGAGCAGATGCGGCCGCTTGTCTGTTCGAGCGGGAGCATCTCCTTATCGGCATAGAACGCTTCCTGCGGTGTGGCAACAACCTTCGGCGCAATATATTCCTGCGAGAGCATACCGGTCGTATCGCAGGAATAGAGCCGCTTTATATCGGCAAGCGCACCGACCAGCCGCTCGATATCCTGAATGCGGTCGCCGATCGAGATATAGGCGAGGATATTGCCGATGTCGCCGAATTCGATCTGGATATCGTACTCATCGCGCAGCAGATCATAGACCTCGATGCCGGCAAGGCCGATATCACGGGTATAGACCGAGAGCTTTGTGACATCATAGCCGACGCAGCTGGTTCCGTTGCAGAGCTCGGTACTGTAGGCATAGTAACCGCCGATCTCGTTGATCTCACTGCGGGCATATTCCGCGATCTGGATGACCTTCGAGAAGGATTCGCTGCCGCGAAGTGCCAGATTTCGGCGTGAGATATCGAGACTGGAGATCAGCAGATAGGAAGCACTGGTGGTCTGCGTCAGATTGATGATGAGGCGGACATAATCCGCATTGACGCCCTCATTGAGCAGCAGCAGGGAACTTTGTGTCAGGCTGCCGCCGGATTTGTGCATGGAGACTGCCGCCATATCCGCACCGGCCTCCATAGCTGAGACAGGCAGCGCATCATTGAAGTAAAAATGCGTACCGTGTGCTTCGTCTGCAAGGACGAGCATTCCATGAGAATGCGCCAGCCGGACGATATTGCGGATATCGGAACAGATGCCGTAATAGGTCGGATTATTGACGAGAACGGCGACGGCATCGGGATTCTCCTCGATCGCCTGTTCGACCTGCGAAAGCTCCATGCCGAGCGAGATTCCGATATGCGGCTCGACATCGGGATTGACATAGACGGGGATCGCGCCGCAGAGCACGAGCGCATTGATGACACTCTTGTGTACATTGCGCGGAACGATCAGTTTTTGTCCGGCCTTGCAGGCGGAGAGAATCATGCTCTGGACAGCAGAGGTTGTGCCGCCGACCATGAAAAAGGCATGGGCGGCACCAAAGGCATCCGCGGCGAGCTCTTCGGCATCGCGGATGACGGAGACCGGGTGGCAGAGATTGTCGAGCGGTTTCATGGAGTTGACATCAATGCCGACGCACAGCTCACCGAGGAGCTTCACAAGCTCCGGATTGCCCCTGCCGCGCTTATGGCCGGGGACATCGAAAGGAACAACGCGCTGTCTGCGCAGCCGTTCCAGCGCCTCATAGACGGGCGCACGCTTTTGCTGTTCGAGGTTCATGATTTTCAGACCGTTCCTTACTCCGTATTCGCGGCGTGATTCATTCCGCCGGTATAATATGCAGATAATAGAAAAAGCATCCTGCACGAAGCCATCGTACCAAGACAGGCGGGCGATAAGCGGCCTGCGGCGAAATAGGATGATTCAGAGCAGATTGCCTTTCAAATTCTTACGCTATATTATACCACAGTGCGGGCAGACTGTCAAGGGATTCGGGACATTTTGCATGATATTGATGTACCGAAAATCTCCTGAAGATCTTTGCTTGTCTTTTTGCCGTGATATCGCGCTGAACCCCCTTGCCATATCCTGCATCAGGATTTCGCTGGTACAGCAACAACAGTCTTGCAAATTTTGGCAGAATGATTTATAATTAAGTATCAATAAGCTGCCGATGCGTGAAAAAGAAAAACCGCCCTTAACGGACGGTTTACATTGAGAGAGGGTTTCCGTGAATTCAAAAGAGAGGGTTTTGAATCCGTGTATTATTTAGGTTCAATGCTATTATAGCATAATATATGAAAAGATGCAAGGGTTTGTAATGCGATTCTACAATTATGTCATAAAACATGATTTTATTTGTGCATATTGACAAAAATGACGGCGGAATAAGGAATCCGGCTGCCGGAGTCGTATCAATATATGAAAGCAGCTTTCATCAGAATGGAGATCATTATGGAACAGGGCGCAAATGCATACCGCCGCTATCTGGACGGCGATCAGAATGCGTTCGCGGAGATCATCGAGGAATTCCGCGATCCGGTGACATTCTTTATCCAGCGATATGTGCATGATATCTGCGCGGCGGAGGACATCGCGGCAGATGTGTTTATGCAGCTTGTGGTTAATCCACAGAAATACAGATTTGATACGCCGCTGAAAACATATCTGTTTGTCATGGCGCGGAGCCGTGCGCTCGATCATCTGCGGCGTGTGAAGCGCCGGAAGCAGGTGCCGCTGGAGGAAACAGAGGATACGCTTGCCGATACGCAGGATCTGGAGGAGCAGGTTTTGCAGAATGAGGAAAAGCGGCGGCTGCATGAAGCGATCGGACAGCTGCCGGAGCCGCAGCAGATCGCGGTACATCTGGTTTATTTTGAGAGCTGCTCCTATGAGGCAGCTGCGAAAATCATGAAGAAAACCGTCAAGCAGGTAGACAATCTGCTTTACCGTGCCAAACAGGCGCTGCGCGGAATACTTGGTGAAGGGAGGGAGCAGCAGTGAGAATGACGAATGAGGAATTTCAGGCGGAGGTTTTCCGCCGGAGCCGTGTATATCTTGCCAAGCAGCAGGCGCGCCGCCGCAGACTGTTTGCCGGTGCGCTGGCATTTGCCGGCTGCTTTGCTGTTGTGATTGCCGCTGCAAAGCTGCGCCCGATGACTGTGAAGAATGCCGGTGATCTGAGTTTTCAAAATGCCGTGCCGGAAAATTATGAAGCGATGGATAACGCGGCAGGAGAAGCGTATGATGCGGAATCTTCCGAGCAAGCCTGCGCGGAGATGAATGATGACGAAAATGGTATCATACAGGGCATGACAATTCGGCCGTCCAAAACAGAGAACGAATGGGACGATGAAAAGTGTGAAGAGACTGCGGAGGAAAACGATGTGAATCAGGCTGAAGAAGCGCCGGATGCATCTTTCTTTGCGGAGATGACCGACAGCGAGCTGTTCGACTATTACGGTATCAAGGGCTTACCGGAAACGCTTGCAGGCATGAACTATGCCGGAGCCGAAAATCAGATCCGCCGGCAACAGGGTCAGGCCGGAGTGGAGTATTTCTTCAGCGGCGCTGTTTCGGAGGACGGCAACATTTTCCGGTATCAGGATGCAGCAGGCGAAAAGCAGCTCTATGTGCTGATACAGACGATGGCTGCGGTTCATCCGCAGCCGGAGGATATGAACGGGATCCTCGCGGAGGATGAAGATGCGAAAAAGGTGATCTTCTGTACCGAGACGCTCTATGTTACGGTGTATGCAGATGATCTGCCGTTTGATACGCTGAAACAGGCTGCGCAGGAGATGAAGGACGATCTCTCGCAGTGAGAGGAGGTACAAGTATGAAGAAGGCAGTATTTATCATGATAGCTGCAGCGATGATGCTGACGGGCTGCGGCAGCGGCGTGACTCTACAGGGCCCCGATACCCGTACGCCCGGACTCGCCGAGCAGAGCGTTTTGCTGACACCGCCTGAGAATGAAACGGCCGCTGACGGGATCGGGCTCCGAGTGTCACAGGACTGCTTTCCGCCCGACACGGCATCAATCCCGATTACTATTGTCAACAACAGCGATGAGAGTATCGCATTCGGTGAGGCGTTCAAGCTCATCCGTGTATATGAGAACGGCGTACAGGAGACCGTGAAATTCAAAGAAGGCGGTGACTACTTCATAGATCTGGCACAGGAGGTTCCGCCGCGTGAACATACGCAATTCCGCGCAGATCTGGCGGCGCATTTCGATCTGCCGCTGGAAGAGGGCGATTACCGTATTGTAATCGAGGGCATGGGCGGCAGAGAAGCGGTTTTCAGCGTTTCAAAGGATGCGCCGCTGCCGTCTGATGAACCGCAGGCTGTGCAGATTTCTCTCCGAACCGATCAGGCCGTCTATGCGCCGGACACCGATGTGGTTCGCGTGATCGTGACAAATGAGGGAACCGAGGAAGCACATATCTCGCTTGTTAATTTCGGCATTGAGCAATTTACGGCGGAGACCTGCAGCATGACGCCCTACAACGGAAAGATCGGCTGCGAGACGCGGCTTGGCGGCGCCGTGCCCGCAGGCGGTTCGGATCTCTGGGAGCTGTACCTCGGGGATTTCCCCGGTGTCAAACTGACCGAGGGCGAATATGCCGTATATTATGAGGGCGCGGAGGCGAAATTCTCCGTTCAGGCGAATGCTGATAATCCCGAAACGGACAGTGTGCCGGATATGCTGTTCTGTATGGAAACATCCATACCGGATGAATGTGAAGAAACCGGCGATCGCACAGATCTGATACTGATGATGAAAGACGGTACAGTCTGGAGCGGAGAAGGCGGCCTCACCGGTTCCGAGATCTCGGAGCTTTATCAGAAGCAGACGCTCGCGGAGCATTTTAGGATGCTGAAACAAGTTGAAGCGGATGCCGCACAAAGGCGGTATCTTAGGATCAGGGACGAGGTGCTGAAGGGTGAAAAGGTGAAGGTCAACTATCCGGGGGCACAACCGGCGGTCGAAGCGCCGCATACATATTGGTATACGGAGATCCTGCTGACAGCCGATGCATCGCAGCATATTACAATGGGCTCGGAATTTGCCGGCACATTCTCTGAAACAAATAACGAGGTCGTGAATGCAGTCTGTGCATGGTTCCGGGATGTCTGCACCAGTCAGAAATGTAAGGAGACATCATAATGAATATAAAGCATATGATAAAATATATCACAGCAGGACTTGGCTGTCTGCTGATGGCCGGATGCAGTGTGCCGGAACAGCCGGATGAGCCGAGTCTGACGAGTGCGCTCACACCGCAAAATGTTTCCGGAAAAGATCCGGATGCGGCATTTTCGCAGGCACAGAACGGCTTTGCGCTGAAGCTCCTTCAAGAGACGGTCGCCGTGTGCACAGGCAAAAATATCCTGATCTCGCCCTATTCCGTAATGCAGGCGCTTGCGATGACCACAAACGGCGCGGACGGCGATACCCGTACGCAAATGGAACATACGCTCGGCGGGATCCCGATGGAGCAGCTGAATCAATATCTGCTGGCGCAGCGCGGGGGAATGCCGGATTCTGAAAATGCGCGGTTCCGGACAGCGAATTCCGTCTGGCTGCGCGATGACAAAAATCGGCTCGTGGTGAAACCGGATTTCCTGCAAACGCTTACGGATTTCTATGGTTCAGGTGCATTTGCACGGGCATTTGACGAATCCACGCGGCAGGAGATCAATCAGTGGTGCAGCGCACAGACGGACGGCATGATACCGGAAATGCTCAGCAATCCGATTGGTGCGGATGCTGTGATGCTCCTCATCAATGCGGTCTCCTTTGACGCCAAATGGGCAAGGCTTTATAAGAGGGAGCCATCGGATGCCAGCTTTACATCCTGTACCGGCGAGGTGCAGCAGGCGAAGATGATGTACTCCGAGGAAGGACAGTATCTCTCGGATGACCGGGCGGAGGGATTTATCAAGCCTTATCGTGACGGATATGTCTTTGCGGCATTGCTGCCGGAGCAGGGCATTTCTGCAGAGGATTATCTTGCATCGCTGACGGATGAACGGCTGCATGAGATCCTGACCGGTGCGGAATTCTGCACGGTCGATGCGGGACTGCCGCAGTTTACTTATGATTTCGATATCGAATACAGCGGGATCCTTGCAGATATGGGAATGCCGCTGGCCTTTACAGAGAATGCGGATTTCACGAAAATGGCGGAAACTGCGACGGGAGGGCTGTCTATCGGACAGGTGTTGCACAAGACGCATATTGATGTTGATACTGAAGGGACAAAGGCTGCTGCGGTGACGGCAGTTGTGATGGAGCAAGAAGAAGCGGCGATGGAGCCGGAACCGCCGAAGCAGGTGACGCTTGACAGACCGTTTGTGTATTTCATTGCGGATGCGGAAACGATGACGCCTGTCTTTGCGGGTGTGCTGAATGCGATCCCGCAGTAGGTGTTCTGTTCACGCAATCGTGATTGCATCATTCCCTTTATCTATTGCGTTTTTGTAGTGTGATCAAGGATATACGGCAGCCCTTTAAGGGCGGTTCGCAGAGGAAGACCTCGATCGGCGCACTGCGGACTTTGAAACGGTTGGAAAAAAATCATTTTAGGTATTGACAACTGTGCGGAAATGTGATATAATATCATCAGTTGAACAACCGCTCAACTACGAAACGGAGGAATTGTATGGAACATCCGCTTTGCGACTGCGAGATCATTCATGAGGATATCGTCAGAGAGGTGCAGAGCAGGCAGCTCGACAGAGAGACTTATATTTCTCTGGCTACACTGTTCAAGCTGTTCGGTGATGCGACACGCGTCCGGATCCTTCACGCACTGGAGCAGCATGAAATGTGTGTCTGCGACCTTGCAGCGCTGCTCGGTGTGACGAAATCCGCTGTCTCGCATCAGCTTAAATCTCTGCGGCTTTCCCGGCTTGTCAAATACCGCCGTGACGGGCAGAATGCGTATTACTCGCTCGCAGATGATCATGTTAAAAAGATCCTTGATCTTGGCTTTGAGCATTTTTTTGAATAACGGGATGCGGAGGGTTCTCCGCATTTCTTTCGGGGATATAGTTGAGCATTTGCTCAACTGCAACACGAACGGAGGTAATATATGGAGCATAAATTCACGCTGGAAGGCCTTGACTGCCCGAACTGCGCCGCGAAGATTGAGCATGAGGTCGGCGC
>JAKSPK010000017.1 GCA_024404875.1 Oscillospiraceae bacterium
CTATTCGGAACAGTCAGCAGTATTTTTTGGAGCGCGACAATATCTGCCATATTAAATACGCCGTCATGATTTGCGTCGCCTTGAACCGGATTGATATAATCATACGGAAGCTGGTGATATATGATGTATATGCGGTTTGCACCATCCGTAGGTCCGGGAACTGTTTCAAAATCAAAATCGGGTGGATACAGCGCTGAGATTTCTTTTATGGTTCCGTCATCATATAGTTTCGAATGGTAAAACGATGTTTCGCCTGCAATGTTAAGGACATCATTCCCTTTTTCATCGAGCCAGTAAAAAATCTCTCCGGGATCACCGCGCCAGATGTAATCCGGATATCCGTGAATCGCGTTGATCTCCGCGATCATTTCCGGCAGTGACAAGTCGCTGTGCAAAATCTCATCAACCTGTTCAATTGTGATGCGCGGGGCGTCTGCATCATAGCGATTGAACCAGGGCCAGCAATGTATCTGGTGAGATGTTTGCAGGCAGCGAGATTTGAAGACCATTTTTCTCGATGCGAACATCTGAACTCGGACATTGATATTGTTAATTTGCACTGCTTCTTGGTTTATAACGGTTAGGTTGCCGCCGGGGCAGCTTCTGCAGAATCGCGGTCAAGCAGCTCCAGCATCAGTTGATTGAAACGGTTCTTCTGTACAATGTTGCAGACATGACCGCAGGCTGCCATCTGGATCATGCGGCCGGCAGTATGCTTGGCTTCGCGCATGGTCCGTCGCAGGAAACAGGTGTC
Source organism: Oscillospiraceae bacterium (assembly GCA_024404875.1). Taxonomy (GTDB): domain Bacteria; phylum Bacillota; class Clostridia; order Oscillospirales; family Ruminococcaceae; genus Firm-04. Next base: position 755 of record JAKSPK010000017.1, read on the forward strand.
CAGCTTGCCGGAAATATAGATATTCTCCGGATGCTGCTCCTGCTCAAACATCTTGCTGAAACGGAACGCCTGATTGAAAATATGCATATAGAGCTTAAACTCTTTCTTATTGAGCGCGACCGCACATTTCCGGAAAATGCTGCGGCTTTCCTCATTGCGTTTTCCGGGCATAATGATCCAGCTAAAAACATGATAGACCGCGGCAAAGGGAAGCTTGTCCCCGATTTTGGCGAATACTTCCACGCAGGCGCGCAGCAGCGAATTAACTGTGGCAACAGCGCCGACCAGAATACCGAAATCTACATAATCCGGATAATAGGCCTCGATGTACTTCACAAACACCGTGCCGAGCGAGACTCCCATAAAGGTTGCGTGGCGGACACTGTAATGATCGCAGACGGCAAGAATCTCTTTTGCGATCGCATCCAGCGTGATCTTCAGCTCCGAGAGCTGGAGATTGCCTTCGTTGTGGCTCGGCAGATCGATCGACAGTACATTGTAATACTTCGCAAGCAATGGGGTCTGATATTTCCAGATCCGCGAATTGCCGCCGAAGCCGTGCAGCAGAACGATTGTCTTTGTGTTTCCGTCCTCTGCAGGCATATAGGTGTGATGCAGCATGAATAAAGTTGCCCCCCGAAAGAATAATGTAAATGCATTATAACATTCGGAAGGCGATGTGTCAATAACTTTTTATAATATTTACTGCTTATTCATATATCGTTCAGAATTATTCATTCCGCGGCCGCTGCAAATCGTCAGTATCGAGCATCACCGTAAACGGACCATCGTTGCAGAGCGTGACCTGCATATGCGCACCGAATACGCCGCATTCAACCTGTGGAATCACGGCGCGGCACTGAGACAGGAACAGTTCATAGAGCCGGTTTGCCTCCTCCGGCTTTGCCGCATGAGAAAAGCTTGGACGGGTTCCGCGGCGGCAGTCCGCACAGAGCGTGAACTGCGAGATCACAAGCAATGCCCCGCCGACATCCTGTATGCTGCAATTCGTTTTGTCATCGGCATCAGCGAAGATACGCAGCTTCAGCAGCTTATCGGTCAGGCGGCTGACCTCTGCATCGGTGTCGGTATCAGTTACGCCGAGCAGCACCAGAAAACCCTTCCCGATCGCGCCGACGGTCTCGCCGTTCACACTGACAGCGGCAGAGGATACACGCTGGATCAGTGCACGCATAATGATCGCTCCCTTCTCATCCGAAAATGTTTTTTGCAAAATCGACTGTTGCCTTGGCGTCCTTGGCGTAGCAGTCTGCATTGATCGTCTCGGCATAATCCGCAGTCAGCACCGCGCCGCCGACGACGGTCTTGCACTCCGGATATTGCGTGTTTAGCAGCTTGATGGTCTCTTCCATCGCGCCGACAGTTGTTGTCATCAGCGCAGAAAGCCCGACAAGCTTCACCTGATTTTCGATTGCCGCGTCAACGATCTTCTGCGGGGGGACATCCTTGCCGAGATCAATCACATCATAGCCGTAATTTTCAAGCAGCAGCCGGACGATATTTTTGCCGATATCATGCACATCGCCCTGCACCGTTGCGATGACGATTTTTCCCTTGTCAGCATCGCCGTCCTGTGCGGTCATGCTCGCCTTGATGACGCCAAACGCACTTTGTGCAGCAGTCGCGGCCTGAATGAGCTGCGGCAGAAACACCTTGCCGGATTCGTAATCTGCGCCGACTGTATCAAGCGCCGGTATCAGCATATCATTGACGACCGTGAGCGCTTCATGCGTTTCCAGCGCCTCCTGTGTCAGTCGCGCCGCATCCTGCCGCAGCCCGCGAATGACTGCGCCTTCGAGTGTCAGCGTACTATTCTGCACCGGCGCAGCAGCAGCGGTGCCTGTATCCTGATAGGCCGCGATGAAATTCTCGCAGTTCGGATCGAAACCGGAGAGCATCCTGAATGCTCGGACGGTATCGGTCATGCCCTCGGCCATCGGATTCATAATCGGGAGCGTCAGGCCGTTCTGGAGCGCCATGCAGAGAAAATTGCGGTTGATGAGCGGGCGGTTCGGAAGTCCGAAGCTGATATTGGAAACGCCGAGAACTGTTTGCAGTTCCAGCTCCTCCCGCACGCGTCGGACGGCACTGAGCGTTTCGGCGGGGCCGTTTGCGCCGGTCGAAGCGGTCAGCGTCAGGCAGTCGAGATAGACATCCTCTTTCGGGATGCCGAGTTTCTGCGCTTCATCCAGAATGCGTTTGCCGATGCAGAAGCGCTCTGCGGCGGTCTGTGGGATGCCGTTTTCATCGAGCGTCAGGCCGACGATTGATGCACCGTAATGCTTCACGAGCGGCAGAACCGTCGCGAGCGATTCCGCCTTGCCGTTGACGGAATTGACGATCGGCTTGCCGGGATAGATGCGCAGTGCGGCTTCGAGCGCCGCCGGATCTGACGAGTCGAGCTGTAAGGGAAGATCGGTTACTTCGAGGATCGCCTGTACTGCCTGCGGCAGTACCTCTGCTTCGTTGATGCCGGGCGTACCGACATTGACATCAAGGATATCTGCGCCGGATTCGGTCTGCGAGATCGCCTCACTGCGAAGATAATCAAAATCGTGGTCGAGCAGGGCCTGCTTCATGCGTTTTTTGCCGGTCGGATTGATGCGCTCGCCGATGATACGCGGCATATCCATGAGGACAGTGCGCGTACCGGAGCAAACTGCTGCCTGCCGCTGGATGGTGCGCCTGCTGCGCCGGACACTGCCGAGCCGCTTCCGGACAGCACGGATGAAATCCGGTGTCGTACCGCAGCAGCCGCCGAAAAGCTGCACACCAGAGTCCGCATACATCGGCATAAATTCGGCGAAATCTTCCGGTGACAGGAAGTATTCGCCGGTGACAGGATCAGGCAGGCCGGCATTCGGTTTCGCGATCAGCGGCAGTGATGTCCATTTTGCAAGCTCCTGCATCATCGGCAGAATTTCCTTCGGGCCAAGTGAGCAGTTGATGCCGATTGCGGAAGCGCCGAGTCCTTCCAGCGTGATTGCCGCTGCAGAGATCGGACAGCCGGTGAAAGTGCGGCCGTTTTCGGTGAATGTCATAGTGACGATGATTGGCAGGTCGGTATGCTCCTTTGCAGCGAGCAGTGCGGCCTTTGTTTCGAGCAGATCGCTCATTGTTTCGATGACGACGAGATCCGCGCCAGCTGCTGCGCCCGCCTCGCACATTACGCGGAAGGAATCATAGGCAGCTTCAAAGGTCATCTGTCCGGCAGGAGGGAGAAGCTGACCGGTCGGGCCGATATCGAGTGCGACGCAGACTCCTTCGCCGACGGCGTTCTTTGCGAGCCGTACGGCAGCCTGAATGCTCTCCGCTGCGTCGATGCCGGTGCCAGCGAGCTTCAGCGGATTCGCGCCGAAGGTATTCGCATAGACGACTTGCGAGCCGGCTTCAGCGTAGGCCTTGTGGACGGCCGCAACACGCGCAGGCTCAGTGAGGTTCAGCCGCTCCGGCAGTTCACCGGGGGCGAGGTGCAGCATGGTACCCATGCCGCCGTCCAGAAACACAAATTCATCAAGGAGCAATGTGCGAAAATTCATATCAATTCCTCCGGCAGGCAGTGCCCGTCTCCGTTTTCTTAATTTCTGCGGAATAAGGAAATACAGCATAAAAGATGCATGTTATGAGCATCAATACGCTATAACAGATTCATCGACCGTCCGAAAGCCAGCAGACCCGCGATGCCGCAGATTACAGTGATCAGCACCATGACCGCAGCAGTCAGATGCACAAAAGATCGGTATGCTTCCCTCGACAGCCGTTTAGACAGGAGGGCATCGGCCCATAATCCTGCCAATCCACCGATGGCAGCGCCCGCGATGCAGAATACTGTAAAGCCTGTTCTGCTTAGCCAAATAGCAGCCGGTAATCCAAGCAGCAGCATTCCGAGCAGAGCACATACAGACGGAATTATGCGATGTAAAAAGTGCATATGCCTAATCCTTCAGCTTTTTCATCGGGCAGGTCTCCTGATAGGGACATTCCGCACAGGTTTTTCCGCAGCCGAATCGCCGCGCATCCCTGACCGGCTCAAAAGACATACCCATGACTGCTGTGACCGATTTCAGCGGCAGAAGTGTCTGCGCCGCCGTAACGGTCAGGCCGATCCTGCGCGGAGCATCGAGCAGCTTGACGAGATCGCCCTGCTGTGTGATCGGAAAATCGCCGTATCCTGCGGAAAAACGTGCCGTATAATACGGATACGAATATTTCGTCCTGATTTCCGCTTCGAGGTCATTGCAGACGCGTTCGATCGCTGCGCCTGCTGCGGCATCAAGCATTACGGCTTTCGTCATATCTGTGACCTCTGCGCGCCGGATCAGCGCATCGACGGGTGCGGAGAGCGTTGCCGCAAGCAGAACTGCCTCCGTGCATCCGGTCAGGTGCAGCGCGATATCTTCTCCGAGCAGCGGCAGTCCGCCGAGCGTGACGCCGTTTCCGTTATGCACGACCGGCAGAACGCGGTAGATCGTCCGCGGCTGAGCGGCTTTGCAGAGTGCCGCAGTGCATTCATCCAGCATGGCCGAAAGCTGTGCGTCCAGATCCGGCGTATTCAGGAACATCAGGATCTCGTCACGGCTGAGATCTTCCGGCTTCATATGCGGATCTGTTCCATGATGTAGCGCGCAACATCCGGATTGTTCATCGTGTAGATATGAATGCCGTCTGCGCCGTTTTCGAGCAGATCCAGGATCTGCGTGATTGCATATTCCAGTCCGGCAGCCTTGAGCGATGCGGGATCGTCTGAATAGCGCGCCATCAGCTTTGCAAGGCGGTTCGGGATGGATGCGCCGCAGAGCGAGACCATACGCTCGATTGATTTCTTCGATGTTACGGGCATGATGCCGGCCTCAACCGGAACCGAAATGCCCGCTGCTGCGATCTTTTCGCGGAATGTATAGAAATCCGGATCGTAATAGAAAAGCTGCGAGATCAGATGCGATGCGCCTGCGTCGACCTTTTCTTTCAGATGCAGAATATCCGTATCGAGATCGGATGCTTCGGGATGCCCCTCCGGATAGCAGGCGGCAGCAATGTCGAAATCGCCGTGCTGCCGGATGAAAGCGATCAGATCGGCCGCATATTTGAAATCGTTTTTCGGCGGCATATCCGGATTGCGGTCGCCGCGCAGAGCAAGGATGTTTTCAACGCCCTTTTGGCGGAATGCTGAGAGCTTGCCGAGAACAGATTCCTTGGTCTCATTGATGCAGGGGAGATGCGCAATCGACGGGATGCCATGCTGATTCTGGATTGTTTCGCAGATCTCAGCGGTTGATGCGCCCGGCACGGAGCCGCCCGCGCCGTAGGTTACGCTGATGAAATCGGGGCGAAGATCCTTCAGCGCCGCGAGTGTCTGATAGATGCTGTCGATCGGGACATTCGGCTTCGGCGGAAAAACCTCGAACGAGAGCACCGGCTTCTTTTGAAATAGTTCGACTGCTTTCATAGGGAAACTCCATTCGTGTTCATTGATTCGTGCCGCTGCTTCCGTATCAGCAGGAGCAGCATGGCGGCATTCGGCAAAACCGCGAGCAGACACAGAAAATCAGCCGGCTTCAGCGGTGTATCATACAGATTGAGATATGGCAGGCATTTTTGCAGAAAATACAGTACGCAGAACAGCACGCCCGGAACATTCAGCAAGGCCGCCGCCGTCAGGATGCCGCGCCGGTGCTTCTGCACATCGCAGCAAAGAAACAGGATCAGCAGCACCGGGATTGCGCAGACTGCAATGCAAAAAAACAGAATGAGCCACTCGATGACCGTTCTGCCCCAAAATTTACGCGGCAGAATGCGGTCAGTCTGCACGGTGTTGTCAGCCGCATCATAAATAATGCGCATGGCACAGGCAAATTTATCCGGCAGGATCAGCGAAACGGTATCAGAGGTCTGCAATATCCCGCCGTCTGCATCCGTCAGGAGCAGTCTGCATTCCGGATAGGTTTCGCAAACCATCCGGATGGAATCCTGCAATTCTGCTTTGTTGGATTCGATTGACAGGCGTACATCGCAGTCATAGGTTTCCTCAAATGCGCCCCATCCTGATTGGTGCTCCGAAAAGACAATATACCGTGTCATGATATCGTCTGCATCTGCTGCATCATGCCATTGTCCTTCACGGTCACAGAGCTGAACCGTCCCGCTGGCATTTTCGGGCAGTTCATCAATATAGATCGACACCGCATCGTCACTCTCGCAGCCGCAGAGCAGCAGCATGAGAATGCCGAGCAGCGGCAGCAGGAGCAGCCGTTTCCGCAGCTTCATGGCTGCAAGCTCCAGTCGATCGGCGTCATGCCGTTGGCGGTGAGAAATTGATTTGTTCTGGAAAAATGCCGGCAGCCGAAAAAGCCGTGATAGGCAGAGAGCGGGCTCGGATGCGGACATTGCAGAACCAGATGCTTCGGATTCGTGATGAGCCGTGCTTTGGCGCGCGCATTGCCGCCCCAAAGCAGAAAGACCATCGGCTGCTCACGCTCATTGAGATGCCGGATGATCGCGTCGGTCAGTTCCTCCCAGCCGAAACCGTGATGCGAATTCGCCTGTCCTGCCCGGACGGTCAGCGCCGCATTCAGCAGCAGAACACCCTGCTTCGCCCAGTGTGTCAGGTCGCCGGAGCCGCCGCGGTTGTCAATGCCGGTGTCAGTATAGATTTCCTGAAAAATATTGACCAGAGATGGTGGCGGCTGAATGCCCTGCCGGACGGAAAAGCTCAGTCCGTGCGCCTGTCCTTCGCCGTGATAGGGATCCTGTCCGAGAATAACGCATTTTACGCCCTGATACGGCGTATATTTCAGTGCATTGAAAATATCATACATATCCGGATAGATGCGCTTTGTGCGGTATTCCTGAATCAGGAACTGCCGCAGCTTCTGATAGCTTTCGCTCGCAAATTCCGGTGCCAGGATCGTGTCCCAGTCATTACCGATATGAACCATTTTCTACTCCGTTTCTGTGGGATGCGGCATCAGCGCTTCCAGATGCTGTCGGAGACATCCACCGGAACGCCGTCCTCCAGGAAGAAACGCGGCACGCGCTCACCGACCGCACAGACGACTTCATAATTAATTGTGCCGGTCTGCTGTGCGATCTGATCCGCCGTGCAGAGTCCGTTCGCATCGCCGAAGACCGTGACCGTATCGCCGACATTGATACCCTCAGCACCGGTGATATCAAGCATAAGCTGATCCATGCACACTCTGCCGATGATCGGGCAGAGCTGGTCGCGTACGAGCAGCTGACAGTTACCGCCGCCGCAGCTCCGCCAGAAGCCGTCCGCATAGCCGATCGGCACTGTCGCGACCGTCCGCGTATTCTCCGCGATATAAGTCCGGCCGTAGCTGACAGAATCGCCGGAAGCAATCGTCTTGATGTGCGAGATCACGCTTTTCAGTGCCATGACCGGCCGCAGCTCCGGCAGATTGCGTGTAAGTCCGGAGGGCGCAAGGCCATACAGCACAACGCCGGCGCGCACCATATCCAAATGCACATCCGGCAGGCCCGGCACTTCCGGCTTATCGAAAATCGCTGCGCTGTTCGCACAATGCCGCAGCGAAAATGTGATTCCGTGGCTGCCGAGTATTTCAATCGCGTCGAGGAAATTGCGGTATTGCTGACGGGTGAATTCAGCACCGTCATTGCCGTCATCCGCAACGGCAAAATGCGTGAAGATACCCTCCGGCTTGAGGCAGGGCAGCTTGCAGACCGCTCGCGCATCGGCAAGCTCTGAATGTCCGCCGCGGTGCTGAAAGCCGATCCGTCCCATACCGCTGTCGATCTTGATGTGCATTTTTACGCGCACGCCGTCAGACATTGCTGCCTGTGAGAGCGCTTCGCCGTAGCTGCGCGAATACACGCACTGTGAGATATTCTGCTTTGCGAGTACGCCGGCGCATTCCGGCGGGGTATAGCCGAGGATCAGGATCGGCAGTGTGATTTGCGCCTGTCTCAGCTGGAGCGCCTCCTCCAGATTTGATACTGCGAGGAAATCTGCGCCGAGCGATTCATATAATGCGGCGAGCCGTGCAGCATTGTGGCCGTAACCGTTTGCTTTGATGACGCAGCAGACCTTGGTTTCCGGCCGGACCGCCTTCCGGATCTGCTGATAATTCCATGCTGCATGGTCGAGATTGATTTCGGCCCATGTCCGTTTCCGTATGCCCTGCACCCTGCATCAGGCTCCTTTCTGAATACATACAATTCCATTATAGCACAATCCGCCGGATTTGTAAAGGCAATGCCGCATAGGGGCCGGCGGTACAGATGTGCAGTCAGATTGTACGAAAGATCCTTGCCGGATCGACGCCCGGCAAGGAACTTTTGTGAAATGATGACAGAATAAATTCAAGCAGATGCGTCGTCTGGCCGCCCGGCGGGATTTCATCAGCGGTTCTTAATGCTTGGGCTGATAGGGCGGCTTTTCATCAGGCGGATCGGGTGTTTCTTCCTCATGTATCCCGTCAGGATGATTCTCCTGATTTTTGCCGGCATTCTCCTTCGGTTCGGGCATATCATAGGGACCGCGCACCTGTTTGCAGCGCGGATCCTCCGGCAGTTCATCTTTTTTCCTGCGTGCCCGCAGATCGTCGATCCATTTTGCCATACGCGGCGTCAGAATCGCAATGACCGCGACTGTGGCGAAGATCAGGAAAAATTTTCCGAGAAAACGCAGCAGTACCGGCGTGATATTGACACGCTCCTCCGTTTCCTCAGCGAGCATTACAAGCTGCATCAGGACACACACGGTGATTCCTCCTTCTGAACAAATACGGCATAGGGCGGATCACCTGTGCGGTTCGGGAATCTGCACTGTAATACGGTATAGAACCGGCTGTCGAGAGATGCGAGAAAAGCGTCGATCGCATCGCGTTCGGAGTAGCCGTTGACGCCGCCGTAATAGATGCAGAGCGAGAGCCATCCGCCGGGTTTCAGGAGATGGAGCGCTGCAGTCAGCGCGGCAATGCTGGAATCAGCCTTGGTAAAGACACTGTGATCGCCGCGTGGCAGCCATCCGAAATTGAATACGATGCAGCTGACGGATTCCGCCTCTGCATACTGCTCCATATTTGCATGACTGTCGAGGATCAGCTCCGCATGGAGCCCGTGTTCCGCGAGCAGCTTCTGCGCAGAGCCGATCGCCTCCTGCTGGATATCGAATCCGAGCACTCTGCCGTCGCTGCCGGTCAGTTCGCAGAGCAGTTTGGTATCATGTCCTCTGCCGCAGGTCGCATCAATACAGAAATCGCCTGGACGGATCTGCGCACGCAAAAACTGGTGTGCAAGATCCAGCACACCAAGCTGTCGTTTCGGTTGCTTCATACATAAAACACTTCCATATCATCGAGGCGCAGGCAGGCGAGCTTTCCGCCTGCTTCATGAAAGACCGCGCCGCAATCGATGTTGATATAGGTATCGGTAAACAGAACCTCCGCCTTGCCGTGCATCTGCGGATAGGTGAGCGTCGGGGTATGGCCGAAGACGAGCGTTTTATTCTCATAAAACCGGTCGTCCTGCATCGGCCTTGTATTGATGAATGCTTCAACCGGATAGGCCGAGAGCGGCAGTGCGGGGTCGAAGCCCTCTATGCCGCTGTGTGTGAAGACGAACTGTCTGCCGTCCGGCATGGTCAGCTCTTCATAAGCACGGAATTCATGAAGATACGCAAGCAGCTCGGCTCTGCGATCGGGCTTGAGGGTGAGGAACTGGTTCATTGTGATATGACCGCCGTTCTGCATCCATGCCGAATAGTATTCAAGGCCCTGCGGCGTATAGAACTGCATGACATTTGCAGGTGTCGCTTCTGCAGGCAGACCGTCGATGCAGAGCATCATGATGATCTCGTGATTGCCGAGCAGCGGATAGACATTGATGCGCTCCATGCAGTCCAGCAGCAGCGGAACGGGCGTGTCGCCTCTGTCAACGAAATCGCCTAGAATATAGAGATCATCCTGATCAGAAAATTCGATCTTGCGGAGCATTCTGCGGAACAGCTCATGACAGCCGTGCAAATCACTCATGACATAAATCAAGCACACCCACCTCCTTTTGCATGGATTGATTGTTCAATTCAGGTTCCCGGTATGGAACATCAGTACGGAAAGCGCGGTCAGCGGTGCGGTTTCACAGCGCAGGATTCGCTTTCCGAGCCAGACGGAACGCACGCCTGCATCCGAGAGCATCGCGATCTCTTTCGGATCAAATCCGCCCTCGCTGCCGACGCAGATTCCATAGGACTTCGCATCCTTCTGTACCTCGGAGAATGAAATACCGCCGTCCTCATACAGTACAAGGGGGACATCAAGATTCCGCATCCGTTCCGCGGCGGATTCGAGGGAATGCAGCGGTGCGATGACGGGAATGATGCCTCTGCCGGACTGCTGAGCGGCAGCCTGTGCGATCCGCTGGTAGCGCGGGAGCTTCTTTTGGAAATCGCCGCTGTTCATGCGGGAGACACAGCGCCGCGTGAGGACGGGGACAATCTCGGTCACGCCGAGCTCAACGGCTTTCTGAATGATCTGTTCAAGTTTGTCAGCTTTCGGCAGCGCCTGAAAGAGCGTAACGGAGACGGTTGGCTCGGCGCAGCATGATTCTTCGGAGAGAATGCGAAGCTGCACGGCATCCGCAGTCACGGATTCGATCTCGCAGAGATAATCAGTACCGCAGGAGCAGACGGTCAGCTGCTCGCCGGGACGCATCCGCAGAGAGAAGCCGATATGGCGGAGATGTTCGCCGGTGAGCCGGGGCTCCTCCGGAGAAAATGCATCCTCAAAAAATCTTGGCATGGCCGAACAGCCTCCTTTATTGATAATCTTCTCTATTATAACATATTCTGCATAAAAATGCAAGTGGTAGGCAGAGCCGGAGACACAGTTTTGATGTGAATTCAAAAGATTGCGGACAACGAACCGGATGCGGATTGTGATTGCACGGATGGCTGTGCGAGCCGTCTGGTCATGTTGGTTCCGGAAAACCATATCCGCAATATCATAAAAGCAATGCGTCCACGGTCGGGAAAGGCAACGCTGATCTGCAGCGCAGCCGTCCGCGCTCAAAAGGCTGTCGGCTTGACAAAATGGCGGGTTTTGTGGTATACTGGCTTGAAATCAACCATGGGCAATACCGCCGAAAGCCTGCACGACAGTATCGTTTCTATATAATCTGACTGTGTATCTGTATCGCCGGCTTTGTGCGGGATTACCTATTTAATAAACACAACTGAAACACAACTACAAAAGAAAGGACGTGCTATAGACATGGATATCCAGGAAATCTTCCGGCAATATCCGTATTTCCGCGAAGCCGCAACAGCCTTTGTTGTCATCTTTGTCAATATCTGCGCACTCGTCATTCTGATCGCCGCAGGCCGGGAACGCCGCCGCGATGACCGCAGATGGGCAAAGGAAAGCAAGGGCTATATGCTCGTATGTCAGGGACAGACCTATCCGCTCAGTGCTGCTGAGATTCTCATCGGCCGGCACCCCTCAGCTGATATCTGCTTCCCCGAAACTGAGATCTCGCGCTTTCATGCGCTGCTGACCTTCTCCAACGGCCGCTGGCAGATTGAGGATGCCGGTGCGCATAATGGTGTCGTTGTCAACGGCAGACGCATCAGCGGCCCCTGCACGCTCCACCGCAATGACGCGATTACGATCGGCAAGCGCAGACTTGTTGTCGTCAAAGGCGAAAGGATGTGAATGATATGGCTAGAAATACAACAAAGCCGCTCTCGCATCCGCTTCTGCTGCTCCTTATTCTGATCGCGCACACTGCCATGATGGTGCTGGTTATTTTTTCCTTCGGCATTGATGCGGAGGTTGTCAAAATGGCAGCGGCCGTGCTGCTCGCGGATGTGGCCGGATCAATAATACTACAGATCGTTCAGCGCGAGGCCTGCACCGTCGATACGGTTATGCTGCTCGTCATCGGTATGAGTACGATCTATCAGTCCTGCTTCGGCGGATTGTCCTTTGCATTTAAGCATTATGTCTTCGGGCTGGCGGCATTTCTTATGTGTCAGATCTCCTATGCGATCACGCGCAATCCATACCGCGCCGAACGCTGGAAACCGGCATGGTATGTGCTGTTCTTTGCACTGGTCGGGTCGATTCTGCTGCTGACCGGCAGCCGCAGTATGTGGATCGATCTTGGCTTTATCACGCTTCAGCCCTCTGAATTTGTCAAGCCGGTCTTTGTGCTGATTGCTGCCAGCTCGATCCATACTCAGCTCAACAAGAAAACCGTTCTCGGCGTCCATTTCGTGCTGGATAACCTGATGCTGATCCTCTGTACGGTTGTGATTGCCGGACTGCAATGGTGGTGCCGCGACCTCGGCTCACTGCCGACATTTGTTGCAGTCGCGGGCGTCGGATTTCTGCTGCGGTTTTGCTATCTGCGGGAGAAATTTTCTGTTCGGCTGATCGTATTTCTTGCCGGGTGCGCGGTCGTTGCCGGCATATTTGCATGGAAGCTTGCCCCGGCATATGTGCAGGAGCGTCTGCATTCCGATATCTGGTCGGATATGTCAGGCACCGGCTATCAGCAGGTCAAGGCGCTGACGGCGGTTGCAGAGGGCGGCTGGTTCGGCAAGGGCGCCGGAAACGGTACGCTGATCCGCGTCGCGGCATCGCGTACTGATATCGTATTCTCGACGATCTGCGAAGAATGGGGGCTGTTTACCGGTCTGATGACGGTTATTCTGGTACTGTTTCTGCCGGCCTCGATCCTGACCGTTCCGCCGCGCAGCTATTATCACTCCGGTCTGGCGGTCGGCGTGGCAGCGGTCTTTATGGTGCAGATGACACTGAACATTTTCGGCTCTTGTAATGTGATCCCGTTCACGGGCGTTACGATCCCGTTCATTTCGCAGGGCGGAAGTTCAATGCTCTCCAGCGGCATCCTTGCCGGATTTCTCAAGGCAGCGCAGGCGCCTGTTCTGACGGATCCCGTTCTGAAAAAGAGAGGGGGCGCGTGATATGAAGCAGAATGAACTTGCTTTGAATACTGCGGCAGTGCCGAGTATGCGAAGAGCCGGAAAATGGACGGCGCTTTTGCTGACAGCGTTTTTCATCGGCCTGATCTATCTCGCGTACAGGCTCGTTACGCAGTCTGCATTCTATATGGCCAAATCCGGCGCTGCGACCTATGGCAAAGTTGTTGACCGCACCGGCGATGTACTGTTCGACGGTACGCAGCCGCTTTCGAATTACGGCTGGGGGCAGTTTGCGGATGTCGGCAATCTGATCGGCGATACCAGCGGACAGATGAGCAACACGCTCGTTGCGAAGAATATCGGTCTGTTGGCGAATTACAGCTTTACCTACGGCAACAATGCGGGTACGACTGTTTTGGAAACAACGCTGCTGCACAGTGCGAACCGCGCCGTCAGCAATGCATTCGGCATGAAAAACGGTACGGCGATCGCCTATAACTGGAAGACCGGCGAGGTGCCTGTCTGTGTCAGCCGTCCCTGTGTCGATATCGCGCAGGGTTATGACAATCTCGCAGCGATGCCGGAGGGCAGCCTGCTTTGCAAGGCATTTTATCCGACCGTTCCCGGCTCGACGCAGAAAGTCTCGACGCTGCTTGCGGCCTACGAATCCGCCGGCGTCGGAAAGGTCAATGCGCTGCAGTATGAATGTACCGGCTCGTGGACGAATCCGAGCGGCGATGACATTCACTGTCATGCGGAATTCGGCCACGGTGTACAGGATCTTGCGGCGGCGTTCGCGAACAGCTGCAATCCGTATTTCGCACAGCTTGTGCAGTCCGGCAATGTGCCGCTCTCTGATATCATCCGCACCTATCAGCATATGGGCTATGCAGTTAACGGCAGCGAAGCGGACAGCCTTGATCTCAACGGCATTACGATTAAATCCGGCTCGACAACACTGACGAACAAGGACGAATTTGAGACGGAATGGGGTGCGCTCGGCCAGGGAAAATCACTCGTCAGCCCTTATCAGCTTATGCTCTTTCAGGGGGCGATCGCGAACGGAACAGGCTCCGCTGTGAAGCCCTATCTGCTTCGCTCCAAAACAGCGCCGGACGGTAAGGTCAGCTCCCTTGCATCGACACAATACACATCTCAGATGTTTACACCGGTCGCTGCGCAGGCAGTGCAGGATGTCATGACGAAAAATGCCGCGAACAACTATAGTATGGTACTGGGCGGCTATACCTGCGGCGTGAAGAGCGGTACGGCACAGATCAAGCGCACGGACAAATCCTTCGAGAATTCATTTCTTGTCGGCTATTGCCTGGATGAAAAATGCCCGGTGGCGTTCTGCGTAATGATCGAGGAACGCGAGCAGTGGGATGTCACAGCTGCACAGATCGTGAGAGTTCTGCTGGACTCTTTGAACGGCCAGATGGGGGACTGAGCATGAAACAAAAAGGGATGCGGCTGACGGCATTGCTTGCTGCCGTGATGCTTCTTCCGACCTGCTATTCCGCAGCGGCAGACGATGCCGAGAAAACTGTACTGCAATATGCAGAGGTTCCGGTGGAGCAGTTCATCGTTTCCGGACTGGCCCCGCAGGCAGAGACGGATCTTGATCGTGCGGAATGGTATTTTGCCGAGTGGGAGGATGCTCATTATATCTTTCTGCCCGCGACGGCAGACCGCAGTCATCTGACGGTCACTTATACGCTGCCGGAGGGCAAAAAGGAGCTGCTGCTCGACGGCGAAACACTTGAATCCGGCAAGGAGACCGCACGCTTTGCGGAAAAGGACAGCTTTGCGCTGACCGTAGACGGCGAGGACTGCGGTGAGCTGCGCGTGATGCAGTCGGATATTCCATGTGCATTTTTGGAACTGACGGATTATACGATCGCAGAGCTGAGCGAGACGAAGAGTAATGTATCAGCCGGTTCGGCCGTCTTTTTTGATGCAGCCGGCGGGATTCAGTATCAGGGCGGGATTGACACATTCAAGGGACGCGGCAATTCCTCATGGTTCTATTCCGTCCGCAAGCCATTTAACATTAAGCTTTCGGAGAAAGCGGATCTTTATGGCATGGGCAAGGCGAAAAAATGGGCGCTGCTCAGCAACTGGAACGATCAGAGCAATCTGCGCAATGCGGTTGCTTCCGTGCTGGGACAGCAGTCCGGTCTGCAATATGCAGGTGATTCGCGTTTTGTTGACATTTACCTGAACGGCGAATATTACGGCACCTATGAACTGGCTGAGCGCGTTGAGATTCAGTCGCAGCGTGTCGATATCACGAATCTCGAAAAGGCAACAGAGAAGGTGAATGAAAAGGCGCTTTCGGAATACCCCATGATAATCGAGAACGGCACCTTCCGCGGTGAGGAGGTGAACAGCTACCGGTATTATGATATTCCGAATAATCCGGAAGATATCACCGGCGGCTACTTAGTGCAGTTTCAGATGCGCTGGCGTTCGGCGGCGGCGGAGTTTGTTACGAGCCGCGGGCATCTGCTGGAAATCGTTGAGCCGGAATATCCGACACAGGCGCAGGTGGAATATTTCCGTGCTTTCGTGCAGGATATGGAGGATGCGATCTATGCTGAGGACGGATATAATGCCAAGGGAAAGCATTATTCCGAGTATCTTGATGTCGAGTCCTTTGCGATTGGGTATCTCATACAGGAGATCACTGAAAATCCAGACGGCGCACAGACGAGCTTTTATCTCTGGAAGGACTCGGATCTGACAGGCGACGGGAAACTGCATTACGGGCCGCCGTGGGATTTTGACCTGGCATTCGGCAATTACGGGATCGGTCTCAAGCGGCCGGACGGCAGCATGAGCTATTCTTATGTGACTGAGAATCTCTATCCGCTATATATGAATCTGACCGGCTATGATGTGAATCATCCGGAGCGCGGCAGTGAAATAGAATCCATTCTCATGAAGCTGTGGCAGAAGGATGAATATATCCGGCTGCTGGCTGATTTGTATGCGGAGCGCTTTGATGCACAGCTGATCGCGCTGTCAGATCCGGAGCAGGAGGGCGGCAGCGGGATTCAGCAAATGGCGGATTCGATTGCGAATGCTATGGCGATGCACAATATGCGCTGGCATATGTACGGTGTCTATCCCTACAAGACGCTCGGCAGCTACACCGGCAAATCATGGGAAGAAAATGTGGAATTTCTTCGGAAATTTGTGCAGCGGCGGCAGAGGTATCTTTCGACGGTGTTTGTCAAAGAGGTGATCGGCCGCGATGCTTCCGCAGCAGATGAGACCATTGATTCGGCGCTTGCGCTCTATGATGAGCCGGAACAGCAGGTACTGATCGCCTTCCGCGCTGAGCTTGCTGAACGGTTTGCGGAGACAGAGACGATCCCGGAGGCTGACGCGCTGCTGGCAGAGGCTGCACCGATGCTGGATTCGCTGCCGCAGACGGAACTGAGCGGAGATTTTATTGTGGACGGCGAAGTGAATGTACTGGATGCACAGATGCTGCTGATATTCGTCACGGACCGCTTTACCGGTCTGAATGTCAGTGCGACTGCGACACAGGAACGCAACGGGGATGTCAATAAAAGCGAGATGCTCGATTCGGCTGATGCACAGCATATCCTGCTGCATTATACCGCTTCACTGGCTGGAAATGATTACAAACTGCCGACGCGGTGAATGATAGGTTGCAAATAGTTCATGAAATATTCATATTCTGTTCATAAATAAATGCGCGGAATATGGTATAATAAGAAGACCGTTTACGCGGATCTGGGAGTATGCCTGCCATTTGCAGGAGGTTTTCACCTTCCCTCATCTGCGTTTACCGGATTCAAACAACAGAAAGAGGTGAAATTCATGCTGCGTAAGGAAGAAAAGACTGAGGTCATCCTTGCAAATGCGACCCACGAGGGCGATACCGGTTCTCCTGAGGTGCAGATCGCAATCCTGACCCGTCGCATCAATGACCTGAATGCTCATCTGAAAGAGCACAAGCACGACCACCACTCCTACCGTGGTCTGCTCAAGATGGTCGGACGCCGCCGCAATCTGCTCGGTTACCTGAAAAAGAAGGACATCGAGCGCTACAGAGCGACGATCGAGCGCCTTGGCCTGCGTAAGTAATTGCGCAAAAGGGGAGGGAGGAACGCCTCCTTCCCCTTATTATTTACATCTGATCTCTCCCGCCGGGCTTAGCATGAAATCATGTGCTGCAGCGTGATGCAGAATGTGATTTTATGCTAAACGACGAGAGAAATAGGCAATATGAAAAAGGAGGCTGATTCTGAAATGTTTGAGAATCACAAGATTTTTAAGACAACATTCTGCGGCCGCGAGCTGACCGTGGAAACAGGCAAGACCTGTGAGCTGTCAAACGGCTCCTGCTGGGTACGCAGCGGCGATACCGTTGTCATGGCAAATGTCACCGCGAGCGAGAAGCCGCGTGACGGCATTGATTTCTTCCCCCTTTCCGTTGATTACGAAGAACGCCTCTATTCCGTCGGCCGCATCCCCGGCAGCTTCATGAAGCGCGAGGGCAAGCCTTCTGAGCACGCAATCCTCACTTCCCGCTGTGTGGACAGACCGATTCGTCCGCTCTTTCCGAAGGATATGCGCAATGATGTTGCAGTTGTCATGACCGTTCTGGCAGTCGATCAGGATGTTATGCCGGAGATCCTCGGTATGATCGGAACCTCTGTCGCGATCTCGATTTCCGATATCCCGTGGAATGGCCCGATCGGCGGTGTTGAGGTCGGCCTTGTTGACGGCGAGATTATTCTCATGCCGACCAAGGCACAGCGCGCTGTCTCTGATCTGAAGCTGACTGTTGCTGCAACTGCTGAGAAGATTGTCATGATCGAGGCCGGCGCAAATGAAGTGCCGGAGGATCTGATGCTCGAATGCATCCTCAAGGCACACGAGGAGATCAAGAAACTCGTTGCCTTCATTAACGATATCCGTAAGGAGATCGGCAAGCCGAAGTTTACCTTCGAGTCGATGGAGGTCGATCACGAGCTGTTCGATGCGATCGCAGATTTCGCTCGCAAGGATGTCGAATTTGCGCTCGATACCAATGATAAGAATGTCCGCGAAGCAAGACTGCTCCCGATCAAGAACGCGATTCATGAGAAGTTCGATGCTGACAACGCAGAGCGCATCGGCATGATCGACGAGTGCATCTACAAGCTTCAGAAGATGATCGTCCGCGAGTGGCTCTATCAGGGTAAGCGCGTGGACGGCAGAAAGATTGACGAGATTCGTCCGCTGGCTGCAGAGGCAGGCGTGCTGCCGCGTGTTCACGGTTCCGGCCTGTTCACCCGCGGTCAGACACAGGTGCTGACGATTGCGACACTCGGTCCGTTCTCTGATGCACAGCGCATTGACGGTCTGGACGAGAACGAGGAGACCAAGCGCTATATGCACCAGTATAACTTCCCGTCCTATTCCGTTGGAGAGACAAAGCCGTCCAGAGGCCCCGGCAGACGAGAGATCGGTCACGGCGCTCTCGCGGAAAAGGCACTGGTTCCGGTTTTGCCTTCCGTGGATGAGTTCCCGTATGCACTGCGTCTGGTCTCTGAGGTTCTCAGTTCCAACGGCTCGACCTCTCAGGGTTCGATCTGCGGCTCTACGCTCGCACTTATGGACGCAGGCGTTCCGATCAAAGCTCCGGTTGCCGGTATCTCCTGCGGCCTTATCACCAAGCCGGATTCTGATGAATTCATGACAATGGTTGATATTCAGGGCCTTGAGGATTTCTTCGGCGATATGGACTTCAAGGTCGGCGGTACACATAAGGGTATCACTGCAATTCAGGTTGATATCAAGGTTGACGGTCTGACACCGGCAATCATCAAGGAAGCATTCGAGAAGACACGCAAGGCACGTCTCTACATTCTTGATGAGATTATGCTGAAGGCGATTCCGACGGTTCGCGAGACGGTTTCCGAGTATGCACCGAAGATGCTCCAGACACGCGTTCCGGTCGAAAAGATCCGTGAGGTCATCGGCTCCGGCGGCAAGGTCATCCAGAAGATCTCTGCGGAATGTGATGTTAAGATTGATATCAACGAGGACGGCAGCGTGTTTGTATCCGGTATTGATCTGACAAATGCGAGAAAAGCAATCCAGATCATTGATACCATCGCAAACGGTCCGGAGATCGGCGCGATTTACAAGGGTAAGGTTACGGGTATCCAGGCCTTTGGCGCATTCGTTGAGATCGTTCCGGGTAAGGAAGGCTTGGTTCACATCTCCAAGCTGGACAAGCAGCGCGTTGAGAAGACTGAGGATGTTGTCTCGCTCGGCGATGAGATCGTTGTCAAGGTCATGGAAATTGACGAACAGAAGGGCAAGATCTCGCTCTCCAGAAAAGATGCACTTGCAGAACTGGAAGCTAGAAAGCAGCTCGTTTCAGACGATAACGCATAATGATACGGCAGACCGGAGCGAACGCTTCGGTCTGCTTTTCCAATGCACAGCTTCACTTGAAGATGAATCATTAAATTCGATCATGGTGGTTTGGACACTGTCTGGGCGGCCGAAAACAGATGAGATGCAAATTGAAGAAGCTATCTGGACTTTGGAAAAATTGACCGGAGTTATTTGAATAAAAATGATGTTGTGATAAATCAACAAAAAGCAGCAGCATAATTTGGATAAAGTTCTACATACACAAATTAGAAGAATTGCGAAAAAGACTTGCAATTCCTCTGAAGTTGTGCTATAATGTAAAAGCTGATGCACAAGATATACGAAGATACTGCGAGGTTGCGGCTGTGTGCCGGTAATTCGCAGTGGAGTATGTCCGCTAGACGGGCGATTTGAGATATTGCACTGTGTGTGTGAAAATGCTGCGAAACCGCAGGCTTTGGTTGAAGGAGTCAGCTTTGTGATCTTACGGACAAGCTGAAAGGAAAATCATGCCGGCAGGTCGTGTGCCTTTTTGCGTACAAATGCGGAAAGTACATTTCTGCGTCTCATTTCACGAAAGCCCGATGCAAGGACATCTTGCAGCGGGGTTTTTTATGGACTTTGGGTTCAGGAAACACGCGGGACGGTTGTAAGAGCCGGAACACGTAATTTTCGATGGAATACACATGGGCAGTTCACTTCATGTCCCCTCACAAGCAAACATAAATATGAAGGAGGCTAATCAAGTGGCAGGCAGCGAAAAACTGAGAATTCGGATCAAGGGCTATGAGCACGCAACTGTTGATGCGGCGGCGGCGAAAATCGTCGAGACCGCAAAGCGCGGCGGTGCGCAGAAGGTTTCGGGACCGATCCCGCTCCCGACCGACAAGGAGATCGTTACGATCCTCCGCGCAGTCCACAAGTACAAGGACAGCCGTGAGCAGTTCGAAATGCGTACGCACAAGCGCCTGATCGACGTCCTGCGCCCGACAAAGGCGACGATGGATGCTCTCACCAGACTGGAAATCCCCGCAGGTGTTGAAATCAACATGGAGATGAAATAATCTCAGCTGCAAAGAGGATTCCGAAAATGGCAGCCGACTTCTTCATAAGGCTGCCGGTCAAGTTGGCAGATGCCAACCAATAACCGTAAGGAGGAAACCGCAATGAAGAAAGCCATTCTTGGCAAGAAGATCGGTATGACACAGATC
Organism: Oscillospiraceae bacterium; assembly: GCA_024404875.1. Classification (GTDB taxonomy): domain Bacteria; phylum Bacillota; class Clostridia; order Oscillospirales; family Ruminococcaceae; genus Firm-04. The sequence continues at coordinate 21,320 of JAKSPK010000017.1, forward strand.
TTCGACGAATCCGGCAAGGTCGTGCCGGTCACGGTCGTTGAGGCAGGTCCCTGCTTCGTCGTCCAGAAGAAAACCGTGGAAAATGACGGCTACAACGCGATCCAGGTCGGCTTCGGCTCGGTCAAGGCAGAGAAGGTCAACAAGCCGATGAAGGGTCATTTCGACAAGGCAAACACCGGTGCGCTTCGCACACTGCGTGAGTTCCGCCTGGATGACTGCGATGCATTCAATGTCGGCGATTCGATCCAGCCCGATATCTTCGAGGCAGGCGAGATCGTTGATGTGCAGGGCACCAGCAAGGGTAAGGGCTATGCAGGTCCGATCAAGCGCTACGGCCAGCACAGACTCAAGGAGACCCACGGTACCGGTCCGGTTCACCGTCAGGCAGGCTCCATGGGCGCTTGCTCCTCTCCGTCCCGTATTTATAAGGGCAAGGGTCTTGCAGGTCATATGGGTGCTGAGACAGTTACCGTTCAGAACCTCAAGATCGTTTCTGTCGATGCTGAGAATCATCTCATCGCAGTCCGCGGCGCGATCCCGGGTCCGAAGGGCAGCCTCGTCACCATCACCAACAGCGTGAAAAAGGGTTAAGGAAGGAGGAAATCAGAAATGGCAAATGTTCCGGTTTATGATATGAACGGCGCGCAGGTTTCCGAAACCGAGCTCAATGACGCTGTGTTCGGCATCACTCCGAATGAGGGCGTTATGCACGCAATGGTCGTGAATTATCTCGCAAATCAGCGTCAGGGCACACAGTCCACACTGACCAGAACTGAGGTCAGAGGCGGCGGCAGAAAGCCGTACCGTCAGAAGGGTACAGGTCATGCCCGTCAGGGTTCGATCCGCGCTCCGCAGTGGTACCACGGCGGCGTCGCACTCGGCCCGAAGCCGAGAAGCTATCGCTTCTCCCTCAACAAGAAGGTCCGCCGTCTGGCAATGCTCTCTGCATTCTCCCAGAAGGTTATCGACCAGAATCTGATCGTTATCGACAGCATTGCAGTCGAGGGCTACAAGACCAAGACGATCGTCAAGATGCTCGATGCTCTGAAGGTCGCTGGCAAGGCTCTCATCGTTACACAGGAAGCTGACAAGAATGTCTACAAGAGCGCTGCAAATATTCCGGGCGTTAAGACGGCTGCCGTCAATACCCTGAATGTTTACGACATCCTCAACTATGACGCATTCATCGTCAGCAAGGGCGCTGTCGCAAAAATTGAGGAGGTGTATGCAAAATGAAGGCACCGCAGGATATCATTCTGAAGCCCGTCATCACCGAGCAGAGCACTGATCTGCTGCCGCAGGGCAAGTACACCTTCAAGGTCGCAAAGGATGCGAATAAGCTTGAGATTGCCGATGCAGCCGAAAAGCTCTTCCATGTCGAAGTTACCAAGGTCAACACCGTGAATGTCCGCGGCCGCGAAAAGCGTGTCGGCAGATACACCGGCAAGACCGCAAGCTGGAAGAAAGCGATCGTTACGATCAACCAGGAGCCGGGCAACGATGCGAACGGCAAGAAGCTCAACAGCTCGATCGAGTTCTTCGACGGTATGTTCTAAGCTGCTGATCAGCAGCATTTGTATGGGAGTCATGCTCCCGATAAGTAAGCATTGAAACTAGAGGAGTGAAAACAAATGGCAATCAAGGCTTATAAGCCGACAACTCCGGGCCGCCGCGGCATGACCGTGACAGACTACTCCGGTCTCTCCAAGGGAGGTCCTGAGAAGTCTCTCTGCGTCACGCTCAAGAAGAAGTCCGGTCGTAATAACTTAGGCAGAATCACCGTTCGCCATCACGGCGGCGGCAATCGTACAAAGTACAGACTCATCGACTTCAAGCGCAACAAGGACGGCATGAACGCAACCGTCATGACTCTTGAGTACGATCCGAACCGCAGCGCATTTATCGCTCTCATTCAGTATGAAGACGGCGAGAAGCGCTACATTCTCGCACCGAATGACCTTAAGGTCGGCGACACTGTTCGCTCCGGTGCAGATTGCGATATCAAGCCGGGCAACGCTCTCCCGCTGAGTGCAATTCCGGTCGGTACCTTCATTCACAACATTGAGCTTTATCCCGGTAAGGGCGGTCAGCTTGTTCGTTCCGCCGGCAACCAGGCACAGCTCATGTCTAAGGAAGGTGCATACGCACTGGTTCGTCTGCCCTCCGGCGAAATGAGAAGAGTTCCGGTCATCGGCAAGGCAACGATCGGTCAGGTCTCTAACATTGACCACATCAATGTTCACATCGGTAAGGCCGGCCGTACCCGTCACATGGGTATCCGTCCGACAGTCCGCGGTTCCGTTATGAACCCGAATGACCATCCGCACGGCGGTGGTGAGGGCAAGTCCCCGATCGGACGTCCGGGTCCTGTAACCCCGTGGGGTAAGCCCGCTCTGGGTTACAAAACCCGTAAGCATCACAAGCCTTCCGATAAGCTCATCGTGAAGCGCCGCAATGGTAAATAAGAAAGGAGGCTGACGAACCATGAGCAGAAGTGTGAAAAAGGGCCCGTTTGTTCAGGAAGCCCTTTATAAGCGTGTTGTCGCTATGAATGAAACCGGTGAAAAGAAGGTTCTCAAGACATGGAGCCGTTCTTCTACGATTTTCCCGGAATTTGTCGGCCACACCTTCGCCGTCCATGACGGACGCAAGCACGTTCCGGTCTTCGTGACCGAGGAAATGATCGGCCACAAGCTCGGCGAGTTTGCACCGACCAGAACGTTTAAGGGCCATGCCGGTTCCAAGACATCCAACAACGGCAAGAAGTAATCGGAAGGAGGAAATAACGCATGGCACAGAATGAAATGAACTACGAGCCGGAAGCGAAGGCGATCCTCCGCGGCGAACGCATCTCCCCCAGAAAGGTGCAGATTGTTCTCGACCTGATCCGCAATCAGCCGGTTGACAAGGCGCTCGCTGCGCTCGATCTGACTCCGAAGGCTGCCTGCCCGATCGTTAAGAAGCTGCTGAATTCCGCGATCGCAAATGCAGACAACAATCATTCCATGAATAAGGAAGCACTTTATGTTGCAGCTTGCTATGTCGGCCCGGGCCCGATCCTGAAGCGGATCCAGCCGCGCGCACAGGGCAGAGCATTCCGCATCAACAAGCGCACCTCGAATATCACCATTATTCTGAAGGAAAGGGAGGCATAATCCATGGGACAGAAAGTCAATCCGCACGGCATGAGAGTCGGCATCATTAAGGACTGGGATTCCCGCTGGTTCGCTGATAAGAAGCATTTCGGCGATACGCTCGTTGAGGATTATAACCTCCGCGAGTTCATCAAGAAGAAGCTCTATGCAGCAGGCATTGCTCGCGTCGAGATCGAGCGTCTGCCGGAGAAGGTTCGCATCCACATCCACTGCGCAAAGCCGGGTCTTATCATCGGCAGAGGCGGTGCTGAGATCGACAAGCTCCGCGCAAGCATCGAGAAGCGCATCGGCAAATCCGCAGCAATCAACATCATCGAGATCAAGAACATGGATCTCTCTGCACAGCTTGTCGCTGAGAAGATCGCTGCTGACCTCGAAAACCGTGTATCCTTCCGTCGCGCTATGAAGGGTTCTATCGGCAGAACGATGAAGTCCGGCGCAAAGGGCATCAAGATTAAGTGCGGCGGCCGTCTCGGCGGTGCTGAAATCGCACGTTCTGAGTGCTATCATGAGGGTACTATCCCGCTGCAGACCATCCGTGCCGACATCGACTACGGCTTTGCTGAGGCAAACACCACTTACGGCAGAATCGGCATTAAGGTCTGGATCTACAAGGGCGAGATCCTGAAGGGCGACGCTGCAAAGGCAGCCGCAAACAAGGAGCGCTATGAGCGCAAGAATGACCGTTCCCGCGACAACAGACGCCGCAGAGATGACCGCAACGGCGGTGACCGCGGCGACCGCAGACCGCGCCGCGATTTCAACGGCAACGGCAGCGGCGACCGCAGACCGCGCGGTGACCGCCCGATGAACAGAAGAGAAGGAGGTTCCGCAAATGCTGCTTCCAAAGAGAGTTAAGTATCGCCGCGTTCACAGAGGCCGTCTCACCGGCAAGGCATACCGCGGCAATAAGGTAGTATACGGCGATTTCGGCCTGGTGGCTCTTGAACCGTCCTGGATCACTTCCAACCAGATCGAGGCAGCCCGTATCGCAATGACCCGTCGTATCAAGCGTGGCGGTAAAGTTTGGATCAAGATTTTCCCGGATAAGCCGATCACTGAGAAGCCGGCTGAAACACGAATGGGTTCCGGTAAGGGTTCTCCTGAGTACTGGGTCGCGGTTGTTAAGCCGGGCAGAGTCATGTTCGAGATCGGTGCCGATAAGGATAAGCCGATTTCTCAGGAAGATCTGAGAGATGCACTGCGTCTGGCAATGCATAAGCTGCCGGTTAAGTGCAAGATCGTTGCAAAAGATGAGCAGGCAGGAGGTGCAGAGGCATGAAGGCATCCGATATCAGAGATATGAGCTATGAAGAAATGGCTGCGCAGCTCCAGACTTTGAAAGAGGAGCTTTTCAACCTCCGTTTCCAGCTCGCGGCGAATCAGCTTGAGAACACCGCAAGACTCAAGGCTGTCAAGAAGGACATCGCCAGAGTCAAGACTTGTATGCGTGCAGCACAGTCTGCCAACGCATAAGGAAGGAGGACGAAAGTCATGAGTGAAGCAACTGAAAGAAACCTGCGCAAGACCCGTACGGGTAAGGTCGTCAGCGATAAGATGGATAAGACCGTTGTCGTCGCGATCGCTGATAATGTTCAGCATCCGCTCTACAAGAAGATCGTCAAGCGCACCATTAAGCTCAAGGCTCACGATGAGAACAATGAGTGCAGAATCGGTGACCGCGTGCTTGTCATGGAGACACGTCCGCTTTCCAAGGACAAGAGATGGCGTGTTGTCGAGATCATTGAAAAGGCGAAATAATTTTCCGTCATAATGAAACTGGTACCCATTCAGCAGATCCGAACGGCAAAATCCGTGCGGAGCGACGGGTACGATACAGATAGGAGGAACCTGCTGTGATTCAAATGCAGTCTTACTTAAAGGTTGCAGACAACACCGGCGCTAAGGAGCTTATGTGCATCCGTGTGCTGGGCGGCACCCGCAGACGCTATGCGAACATTGGTGACGTTGTCGTGGCATCCGTTAAGAAAGCAACACCCGGCGGCGTTGTTAAAAAGGGCGATGTCGTCAAGGCAGTGATCGTCCGTTCCGCGAAGGGTCTCCGCAGAGATGACGGAACCTACATTCGCTTCGATGAGAACGCTGCGGTCATCATCAAGGAAGACAAGACACCGCGCGGCACCCGTATTTTTGGACCGGTTGCAAGAGAGCTGAGAGAGCATGACTATGTCAAGATCCTCTCCCTCGCGCCGGAAGTCCTGTGATGTGGAGGTGTCCAGATGAGTAATGTTCATGTAAAGAAGGGCGATACAGTTCGCCTGCTCGTCGGTGATCCCGCTGACAAGTACACCGATATCGAAAAGAAGAAGATCAAGACCGGCAAGGTGCTTGAGGTTAGCCCGAAGGAAGGCAAGGTCATCGTTGAAGGTATCAACATGATTACCAAGCATGTCAAGCCCACCAGAGTCGGTCAGCAGGGCGGCATCGTTAAGGCTGAGTCCCCGATCTACGCCTGCAAGGTTCAGCTGATCTGCCCGAAGTGCGGCAAGCCCACCAGAGTCGGCCACAGCATCGAGCAGGATGGCGACAAGAAGGTCAAGATGCGTGTCTGTAAGAAGTGCGGCGCGAAGTTTGAGTAAAGGAGAACGATGATGGCAAGATTGAGAGATTTTTATGTCAGCACCGTCGCTCCGGCGCTGATGAGCAAGTTCGGCTATAAGAACGTGATGCAGATCCCGCGTCTCGACAAGGTTGTTGTGAATGTCGGCGCAGGTGAGGCAAAAGATAACGCAAAGGCAATCGACGCGATCATGGGCGATCTTTCCCTGATCACCGGTCAGCGTCCGGTTGTCTGCCGTGCAAAGAAATCCGTTGCAAACTTCAAGCTCCGTGAGGGTATGCCGATCGGCGTCAAGGTTACGCTGCGCGGTGAGAAGATGTGGGATTTCGTTGACAAGCTGTTCAACGTCGCGTTCCCGCGTGTTCGTGACTTCCGCGGCATCAATCCGAATTCCTTCGACGGTAAGGGCAACTACTCTACCGGTATCAAGGAACAGCTCATTTTCCCTGAAATTGAGTATGATAAGATCGACAAGGTCCGCGGTATGGATATCAACTTCATCACGACCGCAGCGACCGACGAGGAAGCAAAAGAGCTGCTCTCGCTGCTCGGTGCTCCGTTTGCGAAGTGATTAGGAGGACGACATGGCAAAGAAATCTATGATCCTGAAGCAGCAGAGAGCGCCGAAGTTTTCGACGCGCGCTTATAACAGATGCAAAATCTGCGGCAGACCCCACGCCTACCTCAGAAAGTTCGGTATTTGCCGAATCTGCTTCCGAGAGCTTGCACACGATGGACAGATCCCCGGTGTCAAGAAGGCCAGCTGGTAAACCGGACGATAGTAGTAAAGGAGGTCAATTGGTATGCAAATTTCTGATACCATTGCGGATCTGCTGACCAGAATCCGCAACGCTGCTACAGCAAAGCACGCAACCGTTGATGTTCCTGCTTCCAATGTTAAGAAGGCCATCACCCAGATCCTGACCGATGAGGGCTATGTCAAGAGCTTTCAGGTCATCGATGATGGCAAGCAGGGCATTATCCGCATCACTCTGAAGTACGACGAGAACAGAGCTTCCGTTATCAGCGGCCTGCGCCGCATTTCCAAGCCGGGTCTGAGAATCTACAGCTCCTGCGCGGATATGCCGAAGGTTCGCAAGGGTCTCGGCATCGTTATCGTCTCGACTTCTAAGGGTATTATGACCGACAAGAAGGCTAGAGAGCTCAATGTCGGCGGCGAGGTTCTCGCTTACGTTTGGTAATAAAGGAGGAAACGCATCATGTCCAGAATCGGAAGACTGCCGATCGCGATTCCTGCCGGCGTCAATGTAACTGTTGACGAGAACAATCTGGTCTCTGTTAAGGGACCGAAGGGCGAGAACAGCTATCGCGCAAATGCAGCAATGCAGGTCAAGGTGGAAGACGGTCATGTCACTGTTGTCCGCCCGAATGACAGCAAAGAGAACCGCGCTCTGCACGGTCTCACAAGAACGCTCATCGCGAACATGATCTTCGGTGTGAACGAGGGCTTCAAGAAAACACTCCAGATTGAGGGCGTTGGCTACCGTGCAAAGAAGGACGGCAAGAATCTTGTCATGAACCTCGGCTATTCGCACGATGTCGTCATGCCGGAACCCGATGGCATTACCATTGATGTGCCGAATACAAACACGATCATCATTAACGGCTGCGACAAGCAGCAGGTCGGTCAGTTTGCAGCAGAAGTCCGCGAGAAGCGTCCGCCGGAGCCTTATAAGGGCAAGGGCATTCGCTACGAGGGCGAGCACATCATCCGTAAGGAAGGTAAGGCCGGTAAGGGCAAGAAGTAAGGAGAAAGGTGAATTGCTATGGTAAAGAAAATTGACAGCAACAAAGCCCGTCTCAAGAGACACCGCAGAGTTCGTGCAAAGATCTCAGGTACTGCTCAGCGTCCGAGACTCAGCGTTTACCGCTCCACAAAGCACATCTACGCTCAGCTGATTGATGATGTCGCAGGTGTGACGCTCGCTTCTGCTTCGAGCCAGGAAAAAGGCTTCGAGGGCAACGGCGGCAACAAGGAGGGTGCGCGTCTTGTCGGTGCTGCAATCGCTAAGAAGGCAGCAGACAAGGGCATTACCGAAGTCGTATTTGACCGTGGCGGCTATCTCTACCACGGCAGAGTTCAGGAACTTGCAGACGGCGCCCGTGAAAATGGGCTCCAGTTCTAATGAAGGAGGGACTTTGATTGGCACTGATTGATGCAACAAACATGGAGCTGATGGAAAGAGTCGTTTCCATCAACCGTGTCAGCAAGACCGTTAAGGGCGGCCGTATCATGAAGTTCTCCGCACTCGTTGTGGTCGGAGACGGAAACGGCATTGTCGGCTTCGGTCTCGGCAAGTCCGGCGAAGTTCCGGATGCGATCCGCAAGGGCATCGAAGATGCGAAGAAGAACCTTGTCCGCATCAACCTTCGCGGAACTACCATCCCGCATGAGGTCATCGGTAAATTCGGTGCAGGCCGCGTTCTTATGATGCCGGCTGCTCCTGGTACCGGTGTGATCGCAGGCGGTCCGGTCCGTGCGGTCATCGAAATGGCCGGCATTCAGGATATCCGTACCAAGAGCCAGCGTTCCAATAACCCGTGCAATGTTGTCCGCGCAACGATCGCAGGTCTCTGCGAATGCGTAGATGCAAAATCTGTCGCAGCAAAGCGCGGCAAGACAACTGCCGAGATCTTCGGCAAATAATCGAGTGAGGAGTGAGCGCAAATGGCTAAGAAAATCGAGCTTACAAAAAGCCTGATCGGCAGAAAGCAGGATCAGATCGCAACAGCTCATTCCTTGGGTCTCCGCAAGATCGGCGATGTCACAGAGCAGCCTGATAATGCGGCCACTCAGGGCAAGATCAATAAAATCATCCATCTCGTCAAGGTGACGGAAGAATAAGAGGCAGGGAGGTGCAAACCATTGAAGCTTCATGAATTAACTCCGGCTGCGGATTCCAACCGTCCGGTTAAGCGCATCGGCAGAGGTCACGGTTCCGGTAACGGCAAGACTGCCGGCAAGGGCCACAAGGGCCAGAATGCTCGTTCCGGCGGCGGTGTCAGAATCGGCTTTGAAGGCGGCCAGATGCCGCTGGTAAGACGCATCCCGAAGCGCGGATTCCACAATCATTTTGCAGTCAAGTATTCCACTGTGAATGTCGGTGATCTCAACAAGTTTGTTGAAGGAACCGTTGTTAACGAGGAGCTGCTCAAGGCTTCCGGTCTGATCTCCAAGATCGAGAACGGCGGCATCAAGATCCTCGCCGGCGGCGAGCTGAACATCAAGCTGACTGTTCAGGCTGCGAAGTTCTCTGCTGCTGCAGCAGAAAAAATTGAAAAGGTAGGCGGGAAGGCTGAGGTGATGTAAAGTGTTCAAAACGCTGAGGACTGCTTGGGGTATCCCCGAGATTCGCAAGAAGATTTTGTTCACTCTCTTCATCATCGTGATTTTTCGTCTCGGCTCCGTCATCGTGGTCCCGTTCCTCGATACGAACGCAGTTACCCAGTGGATGGATGCCAATGCAAAGAATACCGGCAACTTCCTTGAATATCTCAATATTCTTTCCGGCGGCGCGCTTGCAAAGGCTTCGATGTTTTCGCTCGGCGTTACACCGTTTATCAATGCAAGCATCATCATTCAGCTTTTGACCTATGCGCTCCCACCGCTGGAACGTCTCCAGCAGGAGGGCGAGGACGGAAGAAAGAAACTCAATACCATTACATCTGTTGTGGCGCTTGGTCTTTCGATCTTCATGTCCGTTGCGTATTATCTGACACTCAAGAATATGGACGGTGTCAATGCTGTCAAGTATACTGAGGGCGGTCAGGGCTGGTTCGCAATGTTCGTGATTATTGCTTCGTTCATGGCAGGTTCTTCGCTTGTCATCTGGCTGGGCAATCGAATCAATGAGAATGGCATCGGCAACGGTGTTTCAATCATTCTCTTTGCCGGTATCGTCGCGAGAATTCCTGTCGATGTCGGTACGCTCTTCGGTCTTGTCATGGACAACCCGAATGAGTATTTCCTCAAGGTTGTTATTTATCTGCTGATCTTCGTCGCAATGGTCGTCGGAATCGTTTTCATGAACGAGTCTGAGCGCCGGATTCCGGTGCAGTATGCCAAGCGCGTCGTCGGCAGAAAACAGTACGGCGGACAGAGCACGCACATTCCGATTAAGGTGTGTATGTCCGGTGTTATGCCGATCATCTTCGCGATGAGCTTTATGTCCCTGCCGTCTATGCTGACCATGTTTTGGAAGCCTGTACAGGCGATAACCGAAGATACGACCCTTTGGCAGAAGTTCTACTTCTACTTTACCAATTTCTTCAGAACCAGAAGCTATGGTTACGCAGTGCTCTATTTCATCCTGATTATCCTGTTCAACTACTTCTATGTCGCAATCCAGTACAATCCGGTTGAAATGGCAAATAATCTCCGCCAGTCTAACGGCGGTATCCCCGGCATCCGTCCCGGCAAGCCCACCTCCGAATACATCCAGAGAGTTCTCTCGAAGATCGGTCTGGTCGGTGCGGTCTTCCTCGGTATCGTTGCCGTGTTCCCGATCATCTTCCTGAACCTGACAAAGCTCGATGTTTCGTCGATGGGCGGTACTTCGATCCTGATCGTGGTCAGTGTTGCGATCGAGACAGTTCGTACTTTGGAATCCCAGTTGATGATGCGTCATCACAAGGGCTTCCTTGGTTAATCAATATTGTAAGGAGGCTGCCATATGAACCTTATTCTCTTGGGTGCGCCCGGTGCCGGTAAAGGTACACAGGCGGAAGCAATCTCCGCAAAGCTCAGCATCCCGCAGATCTCGACTGGCAATATGCTCCGCGAAGCTGTTAAGAACGGCACTGAGCTGGGGCTGCGCGCAAAGGCTGCGATGGACAGCGGTGCGTTGGTTTCGGATGATATCGTTATCGGTATTCTGAAGGACCGCATCGCCGAGCCGGATGCTGCGAACGGTTACATTCTTGACGGTTTCCCGCGTACCGTCGCACAGGCTGAGGCACTCGACGAGATGGGCGTTTCCATCGACAAGGTGCTTGAAATCCATGTCGCGAACGAGCGCATTATCGCGAGAATGTCTGGCAGACGTGTCTGCGAAAAATGCGGCGCGTCCTACCACATCGAGTATAAGCCGACAGCTGTTGAGGGCATCTGTGATGTCTGCGGCGGCAAGGCGGTTCAGCGTGCAGATGATGCACCGGAGACAGTCCTCTCCAGACTTGATGTATATGAGGAGAAAACCGCTCCGCTCAAGGACTACTACGCAAAGACCGGCAAACTCGTGACCGTTGAAGGTCAGGAGGAAGTCAAGGATACCACGAAGCTCGTCTTTGAGGCACTCGGTATCGAGGGCTGATGACATAAAAATGGTATCAATCAAAAGCAAATCCGATGTCGAAAAAATGCTGGAGGCGGGAAAGATCGCTGCGAATGCACTGAATGTCGTTGAGCAGAAGCTCCGCCCCGGCATGACGACAAAGGATATCGACAAGATCGTGGATCATGAGATCCGCCGGCACGGTGCCATTCCGAACTTTTACAAGCTCTACGGCTTTCCGGGAAGTGCCTGCGTTTCGGTGAATGAGGAAGTGATCCACGGGATCCCCGGCGGCCGGCGCATCAACGAGGGCGATATTGTCAGCGTTGATCTCGGCGCGAGATACAAGGGCTGGAACAGCGATACCTGCTTTACCTTCCCTGTCGGACAGGTCGCACCGGAGATCAGGCAGCTGCTGGAGGACACCAACGCGAGCCTCTATGCGGCGATCGAGGCGGCACAGGCTGGAGCAAGAATCGGCGATGTTTCCCACACAGTTGAGGAATACTGCCGGGCAAAAGGCTACGGAATTGTCCAGAATTACTGCGGCCACGGAATTGGTAAGGAGGTCCATGAGGATCCCGAGATTCCGAACCACGGCAAGGCAGGTCACGGAATGCGGCTTGTTGAGGGCATGACCGTTTGCATCGAGCCGATGATTAACCTCAAAGGAGATGGTGTTCATACCATGCCGAACGGCTGGACTGTCGTGACAGACAGTGGCTCATGGTCGGCACATTTTGAACACATGATCCTGATTACGGCAAACGGCCCCGTCATCATGACAAAGCGGTGAATGCAATGGAAAGATGGCTGGCTGAGTCCGGAATGATCGTCCGGGCAAAAGCGGGCAGAGACAGCGGCAGATTTTATGTCGTGGTCGAAGCTGAGGGCTCTGAGTTGCTGCTTGCGGACGGCAAGCGGCGGACGCTCGCAAACCCCAAGCGCAAAAATCCCGCTCATGTTCAGGCGACAAAACAGCGTGTCTCACTTGATGCGCTGACCGATAAAAAGCTCCGTGAAACGCTGAAGCCGCTCAATGATGCGGTCTCAGCTCCAAAAACCAAACCGAATCAAATCCGCAAGGAGGTCATCGACGATGTCGAAGCAGGATGTAATTGAAGTAGAAGGCGTGGTCATTGATGCCCTGCCGAATGCAATGTTCAAGGTTGAGCTGAGCAACAGCCATGTGATCCTTGCACATATTTCCGGCAAGCTGAGAACGAACTATATCCGAATCGTCCCCGGTGACCATGTTACAGTTGAGATATCGCCCTACGATCTGACAAAGGGCAGAATCACCTGGCGCTCCAAATAATCAGGGAACGCCGGAGAGAAGGAGGTATTTCCAATGAAAGTCAGACCTTCCGTCAAGCCCATTTGCGAAAAGTGCAAGGTCATTAAGCGCAAGGGCAAAGTCATGATCATTTGTGAAAACCCGAAGCATAAGCAGCGTCAGGGCTGATACCCTGCGCATTTGGAGGTGTAATTAGGAAAATGGCTAGAATCGCTGGTGTTGACCTCCCGAAGAATAAGCGTGTTGAGATCGGTCTCACATATATCTTCGGTATCGGTCGTACGACGGCAACCAAGATTCTCAAGGAAACCGGTATCAATCCGGATACGAGAGTCAAGGATCTTACCGAAACCGATGTCGCAGCGCTGCGTGCGTACATTGATGAGCATTGCATCGTAGAGGGCGATAAGCGCCGTCAGATTGCAATGGATATCAAGCGTCTCGTTGATATCGGCTGCTATCGCGGTGTTCGTCACCGCAAGGGTCTGCCTGTCAGAGGACAGCGCACAAAGACCAACGCAAGAACGCGCAAGGGTCCGGCAAAGACCATTGCGAATAAGAAGAAGTAAGGAGGGACTGTATCTTGGCACAGCAGAAGAAAAAGGTTACCACGGTCAGACGCCGCAGAGAGCGTAAGAACATCGAGAATGGCGCGGTGCATATTCAGTCCACGTTCAATAACACCATCGTGACGATCACCGATACGCAGGGCAATGCGATCTCGTGGGCTTCCGCCGGTGAGCTCGGCTTCCGCGGCTCGAAGAAATCCACACCGTTCGCAGCTCAGAGCGCTGCGGAGACCGCTGCTAGAGCAGCAATGGAGCACGGTCTCAAGACTGTTGAGGTCTATGTCAACGGTCCCGGCTCCGGTAGAGAGGCTGCCATCCGTGCACTTCAGACCGTCGGTCTCGAAGTCCGCATGATCAAGGATGTTACCCCGATCCCGCACAACGGCTGCCGTCCTCCGAAGAGAAGACGTGTATAATTTATTGGAGGTGAATGAAAGATGGCAGTACAGAAAGAACCGATCCTGAAGAAGTGCAGAACGCTCGGCATCAGCCCGGCGGTCATGGGCGTTTCTAAGAAGGACTCCAACCGCTTCCAGAGCGCAAATAACCGTAAGAAGATTTCTGAATACGGTATGCAGCTCAAGGAGAAGCAGAAGCTCAAGTTTATTTACGGTATGCTCGAAAAGCAGTTCAGACACTACTTTGAGCTGGCTTCCAAGATGGAGGGCAAGACCGGTGATAACCTCATCACCTGCCTCGAATCCAGACTGGACAATGTTGTCTTCCGCATGGGTCTGGCACTGACCAGACGCGAGGCGAGACAGCTCGTCGCTCACGCGCATTACACCGTCAATGGTCAGAAGGTCAATATCGCTTCCTATCGTGTAAAGGTTGGCGATGTGATCGCACTGCGCGAGAAGGACAGAACCTCTGAGAAGTTCAAGGCAACTGTCGAAGCAACTGCTGATAGAGTTGTTCCGCTCTGGCTGGAGGCAAAGAAGGATGACTTCTCTGCAACCGTCACGCGTATGCCTTCTGCAGACGATATCGAGTACGAAGCACAAACGCACCTCATCGTTGAGTTGTATTCCAAGTAATTTCAGGCAAATCCTGAACGGCATGGGGCTGCTGCCCCGGCCGACCACAACTGATTGCACAACAGGAGGGTATTTATGCTGAAAATGGAAAAGCCGGAAATTGAGACGAAAGAACTGCACGGCGACGGCAAATACGGCAAATTCGAGATTCGTCCGCTGCCGCGCGGCTACGGCATCACGATCGGTAACAGTCTCAGAAGGATTCTGCTCTCCTCACTGCCCGGCGTGGCAGTTTATGCCGTCAAGATCGACGGTGTTCATCACGAGCTCTCAACCATCCCCGGTGTCAAGGAGGATGTCACCGAAATCATCCTTGCGATCAAGGGTCTGACCGCGAAGCTGTACGGTGACGGCCCGAAGACCATGTATATTGACGCCCAGGGTGAATGTGAGGTCACCGCTGCTGATATCCAGATGGATTCTGAGGTCGAGATCCTGCCGCCGTATCCGCACATTGCGACGATCGGCAAGGGCGCAAAGCTTGAAATGCAGATCATGCTCGATCGCGGCAGAGGTTATGTTTCCGCGGAGCGCAACAAGCAGACTCGCCAGAATCTGCCGCTGGATGTCATTACCGTGGATAGTATCTACACCCCGGTTCTGAAGGTCAACTATAAGGTCGAGGATACAAGACTCGGCCAGGTCACAGACTATGACAAGCTCACGATTGAGGTCTGGACGGACGGCACCGTCGGCGCGAACGATGCGCTCTCGCAGGCGGCAAGCCTCCTGACAGAGTATCTCCAGCTCTTTGTCAATCTCTCGGATGAAAAGGTCTCTGAGCCTGTTCTCCAGGATACGACAGACGGCGGACAGGAGAAGAAGCTCGAAACTACGATCGAGGAGCTGGATCTCTCGGTGCGTTCATTCAACTGCCTGAAGCGTGCCGGCATCAATACAGTTGCTGATTTGATCAGCCGGTCTGAGGACGAGATGATGAAGGTCAGAAACCTCGGCAGAAAATCGTTTGATGAGGTCAAGGAAAAGCTCCAGTCTCTGGGCTTCGACCTTAGTTCGGACGAAAACGACTAATTCCCGTATCCGGTGCTCCCTCAAATGGGCGGCCGGATGGATATAAAAGGAGTGAAACACAATGGCGGGTTCCAGAAAGCTCGGCAGAGCCACGGATCACAGAAAGGCAATGCTTCGCGGCATGGTGACCTATCTGTTAGAAAACGGACAGATCGAGACTACCGAAACCAGAGCGAAGGAAGTTCGTTCGATGGCAGAGAAGATGATTACCATTGCAAAGGGGATTACCGGCAGCGATGCCGCTGCTGATCTCCACCTGAAGCGTCAGGTCTTTGCCTATGTGACGAAGGAGAGCGTCGCAAAGAAGCTCTTTGATGAGATCGCACCGAAGTATGCGGATCGAAACGGCGGCTACACCAAGATCGTCAAGATCGGCCCGCGCCGCGGCGATGCAGCTGAAATGGCTATCATTTCGCTGGTCTGATCTCTTTCGGATATTCCGAACAATATGATTTCAGAAGACTGCGCAGTCTGTTGCTGCGCAGTCTTTTATTGATATATCAACGATCTGCTGAAGATAACGGCTTGGAATGATTCTTCAGGATTTCGTTGATAGATCAATTTTTCATGGTGGAGAATGACAAATTCACCGATTGCATATTATATATCGCGCAGATGTATAAAGCAGGCTCTGCAGACTTGCATGATATGCTTAACCCTGTGTATAATATATTAAGAACAAACAGAAACTACAGGAGGCAAAATGAAAAAGATAAATATACCGCCGCAGCTTTCCGTCAGGCTGCAAACGGCCAGTAGGATCCTGTCGCTGCCGCTGCGTGCTATAGGGTTGCTGCTCGGCGATTTGATTTATCTGCTCGTCAAGTCCGTCGGAGTCGGGATTCGCGGGATTTGTGGATTTTTCCGCAGACGGCAAGCTGCTGCGGAGAATGCCGTTCGGCAATACCGCACGAAGCGTTCTATACTGCATCTGCTTGGAAGCGTGGTTGCCGGAGAAAGCGGAATTCTGCGGACTGTGCTGCGCTTTGCTGTGCCGCTGACCAGCTGCGCATTGCTTTGGACGGTCGTGCAGCAGGGGATGCACCAGCAATACGGCGTTGCGGTCGCTGTGGACGGTAAAATGCTCGGCATTATTGAGAATGAATCTGCCTATATGGAAGCGGAGGAGATCGTTCGGCGGCGGCTTGATTCGGCGGAGGATGCGGAGCAGGTTGATTTTTCACGGCGTTTTCAGCTACAGCGGCTCAGCGCTTCGGATATGCTTCTGACAGCCGGTCAGCTCGCTGAGCTGATGATGCAGAATGCTGGCATTGAGCTGACGGAGGGTTACGGTGTTTATGTTAATGATGTGCTGCAAGGGGTTGTGACTGAAACGCATCCGATCGAGGCTGCCATGACGCGGCAGCTCAGTGCCTTCTGCAACAAGCTCGGCGAGGATGCAGAGCAGGTGCATTATGCAGATACGGTACGCTACGAATTCGGGCTGTTCCCATCGGAGCGTTTCACAGATGCACAGAAACTTGCAAATAAGCTGACGGCAGTGACGCATTCAACACGCATTTATACGGCGGTTTCCGGTGATACAGTAAAATCCGTCGCAGCGCGGTTCTCGGTCACGCAGGAGGAGCTGTATGCGCTGAATGACGAGCTGCCTGTGATTATCCCGTACGGCCGCAAGATTACAGTGCCGGTCACAGTGCATTATATGCCAATCGTATATACGCGCCGCGTGAATGCACTAGCGATGATTGATTTTGATACTGTGCGGACGGAGACCAATTCGCTGCCGGAGGGCAGGGAAGAAGTCATCATGCGCGGTACCAAGGGTGAGCGTCGGAATCATCAGGTTATCACATATACAGACGGCGTACAAACCGCTGTTGAAACAGTGCGCTCCGTGCTGACCGTCAAGCCAATCGACAGAGAGATTGCGGTCGGTACATTCAAGGCTCAGCCCTACAGCACGGATACCGTGATCGACGGGATCGGCAAATATGTCTGGCCGGTGGATGGCGGAAGGATCACCTGTCCGTTCGGCAGTGCGGGAGGTCATATCGGACTTGACATCGGCGCGGCGGAGTATTCGGAAATCTATGCGGCAGACGGCGGTGTGGTGCAGTATGCAGGCTGGGAGCCAGGCTACGGCAATTTCGTAATTCTGTTGCATGATGACGGCTATCAGACGGTTTACGGACACTGTGTCGAGCTTCTTGTTAATCCGGGACTTCAGGTTCAGAGGGGCGATGTGATCGCGCTGGTAGGCAGTACCGGCGATTCGACTGGGCCGCATCTGCATTTTGAGGTGCGCGAGAACGGTGTGCGTGTCGATCCGGCGCTGTATCTGCGTGTCAATGCGGACTGAAATGAGAGAATGTGTTGTGATTGCAAACTGATAATTGTCTGCCGCGCTGACGGATGAAAATGCCAGCCAAACTGCCAAGGGAAAGTACCCCGCAGGGCTTCTTTTCGACACGAACCGCACGCGAGATGCGGTATAATGTTATCTGCATAGATTCAGACGGCGCATGACCGTCCGGATGAGAGAGGAAGGATGACATATGATCGAATGGAAGTCACTGTGCGAAGAGCCGCGGGTGGCGGGTGCGTTAAGGATCGTCGGGAGTGCAGTGGGGGCGGGAATTCTGTCGCTGGCAGAATTCGGCGGGGTTCCGGTGCCGCTGAATACAGCGTTGGCGGCAGCAGTCTCGCCGGCCTGCGGGATCGCTGCGCTCGCCGGAACCGCCGGCGTATATGCGCTGACCGGTTTGCTGACGCGGCAGCTAGTGTACCTGTGTGGGATGGCGTTGGTTATCATTCTGCGCTGGCTGCTGAATGTCCGGCTTAGTCCGCGGACGGCGGCACTGCTCGCTGCCGGGAGTAATCTGCTCTCGGCAGTGATTTTTGCGCTTGCAGGCATGACCGGAGGCATGGAATGGATTCTTTGGGGCATAGGCAGCCTGTTTGCAGGGGGGATGGCCTTTTGTCTCCGGCAGGTGATTCTGCGTTTTGAGAGCGGCCTGCCGCTGCGGCTGCATGAGGGCGATGCGCTGAGCTTTTCGGTCTGCTATGTTTTGCTGGCTGGTGCGCTCTGTGCACTGCGGCTTCTGACGGTCAGCTTCGGCGAGATCCTTGCGGGATTCGTCGTACTGACCGCCGCAAAGCGTTACCGCATGACGGGCGGCGTGATCTGCGGAACCCTCTCTGCGTTTGCGCTCGTATTGGCGAGAGGGGAGACTGCCGGATATGCTGCATTGCTGCCTGCCGCCGGATTTGCCGCCGGCTGTCTCGCAGGTCATTCATCTATCCTTAGCCTGCTTGTGTTTCAGATGTTCGGCGTACTGAGTATGGTGCTGTCTGGCTGGAATGCACAGGTCGCAAATGCATTCATCGGCGGTGTGATCGGAGGACTGGCCTTTTTGCTGATGCCGGCAGTGCAGATCGCAGATACCTTTCTGCAATGGAACGATTCCGGTGCAGATCTTGCCGCATTGACCGGTGTTAGGCTGGAGTTTCTGTCTGATTCGATTGCGGGTGTGCGAGGATCGGCGGAGCGCATCGCGAACATGATGGTGAAGAATCTGCCGCTGCCCGGACAGGCCGAGACCGTCTGTGAGACAGTATGCAGCAAATGCATCAGCCGCGCAATGTGTTGGGACAAGGGGGATTCGGAGGCCTGTGAATGTTTCCGGAAGCTTTCAGCGGCGGATCTTTCAGAGACGCTCCGGGCACCGTTCGGATGTGTGCAGCCTGACCGCGTGACGCAGGCTTTTTCGCGTATCAAGCGGCAAAATGCTGTCACGAAAACGCTCGCTGCGCGGCTGCGGGAATCCCAGAAAATGCTTTTTACGCAAATGCGTATTACAGAGAGTCTGCTGCACGGCGCAGGCGCACAGTCCCGCAAAAGCTATCAGCGGGAGCTAACGCGCTATGTTTCGGATGTACTGGCAAAATTCAAGATCCCTGTGCAGGCCGCGGCTGTCTCGTCCGGTGAGAATCAGCGGATGCTGATCGAGCTGTATGCACCCGCGGATGTGCCGCTCGATGCAGTGCTGATCGCCGATCTGCTCAGCGATGCGCTGCAAAAACCGCTGCAGGTATGCGGAACAGACAAAGCAGGTGATGAGCAGCGTATGATCCTGTGCTCTGCGGGGGGAATTGATGTCGCATCGGCGGCGGCGCAGTGCGCGGTGCATGAGGATGAGCCCTGCGGCGATTGCTGGGAAACATTCTCGGACGGAGAGGGTGCATATTATCTTGCAGTTTCGGACGGCATGGGCTCCGGCCGGAAAGCCGCGGTTGATGCAAAGATCGTGCTGTCGGATTTCCGTCAGCTTGTGCAGTCGGGGATGGACTGCCGTGCCGCTGCGGATATGGTCAATTCGATTATGCTGACCAAATCCGGCGAGGAGCGCTTTGCGACGCTCGATGTCGCGAAAATCAGCACAGACACTGCATCGGTTACGCTGTACAAATACGGCGCGGGGCCGACCTTCATCCGGCACGGCGAACAGATCACTCTCTGCCAGGCGGCGACCGATCCGCTTGGCATCCTGCCGAATGTTGAGCCATATACGGCGGTGTTGGAGCTGGAGCGCGGCGACATGATTTTTTTGCTTTCAGACGGTGTGGATGATACGCTGTTCCCTTTTGTGCGGCAGCAGCTTCGCGAGGGCGGAGATCTGCAAACGATGGCGCATGCAGTTTGTGCAAAAGCACAGCGCGAATCCGGCGGTGCACCGCAGGACGATGTGACGGTTCTGGCCGCAGCGATCATAGATGCGGCAATCGACGAATGATGCGCGGAACGGATCATTCTGTATTGTCTTGCAAAATGATGCACGGTTGTCGCTTGTGCGATTTACAGACAGTAATAATTGCAATACATACCACCAGCTGCATAAAAACAGAACGCTGCGGAGTGCAATTTCAATCTTGATTTTGTTTTGAATCATGGAATAATACGCAAAAAATCATTCGTTATTTCTTAGTATGTTGTTAAGATGCACAAAATAAGACCGCGATTTTGTCTGACCTTACAAACTTTGAACGAAATTGCAAAAGTGCTTGCAAGTTGCGGCATAATATGGTAAAATGTATATAAGGCGTATAGGTTGTACTGCGGATTTTGCGCAGGATGCACCATACGCATTATTTGGTGCTACAATACATTATCCCCTGCGCCGACCGGATATCATTGTGGTGCAGGATTTGGAGGAGCATATGAGTAATCAGACAAATCAGAAGCCGGATCAAAATCCCAACGCGTTTCCCCTGCACCTGTTCTATGAGGGCAGAAACTTTGATGCACAGCGGCTGTTCGGTGCGCATCAAGAGTTGCGTGACGGCGTCAAAAAGACCGTGTTCCGCGTTTGGGCGCCGAATGCTGTCGATGTTTCGGTCGTCGGAGATTTCAACGATTGGGATCGCACGGTTAATACCATGCTTCCGGTTGCAGACGGCATCTGGGAGGCAGCACTTGATCAGCTGCCGCCCTATACACTGTACAAATACAGCATCCTGACCAAGAACGGCGAGGTTAAGCTGAAAAACGATCCCTACGGCACACACTTTGAAACTGCCCCGCAGAATGCGACGAAGCTCTTTGAATCCTCGTATCAGTGGAAGGATGAAAAGTGGCTGGCACAGAAAAAGAAGACAAATGTCTACAAATCTCCGATGAATATTTACGAGGTACAGTTATCCTCGTGGCGTACCTTTGAAGACGGCAACCCGCTGAATTATGTGGAATTTGCTAAGCAGATTGTCCCGTATATGAAAGAGCTTTCGTATACGCATATCGAATTCATGCCGCTGACGGAGTATCCGTTTGACGGCTCGTGGGGCTATCAGGTCACAGGATATTTTGCACCGACCTCCCGTTTCGGTACACCGGACGATTTCCGAAAGATGATCGATATGTTACACCAGGCGGGCATCGGCGTCATCCTTGACTGGGTGCCGGCACATTTCCCGAAGGATGAACAGGGACTCTATGAATTTGACGGTGCATGTCTGTATGAATACACCGATCCGCTCAAGCGCGAGCATAAGGGCTGGGGCACCAGAGTGTTTGACTACGGCCGGCCGGAGATCTGCTCATTCCTGATCTCATCTGCATGCTACTGGCTCGATGAATTTCATATTGACGGCCTGCGTGTGGATGCAGTGGCCTCGATGCTTTATCTGGATTATGATCGACGCGACGGCGAGTGGCGCCCGAATGTCAACGGCGGAAGAGAAAATCTCGAAGCAGTCGCGTTCCTGCGTCAGCTCAATGAAGCTGTTTTTGCACGGCATCCCGATGTGCTGATGATCGCGGAGGAATCGACCGCATGGCCGCTCGTCACAAAGCCGACTGACATCGGTGGCCTCGGCTTCAATTTCAAGTGGAATATGGGCTGGATGAACGACATGCTCAACTATATGTCAATGGATCCGCTTTACCGCGCATTCAACCATGACAAGCTGACTTTCTCGTTCTTCTACTGCTTCTCTGAGAATTATGTCCTGCCGATCTCGCATGATGAGATCGTCCATGGCAAATGTTCCATGATCGAAAAAATGCCCGGACTGGAGGGCGATAAATTCGCATCTTACCGTGCATTCCTCTGTTATATGTTTGCGCATCCCGGCAAGAAACTGCTCTTTATGGGACAGGAGTTCGGCCAGCGCAGAGAATGGGATTACAAGAGCGAGCTGGAATGGTTTATGCTCGACTATCCGACGCACAGCACATTGCTGGATTTCTCGAAGGCATTGAATAAATTCTATAAGAATACGCCGGCACTTTGGGAAAATGACGATTCGTGGAAGGGATTCAGCTGGATCTCGAATGACGATTACCGGCAGAGTGTGATTGCATTCCGAAGAATCGACGACAGCGGAAATGAGATCATTGCCGTCTGCAATTTCGTGCCGGTCGGCCGGGAGCCGTATAAGATCGGTGTTCCGTTTGAGGGGACATATACTCTGGTGTTCGATTCCGATGCAGTTGAATTCGGCGGCAGCGGAATCGCAAAGAAGAAAGTCATTTCCGACGAATACGGAATGCACGGCTTCGATCAGTCGATCGAGTTGGTACTGCCGCCGCTTTCGGTGCAGTATTATCAGTATACCCCGAAAAAGAGAC